>NZ_JAXHCA010000006.1:0-202026 GCF_042466275.1 Sulfitobacter sp. R86518
CTTTGAGCCTGTTGAACGGACGGGCACGATCACACGGGTTGATGAAAAGCGCGTCGTGACGATAGAGGCAAATGTCGCACCCGGTTTGCTGGTCAACGATCAGGTGACCGCTTTGCAACAAGCCCTGGACGCCGCAGATTTGCCCGACGGGGTCAGCTATAGCTTCGCAGGCGAAGCGCAGGACCAGACCGAAGCGATGGTGTTCCTTGTTGGTGCCTTCGTGTCGGCAATTGTTTTGATGCTGGTGATCCTCGTTCTTCAGTTCAACAGCTTCTACCAAGCCTTCGTCGTGATGAGCGCGATCATCTTCTCGGTCGCGGGTGTTTTGCTTGGCTTGATCGTCACGGGGCGCCCCTTTGGCGTTGTGATGGGGGGCATCGGGATTATCGCGCTGGCGGGCATTGTGGTGAACAACAACATTGTTCTGATTGATACCTACAATGATCTACGATCCTCTGGCATGAACCCGCGCGAGGCGGCCTTGCGCACAGGCGCACAACGTCTTCGGCCCGTACTTCTAACATCAATTACCACGGCGCTTGGCCTGATGCCGATGGTGCTGGGGGCCAACCTGAATTTCTTCACGCGCGAAATCGTCTTTGGCGCGCCGTCGACCCAGTATTGGACCGAACTGTCGAGCGCGATTGTAGGCGGTCTGGTTGTCGCGACCCTTCTGACCCTCATCCTGACACCGGCTCTGTTGATATTTGGCGAAAAGCGAACCCTGCGAGGGGACAAAGCGACGGCAGCGGAACGGCCGAGGAAAACAGTGTTGTCGACTTTATTCAGGCGTAACCGTGCAGCCCCTTAACGCTGACCGAGCGTATGGTGAGCATCCTTCGATTGCAAAGTCCGCGCGACCGCAACGGCACCTTTGATCCGCTGTTGATCGCCAAGTATCAGCGTCGCGTTCCCGAGTTCGACCACAAGATCGTCAGCGTGTATGAACGCGGAATGACGACCCGTGAGATCCAAGGGCACATCGAAGAGATTTACGGCTTTAAGGCATCACCCAGCTTGATATCGGCGATTACCGAGGCCGTGATGGACGAGGTCACCGCCTGGCAGAGCCCCCCCGAACCCTGCTATCCTATAGTGTTCATGCCCTGCCGGCAGCATCCTGCAGATTCGCCTGCTGGGTAATAGACGCGATCCGTGTCAACATCCGCAGTGATGGATTGGTCTCGAATAAGGCGGTCTTCGTGGCTTTGGGATCCTTCCAGACGGCACCCGGTAATCTTGTCCTCGATGAGGTTTTCAAAGGACAGCTTATCGGTAACGCTTCGCCTGGAAGCTATGGTGCAAAACACGGGCCGATATGAATAAGCATGACCTAACACAATCTTGCACATGATCCGACATTTTTTGATTGCGGACCAGAATCTCAACCTAAAGTTGTAGGACGCTCTTATCGACGCTATGGCAGATGCCGTGACATTTTGGTCGAAATTTCCCTACTTCCCCCCAAAATTGGCCGGAATAATGTAAAATATCGTTAAATATCAATGGTGTAACGCTGTAACAGGTGCGTTACGGGTTTTGTTACGCCCTTAAGCTTATGAAATCATTGGTAAATATATATATAATGATATCTGTAACAGAAATATAGAAAAAGTGTACATAGGAGTCAGACATATCTCCTCATGTCGTTGTCTCTATATAAAGACATATGTTTTTGTTACGCGTTACGCTCCTTAAGTCATTGATATTATTGAATATGCTTGTAACAGAGGGGCTATTTCGGCAATTTTCGGTGAATCGGTCGAAATTACATCAATGATTTCAATGCATTATCTGTAACAGAGGGCGTAACACGAGCTTTGGCCGAGTTGAGCCGGTGGTGCTCCCTAACCAACTTGACGATGCGTGCCTACTGCAGTGGCAGGTCAACGCGGTAGGTTTAGCCCGGTGAGTGTTTGCCAGCGATGATGCTGTACTTCGTCCGGTTATCCACAATTATCGAGTGCCGACGTATATGTGTCTTCACGTCGATGGTCTAAACTGATGGGGAGAACAGGAGCCCCTTATGCACACACCCTTCAAACTCGTGGCACGTCACGTCAATGCCAATCCAGCCATCTATGTCGGCCATGCGCTGTGGTCTCGGGCCGTGCCATCTAGTGAGCAGATGAAGGTCTCAAATATGTTGTTGGGCGTGCGTGATCCTTTGTTTGCGTTCGGGTCCAACGTTCTGGATTATTACCGCGCGCCGCAGGGCGCACAGGTTTGCCGTAGCATGGCAAGTGGCGACCGGTTGATCAAGTCCATTGATGCGACCACTGCGCAATTTGCTACTCTGAATACTCGCAGTTTCAATGACCCGCGATATTTCTGGACGCGGCACGCGATTTCACAGGGCGCAAATCTTAAGACGCCGGAACAGGCGCAAATGTCCAAGCGCCTTGCGCTCCTCGATATGCCCGGTGCGCGGTTGATCATGATGTCGTTGCTGATGGCTGCCGACAAGTATTCCAAAAAGCTCATCGGCCTTATGTCCTTCGACCAACCCTATGCTTTGTTTAAGAGCTTTCCGCGCGCCCACCGGGTTTTCGGGTGGGTCTTTCCGGCACTGGCAAACACAGGCGTCGATCTCACCCGGTTTTTTGATGACATGTCCAAGCTTAAGCCCGCGCAGAAGTTTCCGGTAAAGCACGCCTCTGCTCGTCCAGTGCCCGTGCTGAAGCTGGCATCCTAGCTTGGCGGGCGGGTACGTTGATTGTCCTGCAAGATGTCTTGCAGACGCTCCGAGGGCAGTTCCCGTTCAGCCAGCAGAGCCTCTGCGAGTTTGATGATGAGAGGGCGCTGCATTTCGATGATCTCGGCGGCTCTGATGTGAGCTGCTCGAAGCAAAGGCTCGATTTTGTCGGTTGCACTGGCGGGCACGGCGGGGGGGCATAGATAGGGTCCACCAGATGAAGGGAGGGAGGCCGCAGGACTGCAGCCTCCGCGCGCGCTCAGGCAGCGATGGCGTCTTGGATGCGCGGGTCCCAGCCGCTGGCGACAGCATCGAGAAGCGCTTCGATATATGGTTTCCCGTGGCGGTGATAAATCTCGCTGGTCGTGCGGAGGTGAGCACGGAAGAGCTCAGGCGGTACGACCAGATCAGGGCGGTTGCGGCGGATGTGGCTGTGGAGCGCTTTTTCCAAGCAGATCGCGCGGTGACCCGTCTCAATATCGATCTTGCGCAGAACCGAGCCGCATGTCTGCGCGGGGTCAATTTGGACCTGTCGCATGCGGCACTCAGAGTTGCTGCTGTAGCCGAGCTTAATCACACGCAAATTCGGGATTGCGAAGGCGAGGATATAGATCTCACTCGGCTTCGAAGACCAGGTTTCGCCGCATCCGGCGCAGTCTAGGTCACCGTTCCGCATGTTCACGACGGCCACATCTTGAGCATGCCCGCAAGTGTGTTGGTAGTTGCGATAGTTCGGCCCTTTCCGAGCAGCGTGGCCCATCAGCGTCCAGCTATGACATTGCGCTTCCTCCGCATAGCGTTCTTCGGTGCAAATCGAACAGCTTGCTTTGTGACCGCCGGCAGCGGCGGTTTCAATGCGATGGTATTGACGCCGATCGACATGGCCGCAGTCGAGTTCGAAAAGCCCGTAGTGCCGATCGCCATCAGGATCTGCGCCGATCAGTGTAGCACCAATGGACTGCGCTGCCGCGGCACGACGCGTGTGAATACAGTGTGGACATTCGGGTTTGTGGCCGAGCACAACGCTGACGCGTTTTAATGTAGCTGTCCCGCACGACTGGCACCCCAGCACCACGTGCAACCGATCTTTTGCACGGCCGAGAATGGTAAAGCCATTCCGCATGGCGGCTTTTTTCCAATGATCCAGGCTTGCACCTTTGAAAATTTGCTGGAAATCATCATCAATCGGGAAAGGATACGTAACTTTGCTAAGTGGCATTGATAAAACTCCGTGAAAAGGCACGCCCTCTGACACAGTGCCTGGCGCGCTGTGTTCGGGAAGGCGAAAATTTTGAAAAACTGAGCGCCCCAATGCTCTTGTTCGAGAGCACCGGCGCTGGAGGCCTAGCCGTTAAACGGCGCGCTGCGCTGAGATCAACGCGTGATTGGCGTAGTGGGCCTCAAGCAAACAGAATGCTTCGTCCAAGAGAGCCAGAAGGCCAGAACGGGAGCCTTTTTGCTTGTTGGCAAGTGCCAGCATCTCCGTTGAGCAGCGCATCAGATCGCAGCTGCTCGGCAGTTCGCCGGGGCAGGTTTTGAGTAAGATCTCAACTGCGGCGCGCAGGTCGGGGTCCACTGTGCGCATATCGCGCAAGACAAGCAAAGAAACGGTGCAAGCGCTCCAGCCCGACGCAGCCGCATGTGCAAGGTCTGCTGCCGCTTGCGTGCCGCGTTTCTGCCGGGTCTCGTGGAAAACCCAATCAGCCCGGAGCGCGGCGAAATAGAGGTCCAGGAGCTTGCGAAACTCCAAGCGGTCAAGCCGGGTCATGTGATTAATCGGTTCAGGCACCGCATGAAGGATGGTACGTGTTTGAGCAGCCATTGTGATCTCCTATCGATCATTGTGGTTAGCGTCGGCGTTGGAGTTGCAGCTCCGGTGCCGACGTGTTTATATATGATACTAAGAAATCATGACGTCAATAGGTAATATTATGAAATCACGCGGACGACCCAAAGTCGACACACAGCCGATTATGGTTCGGATGCCGTCTGAACTGATAGCGGCCCTGGATGAAGCGCGCCGAGGTGAAGAAGACCTCCCCAGTCGACCAGAGCTGATACGGCGTATCGTAGAGGCGTGGGCCGACGGCAGGCGCGGTCCGTAACGGTGGTCCATACTGTCAGCGCTGACATGAGCGCTCAGGTCAGCGCTGATGTTGATTGGCCTGCGGATGTGCCTGTGGATGTCATTCAATGCACCGCGCATGGGCGGTAGAGCGATTGGCGGCGCGGCTTTTGATTACGTTTGAAGCAAGCACAAGGTAAAAAGATCTGAAGGAGCTGGCAAAAATGGGCAGAGTAGAAAAACCCGAAGACAACGCCAGTGGGCGGAAACAGAGCGGACCACCAACGGTTTTAAAGCTTCATGCCAGTCATACTGTGCTCAAAAAGATATCAACTGCGTTACGGGTCCGTATCGAGCTGAGCATGGATAAACTTGGTCCATATGTTGTCATTGATGGCGTGACGTCAGCAGAAGTGTTGATTATTTCGCAGATATTAGCGGCAGAGCAGAGTTAGGTTCTGGCAGTCCGGGGCGGAAACCGGTCGTTCGCTGTACGTGCGCGATGCGGTGCCAAAGTGCATGATCGGCAGGTGGCAGTTCAAAGTGACACCTGCGTCAGCCGCCGAAACCAGCAACCGAACCGGACGTCACCCATGCGCTGGAGCATTTGCCGTCATATGCAAGATTCGGCGGCCAGTTGGCCTTGTTCAGGCCACAGGCGGCCAGACGGGCGTCGAAATCGAGCATGGACCACGGAAGGTCATCGCCGCGCTTGTCCCTATCGGGCCAGACGATGCCGCTGAAACCGTTTTCATTCCAGCACTCGAAGGCTCCCGTGGCGTCGTAGGGGCTGACGTAACCCATGATCGCGGCGTCCTCAAAGGCGGCGGTGTAAAGCGCAATTTGACCCGCGTCAGAGCCTTCCTTACTTTCGACCAGACCGACTTCGCGGCAGGCATAGCCGCCATAAGGCGTATCTCCAGGCAGTCGTTGGCGCGGGATGTAGAAGGGGCGGCTGTCTGCGGAAGGGCCCGTGCGCTCGTCGTTTGGCTCAATGCCACGTGCTGTCAGCAGCGCTTCGATTTCGGCGCGCAGGGCGGGCACCATACAGGTTAAAGTGCGCTGCGGTTCGGCCTCGCGTCCGAACAGATCGAGCGATATTTCAACTTGGCTGTTATCCACGGCATCAATCGCGCGGCGCAGGTTGAGCACGGCGCGCCCGCCCTCGTGCAAGAATGTAAGACCATAGCTGTCCCAAGGATAGCCACCTGTCCCGAGCATCATCGCAAACGGAATGTCCCGTGCCACCTCACTGAGCGGCCCCTCGGAGATCGCCGGAGCAACGTGAAGGGTCAACATCTCCATTTCGGTCATCGGGTGTACCGTGCGGCAGAGTTTAATTTCTTCGGCCTCTTCGGTTACACAGAGCACATCTGTTTCCAGGACGGCGTCGTCGCAAAAGGCATGGGCTTGGTTTGCGGCCAGCAAGGCCGCAATGGTCATGATTTTCCGCATTTTTTTTACCCCGCTGGTCACAATGGAAACTGCAATGTGCTTTGTTTGCGTCTCTGGTCTACGCTTCCGCGACTTGTTACTGGATCATCTCCAAAAACCGCTGATCCACCCAACCCGTGGCACAAGGGCCGTTGTAGGGATGCCCCATGTCTTCGGGTCGGATCACGCACTCACTCACACCTGTCGGGATCGCCACCGCGCGAAAATCGCCTTGCATGGCCAGAACTTCAACATCGTCGCCGTCATATAGCTGCCACCACACGGGCGTTGCGGCATTGGGTCTGTTCCACTGGTAGACAGGTACCGATGTATCGGCCTGCACGCGCGCGCGCCCGACGGTTTCGGGGGTCGGCACAAATTCATCACCAGAAAAGAACAAGCCAACAGGCCCGCGATCCGCAAACCCCGCGTCCATCGCGGCGAGGTCGGCGTAGACGGTCCGCGCCAGGCACAGCTCCTGTTCAATCGGCATCTGCCAATCGGCGGTTTGCAGCCAGGCTTCGGCAGGAAGGTCAAGACGCTGTTCGTCTTCCTCTTCGTTCCACGGCACCGCCATATGAAGAATGCGCGGCATGGCGTAGGGTTCGTCCCAAAAGCCCAGTTCAACCTTGATCGTTTCGTCGTCGAGCCAGCCAAAAGTGTAGTGGGTCAGCGCCCCATCGGCGGTCAGAGGCACGTCATAGCGCATCCCACCGGTGGCCAAATGATGCCGCACCATTTCAAATCGCCCGTCAGACAGGCACACAGTGATCTGGTCGCGGGTCTCCTCGGGCGCGTCGGTGGCGCATTGAAACACCACCTCGCCCGAGCAAACGCCCTGCGCCTGTGCGGCAGAGCCGAGGCCCGCCGCAATCATAGCCGCAGCCCAAGGTCTCACGGGGAGACCTGCGCGTTGTCGATCATCATGATGAACTCACCAAGGTTTTGCTGAACAGAGCCCGGATCACAGGACAGGCTGGCGATCTCGCTGCCGTCTTTATGAACGTTGACGCCGCCGCTGGCCTCTACATCGCCCTGTTCTGCCCACCAGAACACCTCGTAGCCATAGCCGTCTTCGGTCTGGAAGGTGACGGACTCGCTCATCATCGTGCCCATGCCCGTGCCCTCGTTGTAAAGCAGGGAGGCTTTGTCGGTGATGATCTCCTTCTCGACTTCGCCGCTGCTTTTAAAAAAGCCGTAAGAGGCCATATCCCCGTCCATCCAAAAGGCATCGCAAACCTCAACTGCCTTTGCGCCGCCGTTAAAGGTGCAAGTGAACATCTCCGATCCGTCCAGTTCGCAGTAAGAGCCGGCCGTCGCGGCAAAGGAAGTCATCACAGCCAAAGCCGTCAGAAAAGCACGTCGCATAAGTATATCCTTTTGAGAAGTTAGAGTGATTGGAAAGAAACCGTTTGGACTTTGCGGCGCAGCTTTTCGCCCAGAATGGCGGCAAAGGTAAGCACGCCTATCAGGATCGCGCCCGACAGAAGGGGCCGCACCAGAACCCAGGCAAGAGCCATCGCACCCCCGCCGATCAGCACCGTCAGACCAATGGCGATCAGAGTTGTCAGTTTGGAGGTCAGCCGGCCCAATGCGGGGACGGCGGTGGCGGTTACGTCGATGATCGAGAAAAGTGCCTTAAACCCGATGAACATCAACACGAGCAGCAACCCGCGGAATACCCAGGTCTTGCTGCGGTTTACGGCCTGCGCGGTCTCAAACATCTGATTTGCGGGCTGAAGGCCCTCTTCAAGCAGGAAAACAATGGAGCCATTCTCCGCCGTATAAGGGACCAACGTGCCCTGATCCTGCTGGCCGACGACACTTGCGATATCAATGTCGGAGCTAAAATAGCTGATGCGCAAATCGCCCAGTTGCGGATCTTGGATATCCTCGGAGAATTGCAGAACACCCGCCGTTAAATGCACCTCGTGTTCCAACTCAAGCGCGGCACTGATCTTATCCGCCTGTGGCTTCGTCAAGATCATCTGCTCCGAACTACCGAGATCACCTACGCCGTCGCTCACCATGAAGCCGCCGATTTGTCCCGTCTTGTGGCGACGCGTATTGCTGCGGATCGGGGCCCGCGGGTTCTCATGGCCATCGGTGACGTGAAAAGACGCGCCAAACTCGGGGCTGTCCGTCCACCCCATGCGGTAAGTGTAATGGGTGGTACGATCCTGCGAGCCGCCCGCGTTGGTTGTGGTGCGGGTGCGGGTCTCTTCGATCCACGCGAATTGCTCGACCTTGCGTTCCAACCGCACGGTTTGCGCGCCCCCCTTAATGCCGAGCACCGCGTCTGTCAGTTTTTCGTCGAGCGCCAATGGCCCGCTAATATGAACCAGCGCACCCTGATTTTCCGCGCTTGGTGTCAGATCAGTCAGGGGCACAACAACGCCCGCGCCCTCGTCTAACGCCCGCGCAACTTTGACCGAATTGCCTTCGTTCCAGAAAATCCCCATGAGCGCGAAGCCGATAAATGCCACTCCGAGTCCGACATCCTTGAAGGCCTTTTTTATACGCTGGCCAAGCCCAACATGGAATGTCTGAGTAAGCTTGCTCATCGAGGATACGCTCCGAAATATACGTTTTGAAACCCCGACGTGATAAGGGATGATCCGCGCACAGACGAAGCCTAATGGCATGAAAGTAAAATCTAAAACCGTGCAATCACTTTTTCGAGAAATTGTTAAATTCAACAACGCTGCGAAGCAAGGTTAGAAAAAACCCGAACTCAAAAAATTGCCAGACGTCGAATTCCTTGACGCTGCCTACCTTCGCGCAAATAGCGTCCGCGCAACTTCAGATAAAGATCGGCGAGAGTAAGCTGCGGTGCAGCGAGTGACGTCTGGTCGG
This sequence comes from Sulfitobacter sp. R86518, assembly GCF_042466275.1. Classification (NCBI taxonomy): domain Bacteria; kingdom Pseudomonadati; phylum Pseudomonadota; class Alphaproteobacteria; order Rhodobacterales; family Roseobacteraceae; genus Sulfitobacter; species Sulfitobacter sp. R86518. Next base: position 9,051 of record NZ_JAXHCA010000006.1, read on the forward strand.
ATGTCCGCTAAGGGCCGTTCGCGTCTTTCAATAGGAAGGGCGGAGAGGAGACCCTCGCAGCAGATGCAAAGCTCCATGTCAACGCAGTGGGAACAGGGCCGCCACAACCGATAGCGCAGTTTTGCCGAGTGTGGCAATTTATCCATTTTAGCAAACGCTGAGCCTTGGTTATAAAATGATCCCAGAAACTAACGCTCTTTCATAAGGATCGCTTTAGCCGAGATCAGCTGTCGCGAAACATGTCAAAGGCCACGCTCAGTCAACTTCACTACGCCATGGCGGATTTGCTCCCGCGCGGGTTACTGTGATTGCGGCGACTTTTGCGCCGTATTCGACGGCGCTTTGAAGGGCTTTTGGCGAGATGTCTGATATCGCTGTCTTGGTCAGTTTTCCGGCGTCAAACAGCTGTGCTAGAATCCCAGCGTTGAATGTATCGCCTGCACCTACGGTATCGACGACTTTTGCGCGGACAGCGGGTACCTGTATTTCGGCCCCTGATTTGAGGTGGCCGGTCGCGCCCTCGGCACCGCGGGTCAGGATTACTGCGGCGGGGCCCAGTTCAAGCAGCGCGGTTGCCTTGCTTTTGAGGGACGACGGCCCTGGAACCAACCACTCCAAATCTTCGTCAGACACTTTGACGAGATCGGCGAGCCTTATGGCACCTTCAAGGCGCGATCTGTAGGCCGGTATATTGTCTACTAAACCCGGACGGATATTGGGATCGATCATGACGGGGCGGTGCGCGCCCTCGGCCTTGAGTAGCGCGATATACGCGTCCGCGCTGGGTTCACAGGCTAGGCTGATCCCGCCGAGATATAAGACCGAGACGTCAGTGGTCAGTGTGGGCATATCAACGGGGGTCAACATCCGTCCGGCGGAGCCTTCGTCGACAAAATTATAGGTCGCTTGGCCGCCGTTTAGCTGGACAAATGCGAGCGTAGTCGGGCGGTTTGATACCACGGCATGGGAGGTATCGACGTGGCTGGCCTTGAGGGCCGCCGCCAACTGTATACCGAACATATCCGTTGATAGACCTGTCAACATACCGGTGGGAATACCGAGCCGCCCTAGGGCGATTGCGGTGTTGAATATGGCACCGCCGACATGCGGAACAAAACCCTCAGACCCAGCCAAGGTCGGGGTGGGGATCATATCGATCAAAGCTTCGCCGCAGCATAAAATCATTGAATCACTATATCTTGGAAATGGGGGGCTGAGCCGGCTGCGATTCGCCTACAATCTGATTGTCGGAAAGGACGACATCACACGGCGGACTGTTTTCAAGCACGAAAATGGCGTTTGGCACATCGTTACTGTCTGTTTTTTCAGCCGCCTTCGCCGGTTCGCAGCCGTGATCGGCCCAGCGTTGCAGAAGCCGCTGCCGCAATACATCAAGCGGTACGTCGATCTGTACCGATAGATCCCACAATGGTGCAAGTTCCCGCCAGTGGGGCTGGTCCAGCATCAGATAGTTGCCCTCTACGATGATTGTCGTGGTCTCGGGGCGCAGTACGCCAGCCCCTGCAATAGAAAGATCGCGCGTTCGGTCAAACAAAGGGAACACGACGTCATCCTCGGTTTTAAGCCGTTTTACGAGATGGACAAACCCCGCGCTGTCGAACGTATTTGGCGCGCCCTTGCGATCGAGCAGACCGCGTTCGGACAGGATCTCGTTGCTGAGGTGAAAACCGTCCATCGGTACGACTTGAATGGTTTCGTTCCCTTCGGCCAAGGCTGTGGCCAAGGTGGACTTGCCGCTGGCCGGTGCGCCGACCAGGGCAACCAGTCTTCGTTTTCCAGAGAAAGATGTAGCCTCAATTCTGGCGAGTAGCTCGGTATTCACAGGCGTGCTCTATGCGGCGTCTGGCACGGCGGCACCGGTCATATAGGCCACCGCGTCGGACATGGAATGCTCATTGGGGTTGATCAGACACAGGCGCTTGCCAAGACGGTGTACGTGGATGCGATCGGCAACCTCGAACACATGAGGCATGTTATGGCTGATCAAGATGATGGGAATACCGCGGCTCTTTACCTCGAGGATAAGTTCAAGGACCTTGCGGCTTTCTTTTACGCCAAGCGCAGCCGTCGGTTCGTCAAGAATGATAACCTTAGATCCGAACGCAGCCGCCCGTGCCACAGCGACGCCCTGTCGCTGCCCGCCCGAGAGTGTTTCCACCGCCTGATTAATATTCTGGATCGTCATCAGCCCAAGCTCGGAAAGTTTTTCGCGGGCAACTTCTTCCATGCGTTTACGGTCAAGCTGGCGCAGCACAGAGCCGCGAAAGCCGGGTTTGCGCAGCTCGCGTCCCATAAACATATTATCTGCGATAGAAAGTGCGGGGGACATGGCAAGCGTCTGGTACACCGTTTCGATGCCTGCGTTGCGCGCATCGATGGGGGACCGGAAGTGAATTTCCTTACCTTCTAGCGTGACGGTTCCTGCGTCGGGGATCACAGCGCCCGAGATCGCCTTGATCAACGAGCTTTTGCCGGCACCATTGTCGCCAATGATCGCGAGGATCTCGCCCGGCATGAGATCGAAGTCGCAGTGATCAAGGGCGGTAACCTTGCCGTAGCGTTTCACCAGACCACGGGCTTTCAACATAGGTTCCATTAGGCTGCTACCTTTCTAATCCATTGGTCCACTGCGACGGCGGCGATGATCAGCACGCCGATCAGGAGATATGTCCATTGAGCGTCCGCGCCCGCCAGCCGCAGCCCCAGAGTAAAGACGCCGACGATCAAGGCTCCGAAGAACGTTCCTAAGATAGAGCCCCGGCCGCCGAAGAGTGAAATTCCACCGATCACGACCGCCGTGATGCTTTCGATATTCAGTAACTGGCCGGACGTAGGGGAAACCGACCCGATGCGGCCGATCAAGGCCCATCCAGCGAAGGCGCAAATCAGGCCTGCTATGGCATAAACAGAGATGATGGTTTTCTTTACGTTAACGCCGGACAATTCGGCGGCATCGGGATCATCACCGACAGCGTAAACATGCCGCCCCCAAGCGGTGTGCTTTAGCACGTATGCCAGTACAAGAACCAAGACCAAAAGAAAGACCACACCTAGGGTAAAGATCGCACCACCCAGATTGAATTTCACGCCGAGAAGTTGAAGGAGTGGGGCTTCGGCCGCAATCTCTTGACTGCGGATCGTCTCGTTGGCGGAGTATAGAAAGTTGGCGGCCAGCACGATCTGCCACATCCCAAGTGTCACGATAAAGGGGGGCAGTTTCATCACGGCCACAAGCCAACCGTTAATAGTCCCGATCAGCGTTCCAAAGATAAGACCGCAGGCCACGGCGACTTCGGCGGGCAGACCATAGCGGAATGTGAATTGCCCCATCACAACGGAGGAGATGACGGCAATCGCGCCGACGCTCAAATCGATGCCTGCCGTTAGAATAACAAGGCTTTGGGCGGCAGCAACGATCCCGACGATCTGCACCTGTTGCAAAATCAGCGTCAACGCGAAGGGAGAGAAGAAGCGGGACCCCAATAGCAAACCGAAGACAGCGATGGACGCCAGGAGCACGATCAGCGGCACAAGCGCTGGCGTGACATGCAGGGCGTGGTGCATCTTTTTGACAAATCCGTCAGAGGTGCCATCGAAACGTGCGACATCCGTCGCGCTCTTCGAGGCTGCGGCCTCATAATTATCTCCGGTGGACATTTGTCGCTCCAATTCGTTCGACTGTGATCGTTAGCCTCGCGCGCGAGACGGGGGCCGGGCGATTATCATCGCCCGGCATTTACTCGTTACTCGTTAAGGGGTTAGCCCCAGCACAGGTCCTTGCCTTCGGCTACGCTGATGCTATCGACGCCATCAACCGGCTTGTCGGTAACCAGGGCGACACCGGTGTCAAAGAAGTCCTTGCCTTCGGTGGCTTGGGGCTTCGTCCCGTCCTTGGCAAATGCGGCAATCGCCTCGATCCCCTTGGACGCCATCAACAGCGGGTATTGTTGCGAGGTGGCCCCGATCACGCCCTCTTCGACGTTTTGAACGCCGGGGCAGCCGCCATCGACAGAAACGATCAGCACGTCGTTCTCGCGGCCAATATCCTTAAGCGCCTCATAGGCACCGGCGGCGGCTGGCTCGTTGATCGTGTAGACGACGTTGATGTCTTGGTCCTGCGCGAGAAGGTTCTCCATCGCTTTGCGGCCCCCTTCTTCGTTGCCGGCAGTCACGTCGTTCCCAACGATACGGGGGTCGGTCTCGTCACCCCATTTGCTGGGATCGCCCAGATCAATGCCAAAGCCCTGCAAGAAGCCCTGATCGCGCAGAACGCCGACAGTCGGCTGGCTCACGGCCAGATCAAGCATGGCGATTTTCGCGTTTTCAGCGTCGTTGCCCAACGCGGCGGTGTCAACGGCGGAGTAAAATTCGGCCATTGTGGCGGAGCAAAAGTCGGCCAGTTTGGGGCGAGCGCCTTGGAGCGTGCGGCCCTCATATAGCAAGCCCGGTCCAAGGCGCATTGGCCGTCAGGCCAATTCTGTGAGGTTCATTTGTTAGCGGCGGCGAGGCAGGCGCGGCTTTGATTGAGGCGGTAGCTTTCGCCGTTCATCTCGAGGATGTTGACGTGGTGTGTCAGCCGGTCCAGCAGCGCGCCGGTCAGGCGTTCGGTGCCGAAGGTTTCGGTCCACTCCTCGAAGGGCAGGTTGCTTGTGATCAGGGTCGACCCTCGCTCGTAGCGCTGTGAGATCAGCTCGAACAGAAGCTCGGCGCCGGTTTTGCTCAAGGGGACGAATCCCAGCTCGTCGATGATCAGCAGTTTGACCTTGGCGAGTTTGCGCTGGAGTTGCAGGAGGCGTTTTTCGTCGCGGGCCTCCATCATCTCGTGCACGAGGGCTGCGGCGGTCACGAAGGCGACAGGCAATCCTTTCTGGCAGGCAGCCAGTCCCAGCCCGAGGGCGACATGGGTCTTGCCGGTGCCGGAGGGACCGAGCGCGATCACATTCTCCTTGCGTTCGATCCATTCGCAGCGCGCCAGCTCCAGCACCATCATCTTGTTGAGCGACGGGATCGCCTTGAAGTCGAAGCTGTCCAGGCTTTTGATGGTCGGGAACTTTGCGGCCTTGATCCGGCGTTCCACCATGCGCCGTTCCCGGTCGATCAGTTCCAGCTCGGTCAGCCGGGCCAGGTAACGCACGTGATCTACGCCTTCAGCGGCGCAGATACGGGCCTGCTTGTCATGTTCACGCAAGAACGTGGGCAGCCGAAGCGTTTTGAGATGGTGGGCCAGCAGCAGTTCGGGTGCATCCGTCATGCCCCACCTCCTGCCAGCAGGCTCATGTAGGATGCGGCGGAGGTGGTGGTGATGTTGGTTCTGGGCAGGAAGGGATAGACATCCAGATCCAGCCTCGGAGGCCTTTGCTCGACCCTGCACAAGATCAGGTGCTTGATTGCATCGAAGCTGACCGCTCCCATTCGCAGGGCATCTTTGACGGCAAGATGCAGCACGTCAATCTCGAAGCGCTCCAGAAGGCGCAGGACCTGCACATACTCGCGCTTGCCGGCCTTTCCCTGCCGGGCTTCCAGCAGTCGGCGCAGGGTTTTGAACGCTTCGGGCAACTCCCAGCCCTGCAGAGGCGCGGCCTGATCGAAGGACATGATCTTGCGTTCGATCAGCGCCAGGTAATGCAGTGGATCAAACACCATGTCGCCGGTGTCATAGGAGCGCGAATGCTCAGCGATCACCTCGGCGCCGCAGCCGATAACAACCCGGGTCACGAAGCCCTTGATCCAGACCGCACGGTGGCCGTAGGCAACCGGCACCGAGTAATCATTGCCGCGATAACGCACCACCGATGTCGATGTGACCTGGCCACTTTGCAACTCACAGGCCTCAAAGGGGGTGCCGGGCAAATCCCGCATCGCCGCGAGATCGGCCTTCAGCCGTTCCCCGATGCTGACCTTGTGGCCACGCAGAACATCACCCTGGCGCTTGCGGCACTGCTCTTCCAGGTGAGCGTTGAACGCGTGCCAGTCCGGAAAGGACGGGATCGGCACCATGAAGTTGCGACGTCCGTAGCCGACCAGCCCCTCCACGGCCCCTTTGTCATTGCCCTTGCCGGGACGGCCATAGCGGTCCCGGATCACGTAATGCGACAACATCGCGCTGAACCGCTGGGTTCTTTGCCGGGAGCCATCCGGCAGAATCCGGGCTACCAGGCAGCGGTCATTGTCATAAAGAACCGACTGGGGAACCGCGCCGAAGAACGCAAAGGCATGGACATGGCCGTCAAGCCACGCCTCGGTATTGGCCGCAGGATAGGCCCGGATGAAGCATGCGTCGCTGTGCGGCAGATCGAGGGCAAAGAAGTGTGCCTTCTGCTCGACGCCGCCGATCACGACAAGCGCTTCACCAAAATCGGCCTGTGCATGACCGGGCGGATGGCTCAGCGGCACGAACATCTCCTTGCCGGTCCGCTTACGGTCTCGAACGTAATCCTTGACGATGGTGTAGCTGCCATCAAAACCGCACTCGTCCCGCAACCGCTCGAAAATACGCTTGGCGGTGTGACGCTGCTTGCGAGGGCGGCTCCTGTCTTCAGCAAGCCATTGGTCCATCTGGCTGGTGAACGCATCCAGCTTCGGGCGCCTGATCGGCGCTGTCCGCCGATATCCCGGCGGTTCCGAATAGGCCAACATCTTCGCAACACTGTCCCGGCTGATCCCAAAATCCCGGGCAATCTGACGCCCGCTCAATCCATCCTGGAAATGAGCGTGACGCACCTTCAAATACAAGTCCACGGTGTATATCCCCAAGCCCTCCCGAAATCCGAAAGGGCAAAAGTGGACGACTTTTACGCCGCCCGCGACAACACTATGCCGTCGCTACCGTGGCCGAGTATTGCTCCGCCGTTCACAACGGGTCCAGATGACGAGCTGGTAGAGCGTTTCGTGGCAAGCGCTCCCCTGCATCTCCTACGTGGGCTCACGGCGACCTTCTGAGTCTCTACCAGATCAACCCTGAGGGGTCTAAAATCCGGGAACGGGTTTTATGCTAAGCAAATTTTTTGTTGCGCTGGTGTCGTATAGGTTGTGCAGTGGCGTTGTTTGCCACGGGTGTATGTGCGTCGATTATGCCCATCTTTATCGCTGTAACCGTCTGGATGCTCAGCCGAAGCTGAGCCCGAAATAGTCAGTCCATTACCGTGGTGTACGAGACCGAGACACACATACGTACTGTCTTGGTTGACATAACGGCGACATTTAGGTCAGCCCGCTTAATCATAAATATGACCTTTTCAGCGCTCCGTATCAAGGCTTTGGAAGTATTGCTTATTTTATGCGGCCAAACTTCCACCCTCTTGGCGCTCGCAGGGCGAAGCACTGCGTGTGTAAGGGCCTCGATGACCAGCCGCCGATAGATTACAGGTACTTGCCTGCCGACTTAGAGCCACGAACACTCGAGATTAACACTACTGGTAATACGGTTTCACACCACATTGTACTGGCCGAACCTAGAAAGTGTACGCGATACTTGAACCGCGACTCTTATTGAACTCAGGAGGGGTGTCATCGCATTTCCTCCAATATCTTTTCGCGAAAGACCTCGGCTGGCATCTTCCATCCAAAGCACTTGCGCGGCGTATTGTTGAGGCGATCACAGATCACCTTCATATCGTGATCTGTGCATTGCCGGATGTCGCGTTTGCGGGGCAGTCACCTTCGAAGGCGTCGGTTAGTGTTCTCAACGGTACCTTTTTGCCAGGGACTGGAGGGGTCGCAAAACCACGTCTGGGTTCCGATCTCGGCTTGGAGATGCGGCCAACTGACAAACTCGGTGCCGCGGTCATTTGTGAATACGGATAGGCCCTGGACGGGGCGCGACACATTTCGACGGCGTCAGTGCGCTCCGCAGCGTAAAATCTACCGGCATTATCCCAGGTGCCAGGAGGGTTAGACCTACGTGTTTTACGTAGATGGAATTCAATCGCGGCGTTGGTCTCGCGGGCGGAATACGCCAGTCCTAATGCTGTTGTGGTAATGAAATTTTTTATAGTTTGGTTCATGAAAATCTCCTGTATAAAAACGAATTTGAGCAACGAGAATGTATTTTCTCGGACCGCTCAAATATTTATAATACTAGAAGGTTTCATAAAAATTTACGTTTTGCCGGTTTGGTATGTGGTCGAAATTTTCACCATTTTTCGACCCTCGGTCGAAGCGCAGCACCCCCAAATGGTCGGACGGATTGGGTGCGGAGGCAATGTTGAGTTGGAGCGTATGAAGGGGCGCAATGACCAGCGTTTGAATCCCCCCGGCCTTACCCGAGACCTGTAGTTTCATATTACGCGAGCACATCGTGCTGTGCATAGAAGTCCTATTCAGTCTCTGCTGGCGAGTTGTTTCCGATAGGCCCGAGCAGTCGACTGGTGTTGAACCAATCGACCTAGCCTAGGCTGGCCATAGAAGGAGCAACAATGCATGCCTGACAGTGGTAGTAATTTGACGATGCGATCGGCAACACCCTGCAGATCGTATCGATACCGTAAACAGCTCTTTGATCGTCCCCTCTCGGCAGATATGCCATGCAAATCACCTACCGGGCGGTGAATGAAGCCGATCATCGCGTGAGTGGGCGGTCGAGTTCCGCTTGCGCAAAATAAGCTGACGCCTTGCGGATAATTTTATTCACCTTGCGCAGCTCACGGCTTTTCCGTTCCAGTGTCTTGCTGCGATCACGTTCTGTAAAACGCGGAGCAATATTGGGCCACGGAAGCGGCTGCGTTTTGCAGTTGTAGCGGAGTAAAAGTCCGCCAGTTTGTGCCCTTCGTTTATGCGGAGGGCGGGAGATGTATTCTGTGGATATTTATAGCCGCGTGCGCCGCGCGTGTTTGAAGGACGGCATGTCAGCGCGGGAGGCCGCGCGTTACTTCAATAAAGATCGTAAGACGATTGCCAAGATGCTGCGCCATGAGCTGCCGCCCGGCTATCAGCGTTCAGAACCGCCACGCCGCCCGACGCTTGATGGGTTTGTTGGTGTGATCGATGAGATCCTTCGCACTGACAAAGCCTTGATCAAAAAGCAGCGACACACAGCAAAGCGCATATTCGAGCGTTTGCGCGACGAACATGGATATGCGGGCAGCTTAACGACGGTGACCTATTACGTTCGTGAGCAAAAGCGGCGGACCAAAGAGGTGTTTGTGCCGTTGTCGCATCTTCCGGGCCATGCGCAGGTAGATTTTGGCGAGACGCTGGGTGTGATTGGCGGCGTGGAATGCAAGATCCACTTCTTTGTGATGAGCTTGCCCCATTCGGATGCGGTGTTTGTGAAGGGATATCCCGCCGAGACAACCGAGGCGTTCTGTGACGGCCACGTGTCAGCCTTTGCGTTTTTTGGCGGCATCCCGCAGTCCATTCTTTACGACAACACGAAGATCGCAGTCGCCCGCATTCTGGGGGACAAAACCCGCGTCCGGACCCAGCGGTTCACAGAGTTGCAATCGCATTACCTGTTTGATGACAAGTTTGGGCGGCCTGCGCGAGGCAACGATAAAGGCAATGTTGAGGGGATGGTTGGCTACACCCGCCGCAACTTCATGGTGCCCGCGCCACGCTTTGACAGCTTTGATGATCTCAATGCGCACCTTGAAGCGAAGTGCCTGGCCCGACAGGGCGAGACACTTCGTGGCCACGACAAAACCATCGGCGAGCGCTTGATATCTGATTTGGATGCGCTGATGGGATTGCCCGTTGCGGAGTATGAAGCCTGCGATCACGTCAGCACACGGGCCACATCGATCTCGATGGTGCGCTACAAAGGCAATGATTACTCGGTACCGGTGGCCTATGCACACCATGACGTTCATGTGCGTGGCTTTGTACACGAGGTACTGATCGGTTGCGGCAATGAGGTGATCGCACGGCACCAGCGGTCTTACGCATCCGCGGATATGATCTTTGATCCGCTGCACTTCTTGCCGCTGATTGAGCAGAAGGTTGGGGCCTTGGATCAGGCAGCGCCTTTGCAGGGTTGGGAACTGCCGGACGTCTTCGCGACCCTGCACCGCCTGCTCGAAGCCCGCATGGGCAAACCGGGCAAGCGGGAATACGTTCAGGTCCTGCGTCTGTTGGAAACATTCGACATGGATGTTGTACAGGGCGCAATCAGTCATGCCATTGATCTGGGTGCAATTGGCTATGACGCTGTAAAGCATCTCGTGCTGTGCCGGGTTGAGAAACGACCGCCGAGGTTGGATTTAGAGTTCTATCCGTATCTGCCCAAGGCCAATGTCGCCATGACGCGGCCATCCAGCTACATGAGTTTGATCGGAGGGACAGCAGCATGACTGACGCGCCTCAAATCCTTCTGCACCACCATCTCAAAAAGCTGCGACTGCCAACGTTCCAAGGCGAGTATGCCAAACAAGCGCAGCTTTGTGCGGCCGAGAACAAAGACCATGTGCACTACCTGGCACGGCTGTGTGAGATGGAACTGATTGATCGCGAGCGCCGGATGATTGAGCGGCGCATCAAAGCGGCAAAGTTCCCCAGTACCAAGAGCTTGGATAGCTTTGACTTCAAGATCATACCCAGCTTGAACAAGCCGCTGACGATGGAGCTGGCACGCTGTGATTACGTTGATCGCAAGGAAAACATCATCGCCCTTGGACCGTCAGGCACGGGCAAGACGCACATCGCTTTGGGACTTGGATTGGCTGCATGTCAACGCGGGTTGAAAGTACGCTTCACAACGGCGGCAGCCTTGGTTCATGATCTGATCGAAGCCCAAGATGAGCGGCGATTGCAGCGTCTTCAAAAACAACTGACCAGCCAGAACCTCTTGATCATTGATGAGTTGGGCTTTGTGCCCCTCAGCAAATCCGGCGCAGAATTGCTCTTTGAGGTCATATCGCAATGCTACGAACGCGGATCCGTCATCATAACCTCAAATCTGCCTTTTGATGAATGGACCGAGGTCTTTGGATCAGAACGCCTGACTGGCGCGTTGCTGGATCGTTTGACCCATCACGTCCACATCCTCGAGATGAATGGCGAAAGCTACCGGCTCAAACACAGTCGCAAAAACCGACAATAATCCACCCACAATCAAAGACAGGAAAATGCTGGCCCAAGGGCCAGCATGCGCTTTGGCCCGCTTCAGCTTTGTGAAGAGCACGCGCGCCAAAGCGCAAAACAACATCAAACGCAGTGGCCCCTTTTTATGCCGCGACCTGGCCCACTTTTACTCTGCGATTGACACCGAGGCGATCGGCCATGAAATCCATGGACCAGACCTCATTCGCAGCCTCCGGAACCGTCAGCGCTTCGGGCTTGTCCCGCTTCAGCCGCTTGCGGGGTTTGATCCTGAGGTTCAGTTCCAGTTCGCGGTAGATCCTGTAGACCCGCTTGTGGTTCCAGCCATGTCCCTGGACATTGCGCATGTAAAGAAAGCACAGGCCAAAGCCCCAGGTCTTCTTCGCCTTCACCAGCCCGAGCAGCAGATCGGCGATCTGCTCGTTCTCGTCATCGATCTTCGGGCTGTATCGGTAGCACGTCTCGCTGACCTCGAATGCCCGACAGGTCAGCGCGATGCTGACGCCCTTCATTGCCACGGCTTTTACGGCCAGCTCCCGGCGTTGAGCTGGCCGCGTCACTTTTTTCCCAAGGCCTCTTTGAGCAAGTCGTTCTGCATGCTGACATCCGCAAACATACGCTTCAGGCGTCGGTTCTCCTCGGCCATCGCCTTCATCTCACTGATGAGGCTTGCATCCATGCCGCCATACTTCGCCCGCCATTTGTAAAGCGTAGCGCTGCTCATGCCATGTTCGCGGCACAACTCAGCAGCAGGCACTCCGCCTTCCATCTGGCGCAGCACAGCCATGATCTGCGCTTCTGTGAAACGTGTCTTCTTCATCGGAATCTCCTCGTTCATCCTGCCGAGAATATTCTACTTCCGCATCCCATTTAAATCGGGGGGGATTCCCATCTGTGCATTGCCGGATGTCGCGTTTGCGGGGCAGTCACCTTCGAAGGCGTCGGTTCGTGTTCTCGACTGTGCCTTTCTGCCATGCGTGGCCCGGCAGGGTATTGCGTAGCGATGTCCCGAGAGGGACTGGAGGGGTCGTAAAACCACGTCTGGGTCCCAATCTCGGCTTGTAGATGCGGCGAGCTGACGAACTCGGTGCCACGGTCAAAAGTGATGGACCGGCGGGCGACAAGGGGGAGGTCTTTGATCGACTTTATGATCTTTCCCATAACCGGCGTAGTGCGCTTGTTTGGGTTTTTCAGGATCACAGTGAAGCGGCTGACGCGCTCGACCAGTGAGGTGACGTTGTTCTGGCCAAGCTTTTGTTTGAACAGCATCAAATCGGCCTCCCAGTGACCGAACTGACGGCGATGCGCGACATCATCAGGGCGGAACAGGATACTGACATCGCGGTGGAATTTGGGTTCTCTGCGTCTTCTGGTACGACGTGGTCTACGGGCGACACGGTGGGTCGGTAGATACCACCACAGGTCTTCGCGCTGACCTTCCTTGGAATAGATGTAACGATAGATGGTTTCTTGGCAGACCCTGAGTGGGGCATCCTCGTGGATCATGCGGTTACTGATCTGCTCAGGTGTCCAGCCGTTCTTGATGCGTTCAATCACGCGTCTGCACAGCTCAGGATGTTTGATCAGCTTGCGCTCTCGAGCACGACGTTCCGCTTGCATCAGGTGGGCAGCAGCACCGTAATAGCCATCGCATCCCGGCATGCTCTCGTCCGAGAAATGGTTGCGCTTTAGCTCGCGGAATATCGTTGATCTGCAGCGTTTCAGCACGCGCGCAATCTCGTCAACTGGGACCTTCGCGTGTCTCCAGCGTTCAATCTTGCGTCGTTCTGTGATACTCAGTTGGTCGTAAACGGCTCCCATAACGATTCCTCCCATTAGATAAACTACTGTTTTCTAACAAGAGTCGCACTTGAAGGTAGCGCGCGCCTGTGCGCGATACGTGAACCGATAATTAGGATTATGTTATCCACATTGTTTTCCGGCAGTTGAACACTTTTGAGGTTTAGCGGGTTTAGAATGCCCATCGAATTTCTATATACCTAATCACGTCTCATTGTTTCGTACGCAGCAATCACGACGACACGGTATGTCGGCGCTTTTGAAAATAGAGTTATCCGGTTCGACGTGCGGCGTCAGGGTCGGAAGAGCCGCCTTTTGGAACCAGTGAGCGCACCAAATCGGCCATTTCTAGTGTTCCGACCTGATCTCCATTTTTCATCACACGATAGCGGATGGTCGTGTCACCCCCTGATTTTTCAATCAAGGATTCCAAATTGTCATTATGATCCACTTCTCCGCTGATTTCACCTGTCACGTCGGTCGTTTTCCGCATGACCGACCGGACGCGCAGAACGCGCGCGCGGTTGATGTCGCTGACAAAATCTTCGATGTACGGGTCGCAGGGGTTCAACAGAATATGCTGGGGCTCGCCTTGTTGGACGACGAAACCGTCTTTCAAAATAACCAGATGGTCCGCTAGCTTGAGGGATTCATCTAGATCGTGGGTGATGAAGACGATGGTCTTTTGCAGCTCCTCCTGAAGTTCGACCAATAGGTTTTGCATATCCGTACGGATGAGCGGATCCAGCGCCGAGAATGCCTCGTCCATCAGCATAATATCTGAATTGCTGGTCAGTGCGCGGGCAATGCCGACACGCTGCTGCATCCCGCCGGACAGCTGATGGGGATATTGATCGCCCTGCCCCTCTAAGCCGACACGGGCGAGCCATTTTTGTGCTTCGCTTTCGTACTTCTTCAGGCTTTGACCTTCGATTGACGGGGCCAAACCGGTGTTCTCCAGAACTGTGCGGTGGGGGAACAGTGCGAATTTCTGGAATACCATCGACATCCGGTGTTGCCGTAAATCGCGCAGCTGCTTGTCATTGTAAGACAAGATATCTTCGTCATCGACCAGCACCTCGCCCGAGGTGGGGTCAATCAGGCGGTTCAAATGGCGGATTAGGGTCGATTTCCCCGATCCCGACAGGCCCATGATCACCGTGGTCTTTCCGGCGGGTATATCGACGTTGATGTCATTTAGCCCCAGCACGTGGTTATGCTCGGCCAGAAGCTCGGTCTTTCCCATGCCATTTTTTACATGCTCTAGCGCAGCTTTCGGGTCATCGCCGAAGATCTTAAAAAGGTTACGGATTTTGATTTTGATTTCGTCTGACATGTCCGTTTCCTTATTCTGACTGGCCGGCGTTGATGCGGGCCAGCGCTGCTTTGGTTACCCGGTCAAGAATGATCGCGAGAAGCACGATTCCTAACCCCGATAGCAGGCCTACGCCCAGTTCCAGACTGCGAATACCGCGCAAAACCAGCACCCCAAGCCCCGGAGCGGACACCAGCGAGGCAATCACGACCATCGCGAGGCTCATCATGATTGTTTGGTTCACGCCGGCCATAATATTGGGCAACGCCAGTGGTATTTGCACCCCGAACAGTTTTTGGCGGCTCGTCATACCGAAGGCATCGGCTGCCTCGATCACATCCTTGTCGACAAGGCGGATACCAAGGTCGGTCAAGCGGACGACGGGCACGATAGCGTACAGGATGATCGCGATCCCATACAGCTTTGGTTCGGTGACCGAAAAAAGGAAGATCAGCGGGATCAAATACACAAAGGGCGGCAGGGTCTGAAGCATATCAAGGATCGGGATCATAATTCGTTGGGTGCGGTCACTGCGTGACATCGCAATCCCTATCGGCACCCCAAGAAGCACGCATATGAAGGCACAGACGAAGATAATCGCCAGCGTTTGCATGGTGTAATCGTAATAATCGACAAATGCGAGAAACCCGAAGCAAAGCGCTACAAGCCCGACCAGCTTGAGCGACCGCCCAACCACAAAGGTGATCAGCATCAGCAGCGGGATCATAATCCACCAAGGCACCGCCTGCATCACCCAGAGCATTTCGTTCAGCGCCCAGCTAAGGGGTTGTGTCAGAGGGTCGACGACGACCTTCAGACTGTCCTTGATGTTTAAGAACCCGCTTTCAAGACCAGTGGTCAGATCGCGCGACTGCGGGATTGCGTTGCAAGCATCGTGCAGATTATCGAGCGATGGAAAGGGTGTGTCCCATGCCGAGACCTCGTCGGCGGTGCCGGTTGTTTTGCCCAGCAGTTCAGCCATCGACATCGGGGCAGTGTCGCCGCCATCTACGCCGCCGCACCAATCGCGCAAGCCAAGCTTGTCGAAGATAAAATCATATGTTGCCATGCATCCCCCGTGAGGGCGTTTACGTCGGCCCTTCGTTCTTTAAAGTCGATTAGCTATAAAGGGCGGCCCGGTAGTTCATGCACCGGACCGCCCCAGAGTGTCGCTTTGGATCAATCGCCGAGAAGCGCGGACAGGTTCGTGCGCGCGTCGTCGTTGATCCAGTCCTTCCAGATTTCGCTGTTGTTAGTCAGGAAATAGACGGCTGCTTCTTCACTGCTGGCGTTGTTCTCGTCCATCCACGCCAAGAGGCTGCTCATCTGGTTCGTCTCGAACTGCACTTTGGACATCAGCTCGGAAACCTCGGGGTGAGAGGTTTGGAAATCCTTGGTGACAACGGTCAAAACGGGCGCTGTGGCAAATTCGGTAACGGCTGCGTCGGCGGAATCAGCATTCGCGTTGGCTATTTGCGCCGCCTCGATCTCTTCGCCCAAGCTGACCTTGGTCATGTCAAACTTGCCCAGTGGTGTGGTAGGTCCCCAGTAGTAGCCGAACCAAGGCTCCTCGCTTTGCACGGCCGATGCCATCGACGTGGCCAGCGTTTCGCCAGAACCGTGGTTGAAGACTTCGATGCCCGAGCCTTCAAGATCCATCGCGCGGATCAGGTTGTCGTTCACAATCCGGCAGCCCCAGCCATCGGGGCAGTTGTTGAACATGCCGCCGACCAGCTCGGGGTTCGCCATCACACCTTCGATGGTTTTCAACTCGGGGTGCGCCTCGGCCAAGTAGGTCGGAATCCACCAGCCTTCGACACCGCCGGGTTCAAGAACGCTGGTCAGCTCGACGATTTTGCCGTCAGCCTTGATTTTCTTATAGGCGTCACCGGCCGAGTTTGGCCAAAGCTCCGGCACGATATCGGGCTCGTTGTTCTCGGAAAGCGAGGTGACAGCGGGCGTAGTGTCGGACGGGACGATTGTGACATCACAGCCATATCCCTGCTCAAGCAGGAAGTTGGACACAGCCACCACAACTCCAGCAGAGGCCCAGTTCATCTCGGCGATGGTGATCTCGCCACAATCTTCATTCGCCAAAGCGACACCGGGGACGATCACTGCCGCCAGCGCAGCACTAAGGATGTAGCGATTCATATTGGAAACTCCTGTTCGTTCATTCAATTTAGCGGCCGCAAGTTTATCGCGATGGCCGGCAAAGCGTCGTCACTAGCATATGTACCGGGTCGGCCTTTGTTTCAGGTACAAGATCCGGCGACCCTTGCGGCTTGCAAGGGGATGATATGCCGCGTCAATTTCTGCTTCGGTCGGAACCTACTACAGCGATTTGGGTTTGCAACCCGATCACGAAGGTAGTTCTGATATGGGCCGGGCTCTCAACACAAAACGCTGCGGAACTTAGAATAATGCAGGACAAACACAAAGGCTGCGCTATTGAAGCCGTCAAAACTACTGCTGCTCCGAGTTCTAACTGTCGGTTTATGTTTCATAATTTATTGCTCAGAAACCCGATTTATAAAACACTGGACATATGACCAGTTCATCTGTTCAGATACCAATCAGTATCAAGGGTCGCCAGTGGAGGGGCAGTCCTTGATGAAAATGACTTGGGAGGAGTTGATCATGAACAGCGAAAAGAACCAAACAAGATACGCAGCCGTTGCACAGGAATTTGACGCAGGCCGTATTTCGCGGCGTGACTTTATGCGCAAAAGCGCAGCACTCGGGGTGGCCGCTGCGGCACCTCTTGCACTAGGGGCCAGCCATGCCAAGGCGCAAGCAGCCGAAAAATATGATTACATCATTATCGGTGCCGGCTCTGCGGGTTGTGCCCTTGCGGCGCGCCTGTCGGAGGACCCGGACAAGAACGTGCTCGTGCTTGAAGCAGGGCCTGCGGATGAAAACCAGTTCATCCACATTCCTGCTGCCTTTCCCAATCTATTTCAGACCCCGCTAGACTGGGCTTACCGCAGCACGCCCCAAAAGCATTCCGCCGATATTCAGCTGTATATGCCCCGAGGAAAAGTTTTTGGTGGGTCAAGCTCGATCAATGCGATGATCTACAAGCGGGGCAATCCGGTCTGTTATGATGCTTGGGGGGCAGAAAACCCCGGCTGGAGCCACGCAGATGTCTTGCCCCTGTTCAAGCGGTCGGAAAATAACGAACGCGGTGCCGATGATCATCACGGCACAGGTGGCCCGCTGAACGTAGCGGACCTGCGGGACCCTAATCCTGTGACGCTCGCGATGGTCGATGCCGCTGTAGAGGCGGGCTATCCAGCTCAGCCCGATTTCAATGCGGGCACAGAGCAGGAAGGGTTCGGCCTGTATCAGGTCACGCAAAAAGACGGGATGCGAAATTCGACGGCCGTCGCTTTCTTACACCCTGCCCTAACGCGCGACAATCTCGCGATTCAGGCCGAAGCCCATGTCCACAAGCTCCTTGTCGAAAATGGCCGCTGCGTCGGTGTGCGGTTCAAATCCGGCGAAGAGATGCACGAGGTCATGGCGGAGGCTGAAGTCATCCTGTCGGCAGGTTCGATCGGCTCACCCCAGATTTTGATGCTGTCGGGCATTGGATCACGCAGCGCCCTGACAGAGCTGGGGATAGAGGTGGTTCATGACCTCCCCGGTGTTGGTCAGAACCTTCAGGAACACCTGATGGCACCGGTTGCCCATGTCTGCACGCAACCCGTAACCCTCGCCCATGCGACTGAGCCTGAGCAGGCAGAACTGCTCGCCAAGGGCATGGGAATGCTCACGTCGAATATTGGCGAAGCAGGCGGATATCTGACGGTTATGCCGGACGCCCCTGCCCCTGATCTTCAGTTTCATTTTGCCCCGACCTGGTTCATCTCGGACGGTGCTGGTAATCCAACGGACAGCGAAGGCTTTACCATCATGCCAAGCCTCGTTGGGACGAAGTCAGTTGGTGAAATCACGCTCGCTTCAGCCAACCCAGAGGATGCGCCGCTGATCAACCCGAATGCTTTTGCCGAGGCTCAAGATCTGGAAATTTTGGTCGAGGGGGTCAAGATCGCGCGTAAGATCATGAGCTCTCCTGCGCTGGATGATTTCCGTGGCGAAGAGCGTTTTCCGGGGGCGGATGTCCAAACTGATGACGAAATTCGAGCCTATTTGCGGGCAAATATCCAGACGATCTATCACCCTGTCGGCACCTGTAAAATGGGGTCCGATGACATGGCGGTGGTCGGCGCGGATTTGAAAGTCCACGGGATCGACGCGCTGCGCGTCGCGGATGCGTCTATCATGCCGACGATCGTCAACGGCAACACGAACGCCGCCGCCATCATGATCGGCGAAAAGTGCTCTGACCTGATCCGGGCCTAACCTGACCGACCCCTCCCGATCTCGGGCAACCGGGGTCGGGAGCCCCCCTTTAGTCTTAAAATTACGGAGCCACTCTATGCTTGGCAAAATGATGGACCAGCAGTTGCTGATCTCTTCCCTTATCGATCACGCAGCCCGCTGCCACGGGCGCACCGAAATTGTCTCGGTTGAAACTTCGGGCGAAGTCGACGTCACAAACTGGCAAGAGGTTGCCAGGAATGCGCGGCGCTTGGGTTCGGTACTGACCAAACTGGGCCTGCCGCAGGAAACCCGGTGCGGCACCATCGCATGGAATAACCGGCGGCACCTCGAGATTTACTTTGGCAGTTCGGGTGCGGGCTTTATCTGCCATACCCTCAATCCGCGTCTGCATCCCGACCAGATGGTCTATATCGCCAATGACGCGCAAGATCGGGTGATGTTCTTTGACCGAACCTTCCTGCCCGCTGTGGCAAACTTGAAGGACCGGTTTGATACGGTCGAGCACTACGTTCTGCTGGGCCCGCGGGACGACGAAGCCGCCCAGATGTTTGACGGGCTGCAATTCTATGATGAATTGATCGCTGACGGGGACCCGGATTTTGTCTGGCCCGAACTCGATGAACGCCAACCCTCGTCGCTATGCTACACATCGGGAACCACGGGAAACCCGAAAGGCGTGCTTTATTCCCATCGGTCGACCTTGCTCCATGCGCTTGTGGGCAACCAGCCCGACGGGCTTGCGATCTCGGCCTGTGATACGGTGATGCCGGTTGTGCCAATGTTCCACGTCAATGCATGGGGCGTGCCCTATACTGCGGCGTCGGCCGGTGCAAAACTGGTGCTGCCGGGTCCGGGGCTGGATGGGGACAGCCTGGCCAACCTGATCGACACCCAACACGTGACCGCGGCCTTTGGCGTGCCCACCATTTGGATGGGGCTATTGGCGGCGTTGGAGAAATCCGGCTCTAAGCTGCCAAGTCTGACCCGCACCATTGTCGGTGGCGCACCGATGCCGCCGTCGATGTATACGACGTTCCGTGACAAATATAATGTCGAATTGATTCAAGCGTGGGGCATGACAGAGACCAGCCCCCTCGCGACGGTTAACCGTTTGCTGCAGTGTCACGAGGGTCTGTCGACCGAAGCGCAAACCGACATTCGCGTGGGCCAGGGCCGCTCGGTTTACGGGATAGAAATCCGGCTGGTAGATGAAGCCGGTAACGTGCTGCCCGAAGACGGTACGACGCAGGGCGACCTGCAGGTGCGCGGTCCTTGGGTGGTCCACAGCTACTTTAACAAAGAAGACTCGGCGCTGACCCCCGATGGCTGGTTCGACACTGGCGATGTTGCCACGATTGACGCGGATGGTTTCATGGTGATCCGAGACCGTTCAAAGGACATCATCAAATCCGGGGGCGAATGGATCTCTACGGTCGAACTTGAAAACATCGCAATCGGTCACCCGGCGATTGCAAATGCCGCCGCCATCGCTGCCCATCACCCTAAATGGGACGAGCGTCCGATCCTGATCGCGGTCAAGTCTGGTGACGTCTCCGAAGCGGAGCTTCTGAAATTCTACGACGGCAAAGTCGCCAGTTGGCAGGTGCCAGATCGGGTGATCTTTGTCGATGAACTGCCCCTAGGTGCCACAGGCAAAGTGGTGAAACTCAAACTACGCGAGATCTACGCGAACATCCTTCTGGAGGGAGCCGCATGAAACATCAAAGTAACTTCACCCCCGATCTGCAAGCGGCCTACGACATCGACCTAAAAGCCCTAGACGCGGCCAAGCACCGTTGGGCGCAAACCTCGCTGAACGACCGCATCGCGGTTTTGCAGGCGGTCAAAGACAATCTGATGCGCGTCGCCGACGAATGGGTCGACGCGGCGGGCAAGGCCAAGGGCATCCCACAAGATTCCCCCCTGTTGGGGGAGGAATGGACGTCGGGCCCCTATGCGGTCATGTCCTGCTGCAACGGTCTGATGGACACACTGTCACAGATGGAAGGCAAAACCTTTCTGGACGGGCTTAAGAAACGCAGCCTGCCAAGCGGCCAAACCGCCGTGCGCGTTGTGCCACATTCGATCTGGGACCGGCTGTTGATTTCGGGCGTGCATGCGGATGTCTGGATGCAAAAAGGCGTGACCCCCGCCAACCTCAAGAACAACGCTGCATCAGCCTATGATATTCCGGCAGACCAACGGCGTGGCAAGGTCGCGCTGGTTCTGGGCGCCGGCAATATCGCCGCGATCACGCCGCTGGATGCTTTCCAGAAGCTCTTTCTGGAAAACCAGGTGGTCTTGCTTAAAATGAACCCCGTCAACGACTACCTGACCGAGCCTTTGCAGGCCGCCCTGAAACCGCTGATCGACCGCGACGCATTACGTATCCATCGTGGCGATGGTCCGGCAGGGGCCTATCTTACGACGCATCCGCTGGTCGAGGAAATCCACATTACCGGTGCTCGCGCCACCCATGATCTAATCGTCTGGGGCGCAGGCGAGGAAGGCGAGAAGAACAAGGCCGCCAACACGCCGAAAAACACCCGCCACATGACATCCGAGCTTGGTGCCGTTTGCCCCACCATCATCGTACCAGGCCCGTGGACCAAGGCGGACTTGCGCTTTCAGGCGGAAAGCATCGCCACCATGAAACTGCATAACGGTGGCTTTAACTGTGTCGCGGTGCAGAGCCTTATTTTGCCGAAGGGTTGGGATAAGACAGCCGAGCTGATGGGGAATGTTGCCGATGTGATGGCCAAACACACCAAACGGGCCGCTTACTACCCCGGTGCCGAAGATCGCCAACAGGCTTTTGTCGATCACGCCGAAAACCCGCAAACGCTGGATCGTGGGGCGGATGTGGCTCCGCTTTATCTTGCCGATATGGCCGAGGGTGATAGCGATTGGCTGGCCCAGACCGAAGTTTTCACATCTGCGCTTGGTGTTATGCGCATCGAGTCAAAAGATGCCGAAACCTATCTAATCGCGGCGATTAAATGGGCAAATGATACGCTTTATGGCACATTGGGTGGCAATATCATCATCCACCCTGCCACGATCCGCGCTATGGGTCGCAAACGGTTCGAAGAGATCATCGCCGAATTCCGCTATGGCGCGATTGCGATCAATGCATGGTCCGGCCTTGCCTTTCTGGTGACTGCCTGTCCCTGGGGCGGCTTTGCTGGCGCAACCTTGCAAAACGTCCAGTCTGGTGTGGGCACCGTCCACAATACCTTCATGCTTGAAAACGTTGAACGCACGGTGATCGAGGCCCCGTTCCGCCCCTTCCCGCGCAATCTGCTATCCGGCGGGATGAGCCTGCTGCCCCGGCCGCCCTGGTTTGTGTCAAACAAGCGTCAGCATCATATCGGTCGTTTGCTGACCCGGTTTCAGCACAAACCCAGCTGGTTCAAGCTGCCGCGTATTTTCTTTCACGCCCTTTTGGGCTAGGTCGGCAGGGACAAATGTGAGTGCCCGATGAACGACATGACCCAAACAGGTAGGCTTGCGGACCGAAAAGCGAATAAGGCCCGCAAGCGTGAGAACCGCAAACGCGAGATTGCGCAAAGTGCGATCAGCGCGCTTAAGCTTTATGGTTATGCCCGTACCACCCTGCGTGATATTGCGTCGCAATCAGAAATGTCGCTTGGCAGTCTGCACTACTATTTTGAGGATAAGGACGAGCTTCTGATCTACTGTGTGCGACAGTACAAAAGCGAGTTTGCCAGAACAATTTCTGCATCTGTCAGTGGTATTTCCAACCCAGATCGCATCAAGACAGCGTTCTGTACTGCTTTGGCAGAAACGATCAGTACCGAAGCCGAGCTTCATCGACTTTGGTACGACATTCGAAACCAAGCGCTATTTGACCAAGCTTTCGTTCCCGTCGTTGACGAGATTGAAGAACAGCTGATCGAGATGATGAATCCGATAGCCTCAGAGCGCAAAGCCAAGGAACTTCTATATCTGCGTTTCGACGGCGCTTTTCGATATTTGCTGCAGTTGAGTGTTTCTGGTCGCCCGCGTGAGTTGGAGGAAATGACCGAGGTGCTCAAAGCCGCTGCCGGGTAACCCCACCTGCGTCTGCATCATATGCTGCAAACAGTCTTCTGATCATTTGCGCGCTTTCGAATGACAGTCTACATTGCTGATAGCGTTTTGATCAAAACGCTATCAGGTCGCAGGGCGGTAGGAACCCCAAGGCGCTTTGACAACGCCCCGGGACTGTCCATAATATATGTGGGTTAATTCATACCGTAGTTTGCGCGGTCCAACTTGTCGTAGATCTCTGCTTTGGCCAATGCTGCCAATGCATCGGTATCGCCGTGGTCCACATCCGCCAGCAGCGCAGCCCAGCGATCAACGATGCGCTTGTAGTCTGCCAGCAGCGCTTCCGGGTTCTCAATACCGCGGTTCTTGGCGTTCTCGATCAGCACGGCCTCGTCGGCAGTTACAAATTCCGCCAGCGCTTCCGTCAGAGCCTGATCAGGTTCGAAAATCTCCATGCCGCCTTCTTTGGCGGCGGAAACCGCTTTTTCAACATCCTTGTCGAACTCCACCCGGTGCTGCGCAAGATAGTATGCCATCTGGTCAAACAGTACGTTGCGCGACGCCTCGGACAAGCCTTGCCAA
The DNA here is from genome assembly GCF_042466275.1 of Sulfitobacter sp. R86518. Classification (NCBI taxonomy): domain Bacteria; kingdom Pseudomonadati; phylum Pseudomonadota; class Alphaproteobacteria; order Rhodobacterales; family Roseobacteraceae; genus Sulfitobacter; species Sulfitobacter sp. R86518. Next base: position 32,206 of record NZ_JAXHCA010000006.1, read on the forward strand.
AACGCAGGGTTATAGCCCCATTCAAATCCGGCATAGTAGTTCCCTACTGCAAGCGTGTTCATGTGCGTGACCACATCCGAAAGCGAAAAGGAATCCAACGCATCCGCAGCCGCAACTGCACAATCAAGCGATCCTGTGTCGAGGCCAGTGTACATCTCGCTTGACGGGATCGACACGGGTACCGCGCCCACATGTTCGGCAAAGCGTGACCAGGCACCACCCGCCATGCGCAGACGCTTGCCCTGAATATCCTCGTAGGTCGCGACAGGTGTGTTGCACATCATGTAATATTGCGACGTCGAATAGCCGCCGCCGAAAACGACGCCATTCTCTTTCCACTCGGCCAGTGCGGCCTCGTTGGTAAGGCCGAATTCAGTTGACGCAAAGGCCATGACCATCGGATCGGTGTTATAAAACGCAAAGTTGCCGATCAGGTTGGCAACAGGCAGTTCGGACGGGGTGTAGGTGCCGGCGTGATAGGTCACTTGAGCAACGCCATCCCGCACGCCTTGTAGGGATGCGGCCGGCGGCAGAAGCGACCCTCCGGCGAAAACGGTAAAGTTCACGTCTCCGTTGGTTTCCTCGGCCACGCGTTTGGCGAACTCGACATAGGGGCCGCGCACCATCGAATGGCGTTCGGCAAAGAAGTGGTTGGCGTTTTGCGCGATGGCAGCAGTGCCAAGGCCACAGGCCGCGAGGGCCAAAAGGGATGTCTTCAGTTTCATTGTGTCGTCTCCTCCGGTTGAAAAGTTTTCACTGCGCCATGAGCGAGGGCAGGAACAGGCTGATCGCGGGAAAGGCGATCAGGATAAACAGGGTCAAAATATCCATGGCGATGAACCACGTGGTGCCCGAGATGATGTCGCGCAGCTTAACCTCGCCCGATAGCGCGCTGTGTAGAACGTAAAGGTTCAATCCGACAGGCGGCGTCACAAGGCCGATCTCAAGCAGTTTGATGCAGATGATGCCAAACCAGATCAGGTTGATGTCGGCGGCTTCTAGCACCGGCAGCAGGATAGGCAGTGTGAGCAGGATCAAGCCGATCGAGTTGATTACCATGCCCAGGACGACAAACAGCAAAGCGATCATCAGGATGATTACGAACTGGTTGTCAGAGACCGATAGCATCATATCAGTCAGTGCCCGTGGCACACCGGATAGCCCCATAAACCGGGTGAACATCACCGCGCCGATGGACAGAAAGAAGATCGAAGACGTCGCCAGCGTCGTCTGGCGGATTGCCTCGGCCAACGCCTTGCGCGTGAGTGAGCGGCGTAGCAGCGCGACGGTTGCAGCCAGAAACGCCCCGACGGCCCCCGCCTCGGTCGGGGTGAAAAATCCGCCGAAGATGCCGCCAAGGACGCCCAGAACCAGCACAGGAAAAGGCCAGACCGACCAGAGCAGACCCAGCAGTTTTTTACGATCAACCCGTTCAATGACAGCGGGTGCAAGCGCGGGCGTCAGCGTGGCACGCACGGTAATCATTGCCATATAGACAAACGCCGATAGCACGCCGGGAATGACACCTGCGATAAACAGCTGGCCGATCGATTGCTCGGTGAAGATGCCGTAAAGTACCATCAGGATCGATGGCGGAATAAGCGAGCCAAGCGTGCCCGACGCCGCGACAACACCTGTGGCCAGCGACGGATGGTACTTCGCTTTCAGCATCTCGGGCACGGCAATCTTTGACATCGCTGCGGTCGTCGCGATCGACGAACCCGAGGCCGCGGCGAAAAGGCCACACGCCCCGACGCTCGCAGAAGCAAGCCCGCCCGGCACTCGCGCCAACAAGACGCGTAGCAGATCAAACGCGCCCGCAGTCAGGCCGGTATTGGCCGCGATAAAGCCCATAAACAGAAACATCGGGATCGCCGTCAGCGACCAATCCCCGATCAAGTTGAAAGGCATCGCACTCACGATCCCAAGTGCGGCTTGCAGGTTGAACATCACAGTAATGCCGACAAAGGACACCGCCATAAGCGCCGTGCCAATGGACATCCGGAAGGCCAACAAACCAAACAAGGCTCCTACGCCGATCCAACCGATCAAAAGGTTACTCATGACATGTTTCCATCTAGCTGCGATTGCGTCACAGGCTGTCCGCTCACCACAAGGACGGCGCGTATAAAAGCAGCGAGACTGGCAAGGCCAAAACCGAACGGCAAAACCATCCGTGACGGCCAGACGATGACCTCGCGTCCGCCCATGACCACTTCGCCCACACGCAGCGCCCGCACCGCATCAAGACCTGTTCGCCACGCCATAACGGCAAGGATCGCCGCGGCGGCTATGCAGCTTAGGAACAAGGCCAACTTCTGAAGCCAGTTCGGAAAGTGATTGAACAATAGATCAACCGATATCTGCTGGTCCTGCATCTCGACAAACGCCATCGGCAGCATGACCAGCGCAACCATATAATAGTAGGAAGACATTTCGACCGTGCCTTGGATCGGCGCATTCCACACCAGCTTTGCAACGACATCAGCTACGATGTTCAGCATCATCGCAATGACGCCGAAACCACCTACGTACATCAGCCAAGAGCACAGTCTGTTGAAAAACTTCAGCATCGGGCCTCCTCCCCATACCAAGACGGGATGTGTACCCGTAATTCCGATTTAACCTCCTCTCTCGAGGTTCAGTTGACAAATAGCGATGGCTGATCGAGTGATAGCGAAACGCGATCACCATGGAGCATGTGAATGCACGACAGCAGGAAACCCACCCGCTTAGACCTTCGTCATCTGCGGTACGCCTTGGCCGTCGCAGATGCGCAAGGGTTCAGAGCGGCGGCTGAACTGCTCAATATCGCGCAACCGGCCATTTCGAAAGCGGTGAAAGACACCGAGGTTGATCTTGGTTTTCGGATTTTCGATCGCAGTGGGCCGCGTGTGGTGCCTACGCCCGAGGGGGTAGTCTTTCTTGATGACGCGCGCCAGACGGTGGCGCAGTTCGAGCGGACGATCCGGGCATCAAGAAAGAATGCAGCGGGTGCGCGTGGGCATATCATCGTCGGATACTCCGCACTCGCAGCTTCACGCCAAATTTCCGAAGCACTAGACGCTTTTCATCGTAGTATCCCTGGGGTGCAGGTCGAGATGCATGTGATGTCTACCGATAACATGTTGAAAAGCTTAAAATCTGGTGGGATCGACCTTGGATTTTTGCTGTCCCATCCTACGGTAGCTGCTCCCGGGATTGACCAGATGCCGGTCTGGAGCTCGTCCATCGGTATCGTCACACCTGCCGGAGAGGCACCCGCACGGGTCAAGGACTTGGACGGCGTGCCTTTTGTTATGGGCCTGCGCGAGAACTGGCGATCTTGGCGCGCGCTTCTCGACAACGCTTGTGATCAGGCCAACCTTAGCCCGGTAGTTGTCGATGAGGCTTGGGACGTTCAGGTGATATTGCAACGCGTGGCCGAGCGCCGCGGGGTTACGTTTTTCCCTATGAGCATGGCCGACAGTCTTCCCGCCGCACTGGAACTTTCACTGATTGACGAGCTGGACGCAGAAGCAACGATCTCTATGGCCTGGAGCACCAAAGCCGATACCGGTCTTCTGCGCCAGTTTCGCAACCACTTTCCTCAACTCGGCTGATCACGTCCAGCTATCGGACGATACCGCAAGTCTATTTGCTTCGCGCGGTGATAGCGCGATTGTATGCAAATATGAAACAGACCCCGATTTATCCCTTCGATTTGCCCGAGGCGCAGCCCTTCCTTCTCGAAGGCAGCGATATCGGCTTTCTCTTTTTTCACGGCTTTACGAGCACCCCCCAAAGCGTACGCGAAGTCGCGCATCACGTACATTCGCTGAGCGGTGCTACTGTGCATTGCCCGCTGTTGGTCGGCCATGGCAAGACCCCTAGCGCCCTGGCTCAGACGGGTCATCGCGATTGGGTGGCATCCGCAGAAGCCGCGCTGGAAACCCTGGCGTCCCGATGTGATCGCATCATTGTGGGTGGGCTTTCTTTGGGGGCCACTTTATCGCTCAACCTCGCTGCGCGGATGCCAAGTAAAATACATGGCGTCGTCAGCATCAATGGATCGACCGGTCTCTATCGGCCCGAGGTCGTCGCACCGCTTTATGACACCGACGGGCAGGATGCCGTTGCGGGAATTGGATCGGATATCGCCGAGCCGGGGATGTCTGAAATATGCTATGGTCAAATCCCGCGAGAAACGCTGAAAGAGCGTTTTCTGCTCACGAACACAACCGGCGCTTTGCTGCCGCTTATCCAACAGCCAGTGCTCATCCTGCAATCGCGACAGGACCATGTCGTGGATCCCGATAATGGTCATCGCATTGCGACGTTGGTGGGATCGGCCGATATTCAACTTCGCTGGTTAGAGCGCTCATATCATGTCGCAACATTGGATTATGATCGTGCCCTGATCGCGACGAGGATCGCTGATTTCCTGACTTTGTCATCAAGGTAGATCGTGCAATGACTGTCGGCCCCCGTAGTGCGGCAATTATGACTGGGTTTTAATGCCTAGCTCAAAACGGTTCTGTTGCATTATTTGTAAATTTCAGATGCTCGGCGTTGGATTTGAGATTGTGCGGCTTCATCGAACAAGTTAGCAACGAATTCGGTTTCGTTGTGAACGCCGGTTTCGTTGTTTGCAAAATGTCCCTTCTTGATGGCTCTGAGTGTTTCAATTCCTTTTAATGTGTTTTTGGCCGCGCTTAGACTTCGAAAACCCCGTTTGGGCCTGAGAAGTTGTTTCAACGCGCCGTGATCACCCTCAATTCGGTTGTTCAAATGCTTGCGATCGACGTGCCGGATAGCGTCTTCAGACCCGCAACCGCGGTTCATTTCAGCAGTAACCTTAGCATAGCTTTTGTAACCGCTCGATTGATGCCGCCTGCCTGATTTCCGCGCTATGGACCTGTCGCGGATTTGTTCCGCTCCTTTGACTTGGTATTTTGCCTCAAAGGAGAAACGAAATGGCATCACCACAACGAACTCCAGAATTCCGCGCAGAAGCGGTTCACATAGCTTTAACCAGCGGTCTGTCGCGCAAACAAGTTGCGGCTGATCTTGGCGTTGGCTTTTCTACACTGAGTCGCTGGTTACAGCACGATCAGCGCTGCCCTGAAAAGCCAACCGTGCAATCTGATATAGAACGTGAACTGGCTGACCTTCGCAAAGAAAACCGTCTGCTGCGCGAGGAGAGGGAAGTGTTAAAAAAAGCCACCCAGTTCTTTGCGGAGCGAAGCAAATGAGGTTTGCGTTCATTGCAAAGTATAAGGACATGCTGTCGGTCAATCGGCTGTGCCAAATCATGGATGTTAGCCCGCGTGGCTATCGCGCCTTTTGCTCCAGGCCATTGAGCGCCAGCCAGCGTAAAGACTTGGTTGTGTTGGCACATATCAGGGAACAGTTTGCCTTATCTCTGGGTAGTTATGGTCGCCCCAGAATGACAGAAGAACTGAAGGAGACCGGCGTCGACGTGGGTCACCGTCGTGTTGGTCGGATCATGCGTGAGAACAGCATCTGCGTTGAAAGGTCAAAGAAATACAAGGTGACCACAGACAGCAACCACAAGTTCAATATCGCGCCAAACCTGCTGGATCGCGACTTCAACGCTGATAAGCCAAACCAGAAATGGGCGGGCGACATCAGCTACATTTGGACGCGCGAGGGCTGGCTGTATCTGGCGGTTATCTTGGATTTGCATTCCCGGCGTGTGATCGGCTGGGCTGTTAGCAATCGTATGAAGCGTGATCTGGCAATCCGAGCATTGGAAATGGCAATCAATCTACGCAAACCGCCTAAAGATTATATCCATCATACGGATCGCGGGTCGCAATATTGCTCGCATGACTACCAGAAGGCCCTACGCAAGCACGAGTTTAAGGTGTCCATGTCTGGGAAAGGGAATTGCTTTGACAATGCTGCCGTCGAAACGTTCTTCAAAACCATCAAAGCAGAACTCATTTGGCGACAATCCTGGCCAACCAGACGCGCTGCTGAACTGGCAATCTTCAACTATATAAATGGATTCTATAACCCACGAAGAAAACACTCAGCACTCGGCTGGAAAAGCCCCTTGGCTTTTGAACGAAAGGCCGCATAAATGAGTTGCAGGAGCGGCACGAAAGGGTGACAGGTCCATGTCGGGTTCCGATGAAGAGCATACGAGTTATATTGCCAGCGTTGAAGACCTCTTAGTTCCATCTGTGCTCACATCCGTTGAATTGAAATGGTTCGCTTACGATGATGGCTTTGTTCCTTCCAATAACTCCTTAGTTTGCAAGATAAAGCTCGGAGTAGTAGTGCTAAATATGACCTTTTACCCTGCCACCGCTGAAGAAACGCCTGACGCGTGGATATGTTTTGTGTCTACTGAAAGCGCGATCTCGTCACCAATGGTAGGGGAACGCGAGCTGATCCATTGATCAAGAATTCTTTAGCAATTTGATATCTCTTGTTGATGGCGCGCGCTAGCGATGGGAATAGTAAATATGAGAGACTGGCCAGTTAATGCGGTGCAAACGGGCTTTCTAAAACTCTGTAGCGTGGCACTCAATCAAATGATTTTGATCAGCATGGCGATCCGGGAAAGACATGCAGCTCAGTCGACAAACGTCACCGGGCGTTCCCACTGGATCAGGACCGTACATCCATCCTCGGACCAGACCTCATGTTCGCTTCCCGTCGGGTTCAGCACGACATCTCCCGCCCAATACCGCCCATGGTCATCGCTTTGGCTGCCGGACAGGACGATGATCACCTCTAACCCTTGATGGCGGTGGCGGGGAACAGAGGCGCCGGGGGCGTAGCGCAGCAGGGCGACGTCCGGGCCACCTCGGCTGAGGTGGCAAATCTCGACGCCGTCACGGAAGGGCTCGAACGTCATGTCTTGCCAACCGTCGGGCACGAGCCCCCGAAACACGTTTGGTGATGGCAGACCCTCAGCCATTGAGCGCTCCTAGAATTGTATCCGTATCGGTTGCCCAGCCGACGATGCCCCCTTGGGCGACGATCATCTCTATCGCGGCAGCTTTGAAGGTTGGAAAATAGCTTTCGGTGGCATCGGTGGCCAAGAGGCATTCAAACCCGCGATCATTGGCCTCGCGCATCGTGGTTTGAACGCAAACCTCGGTCGTGACTCCTGCGCAGACAAGTTGGGTGATCCCCCGTGCGGCAAGCTGGTCGCCGAAGTCTGTGGCGTAGAAGGCACCTTTGCCGGGTTTGTCGATTACGGGCTCGTCCGGCAGCGGGGTCAGCGCGGGGATGATCTCGCATCCGGGCGCGCCTTTGATCAACACACGGCCCATGGGCCCCGCGTCCCCAATACGTAGCGCAGGCGCACCGCGTAGACGTTTGGCGGGCGGGCAATCGGACAAGTCGGGACGGTGTGCTTCGCGGGTGTGGAAGATCGGCAAGCCAGCGGCGCGAAAGCCTGCAAGCAGCCGCGCAACCGTGGGCACGATTGCCTGCAGCGCGCGGACATCGTTGCCAAGGCTTGCACCAAAGCCGCCCGGCTCGACGAAATCGCGCTGCATGTCGATAATGATCAGCGCAACCCGATCACGTGCAAGCGGAAAATCGAAAGGTCGGGCGGGGATCTGTGTCATGCGGTATGCCCTGCCATATGCTGCCCGATCTCTGTCAGATCCGCCGCGGCGGCGGTGGTTTCAAAGGCAATGCGCCCTTCTGACATAACCAAAATGCGGTCAGAAAGCTCCATGATCTCGTCAAGATCCTCGCTGATCAGCAGCACTGCCGTACCGTTGTTGCGGGCTTCGATGATGCGGTCGCGAATGGCGGAGACCGCACCAAAATCCAGCCCGAAACAGGGGTTGGAGATGATCAGCGCATTCACCTCGCCGGTCAGCTCGCGCCCCAGAACAGCCCGCTGCACGTTCCCGCCGGAAAGCGAGGCGATACGGGCATCGGGCGAGGTTGTCTTGACGTTGAAATCGGCAATCAACCGATCGGCATTGCGCGCCATATCTTTGCGATTGCACCAGAAGGCCGGCCGGCCGTTGCGGTCGACGTCGAACATCTTGAAAGCAAGATTATCGGCGACGCTCATCTTGGGGGCGCAGGCGTTGCGCAGAGGTTCTTCGGGCAGGTAGCGGATTTTATGCTGCCGCGCCTCCGCCCGTGTGGCGGTGTAGGGGGTGCCGTTTGCCCGTATCTCTCCAGCTTGGAGACGACGCTGTCCTGTCAGGATTTCCATCAGCTCCATCTGGCCGTTACCCGAGATGCCAGCGATGCCCAGAACCTCGCCGGAATGCAGGGTCACGTCGTCGATCTGGATGCTGTTCAACCCGCTACGGTCTTGTGCCCGAATGCCGTTTAGGTGCAGCACAGGTTTGCGTGCCGTATCAACGCGAACACGCGGATTGTGAACAGGCGCTTTGCCCATCATGGCCGCACTCATGTCTTCCACGCTCATCTCGGACACTGCGCCACCGGCGACGTATTTACCGTGGCGCAAGATCGTGACGTGATCGGCAAATGCCGTCACCTCGCGGAACTTGTGCGAGATCATGAGCACAGTCAGCGCGCCCGCGTCCGTCATAGCGCGGATATGGCCCAGAACCTCATCTGCCTCGGCGGGGGTCAGCACGGATGTCGGCTCGTCTAGGATCAGAAAGCGGTTGCCAAGGTAGAGCTGTTTGATGATCTCGAGCTTTTGCTTTTCGCCTGCGGCAAGCTGGCTGACCGGACGGTCGAGCGGTACATTGAACGGCATCGTCGCCATGAAGGACCGAAGCGACTGATGTTCTTGTGCCCAGTCGATAACGCTTGGGGTGTCGGTGCGGCTGATCACCAGGTTTTCGGCACCGGTCAGCGCGGGCACGAGCGTGAAATGCTGGTAGACCATTCCCAGCCCCAGCGATTGCGCGACCTTCGGATCGGTCATGAAGGCCTGCGCCCCATCCACGATCATCTCGCCATGTGTCGCGCGGTTAAACCCCATGAGGCATTTCACCAGTGTCGATTTACCGGCACCGTTTTCGCCCAACAACACATGGAAGCTGCCCGCCGGTATTTTGAGAGAGACATCATCGAGCGCTGTGAAATCGCCAAAGCGCATGGTCATGCCGACGGCTTCGACGCTAATGGCCCCGCCTGAGGTATGCGTGGCGGCTGTCATGCCGGTAGCCCCGCAATCAGATCAGCGCTGGTGGTCACGGCCCCAAAGACGCCGCCCTGCATTGTGACCATCTTGATCGCCGCAGCATGGTTTGCGGGGTCGGTGGCACCGCAGCAATCCTCGACGACCACACATTCGAACCCGCGATCATTCGCCTCTCTCATGGTGGTGGAAACGCAAACATCGGTTGTGATACCGGTGAGGATCAGATTTTCGATCTGCCTTGTGCGCAGGATCAGCTCCAGATCAGTGGCATAGAAGCTGCCCTTGCCGGGTTTGTCGATGATTGTCTCTCCCTCCAGCGGGGCGAGCTCTGGGATGATGTCCCACCCCGCCTCGCCGCGGATCAGGATCTTGCCGCAGGGGCCGCTGTCGCCGATCCCTGCCCCGATCTGCTGACTGCGCCAGCGCTTGTTCGCGGGCAGATCCGCCATATCGGGGCGATGCCCTTCGCGGGTGTGGATGATGTGGTAGCCCTTGGCCCGCATGTCCGCCAGCAGCGACTTGATTGGCGCAATAGGTGCTTGGGTCAGCGACAGGTCATAGCCCATGTGATCGACATACCCGCCGACCCCGCAGAAATCGGTCTGCATATCGATAATCACCAGCGCCGTATTCTCGGGGTGCAGATCGCCGTTATAGGGCCAGACGTAGGGGTGGCTTTGAACGGTGGTCACGTCTGCGGCTCCTGCTCGTTGAATCTACGGTTGGGCAGCGGGAAGCCACAGCTTGTGCCGTCAGTGACCTTGACCTCATCCTCCCATGGCAGGCGATAGGCCCCCTTCGCGAGATCGGTCATATAGGTATAGGGGCAATCCTGCGCGCCCCCCTTCACGGCAACATATCCGCGATGCCCGAACTGATAGGGGTTGTTTTCCACGCCCCAGCCAACGCGCGCCTCGCGGACGATATCGGGGCGGACCTCGGCGGTAATGATCTCGTCCACGCGTCCGGTTTTGCCATGCGCGATGACGGTGCCTTCGTGGTCGATGATCATTGCCTCGCCCATGCTGTCGAACGTCCCGTCAGAGCCGCACATACACACATTCGCGGTGATCATCAGGTTACAGAAGCTGTTGGACTGATTGGTAAACCGCCACGCCTCGCGCATCGGGGCGGTATAGCCCGCGGTGCGGATCATGATCTCGGCCCCTTTGTACGCCGCTTCACGGGACATTTCGGGGAACATCCCGTCGTGGCAGATGATCAGCCCGATCTTGGCCCCTTTGGGACCGGTACAGACCGGAATGCCGCCATTCCCCGGCTCCCACGGTTCTACGGGGACCCAAGGATGCATTTTCCGATAGTACAGCTGGACCTCGCCCTGCGGGTCGATGATCAGGCCCGTATTATAAGGGTAGCCGCCGGGGTTCAGCTCCATAATCGAAAAGCAGCCCCAGATGTCATTGTCGACGCAGGCCTGCTTGAGCGCCGCGACTTCGGGCCCATCCATCGTACACATGATCTCGGGATCAGTGTTCATCGACAGGCCATGCAACATGTATTCAGGGAATACCACGAGATCCATCGTCGCCATATTGCGGCGCGCCTTGCCCACCAGATCAACCACACGGGCGGTTTGTGCTGTTAGCTCGGCTTTGGTCGCGACAGTCGGCAATTGCAACTGAACCATGCCAATCACAACACCTTGGTCAGATTTGTTCAGTCCACCTAAACCATTCATAATCTCTATCCTTATTTCGTCAGTGTCAGCGCAAGCGGTGCGCCTTGTACCGCGCGATCGGGCGCGCTGGTGAGAATCAAAAGGCCCAGTGTCAGGGCATAGGGTGCCGCACCAAAAAGGTAATAGCCTTCGGTGATGCCCACCGATTGCAAGGCCGGGCCAAGTGCGCCCGCCCCGCCAAAGAGCAATGCCGCCCAAAAGCAGTTGATCGGGTTCCATCGGGCAAAGATCACCAGCGCAATGGCCATCAGGCCTTGGCCCGAAGAAATGCCTTCCGTCCAGCTGCCGGGATAGTAAAGCGACAGATAGGCACCGCCGACGCCTGCCAACGCCCCGCCTGCGCCGGTTGCCAGCAGCCGGATGCGATCGGGGTTTAATCCCATGGCACGTGCCGCGTCGGTACTGTCCCCGACAACGCGCAAGCGCAGCCCCATGCGGGTGGTACGCAGCATCCATGCAATGGCAAGCGCCAGCAGCCCGCCGACGATGAACAACACATTTACCTCGAGTGCCGCCCGAAGCTGCGGGATATCCGACCACCAGCCCAAGCTGATTGCAGGCAGATCAGGTGCCTGCGGCTGGATGTAGGGTTTGCCGCAAAAGAAGGCGAGCCCCATGCCAAGCAGCATCATCGCGATCCCGACAGCAATGTCGTTCACCCCTTTGAACTTGCAGATCCACCCGTGCAACAACCCAAAGCAGGCCCCCGCCGCAGCCGCCGCCAAAACGCCGACAAACGCACTGTTGGTCTCGTAAGCAACGGCGTAGCCGCTCATTGCGCCGAAGACCAATGTCCCTTCCAAGCCAAGGTTGAACCGGCCGGAACGTTCGGTCAGCAGTTCCCCCAGCGAGACAAATATGAACGGAGTCGAGACGCGGATGGCACCGCCCAGTATGGCGATGAGAACGCCCCAAAGGCCGACATCTACCTGTTCCATCAGCGTTTCTCCCAATATGCAGCGGTAAAGATTGGCACCCGCCCGTACAGCGCCTCGCTCAGCAGGATCACCAGGAACACGATGCCTTCAAAGACAAGGATCGTCGCATCGGGCAGCTCCATACGTCGCTGAATCAACCCGCTAGAGGCTTCGAACCCGCCGAACAGAACCGCAACCGGCAGGATCGCCAAAGGGTTATGCCGTGCGAGAAAGGCGATCAGGATGCCGGTATAGCCATAGCTCGCGATCAGCGAAGCGTTTGCAGAGCCATGCACCGCCGCCACTTCGAAATAGCCCGCCAGCCCTGCAAAGGCACCGCCAAGTGCGGTAAAGCCGATCACCAGACGCCCGACGGGTAGCCCTTGCACCTGCGCGGCACGCACATTGTCACCCGCAATACGCGCGGCAAACCCCAGCGTTGTGCGTTCGATCAAGACCCATGCAAAGAGGCAGGCAAGCACGCCCGCAAGAATGCCCCAATGCGACGGCAGAAACGGCATATCCCCGACGCGCAAACTCTCTGTCAGTGGCACGGTGGAGGGTTTGTTGAGCGATGCCGGATCGCGGAACGGCCCCTCGACAAAGTGGTTCAACAGCGCAATCGCGATATAGGCCATCAACAAGGATGCAATTGTTTCGTTCACGCCCCGTTTGATCCGCAGCGCGCCCACGGCACCGATCCAGACACCGCCGACGATAATCGCGGCAATCGCCATTGTGACCATGCCAAAAGCGGCGGGCATCCCCGCAACGACGGTGCCTGCAACGGCAGCGGCAAGACCGCCCAGGACAATCGCACCTTCGCCGCCGATAACCACAAGCCCCAGCCGCGCGGGAAGTGCGACGCACAGTGCCGCCAGCACCAGAGGTGCCACGCGCGACAGCGTGTTCTGCCACGAGAAAGCAGACGAGAATCCCGCCTTCCAGACCAGCTGGTAAAACGCGACCGGGGATTTCCCGACCATCAGCAAAAAGACACTAAATAACGCGAAACCGGCCAGCAAAGCACAGATCGGGATCACCACAGCCTCGGCCCGCGGCGCGATCCCGATAAAGGACCGCGCCGCAGTGGCCGCGGGCTTTTCAGCTTGAGCAACCAACGTCATCTTAGCTTGTGGACCCGATCACGCCTTCGACAAGGTAGTCCATGCTCTCGATCGCGACATCGGTTTCGACAAAGGATTCCCCTTCGGCGGCGATCACATTGCCTTTGTTGTCCTTCAGCGGCCCTTTGATCGCGGCAAAGCCGCCTGCCTCGATCTCTGCTTTCGTGGCTTCAAACTGTGCACGCGCCGCATCGCTGACCGCGGGGCCGAGGGGGCTCATCTTGATGAAGCCATCCGCCAGCCCGCCGCGCACGAAGTTCGGGATCGGTTCCCCTGCCAAGGTCTTGGCCACCATGTCGGTATATACATTGGCCCAGTTCCATTCAGCCCCTGTCAGGTATTTGTCCCCTGCAATCGGCGTCTGGTCGGCGTGGTAACCGCAAACAAAAATGTCGCGCGAAACAGCAGTTTCACAGATCACCTTCGGCCCATCGACGTGGCAGGTGACTACATCGCACCCTTGGTCTGCCAAGGCATTGGTCGCTTCGGCTTCTTTTACGGCAAGCGACCATTCACCGGTAAAGATCACCTGACAGACGATCGTGGGATCAACCGAACGCGCACCCAATAGGAAGGAGTTGATATTGTTGAGCACCTGAGGGATCGGCTTGGCCGCGACGAAACCGATCTTTTTGCTCTTGGTTGCATGACCTGCGGCAACGCCGTTCAGATACTGCCCCATGCCGATATAGCCAAAGTAGGACCCGGCGTTCGACGGGTCACTTTCTGACCACAGGCCCCCGCAATGTTGAAAGCGCACGTCAGGATGTTTCGGCGCTGTCTCAAGCACATGAGGTTTGTAGTAGCCAAAGGACGTGGGGAAGATCAGCTTGGCCCCGTCAAAATTGATCATCGATTCCATGGAGTTCTGCACGTCCTGGCTTTCGGGGACGTTCTCTTCTTCCAGCACGACCACGCCAGACATCGCCTTGACCGCCTCTGCCCCTTCGGCATGCGCCTGGTTATAGCCGAAATCGTCTTTCGGCCCGACGTAGATGAACCCCACGGTCAAAGGGTCAGCCGCCATCGCGGGGCGGGCCAGACCGCCGATTGCGGCGGTGCCCAACAAAGCGGCGGAAGTACCAAGGAAACCACGGCGGTTCAGGAACGGTGCATGTGTCATTCAAATCTCCAATGATGGTGCGCCGCCCTGGGAGGAGAGAGCGCATCTGATGTGATTCAATGACTACAAAATCTAAGTGGTGTTTACGTCTGCTCATTTTTCTACAAAGTGGTGCAAAAAATGCATCACCCGGTGTGCGGTCGCGCCGAGGCCGCGTTCTAGACGTCGGAAAACTGTTCCAATGCAGTGGAAAGCGCCAAGCCGAAACGGGCGGAAGCCACCGGCAAGGTTCGACCACGCAACTGACACAGGACCAGACTACCCGCCGCGACGTCACGTAACGACAGCGGGCGAGAGGTCAGTTCGGCGCAGCGCTCCATATCCAACCCGATCGGGATCTGGAATGCGATGGCATCTTCATGCAGCACATAGTGGCGCATGAACTCGAAACTGTCGGATGTGGCAATGGGGCGTAGCGGGCGCGACCCCCGCGCCGCAGCATCGTCCAGCATGGCCCGCACCCCATACCGGCGGGACGGGATGACATGCGGCTGGTCCAGACAGTCACGTAATCGCACCTCGGGCTTTGTCGCCAAGGGGTGATCATGCCGCACAATCGCATGGATGACCTGAGGGATACGCATCAGCACATCGAGGTCTACCATATGGACAGGCTCGAATACCAAGGCCAGATCGCTTCTGAATTCGGCCAGATCGCGCTCTGCATCTTCGCGATCACGCACTTGAACTGAAAAAGACACCCCCGGATGGTCACGCCGATAAGCTGCGGTGTGCGCAGGCATAAAATACGGGATCAGCGCCTGAGAGCAGGCTACCGTCACATGGCCCCGTCGTTCGCCAGACAGATCAGCCACTTGGCTTCTCACCCGCCGCAAGTCGGATTCCTGCATCAGGAAATGCTGCATCAGCAACTCACCGGCCGGGTTCAAGCGCACACCCCGCGGCAGGCGTTCGAAAATTTCGACGCCAAACTCTTCTTCGAACCGTTGGATCCGACGGTTCAGGGCAGAGGCCGTAATGTTCATATCGTCCGCCGCTTTCCGGATTGAGCCCGCGCGCGACACTGCCTCGATGAAGCGGAAAGTTTGCAGATGTTTCACCGAAAAGACCTCCTGACCTATAATGATGCATTTTTTGCACCGCTTTTGTGAATTCTTAGCATTTGAATTCCGCAGCGCAACAGAGGACGACTGAGGCAAGCCAGCGGTACGGCCCGCGACGGCTACCATATTTGAATTATAAAAGAGCCTCCTATGACCGATATTGCGATGACTATCCCAGACCTTCACGCGGCCTATGCGCGCGGTGTGTCGCCTGAACAAATCATCGCACAGGTCTATACCCGACTGCGTGAAGTGGACGACCCATGCATCTTTCTATCGATGGCAAGCGAGGCCGACGCCCAAGCAGCAGCGGCCGCTCTTGGCCCATATGACCCTGCCAAACCGCTTTGGGGTGTCCCTTTTGCGGTAAAAGACAACATCGATGTCGCGGGGTACGAGACAACCGCCGCCTGCCCCGCTTATGCCTATACCCCGACGCAAGACGCATTCGTCGTCGACAAACTGCGCGAGGCGGGGGCAATTTTCATCGGCAAGACCAACCTTGACCAATTTGCGACAGGGCTTGTGGGCGTCCGCACCCCTTATGGCGCGCCGCGCAATTCTATCGATCCTGAAATCGTGCCCGGTGGGTCCTCGGGCGGCTCGGGCGTGGCGGTGGGGCATGGTATTGTCGCCTTCTCGCTTGGCACCGATACCGCAGGGTCCGGGCGGGTGCCGGCAGCGCTGAACAATATTGTAGGCCTGAAACCAACACTCGGTGCCTTATCTGCAACTGGTGTCGTGCCCGCGTGCCGGTCGGTCGAGACGATCTCGATCTTCGCGCTCACCGTCGCGGACGCCTATACTGCTTTCTCTGTCGCCTACGCCTATGACGCCGCCGATGCCTATGCACGCCACATCTCGGCCCCTGCCCTCGCTGCGCCAAAATCCGCCCCAGTGATCGGCATCCCCAGCCGTGACAGCATCCGCTTTTCGGGTGACGCCGTTCAAGAGGCTTCGTTCAACGCAGCGGTGGACCTGCTACGCGGCCAAGGGGCCGAGATACGCGAGATTGATTTCACGCCGCTCTATGATGTGGCGGATATGCTTTATGAAGGGGCGTGGGTCGCGGAGCGGTATACCGTCATCGAGGATCTTTTGCATACAGACCCAGAGGCGATCCTGCCTGTCACGCGCCAGGTCATTTGCAAGGCCGAAGCGCTTTCTGCCGCAGATGCGTTTCGCGGCATGTACCGTCTGAAAGAGCTGTCGCGCATTGCTGAAACCGCGTTGGAGGGCTTGGATATGCTCTGCGTGCCAACCATTCCGACCTTCCACACTGTCGCCGAGCTAGAGGCCGACCCGATCGGTCCGAACTCGAACTTCGGCACCTATACGAACTTTGTGAACCTGCTGGATATGTGCGGTATCGCCGTGCCCGTGCCGGCGCGCAGTGATGGCCGTCCGGGCAGCGTCACATTGCTAGCAGCCGCGGGCAAAGATGCGGATATCGCCGCCTCAGGTCTTGCACTGGAGGCCGCAGGGAAGCGGAACCTAGGCGCAACAGGTTGGCCGTTCAACGGCACGCCCACGCTTGAAGCTGCAACGACCGACGGTCTGATCCTCGCGGTCTGCGGCGCTCACATGCACGGGCTGCCGTTGAACCATCAATTGACCAAGCGGGGCGCGACCTATCACGGCACAGCGACGACCACCGATAGCTATCGTTTCTACGCGCTCGCCGGCGACCCTCCTGCAAGGCCGGGCTTGGTGAAAGGCACCCCCGGATCAGGTGCTTCCATTGCGGTAGAACTGTGGTCCCTGCCCTTTGAAAAGGTCGGCGGCTTTCTGGAAGCCATTCCCGCCCCTCTTGGTATCGGCACTGTCGATCTGTCCGACGGGCGGCAGGTAAAAGGGTTCATTTGTGAAGCCGAAGCCGTTGCAGATGGTACAGACATCACTCAGATCGGCGATTGGCGACGTTATCTAGCGCAGCTGTGAGGTACGTAGCGCCCCATCTCTAAGGTGGCTTCGTATCTTCGGTTTCCCAGCTGTTCGGAATCGACGAGGGTTCATCTCTGGTAGTCGCAGTTGCTCCCCATAACTGTCAATCGGCAGGCAATCCTGACCCCTTGGGGGGTGCGGACAAAAACTTGGACTGTTTTTAAGGCATAAGGCCGAGGCTTTTACGGTACTCGATTGGGCTTCTGCCACCAAGGGACATCTTGATGCGTGTTTCGTTATACCAACGGATGTAGGCGTCAACCTCGTGAATAAACTGGGCCACGGTGAAGGCTCGCCAATCTTGAGGATAGAAGAACTCAGTCTTCAGGCGTCCGAAGAAGCCTTCACATGCGGCATTGTCCTGCGAACTCGCCTTTCGTGACATCGAACGAACGAGCTTTGCTGCATCGATACGTTCCAGCCAGCCAGGCCAGCGATAGTGGCCTCCGCGATCGCTGTGGACTATAGGCCGCACTGAATCGCCCCGAGTTTGTCGGAGACCATCAACTTAAGTAAGGATGATGGTTATGACAAAAAGCAAAATGGCAAATCGCTACTCGCCAGAGGTCCGCGCTCGCGCGGTCCGAATGGTGTTCGAGCATCAAGGCTCCTACGAAACGCAGGCGGGCGCGATCGCGGCCATTGCACCCAAGATCGGCTGTATTCCCCAAACCTTGAGCGGATGGGTCAAGCAGGCTGAGAAGGACAGCGGCATGCGCGACGGAGTGACAACCGAAGAGCGTGATCGCATCAAGACGCTGGAACGGGAAAACCGTGAGCTGCGCCAAGCGAATGAAATTCTCCGCAAGGCATCAGCTTATTTTGCGCAGGCGGAACTCGACCGCCCACTCAAGCGATGATCGGCTTCATTGATGATCAAAGGGCTGTTTACGGTGTCGAGTCAATCTGCAGGGTGTTGCCGATTGCGCCGTCAACTTATTACCATCGTCTGGCATGCCTCGCTGATCCGGCCAAAGCTTCTGCCCGGTATCAGCGGGATACAGAGCTGCGCCCGGAGATCAAACGTGTCTGGGATGAGAATTATCAGGTCTACGGGGTGCGCAAGGCCTGGCATCAGTTGAAACGTGAGGGCTTTGAGGTTGCAAGATGCACGGTGCAACGGTTGATGAAACAGATTGGCATCCGTGGGGCTGTGCGGGGCAAGGTGGTCAAAACAACCGTGCCTGACACGTCAGCGCCTTGTCCGCGTGACAAGGTGAACCGCGTGTTCCGAGCACCAGCTCCGAACCTTCTCTGGGTCAGCGATTTTACGTATGTGTCGACGTGGCAGGGCTTTGTCTATGTGGCCTTCGTCATCGATACGTTTGCTGATCGCATCGTCGGATGGCGGGTCTCACGATCCGCCAAAACGGACTTTGTTCTCGATGCTTTGGAGCAGGCCCTGCATGACCGACGGCCGGTCCAGAAAAGTGGATTGGTTCACCATTCGGATCGCGGCGGTCAATATTTGTCCATTCGTTACACCGAGCGTTTGGCTGAGGCTGGCATCGAACCGTCGGTAGGCAGCGTCGGGGATTCCTATGATAACGCCCTCGCTGAGACAATTAACGGTCTCTACAAAACAGAGCTGGTCCATCGCCAAGGACCGTGGCGCAACATGCAGGATCTGGAACTGGCCACCCTCGGCTGGGTCGATTGGTTCAACAACCGGCGTCTACTTGGTCCCATCGGAAACATCCCGCCAGCAGAGGCTGAACAGAACTTCTATGCACAGCACGACGTGCTCGATATGGTCGCGTGAAATGAAGCTATAGGTCTCCGGTAAATCCGGGGCGATTCAAAGACCTTGATCGAAACGCGACCTTCTGTGCGGTTGTTGACCTCTTCGGCGAAACCAGTGGCAGCAACGTGCCAGCTATGGCTTTCCGGCAGAACGTGGCCCAGACGGATCGACACGTCATCCGCGAGGGCGGTAAGCGGCGCAAAGGCCATAAGGCTGGCCGCCAGCAGGCCGCCTTTGATCAATGTGGTGGGGGATTTCATTTTGGTCTCTCCTGTTGTGCATTATTTGGAACAGAAGAAATACGGATCGCCGTTTCTACGCAAATAGGCTGGGCCTATAATTGAAAAAGCTTTCTTGAATGCTCGACGGCCTGACCACAGGGCTGCACTTTCGCGCGGCGTGAAGGCTTGCCCACATCATGCGCACCCGCTCATGGGTCGCCCTGCTAAGCGCACGACTAGTGGAAATCTCTGCTTGGGAACAAGCGCTTGGCCTGATCGCGGGGGTGCATGGCACGGGGTTGGGTGCAGGATCTTGGTGCGTCGTCGGCTTGGGGTTGCGTGATGCCTACCGCATCATCCATCGGGTGGCCGAGACGGCTGAGATAGTGCGACACGTCTTCGATGCTATGCGCAATCACATGCACCACGATACCTTCGCGTTGTACATGCCCGGTGATGCGCAGCAAGCGCCCCGTCATCACCGCGCGGCGGAATTGTGCATAGACCTTTTTCCAGACCACCACATTTGACACACCTGTTTCATCCTCAAGCGTCAGGAAAACGACACCCGACGCCGTACCGGGCCGTTGCCGCGTGATCACCAGACCGCAGACAGAAATGGGCCTTTGTGCCATAGGCCCCAAAGGCACCTCGGGCAGCGCGTCATGAGCTGTCAGCCCCGTCATGGCCGGGCGCAACAGTTCCATCGGGTGGGCTTTCAGCGACAGGCGCATGGCCACGTAATCCTCGACCACTTCCTGCCCTAAATGCATTGCGGGCAAGGTGACGGGCTGTTCGGCAATGCCCTCGCCCTCGATCTTATCATTGAACAACGGCAAGGGCGCGTTGCCTTTGATCGCTTTTACCGCCCACAAGGCGTCGCGTCGTCCCAAGCCAAGCCCTGCATAGGCGTCGGCTTCGGCCAAACGTTCCAGAACCGAGGGCGAAAGCCCTGCCCTTAACCACAAAGCTTCGGGATCGGGGTAGCCATTGCCACGCGCGGCAACGATCCACCCTGCATCCTCTTCACGAAAGCCTTTGATCTGGCGAAACCCCAATCGCAAAGCCAGCGACCCGTCGCTGCGCTTTTCAAGCGCGTTGTCCCATTCGCTTGTGTTGACACAGACGGGGCGCACTTCGATGTGATGCTCGCGGGCATCGCGCACGATCTGGGCGGGCGCATAAAACCCCATAGGCTGCGCATTCAGCAACCCGCAGGCAAAGGCTGCCGGATGGTGGCATTTCAGCCAGGCCGATACATAGGCAAGCATTGCAAAAGCAGCGGCATGGCTTTCAGGGAAACCGTATTCGCCAAAACCCTCAATCTGGGAAAAGCAATTCTCGGCGAAAGCTTTTTCATAGCCCCGCGCCAACATGCCATTGATGAATTTATCGCGAAGCTGGCCAATCGTCCCCATCCGCCTGAAGGTCGCCATAGACCGGCGCAGCTGGTCTGCCTCGCTTGGCAGGAACCCGGCTGCGACGACAGCGATCTGCATGGCTTGTTCCTGAAACAATGGCACGCCAAGCGTTTTGCCCAGCACGTCTTCAAGCTCTTTCGAGGGGAAAACCACGGCTTCGTTCCCCTGCCTGCGATTGATATAGGGGTGTACCATGCCGCCCTGAATGGGGCCGGGGCGCACAATCGCCACCTCGATCACCAAATCATAGAATGCGCGGGGCTTCATCCGCGGCAGAAAGTTCATCTGCGCGCGGCTTTCCACCTGAAACACACCAATGGCGTCCGCAACGCACAGCATGTCATAGGTTTGCGCATCATCTTGGGGTATGCTGGCGATACTGTATTTTTTGCCCCCATGTTGCGCGATCAGATCAAAGCTTTTGCGGATACAGGTGAGCATCCCAAGCGACAGGATATCGACCTTCAGAATATTCAGAGCGTCGATATCATCCTTGTCCCATTCGATGATCGTGCGGTCATCCATCGCGGCGTTTTCGATAGGGCAAAGCTCATCCAATCGCCCCTTGGTGATGACAAACCCGCCGACATGCTGGCTCAGATGTCGCGGAAACCCGATGATTTCACCAATCAGCTTGATGGTCAGCGCCAGACGCGGTTCCGATAGATCAAGCCCTAGTTGTTTAACGCGCTCGGGGTCCGGCCCGCCATTGCTGGTGCCCCAGATTTGCCCCGAGAGATTGGCCGTGACATCCTTGGACAAGCCCATAACCTTGCCCACCTCGGAGATCGCCGCGCGCGAGCGGAAATGGATCACCGTGGCGCAAAGCCCGGCGCGGTGCCGGCCGTATTTGGCGTAGATATGCTGGATGACCTCTTCGCGGCGTTCATGTTCGAAATCGACGTCGATATCCGGCGGCTCTCCGCGATGTTCCGACACAAAGCGTTCCACCACCATGGTAATCGTCTCGGGGCTGACGTCGGTGATGCCCAACAGATAGCACAAGATCGAATTGGCCGCAGACCCCCGCCCTTGGCACAAGATCCCCTTGGAGCGCGCGAATTGAACGATGTCATGCACCGTGAGGAAATAGGCCGGAAAATCGAGCGTCTTGACCAACGCCAGTTCTTTTTCCATTTGCGCAATCGCCCGCGCGGGTGCCCCCTTGGGATAGCGGACCTTCAGCCCCTCGGACGCCAACCGCGCCAAACGGTCTTGGGGCGTTTCATTGTCTGCGATCTCGTCCGGATAATCATAGCTGAGTTCGGACAGGCAAAAGCTGGATTTTGCCGCGATCTGTGTCGTGCGGCGCAAGGCCGCCGGGTGACGGGCGAACAGGCGCTTCATATCAGCTTCGGGCTTGAGCCGTTTTTCAGCGTTGGGTAAGGCACGCGTGCCGATTTGATCGATCGTAATATTGTGGCGCAGGCAGGTCAGAACATCAGCCAACTGCCGTCGCGCACCGTGGTGCATCAACACATCCCCCACGGCCACCATCGGCGCTGCGGTGCGATGCGCGAGGGTGGCGCAGGCATCAAAATAGCGTTGATCACTGCCATCATAGCGCGGCGCGACACCGATAAAGACATCCGCAGGAAAGTGCTTTTTCAGCGTCGCAATATCGGGCTGGCTGGCTTTTAGGGACGCTTGCGGCACTGCAATCAAGCTCATGCCTGCACAGCCTTGAACCAGATCGGGCAGGTCCAGATAGCAGGCCCCTTTGGGGGCACGTCGTTTGCCAAGGGTCAATAACCGCGTCAACCGCGCATAGGCTTCACGATCGTGGGGCAATGCGACCCAATGGGTATCGCTATCGCGCAAGATCAGCCGCGCCCCGATAACAAGCCTTGGCAAGGGCGCATCAGCCCCCAACTCGCGCCGAAGCTCTTTCAGAGCGGAATAGGCCCGAACGACCCCGGCCAGCGAATTATGGTCTGTGATGGCCAAGGCGTTCAGCCCCAACTCGGCCGCCCGAGAGACCAATTCCTCTGGGTGGGATGCCCCCCGCAGGAACGTAAAGTTAGACGTGCAACACAGTTCCGCATAACCGGGATCCAGAGACGGGTTTCGCGCCTTCATGGAAATTCACCCTGCACAAACCAGTTCGGATTTTGCGGCGTATAAAACAACCACAATCGCCGGCCCTGCGTTGTGTCCACTTTCCAATAATCCCGCACACCTGACCGCCAGTTGTCATCTGGCAACCACCATTCAGGGGCGATACGTTCAGGCCCTGTCGCCCGCCCCGTGGTCAGCGACATCCGGCGCCAGCGAAACTGTGCGGGCGGCCGTGCCCCGCTGGCTGCGATGGGTTCCGGCGGGAACAGGCACAAAGGGCGCAGCCGCAGAGTGGACCATGATCCCGTGGCGGTACTGTAGGCCGCTGGTACGATTTGAAAGCTCCGCTCGGGGATATGACTGTCTGCCGGTAGAAAACGTTGAATGTTTTCAAGCCCGATCCGGTTACCAAGACGGGTGATCAGATCCTCCAGCCCGTCAGGGCGCGCAGCCGTGGCCGCGGTGATTTGTGCGTCGGCAAGGTTTTCGACCTGCGTCGCTTCAAGCCGTAACTGGTCGATGCCAAAACCCGCATCCACAGTCCGGATCCCCCGGTCAAATAAGGGCAAAATACGCATTGCATCGCGCATTGGCGCCGCGAGACGCAGTTCGATTTGCTGCGCGCCCTGATCCACCCGCCGCATCGTTAACTGCAATCGCCGTGCCCCCATGGCCTGGCGTTTCAACTTGTCGCAAAGCTGATCCAGCAACCTTTTCGTGCCCGCCATCACATCAGCGCTCAGCCCGATCGGCTCGGGCAATGTCATACGCACAGCATAGTGCGGTGCCTCGCCAATCGGTGTGATCGTCTCGTCCTGGGTGCCCATTGCCTGATCCAGTCGCAACATGACATTCGGCCCGAAACGACGCGCGATTGTCATGCGGGGCAAAGCCAACAGGTCCGAGATTTTCCGCAAGCCAAGCCGCTGCAACGCCGTGTCAGTTTTCTCGTCAAGACGCAGCGCAGCAACGGGCAATGCAGTGATATCCGCATCGGGCTTGCGGGCATAATGCGTGCGCGCCCAAGCTGCCCCGCGGGTATCGGCCGCCGCGATACGCCCGTTCAGCCCCGCACGCGCAAGACGGTGACGCATATCATCCAGCATTTCCGCCTCACCGCCAAACAGATGCACTGACCCGGTGATGTTCAGGACCAAACCATCCCTCCCATCCACCCCCACCCAAGGGCAGTATCGTTTGCTCCACCGGGCAAGTGATTGCAAAAACCGCGCGTCCTCTTGGGGATTGGCTGCTGCGCTGGAAAGCTCGGGGCAATAGGCACGGGCATCTGACAACCCCATGCCACGATGCAACCCCTGCGCCTCTGCCGCTTGGTTCAAACAGTAGATGCGGTCGGTATTTTTCGCGTGTTGCACCAGCGCGAAAGGGCGATCGCTATTGGCGGCCTCACGCGTCCGCGCGCGCAGCACCCTATCGCTGGGCAGTCGGGGAAACCACACTGATGCGACGCGTTTGCGCATTCCACTTCACAGTCCAAGCCGCTACCGTTCCTGATTTGTTCTTTATAAGTTTCCAATTTTGCAGAGTTGAGTCCTCGGCTGTGTTGCCTTCATCATAAACAGGGGTGCAGTGCCATCTGGTCTGCGCGGCATTGTTCCCCATTCCTTCAGGCAAAATGCAAAGCCCTGTGGCGTTCCCTTCTTGCGCAGCCAGTTGCAAACGCCGCCCTTCCGTTAACCCAATGGGCTGTGTGAGCTCTGCGATCACCACTGCCACATGCCCCGACCGTAACGCCTCCTCGGTCGAGGCGAGCACATCGATATGACGCGGCGCCTGCGCGATCAGCAGTTGCGATGGATCAAGATATGCCGCGCCCCCCACCGGATTGATCTGCGTGCCGTGCCATGCCTCACGCACCCAAAGCGCTGCTCCGCCATTCGCGCCACAGACCTGACCGGCCAGTGCATATGCAAAAGCATAGGCAGACGCCCCGCAAACCTCATGGGTGCGGGTAGTCTTGAGCGGAAAGTGAGATTCGAAGTGGGCCATGGCTCAGATCATACAAGACGGAACAAAAGATGCACATTGAAGACATCTCGGCTTGCTGACCTGCCACTGAACTTTCATCCAGCCGTGACCAGCGCCCGCAAACGATGTGGGCGTTTTTTATATCGTATTTTGTTTTATTTGGTTGCGGGAGTAGGATTTGAACCTACGACCTTCAGGTTATGAGCCTGACGAGCTACCGGGCTGCTCCATCCCGCGCCGGGTGCCAATGTTTTTGTATTGGCTTATTAATTGTCATCGTTGAGAGATACGTAGAGGTTTTGCTAGGTTTGGCGGTGACCTACTCTCCCACGTCTTAAGACGCAGTACCATTGGCGCAGTAGCACTTAACTGCCGAGTTCGGGATGGGATCGGGTGTTTTGCTTACGCTATGACCACCAAACCGAGTAAAACCTCTATGTTGCTGCTTTTGCCATTGGCAAAAGAGCAACAAGCGGGAGAGAGCGTATCCGAAGGATGCGCGTTCCCGCCCCCCTCACCATTCTGGGTAAGGATTTGTCCAAGTCAGTACGACTGATTGTATGTGTATGCTTTTGTCCGAGTAGAAAGTCTTTCTTCTACTGGATCAAATCAAGCCTATCGAGCAATTAGTACCAGTCAACTGAACGTATTACTACGCTTACATCTCTGGCCTATCGACGAGATGGTCTATCTCGGCTCTCAGGGATACCTTGTTTTGAGGGGGGCTTCCCGCTTAGATGCCTTCAGCGGTTATCCTGTCCGATCATAGCTACCCAGCACTGCTATTGGCATAACAACTGGTCCACCAGTGGATCGTTCACCCCGGTCCTCTCGTACTAGGGGCAACTCCTCTCAAGTATCCTACACCCACGGAAGATAGGGACCGAACTGTCTCACGACGTTCTAAACCCAGCTCACGTACCTCTTTAAACGGCGAACAGCCGTACCCTTGGGACCTGCTCCAGCCCCAGGATGAGATGAGCCGACATCGAGGTGCCAAACACTGCCGTCGATATGGACTCTTGGGCAGTATCAGCCTGTTATCCCCGGCGTACCTTTTATCCGTTGAGCGATGGCCCTCCCACTTGGGACCACCGGATCACTATGGCCGTCTTTCGACTCTGCTCGACTTGTCAGTCTCGCAGTCAGGCTGGCTTCTGCCATTGCACTCAACGAGCGATTTCCGACCGCTCTGAGCCAACCTTCGCGCGCCTCCGTTACGATTTAGGAGGCGACCGCCCCAGTCAAACTACCCACCACACAGGGTCCCGGATCCGGATAACGGACCGCGGTTAGACATCAAGCAGAACAAGGGTGGTATCTCAAGGGAGGCTCCACGCAGACTGGCGTCCACGTTTCAAAGCCCACCACCTATCCTGCACATGTTCGGCCTAATGCCAGTGTGAAGTTGTAGTAAAGGTGCACGGGGTCTTTCCGTCTAACCGCGGGTAACCGGCATCTTGACCGGTAATTCAATTTCGCTGAGTCTATGTTGGAGACAGCGGGGAAGTCGTTACGCCATTCGTGCAGGTCGGAACTTACCCGACAAGGAATTTCGCTACCTTAGGACCGTTATAGTTACGGCCGCCGTTTACCTGGGCTTCAATTCAGAGCTCTCACTCCTCCTTTTAACCTTCAGGCACCGGGCAGGCGTCAGACCCTATACGTCGTCTTACGACTTCGCAGAGCCCTGTGTTTTTAATAAACAGTCGCCACCCCCTGGTTTGTGCCCCCAGCCCCTAGTTGCCTAGGAACCGGGCCTCCTTCTCGCGAACTTACGGAGGTATTTTGCCGAGTTCCTTCAACATAGTTCTCTCAAGCGCCTTGGTATTCTCTACCTATCCACCTGTGTCGGTTTAGGGTACGATCTAGCGATGGAGCTATTTCCAGGGACCTCTAAGCAGCCCATTCAATCCGATAAGGATGAACTACCCTCGAGATCCGTCACTTCCATCTGGCCCAGGAATATTAACCTGGTTCCCATCGACTACGCCTTTCGGCCTCGCCTTAGGGGTCGGCTTACCCTGCTCAGATTAGCTTTAAGCAGGAACCCTTGGATTTTCGGCGAGAGTGTCTCTCACACTCTTTGTCGCTACTCATGTCATCATTCTCACTAGTGATCTCTCCACCGGATCGCTCACGCGCCGGCTTCACAGAAAGCTCCGCGTCTCCAATACCCCGAAGGGCTAAGGAGACATGGAACTATGTCACACTACGCTCTGCTACCATGCAATTAATGCATCCTAAGCTTCGGCTCATGGCTTGAGCCCCGTTACATCTTCGCCGCAAGACAACTTATTTAGACCAGTGAGCTGTTACGCTATCTTTAAAGGATGGCTGCTTCTAAGCCAACCTCCTGGTTGTTTTGGTCGTCTCACCTGCTTTCCCACTTAGCCATGAATTAGGGGCCTTAGCTGTAGGTCAGGGTTGTTTCCCTCTTCACAACGGACGTTAGCATCCGCTGTGTGTCTGCCATCTAGTACTCCTCGGTATTCGGAGTTTGGTTAGGATCAGTAAGCCTGTGGGGCCCCATTACCCATCCAGTGCTCTACCCCCGAGGGTATTCGGATGACGCTCTACCTAAATAGATTTCGCAGAGAACCAGCTATCTCCGAGTTTGATTGGCCTTTCACCCCTAGGCACAGCTCATCCCGATCCTTTTCAACGGATGTGGGTTCGGTCCTCCAATAAGTGTTACCTTATCTTCAACCTGGCCATGCCTAGATCACTCGGTTTCGGGTCTGATCCCACAAACTCAACGCCCTATTAAGACTTGCTTTCGCTACGCCTACACCTAACGGCTTAAGCTTGCTTGTGAGACCAAGTCGATGACCCATTATACAAAAGGTACGCTGTCAGGCCGTAAAGACCCTCCAACTGATTGTAGGCGTTCGGTTTCAGGTACTGTTTCACTCCCCTCGTCGGGGTGCTTTTCACCTTTCCCTCACGGTACTGGTTCACTATCGGTCAGTAAGGAGTACTTAGCCTTCGAAGGTGGTCCTCCGATCTTCAGACAGAATTTCACGTGTTCCGCCCTACTTAATACGTCCAATCATGCTTCTTATACGGGACTATCACCCACTTTGGTTGCGCATTCCAACGCATTCTAACCACATTCATGGCTCGGCTGGTCCCCGTTCGCTCGCCGCTACTAGGGGAGTATCAATTGATTTCCTTTCCTCCGGGTACTTAGATGTTTCAGTTCCCCGGGTTTGCTTTTATAAACCTATGTATTCAGTCTATAAATACCTGGTTCTGCTTACTGATGAACCCACCGTCTGTTACCTGCGAACTTACGTCCTCAAGTAGCAAAGCGGTAGGACAACAATAAACAATCAGGTGGGTTGCCCCATTCAGAAATCCATGGATCAAAGCTTATTCTCAGCTCCCCATGGCTTATCGCAGAGTATCACGTCTTTCATCGCCTCTTACTGCCAAGGCATTCACCAAACGCCCTTTTCGCGCTTGATTTGATCCAGAAAAAGAAAGACTGATTTAATGTCCTACCGCCTATTCGGCTACTTGAGGACAATTTAGACCCTCAAACGGCCGGTAGAGTGCAGGACGTCAGTCCAACGCGGGAGACAGAAGCTGGTAAGAAACTGTCTTCCCTTATTCCAGATCAAAAGCATACTTTTACCCGCCCACTCTCTCAGAGTGGACAGCGAGTAGTGCATCTAGCCTACCTTCCGTGCAGGAAGCAGGCGTCACTACTCTGGTTAGTGTACTTGACTTGGACAACACGTCGCTTTCAGTCGCGATACGTTCAAAAGACCGAGGAAACAGTCAAGTAAACGCCGGCTCCAAAAGGAGCAGCAACCGAGATCATCACCTAACGCGGTGCGATCAGATCGTGTTGTTTGTTACTTCAAGATTACTCTCAAAGTAACTGTATCTCTCTTTACGATGTCAATCAGATGCATTCCAAAGGAATGTCACCCATGCGCTTTCGCGCCGTCCGATTGGACGATTAAGAACTGCGTACAGTGCTTAATGGTCAAATCGTGTGCTTACCCAACGCGTGCTTTGCTGCGCAAAACCCTGTTTGGGCGACGATCTTTAGTTGGCAAAGATCTTGGTGGGTCGAGGAGGACTTGAACCTCCGACCTCACGCTTATCAGGCGTGCGCTCTAACCACCTGAGCTACCGACCCAGCGTGTTTTGCAAAGCAAAACCGCGACGTCCCGGCAGGGCATTCCGAAGGAATGTCCCGAGAGGGACCAGCCCAAGCGGTTATTCAAGGGCCGTATGCTTGGTGGAGCCTAGGAGGATCGAACTCCTGACCTCCTGAATGCAAATCAGGCGCTCTCCCAGCTGAGCTAAGGCCCCAGCGTAGCCCGAGGGCTGCGTGTTACGTTGGCTGCATGAAGCAACCCGGCCCCTTTCGGGACACCGCTGCGCGGTACCCTGTCGGGGCTTCGCGCCTCACTGCGTGAGACGCTTGCTGAAGAGATATGAGGACGGCTCGGTCCGAAAGGTCATCTTGCGATGCCTTGAATATGGTCAGTTTTGTTTACTGACCTGCTAAGTGATCTACGAGTGAGAACAAGTTCTCGCTGCTAAGATCATCCTTAGAAAGGAGGTGATCCAGCCGCAGGTTCCCCTACGGCTACCTTGTTACGACTTCACCCCAGTCGCTGATCCTACCGTGGCCGCCTGCCCCCCGAAGGTTAGCGCAGCGTCGTCGGGTAGAACCAACTCCCATGGTGTGACGGGCGGTGTGTACAAGGCCCGGGAACGTATTCACCGCGTCATGCTGTTACGCGATTACTAGCGATTCCGACTTCATGGGGTCGAGTTGCAGACCCCAATCCGAACTGAGACAGCTTTTTGGGATTAACCCATTGTCACTGCCATTGTAGCACGTGTGTAGCCCAACCCGTAAGGGCCATGAGGACTTGACGTCATCCACACCTTCCTCCCGCTTATCACGGGCAGTTTCCTTAGAGTGCCCAGCCGAACTGCTGGCAACTAAGGATGTGGGTTGCGCTCGTTGCCGGACTTAACCGAACATCTCACGACACGAGCTGACGACAGCCATGCAGCACCTGTCACTGCGTCACCGAAGTGAACGCCCGATCTCTCGGGTTAGCACAGGATGTCAAGGGTTGGTAAGGTTCTGCGCGTTGCTTCGAATTAAACCACATGCTCCACCGCTTGTGCGGGCCCCCGTCAATTCCTTTGAGTTTTAATCTTGCGACCGTACTCCCCAGGCGGAATGCTTAATCCGTTAGGTGTGTCACCGAACAGTATACTGCCCGACGACTGGCATTCATCGTTTACGGTGTGGACTACCAGGGTATCTAATCCTGTTTGCTCCCCACACTTTCGTACCTCAGCGTCAGTATCGAGCCAGTGAGCCGCCTTCGCCACTGGTGTTCCTCCAAATATCTACGAATTTCACCTCTACACTTGGAATTCCACTCACCTCTCTCGAACTCTAGACTGATAGTTTTGGAGGCAGTTCCAGGGTTGAGCCCTGGGATTTCACCCCCAACTTTCCAATCCGCCTACGTACGCTTTACGCCCAGTAATTCCGAACAACGCTAACCCCCTCCGTATTACCGCGGCTGCTGGCACGGAGTTAGCCGGGGTTTCTTTACCAGGTACTGTCATTATCATCCCTGGCGAAAGTGCTTTACGATCCTAAGACCTTCATCACACACGCGGCATGGCTAGATCAGGCTTGCGCCCATTGTCTAAGATTCCCCACTGCTGCCTCCCGTAGGAGTCTGGGCCGTGTCTCAGTCCCAGTGTTGCTGATCATCCTCTAAAACCAGCTATAGATCGTAGACTTGGTAGGCCATTACCCCACCAACTATCTAATCTAACGCGGGCCAATCCTTTCCCGATAAATCTTTCCCCCGAAGGGCTTATACGGTATTACTCTCAGTTTCCCGAGGCTATTCCGTAGAAAAGGGTATGTTCCCACGCGTTACTAACCCGTCCGCCGCTCACCCGAAGGTGCGCTCGACTTGCATGTGTTAGGCCTGCCGCCAGCGTTCGTTCTGAGCCAGGATCAAACTCTCAAGTTGAAACGCATTACTGCGTATCCTTGACGTCGAACCTCTGCACATCAAACCTGCATCACTTACTGAATGATTCAGGCGTTTTCTCCGTTTGAAGTGCTTAAAGTTACCAAAGTAACAACAAGCCGTCCAAACAGTGAAGCTGACACTCCATCATCGGCCGAAGCCTAAGAGCGCGATATACAGACGTTGATCCATCGAATGAACCAAACCGCCCACATATCTCTTCAGATATCTATCAATTTCAAAGAGCGTCGAGACAAAAGAAACCAAGATGCGCCGTAAACTCTCAGCGCGCCCCGCCTCAATTACCTCAGAATTTCTCCGCTACGTAAGACCCGAACCGTAACCCGTCGTCTCCGTCTAGCGCCCCGTGTCTGCGTCTTTGCGTCTCCGGTAGAACGCTCTATAGACCTGTGATTTGGGGGCTGCAACAGCTTTTTTCAAAAAACTTCGTTTTTTCGATTTTATTCGGAACCGCGCTGATATCGCGTGCTGCTGGCGCTGTGCCCCCTTTACGGCCCCTATGCCCCAAGCCGACAGTAAAGCCCCGCGGCCAGCTTTGCGCGCTCTACCAGACTGTCGACTTCGATATGTTCGTTCAACGTATGGAGCCCCTGCCCCCGGACCCCGATGGAATCGAGCGTGGGCAATCCGAGGTAACCGGTAAAGTTCCCATCCGATCCGCCGCCTGCCGATTGGCCGGTGATCTCGAACCCCAGCTCGCGCGAGATCTCTTGCGCGACCCCCAGCATCGCCATCGTGCCGGGCTGGTCCGGTTCCCAGACGGGGCGGGTCACACCGCGCGTGACCTCCATCACCACATTCCCCTGGTCCGCGTTCAACGCCATCATCTTGGCGATGCCCGCATCCAGTTGTTCCTGGGTCTTGGCCATCGACAGGACTTCGGCATCGCAGACAGAGGAAACACAGTTCACCCATTGCCCAGCGTTGAACACCCCCAGCGAGAAGGTGCAGTCGTCGCTGGTCATGCCTTCGATCACGGCGACATGCTTTGCCATTTCGGCAATCGCCGATACGCCATCCTTCAGCGCCCATCCCGCGTGGCTGGGTTTGCCGCGGGTCTGCAGGTTGAACCGCGCGATGGCATAGCGCCCGATCACCGCGCCGCCGTCGGGGCAGGCAGGTTCGGGTACAAGGATATATTTGTGGCGCTTGGCCTCGGCCTCGATCAATGCGCGGGTCGACGGTGTGCCAACCTCTTCATCCGGCGTGAATAGCACGGTGACAGGCAGTGGAGTTTCGACCCCGGCGGCCAGCAATTTGCGCAGCGCATCAAGGAAGACATAATTGCCGCCCTTCATATCCATCAGCCCGGGGCCATAACAAAGCCCCCCCTCGCGGCGGAACGGCAGCTTTTGCAACGTGCCCACAGGGTGCACCGTATCCATATGCCCCAAGAGCAGAATCCCCCCCTCGCCGGCGCGGGGGTGGGGCATGGTGGCGCGCACGCTGTCGCCAAACCCCATCCGGCCCGGGATCCGTTCAACCCGCGCGCCCAAGGCCGCCAGATCATGCTGCACCAGATCCATCATCCGGTTCACGGCCCCCGCGTCAAAGGTCGGGCTTTCGGTTTCGATCCAGGGGCGCAGCCCTGCGATCATCTCGTCCGTGTCAAACGGCAGCTCAAGCGGATTGGTCATGTCGGGTCTCCTCCCTCGTGCGATGCCGTAATCTG
Source organism: Sulfitobacter sp. R86518 (assembly GCF_042466275.1). Taxonomy (NCBI): domain Bacteria; kingdom Pseudomonadati; phylum Pseudomonadota; class Alphaproteobacteria; order Rhodobacterales; family Roseobacteraceae; genus Sulfitobacter; species Sulfitobacter sp. R86518. Next base: position 64,350 of record NZ_JAXHCA010000006.1, read on the forward strand.
CGGCACCGCCAGACGTTTTTTGATGATAGAGTATCTTTAGGCCTTGGGCAGACGTGTTTCCACGATGCGCGCATAGATCGACGCCCCCACGGGCAGCATCGCGTCATCCAGCACAAAGCCCGGATTATGCAGCGGCACATTTCCCGCGTGTCCGACACGGCAATAGGCACCGGGCACGACTTTCAGCATATCGGCAAAATCCTCTGATCCCGTGGCCTGCTCGGTCGATTCTGACGAGAGGTCAGCGCCCACCACATCTGCGGCGGCTGCGACATATGCGGTGGTCAGATCGGGGTCGTTCATCAACACGTCAAAGACATTGCGCAGGTCCACGTCAATCTCCACCCCGTAAGACAGCGCCATACCCGCACAGATATCGCGGATGCGCTGATCGGCGAGCTGGGACACATCGTCGTGGAAATAGCGGATCGTGCCAGCAATCGTCGCCGTATCGGGCACCACGTTATAGGCAGAGCCCGCATTGAACTTGGTCACCGACAGAACGATGGGCTTGGTGGGGATGATATTGCGGCTGGCGATGCTTTGCAGCTGTTGCACCAAAGCGGACCCGATAACGATCGGGTCTTTCGACTGATGCGGCGCGGCGGCGTGGCTGCCGGTGCCCTTGATCGTGATGTCGAAAAAGCTCGCCCCCGCCATCGCGGGCCCCGGCGTGACGGACACAACATTGGGTTCCGAATTGGGATCGTTGTGCATCCCGTAGATCTCGTCACAGGGGAAGCTTTCAAACAGCCCCTCGGCGATCATGCGGCGCGCACCGCCCAGACCTTCCTCGGCGGGTTGAAAGATCAGCACCACGGTACCGTCAAAATCGCGGGTTTCCGCCAGATAGCGCGCGGCCCCCAGCAGCATCGTGGTGTGACCGTCGTGACCACAAGCGTGCATCCGCCCCGGGTTGGTCGACGCATAGGCCACGCCCGAGGTTTCCTCGATCGGCAGCGCGTCCATGTCGGCGCGCAGACCCACGCGGCGGTTGCCACCCCCCTGCCCCTTGATCAGCCCGACGACACCGGTGCCGCCGATGCCTTCGTGTACCTCGTCCACCCCATAGGCGCGCAGCTGTGCCGCCACGATACCCGAGGTCCGCACCTCTTCGAACCCCAGTTCGGGGTGGGCGTGGAAATCCTGACGGATCGCGGTCAGATCGCTGGCAAAGGATTCGATCTTTGGAATGGTGGTCATAGGGTGGCTCCTGTCACGGGGGTCGTGCGGTCCAGCGCACGGAAGTTGGCGAAATCCCAATGCCGGCCGGGCGAGGCCTCGATCAGGTTGCGGGTATAGTCATGGCGCGGCGCGGCAAGCACCTCGCCCGCGGGTCCATGTTCGACGACAACGCCTTTCTGCATCACCAGCACCTCGTCGCAAATCTGCGCCGCGACCCGCAGGTCATGGGTGATGAATAGCATCGCGATGCCGAATTTTTCCTGCACGTCATCCAGCAGATCAAGCACCTGCGCCTGCACGCTGACATCCAGCGCCGACACGGCCTCGTCCGCGACAAGCAGATCGGGCTTCATTGCAACAGCGCGGGCGATGGCGATCCGTTGGCGCTGCCCGCCCGAGAATTGATGCGGATAGCGATCCAGAGCATCCCGTGGCAGGTCCACCAGCTCCATCAGCTCGGCGGCGTGTTCCATCGCATCGGCGCGGCTGGTGCCAAAGTTGATCGGCCCCTCGCACAGGCTGCGCGCCACGGTCCAGCGCGGGTTCAGCGACCGGTAAGGGTCTTGAAACACGATCTGGAAATGCTTGCGATGCGGCTGCAACTGACGGCGCGACAGCTGCGCGATCTCGGTCCCGGCAACGGTCACCTTTCCCGCCGTAGGGTCGATCAACCGCATGATGGCGCGGGCCACGGTCGATTTCCCCGACCCGCTTTCGCCCACGATCCCAAGGGTGCGCCCCGGCTGGATGGTGAAATTCACATCCTGCGCCGCCCGCACCCCTTGGCTGGCGCGAAAGAAACCGCCCCCGCCATAGGTCATTTCTAGCCCGTCCACGGTGATCACATCCAGCGCCTCCGCCGTTGCCCGAGGGGCGCGCGGATCAAGGTTCGGGACCGCCTCCAACAGCTTGCGGGTGTAGTCTTCCTTGGGCGCGGTCAACAGCTGCCGGATCGGCGCGCTTTCAACGATGCGCCCCTTCTGCATGACGCTCACGGTATCCGCGATCTCTGCCACCACACCCATGTCATGCGTGATGAACAAAACCGCCGTGCCGTGGCGTTCCTGCATCTCTGAAATCAGCTTGAGGATCTGCAACTGCGTCGTCACATCCAGCGCCGTCGTCGGCTCGTCCGCGATCAACAGATCAGGGTCAAGGATCAACGCCATCGCGATCATGATCCGTTGCCGTTGCCCGCCTGACAGCTGATGCGGGAAAGCGGCATAGATCCGTTCCACATCCGGCAGATGCACCTGCTCCATCATATCGATGGTGCGGGCCTTGGCCTCGGCACGGGACAGATCGCTGTGCATGTTCAACACTTCCTCGATCTGCTCGCCCACCCGCAAAACGGGGTTCAGCGCGGTCATCGGTTCCTGAAAGATCATCGCGATCCGCCGCGCCCGCAAGGCCCGCATCTGCGCGGGCTTGGCTTGGGTGATCTCGATCCCTTCCAGATCAATCGACCCGCCCTGAATCTCCAGCGCATCCTTGGGCAACAGCCCCATGGCGGTCAGCGACGTGACAGATTTGCCCGACCCGCTTTCGCCCACCAGACAATGGGTCTCGCCCGCGCGGATATCCAGATCGATCCCGCGCAACACCGGATCAGCCTTGGGCCGCCCCGCCAATCCCACGGTGAGCCCGCGGATTTTCAGCACGCGTTTGGCATCGGTAAAGTCTTTGGACTTGAATTCCATCTCACACCTCCCGCTTTTTCATACGTGGATCAAGGATATCGCGGGCCGTATCGCCCAACAGGTTGATCGCCAGAATACACAAAGACAGCATCAACCCCGGCCAGAAGATCAGCCCCGGCTTGATCTGGAAATAGCTCCGCCCCTCGGCCATGATATTCCCCCATGTGGGGATCTCGGTCGACACGCCCGCCCCCAGAAAGCTCAGGATCGCCTCGATCAGAATGGCAGAGGCGCAGATATAGGTGCCTTGCACGATCAGCGGCGCAAAGGTGTTGGGCATCAGATGCTGCAACAAGACCTTGGGCATCGATGACCCAAGCGCGATAGCTGCCTCGACATAGGGTTCTTCGCGCGCGGTCAGCACCACCGACCGGACCAGACGCACGACGCGAGGCACCTCCGGCACGGTGATCGCGATGATCACCGATGTCACGCTCGGCCCGTTCAGGGCGACCAGTGCAATCGCCAGCAGGATCGCGGGGATCGCCATCAAGCTGTCCATGATCCGCATGATGATACTGTCGGCAAGCCGGAAATAGCCTGCGACCAGACCAATCAGCAGCCCCACGGCGACACTGACCACCGCCGCCCCGATACCGATCAGCAGCGACACACGGCCCCCCGTCATGACGCGGCTAAAGATATCGCGGCCGTAAGGGTCAGTGCCCAGCAAGAAGTCGTCCGACGGCGGCTTCAGCCGCGCCATCGCATTCATCTCAAGCGGGTTATAGGGCACATAGTAAGGGGCCAGCACCGCCGCGAGGACAATCGCCACAAGGATCACCGCCGCAATCGTCGGACCTACGCCGGTCCGCATCGCTTTGGGGACAGAGAATAAACCGGTCACAACTTGAAAGGCGCTGTGCCGAGAGCTTGGGATCTGCGTCATATCAGTACCGGATCCTTGGATCGAAGAATGAATAGGAAATGTCGATCAACAGATTGACCGTCACATAGATGCCCGCGGTCAGCAGGATCATCGCCTGAATGACCGGATAGTCGCGCGCAAGAATGGCATCGACCGTCAGCCGCCCGATCCCGGGGATGTTGAACACGCTCTCGGTCACCACCACGCCCGAGATCAGTAGCGCGAAGCCCGTGCCGATGATGGTCAGGATCGGCACCGCCGCATTGCGCAGCGCATGGCGGAACAGCACGACATTCTCGCGCACCCCCTTGGCACGGGCGGTGCGGATATAATCCTCGCCCAGAACCTCAAGCATCGACGCCCGCGTCATCCGCGCGATCAGTGCGATATAGATCGTGGCCAGCGTCAGCGACGGCAGGATCGCACGGCTAAAGAACGGCCCGATGCCATCGGTTGGCGATTTATAGCCCTGCACCGGCACCCATTTCAGGTCGATGGCGAAAATCTGGATCAGGATATAGCCGATCACAAAGACCGGCACGGAAAAGCCGAGCACCGAAAATGACATCACAAGGAAATCCACCCAGGACCGGTGACGCCAGGCGGCAATCACCCCCATCGGCACGGCCAAAGCGACCGAGATCACAATCGTCATCAGCGCGATATTCAACGTCGGCCCCAAACGGTCGCCGATCATCCCCGCAACCGAGGTATTCGACAGCAGCGATGTGCCCAGATCACCGCGCAGCAGCTGGCCCATCCATGTGCCGAACTGCACCAGCAACGGGTCGTTCAGCCCCAGACTGTCACGGATACGTTCAAGCTGCGCAGGGGTGGCAGCATCACCGGCAAGGATCGCGGCAGGATCACCGGGCGTCAGCCGCAGCAAGAGAAACACAAAAATCGCAACGATCACCATCACCGGTATCGTGGCCAATATGCGTTTGAGGATATAGAAAAACATGCCGAAGGCTCCTTGCGGTCGTAGGGGTGAGAGGCGCGCGTCGCAGCGCGCCTCTCAAGGCAGATCACTCTGCCGCTTTGGTCATGTTCCAGAACACCGGCACCGGCGACGGGATCATGTCTTCGATGTTGGACCGACGCGCCTGCGGGATGATGTATTCGCCCATCATCAGATAGTTCACGTTGTCCATCACATGCTCCTGAATACGCGTCGCGATCTCTTTCTTGGTCGCGTCGTCGCTGGCCGAGACATACTCGGTCCGCATGGCTTCGATTTCAGGGTCATCGGGCCAGCCGAACCAGCCATCATCGCCGCGGCCGTTCAACATCACGTTGACCAGCGGGTCAGAAACTTCGGGCACCATCCAGTTTGTGAAGAAGAGGTTCCACCCGCCCTCAGCCACTGGCGACTGCTGTGCGCGGCGTTGCACAACCGACTGCCAGTCCATCGACTGCATATCGACCTCGAACCCCGCCTCGCGCAGCGCTTGGGCTGCGACCACAGGCTGGTTGTTGAGACTGATCACATCGGTCGGGGCCATCAGAACAATCGGCGTCCCGTCATAGCCCGCTTCTTCCAGCAGTTCCTTGGCACGCTCGGTATTCGCGCCACCGGTCAGCAAGTCAGATCCCGCTTCGTCTCCCAAGGGGGTCGAGCAGCCGAAGATCGCGCCACAGACTTTGTAGTATTCAGGATCACCCTGCATCGTCGCCAGCATGGATTCCTGATCCAACGCCGCCATCGCCGCCTGACGCACCAGCTTGTTATCAAACGGTGCGTGCAAGAAGTTCGGACGCCCGATGGTGACATAGCCCAGATCATCGCGTTTCTCGACGACGACATCCTCGTTGCCCGACAGGATCGGCATCAGGTCGATCTGGACCTGCTCAAGATAATCGATTTCCCCCGCCGAAAGCGCATTCAGCGCGGTCAGCGCATCGGGCATCGTGGTCCAGACCACCTTGTCCACATTCACGACCTTGCCACCCGCCATCCAGGATGCGGGCTCGTCGCGCGGCACATAGTCGTCGAATTTATCGTAGGTCACCGACACGCCGGGCTCGTAAGCGTCCTGATCGAACACAAACGGACCGGAGCCGACGTATTCCGTGATCGTCTCATCGGCAGAGGTTTCGGCAACACGCGCCGGCATGATGAACGGCGGCACCGCGGATTGCTTGGAAATCACGTCGATCAGCGGACCAAAGGGCTTGGTCAGCGTCCAGACAACGGTCGTGTCATCGGTCGCCTCAAGGCTTTCGGTCACGTCAAAGATCAACTGCCCGCCGCTGTCGCGCTTGCCCCAACGGGTCAGAGAAGCAACAACATCGGCACCGGTCACAGGCGCGCCATCGTGGAACACCAGCCCGTCGCGCAGGGTGAACGTATAGACCAGCCCGTCGTCGGATGTCTCCCAGCTTGCCATCTGCGGCTGCGGGGCGAAATTCTCGTCCACCGCCGTCAGCACGTCATAGATCATATAGGCGTGGTCACGTGTGATGTGCGCCGTGGTGATCACCGGATCCAGCACCCGCAGGCCCGAGTGCATGACCGCCGTGATCGTGGTTTCTTCCTGCGCAAAGCTCGCGGCAGGTACCAGCAGCGCAGCCGTCGTCATCAGCGACGCCGCCAGCCCCCGGCTTTGTTTCAATGTGGGTCGTAAAGTCAGCATATCAATTTCCCATGTTGGTTGAGGTCATTGTTATATTTGGACACCGCCGGTTGATCCGCCGGTATCGGGGCGTGCAGCAGCCGCACGCGCGGCCCCGAAAACGGGACCGTTAGGGTAAAGCCGCAACCCTTTGCGCAATCGCGTAAAGGGCAGGTCTGCGGGGTCGAACGGCATGGGGCCGGGAGCACACGCGACGATAATCTCGCGCGCACTGGGGGTGAAATCGGCCCGAAAATGGGTAGAGCTTTTGACGACGACAATCTTCTGCGTCTCTGGTGCGATCCCGACAAAGCGGAACATCTCGCGGTCAGCCATCTGCGCAATCCGCGTTGTAACAGCCACCCGCACGCCACCGATGCGCAAACAGACCGAGGGCCCCAGATCCAGCATCGTTCCACCGTAATAAGGACCGGTGGCTTTCACTTTGCCATCCGACAGCATCTCGACAACGGCCTCGACCTCGACGGGGCTATCGTCGGGCAGACCGGGGTGCCCGCCAATGCGGAAAACAGCGCGTGCGCCCTCCCCCAGCTCATGGGCTTGGGCGGCGGAATGGGGGTCCACGATCAGCCCGATCGCCGCGTCTTGGGCATCAGCATCGATCAAGGCCCGCAACATCCCCGTCGTGGCAGACACCCCACCCGCACCGGGATTGTCTTGGGTATCGGCAATCACCACAGGCCCCTGCCCTGCCCCTTTTGCCGCGCGGGCCGCATAGGCAACCGCCGCGTCGGGGGTAAATGTATCATTGTCGAACTCGGATTCGGCAGCAGCATAGGCATCCGCCACCGCATCTGCTGCGGCATCCGCCGCCGATTGAGTCTCGGCATAGGCCACCGCCGTGGGGCCACAATCGGCAATATCTGCCGCCGGAAAGCCCATGAACAGCGACGCCGACAGTGCGCCTTGCGCCTCAACCTCTGTCAGGTTTTCGTACAATCCCTTGGCGGGCTGCATATCCGTCGTCTGAAACGGGATCGGCACCAGATAAGACATGCGGCGGAACGCTTTGGCCGGACGCGTGCCGGTCTGCATCACATGATCCAGCAACCGCGCCGCCATAGCTCCGGTATCGGCCATATCGATATGCGGATAGGTGCGGAATCCCGCCAGCACATCCACCGTGTTCACAAATTCTTCCGAGATATTGCCATGCAGGTCCAATGCGGCGGCAATCGGCACATCCGGCCCCACCAATGCGCGCACCTGACGGGCGATCTCTCCTTCACCGTCATCGTGATGCGTCGCCACCATCGCGCCGTGCAAGTCCAGAAACACACCATCCAACGGCCCTGCGGCACGTAGCCCGTCCAGAATCTCGCCCAGAATAGTGTCGAACGCATCCTGCGTCACAGGTGCTGATGGAATAGCCCCCGCCCAAAGAACGGGCACCACATCCCAGCCCGAACGCGCCGCCACCTTCAACGCACCGGTCATGCCAAGGTTCACTTCCTGAAAGGCGTCGATCATCGCGGGGCCACCCACCATAGGGACATAACCGCCACCGGCCTTGAAGGCCGCCATATCCGCAGGCTCGGGCGCAAAGGTATTGGTTTCATGAAGAAATCCGGCCATGGCGACGCGCATCGGGGAACCCACCTTTAAATCATGTAACGCTTCACAAAACTGAATGTATTGCTTGGCGATACGGCTGTATTGCCATACGATGCTAGGCACTGACCTATCCTCGCGTCAACCCGGAGCGCTCAATGCCAGACCCCAAACGACCACATTCCTCTGTCGCGTCTAATTTTCAGGCAGATGCCGACAGGCTCTTTGTGCGCTCCGCCGCCCGCGCCATTCACGTGCTCAGCGCGTTTCACGAGGCCGACGGCCCGCTCAGCCTGTCAGACATCGCCACAAAGGCAGAGATCGACCGATCTGCCGCGCAACGTCTTGTGCATACGCTCATGACATTGGGTCACATCCGGCGCAGCCCGGATGACCGCGGCTACCTGCCCGGATTGCGCTTGCTCGACCACACCCACGACACCCTGCGTCTGGACCCCGTGGTGCAAGTCGCCACACCCGTTGTTCTTGAGATGCGTAAATCCATCAACGAACGGATCGACTTCAGCCTCTATGATGAAACCCGCGTAATCTATGCCCTGCGCATGCAAAGCAAACGCGAGACCTTCTACGCCACGCTTGTGGGCCATAGCGTCCCGACTTATTGCACCGCCGGCGGCCGCGCGACCCTTTGCGCCCTGCCCCCCGAAGAGGCACGCGAGATCATCAATCGCTTCCCGCTGCACAGCTATACCTCGCATACCAACGTGGACCCCGACAGCATCATGAACAGTCTCGAACAGGCCCGTAGAGACGGTTTTGCGCAGGTGCAGAATGAATTTGTATTGGGCGAAATCGCCGTCGGCGTTCCGGTCGTCAACCGTCAGGGCCGTCCCTTGGGCGCCATCCACATCGCCGGGTCGCTTTCTGAATGGAGCGCCGAAGACTTCGCCCGCCGCGCGGCCCCCATCGCCCAAGAAGCCGCCCGCGCGATCAGCGGCAGTTTCTAGCCCTTGAATTCGATCCGCGTCACCGGCCCCAGTTCTGCCTCCACCGCCGCGACAAGCGGGCGCAGAAGATGTGTCTCTATATAGCGTTGCGCGAATTTGCTCGGGGTGCGCAGCTCAAGCACGCCCCCTTCGAACGCCACATATTCAAGCTGCGAGAACCACGCCTTGAACTGATCCGCGTTCTCCCGCGACAGGTTCACCATCGCGCGTTGCCACGTGCCCGGCCCGCCCTGCGCGGGCTCCGACGCCTCGGGTTTCGCGTAATCGGCCAGTTGCACCACCTTGACCGGCGTTTCGCTGCGATACCGCTCTTTCATCCGCGCATCGAAATCCGGCCCGACCAGCGGCCAGCACGGCTCTGACAGCCGCGCGATCTGCGCATAATTCAACCGATAGGCCGCCACCCTACCCCGCACGCCGCCGCGCGTACAAATCAACAGCTGCGCGTCGGTCAGCCGTTTGATCTCGCGTTTTACCGTGCGTTCATTCACTGACCACATCCGCGCCAAGTCGCGCTGCCCCACGCTCAGCTCGTCAGCGCGCCAATTATACCGCGAGGTCACCGCCGCGATCAGCCGCATCAACGAGGTCTGCAAGGTCGGTGATCCGTTCAACCCCGCCACGCTCAAAGCGGTCAAAAGGTCGTACTTGATCACCCCGGCTTCAGGGCCGGTCAGCCGCAATGGGTTCATGGTTTTGCCTACTCGATGTATCGTCTTATTTTTATCGGTCAGCCTCTTTGAGCCGATTCCGTTTATGCTTTCTACAAAGCTCTAAATCCCGTCTTCTGTCAACCCGCTGGGAAAAACAGGAATTACCCTTTTCCTTAATCCAAATTCAATTTGGTAAAGGTTAATAGGTTAAGGGGGACGCTAAGGTGTCACCATATCAGGGGATCGCTGTCACCAAAACAGCCCCATATGCCCCTTGCCTGTCACCAAAATCTCTTTGCCCCGCGTTAACCGCAGCGAAATAAACCCGTTCTTCAGGATCAGCGCACGAATTTCGGGAAAATTAGGTTTTGCCAAATTGCCGAATTCGCGTTATTCGAAATTCGAGGCTTAAAAACGCGAGTAGATAGATGAGAAATCACAACGACCTTCTTAACATGAACGAGCGCAGCTTGGAACAACAGGCCGCCGTGCGCCGCGCGACCTTCTCCCCCGGAGAGATCAAGGCCCTGCGCCCCTTCTCTATCTGGGAGATCAGCCAGTTCATGTTTGACGTCCCCGCTGACACCCTGCGCAAGAAGCTGGCGGACGACCCGACCCTGCCCCAAGGGCTCACCGAAGAAGATGGCCGCCAGCGCTGGTTCAGCCTCGAAGAGATCAATGAGCTGCGCCGCCGTGCCAAATTCCGCGGCCGCAAACTGCTGCCCGAACGCCCCCGCGGCCGTGCCATGCGCGTGGCCGTGTCGAACTTCAAAGGCGGTGTCGGCAAGACGGTCGTCGCACAACACCTCGCCCATGCCGCCGCCCTTGACGGCTACCGCGTGCTTTGCGTCGACTTCGACCCGCAAGCGACGCTGACCCATTCGATGGGGCTGACCGAGGTCAAGGAAAGCCACACGGTCTGGGGCATCATGTGCCGCGACCTTTGCCGGGAATCCAACCGGATCATGGAAAGCTATGATGACCCCGATGACTGCCCCTACCCCGCCGCGGACGAATTGCCCGAAGACGTGCAATCCATCGGCGCGCAGCGGTTTCAGGAATTCATCCAGCCCACCTGCTGGCCCACGATCGACATCATCCCGTCCTGCGCCAACGCGGCCTTCGTCGAATTCGCCTCGGCCCAATACCGCGCGCTCCACAAGGCATGGAGCTTTTTCGGCTGCGTCGCGCGCTACCTCGATGAACTGCCCGACGATCAATATGACATCATCATTTTCGACTGCCCGCCCGCCATCGGCTACCAGTCCCTAAACGCCGCGTTTGCGGCTGATATCCTCTATATCCCCTCGGGCCCGGGCTACTGGGAATATGACAGTACGACCAGCTATCTGGGCCAGCTTGGCGACGCGATGGCCGATATCTCGGAAGGGTTTGCAAGCCTCGCAGCGGACGCAGGCATTACGCTTCCTAAACAGTTTTCCGACATCCGTTTACTTATGACCCGTTTTGAATCCAACAATCCGCTGCACAGCGCCATGATCGACGCGTTCAAGAACGTCTTCGGCGCCGACGTCTGCGCCCACCCGATTGAAATGACCCGCGCGGTCGAACAGTCGGGCCGGTTCCAGATGTCGGTTTACGAACAGGACTATCGCCAGATGACGCGCGAAACATGGAAACGGGCGCGGCAGAGTTTTGACCGTGCCTATGACGAGTTTTTGCAAACCGTGCTCGAAGCGTGGAAAGAAAACGGAAAACGTAAGGAGAAGGCAGAATGAGCAGTAAAAACAAATTCGGCTTCGCGCCGGTAGAAGCCCCCACATCCGGCAGTCGCCGCAACCGCCAGCCGGGCCCAATGGGCGCCGCCGTGCGGGACGTGGCTGAAAATCTGCAAGAGGCAACTGAAGCCAAAATCGAACAGCGCCGCCGCAACGCCGAAGACGCCAAGACTTTCCGGCAGGCCCAAGGCGAAGGCCGCGTGCTCTACCAGATCGACCTGTCGGAAATCTTCACCGACGATCTGCCGCGCGATCGCCTTGCGCTGGAAGAAGTCGCGCAGTCCGACGAGATGGAGGAGCTTAAATCCTCGATCCGCGAACGCGGGCAGCGCGAACCCGTCGAGGTCTATGTCGGGCCGAACGGGCGCTACCAGCTCAAGAAAGGCTGGCGCCGGTTCACCGCCCTGTCGCAGTTGTTTTCCGAAACCAAAGACGACCGCTTTGGCACGATCACCGCGCGGGTAGAAGTGGGCGAGGATGACCGCATTTCGCGCTATGTGGATATGGTCGAAGAGAACGTCGTGCGCGAAGACCTGTCTTTTGCCGAGATGGCACAAGTTGCAATCACCGCCGCCAAGGATGACGCAGTGAAAGAGATCGACCCGGCAGAGCTGGTGACTCGTCTTTACAGCGCGCTGCACAAGACCAAGCGGTCTTACATCAAAAGCTTCGTCTTCCTTCTCTCTGCTTTGGAGGGGAGCTTGCAGTGGCCCAAGGCCGTGCCGCGTAATCTGGGTGTCGATGTCGCGCGCGCGCTGCGCACACCGGATCAAGCCAGCGTCTTGCAGGAGAAACTCTCCGATGCGTCGACACCGGACGAGCAAAACAAAATCCTCAAGGATTTTCTGACCACCTCGACCGAACCGACAGAGAAGCCCGCCTCCAAGGCAGAGCCGAAGCAGAAGTTTGAATTCTACGTCGGCCAGACCAAGGTCACCGCCCGCCACGGAGAATGTCGTTTGATGAGCGATATCGACTTTGCCACCATGCCCAAGAAGCAGCTGGAAGAAGCAGTGCGCGCCTTTGAAGAGGTGCTCAGCAACGGGCCGCGGATTCGGTAATCGGTTACCCATGGGTAACCGCTGCCCACCCGGTTACCCATGGGTAACCACCGCGCATCGGGTTACCCATGGGTAACCGGCAAGGGTAAATGATAGAGATGGCAGGGAAGGGGGCGCAGAGTCGCCCCCTTTTTTTGTTCGTTGAGGGGGCGAGAGCGCAATTGCCCCATTTCCCAATAAAACAGGGGGTTTTCGGCGGGAATATCGGCTTAACGCGTTGATTCAAAACAGCTTTGCGGCTCAATAATGCAGATTTCACCGTGATTCCGCCCTATCAGTACCTGAACCCGACGTTGACCCATGGACATCCCCTGAAACGCGGGATTAACGTGCGCCCATAGGGGAGGGCTGGCAGATGTCAGCAAAGACCTTATCGACATAATCTGATCTTGGGAGAAACATCATGGATCGTCGTTCATTCATTCGTGGCGCAGGTATTGCAGGGGCAGGGGCCGCCGCATCAACACTCGCCGCACCCGCCGTTGCGCAAGGCAACATCACATGGCGCATGGTCACCACCTGGCCGAAAAACTTCCCCGGTCTGGGTGTCGGCGCGCAGCGTCTGGCAGACCGCATCACCGCCGCTTCCGGTGGCCGCCTGACCGTGCAGGTCTACTCCGCTGGTGAGCTGGTGCCGCCGCTGCAATCGCTGGACGCCGTGATCGATGGCTCCGCCGAGATGAGCCACGGTGCCGCCTATTATTGGCAGAACAAGTCACCTGCGCTGTCGTTCTTTACCGGCGTGCCCTACGGCATGACCACGCCAGAGCTGACAGCCTGGATGCGCTATATGGGCGGTCAGGAAATCTGGGACGAGATCTATGACCAGTTCGGCGTTCAGGGCTTCCTGTCGGGCAACACCGGCACGCAGACAGGCGGTTGGTTCCGCGACGAGCTGACCAGCCTTGACGATGTCAAAGGCGTGCGCTTCCGGACCCCCGGCCTGGGTGGTCGCGTATGGGAGAAACTGGGCGCGACGGTCACCAACATGGCCGCAGGCGAGATCTTTCAGGCGCTGCAATCGGGCACGCTGGACGCAGCCGAATTCGTCGGCCCCTACAACGATCTGGCGCTCGGTTTCCATCAGGTTGCCAAGAACTACTACATGCCGTCCTTCGTTGAATCCGGCCTCGCGACCGAGCTTGTCGTCGACAAGAAGAAGTATCAGGAACTGCCCGAAGACCTGCAGGCGATCATCCGTGATGTAAGCCAGGCGGAATACGATCAGGTCGCGGCCGACTTCTATGCCAACGATCCACGCGCGCTGAAAACGCTGGTGGAAGAGCACGGCGTGACCGTCCGCAACTTCCCCGACGACATTATGGAAGCCGGTGCCAAAGCCTCGGTCGAGGTGGTCGAAGAACTGCGCAGCAGCGACGATCCGTTGGTCAAGAAAACCGCAGAAAGCTTTGTCGAAGCGCTGAACCTTGTCCGCACCCGGACAGAGAACATCGACAGCCCCTACATTCAGGCGCGTCAGAGCTTCCTGAAATACTAAGCTCCGCCCGTCGGATACAGAAAAGGCCCGGTGGAAACACCGGGCCTTTTTTTGTGATGGGGCAGGGGCCTAATCCCCGTCCCGCCCGGTGTGCCATCTGCATCGGTCAGCGGTTGATGCACCGGGGCTACCACTTTCAAACCTGCGGATCGCCCCCCAGGGAGGGCGATACCCTTAGCCTGCGATCAGTTTGGGCAACCAGGTCACGATCTGCGGGAACATGAACAGGATCGCGATTGCCACCACCTGCAGCATCACGAAGGGCAGGATGCCTTTGTAGATTGCGCTGGTGGGCAGGTCCGCAGGGGCGACGCCGCGCAGGTAGAACAGCGCAAAGCCGAAGGGTGGGGTCAGGAACGACGTTTGCAGGTTCACCCCCACAAGCACACCCAGCCAGATCGGATCGACATCCAGCATCAGCAACACCGGCGCGGTGATCGGGATCACGATAAAGATGATCTCGAAGGTGTCGAGGATGAAGCCCAGGAAGAACATGATCAGCATGACAACGGCCACCGCAGCGAGCGTGCCGCCCGGCAGGTTACTGAGGAACTCATGCACCAGATTGTCGCCGCCCATCATACGGAACACGACCGAAAAGACCGAGGCCCCCAACAGGATCACAAAGACCATGCTGGTGATTGTGGCGGTGGCGACCATCGTCTCCTTGAGCACGCCAAAGGACAGACGCCAGCGCAATGCGGCGAGGATCATGGCACCAACGGCACCGACGGATGCGGCCTCTGTCGGGGTGGCGATACCGCCCAGAATAGACCCTAACACGGCCAAAATCAGCGCCAGTGGCGGGACAAGCGCCACAAAGACCTCGCGCAGCAGCTTTGATTTCTCATCCGCTGGAACGGGGGTGGCAGGGCAGGATTTAGGGTCTGTTGCGGCTTTGAACAGCACGTACCCGAGGTAGAGCGACACGAGCAGCAGCCCGGGCAGCAGGGCCCCGGCAAAGAGATCCCCGACAGAGACAGGCGTGGGGGCAAAGTTGCCCTTGGCCATCTGCACCTGCGAGTTGATGCCCGACAGCATATCGCCCATGAAGATCAACACGGTAGAGGGAGGGATGATCTGGCCCAGGGTGCCGCTGGCGCAGATCACGCCGGTGGCCAGTTTCGGGTCATAGCCCGCCCGCAGCATCGCGGGCAGCGAGATCAGCCCCATCGTCACCACGGTCGCGCCCACCACACCCGTAGAGGCCGCGAGCATCGCCCCGACCAGCACCACAGAGATCCCAAGCCCGCCGCGCATATTGCCGAACATCTTGCCCATAGTGAGCAACAGTTGTTCAGCGATCTGGCTGCGTTCCAGCATCACGCCCATGAAGATAAACAGCGGCACGGCGACGAGCACTTCGTTCGTCATAAAGCCGATATAGCGGTTGGGCAAAGACCCGAAGTTGGACGGGTCGAACACGCCCAAAGCCATGCCTACACCGCAGAATAGTAACGAAGTCCCGGCGAGGGTGAAGGCCACGGGGAAGCCCAGAAGCAAAAAGCCGATGACCCCAAAGAACATCAGCGCGGCGAGCATCTCGCCAATCATGATCGGGTCCATCAGGCGGCTCCCTCGGTGGTGGCGGGTTTGATGGCGTCCGGGCTGTATTGCATCGCGGCGGGCACAAGATCAGCCCTGCCGCCAAGCACCAGAATGGACCGGATCGCCATGGCAATGCCTTGCGCCGCAATGAGGGCCGCAAAGACGATGATAAAGGTTTTGAGGATATAAAGCCCCGGCATCCCGCCCACATTGGCAGAGCCTTCATGATAGCCCCAAGCGCGCTGCACGAAGGGCATCGAATAGATGTAGACGATCCATGTGAAGGGCAGCAGGAAGATGACCACGCCGATCAGGTCGGTGATGGCGCGGGTGCGCAGTTTGGCGGGACGGTAAAAGATATCGACGCGCACGTGATCGTCGCGCAGCAGGGCAAAGCCTGCCACCGCGGTGAACATCGCCCCGTTCAGCCAGATATAGAGATCCTGCATCCAGACATAGCTGGTGGCAAAGAGGTATCTTTGTACCACTACGGTAAAGCAGACGACGACAATGGCCAGCGCGAGCCAGGAAAAGACTTTTCCGATAATCAGATTAACAGCGCAGATGAGGGATGCTACTCCAGCGAGAAAACGCACATTCCACCCTTTTCTATGGTTTCTATCGTTCTTAACGCATGTCAATCAAAGTGCCGCAGGGGAATGTCAAGCGGGGTCTCAGCATTTCACTGTGCGAAATATTGCGCATCTGCGGCGGCTGTCCGCCCTTTTTAAGATAATTTTTGACAGTGTGCGCAACTTCAGGTTACGCATGCGGTGTGACGCGCTTTGCTTAGTAAGTACCAACAGTTAAAGATAAATAGTGTAGATGACACAGTCAGCCGAATTGCTTCACATGGAAACCGGTACGTTGCTTAAACAAGAGCAGGGCCGGGCGGTCTTTGCTGTGAAAGCGCCCGATGATCTTGTTGTGAAAGTACCGATGAAAGCGCTGCGGGCGGAGGACACGGGGCGGGTCAGACCGTTTCTTTACAAACATTTCCCGACGACGCGACACCGCATGCTGTTGCGCCAGTTGACCCATGACATCGAAGTGCGGATTCGCAGCCATGACGCGGGCATTGCTTCGCCGATTGCATTCACCAGCGGGGTGATGCGGACGGATATGGGGCTGTTGATGCAGCGGGTCGGGCCGGAAAGCGGCGGTCTGGGGATGACGCTGGACGAATTCGTCGCGCGGGATCTGCTGGATACGGCGGCGCTGAAGGCGTTGAACGATTTCTCGCGCGCGGTCTTTGCGCTTGGGGTGGTGGCCCCAGGGTTGAACTCCCGCTGCATCGTCTGGGGACAGCAGGAGGGTAAGTGGCAACCGCTGATCGTGGACGGGTTTGGCGATCCGAATGTGATCAAACTGCGCAGCTGGGTGCCCTATCTGCGGCACCGCGCCCTGCACCGCGGGATGGAGCGGACGGCCCGCGATGTCGGGCTGCATTGGTCGCGGCGCAAAAAGATGTTTCTGCGCAGCGATTACGACGCGCTCAACTAGGGTTACCCTCTCTGCCTACTCCGCGGGAAGTTGGGAATAATACAGCGCCAACGCCTCTATCTCGGCATCTGACAGGTTGCGGGCGGCTTTTTCCATCAGCTCTTTGCGGGGGCCGCCGCTGCGTGTGCCATCGCGCCAAAGCTTCAGCTGCTGCGCCAGATAGGGGCGCGGCTGGCCGCTGATGCGCGGGAAGCCGGGTTTGGTTTGTTCCAGACCGGGGCCGTGGCAGGACGCGCAAGACGGCGCGTCGATATTGCCGATGGCGGCGACGCCGGCGCCTTGCTCCATCATCTCAAGCTCTGTCGGGGGCAGGGGGGCTGTCGGGGTCGGGCCATCGGGCGAAGATGCGGCATAGTGGCGGATCACGCGGGTCAGGGCATCAGGGGGAAGCTGCGTCGCTGCGTGGGCCATAAAGCCGCTGTCCCGCGCGCCTGTGCGATAGGCGGTGATCGCGTCCTGCATGTATCCTTCGTCGAGGATATCGAGGCGAGGGATATGGCCGTTGCCTTTGCTGTCGCCCGTTGCGCCGTGGCAAGAGGCGCAATAGGTCAGCGCGATGTCTTCGGCCGGTGCGTTTGACGCCAGCAGCGCGTCAAAGCCCGCGCCCTCCATCGTTCGGACATGGGTGAGGAAGGCGACCATGGCCCAGATCTCGTCCTCGCGGTTTTCGGCGGGCCAGTAGGGCATGCCGCTCATCTTGACGCCATCCTTGACGATGGTGAACAGATGCTGCGGCTGCCAGTCGGCGACGGCGTCGGTGATATGGGGCGGTTCGGGCGACATGGCGTCGGCGGTGGCGGAATGGATGCGGTCGGGGGCAGCGTGGCAGAAGCTACAGGCGCTGTCGAAATGCCCCGCGCCGAGGGCGACGAGATCGGGGTCGGACAGGTCGGGCACCTGTTCGGCGTTAGGGGCGCGGAGTTTGACCGACTGGCGATAGGCGGTGTGCAGCACCCAGGACACGCCCGGAATATGGCCCGCGCGGGCAGAGACGTTGAACAGCCCCAGCCCCACGATGGTCACCGCGCCGACAGCCCCCAGCAGGGCCAGAACGATCAGGGTTTTGATCACGGTTCTCATTGCGTTTGCTCCGTTACGTTTGGGGTGCGGGGTCGGTGCTGCGCAGGTCGCGGCCCACCAGCCACAATCCGGCGATCAGATAGACCGGTGTGCCGATGCCCAGCATCAGCAGCCCTCCCAGTTGTTGCCCGCCAAGATCGGCGGCGCGGCCGCAAATCTCGGCAAAGACATCGCGGGGGGCGAGGATCAGCAGCGCCCCCAGTAGGGTCATATGCATCGAGGTCAGCAGAAGCGATCCGGCCCCCGCCAGACCGTTGTGCGCGCGCAGGGCGCTGACCCAGACCAGCAGCCCGACGATCAGGAAGCTGCCCTGTTCCAGCGCAAAGCCCGCGGGCAGCAGATAGGCCATCCCGTGCAGCTGCGGCAGGTGCCATGCCCAGACCACCATGAATTCAAGCACCGTCGCGATCAGCGGAGAGATCATCAGCCAGCGCAGCCGGTCGCCCAGTCCGAAGGCGAGCAGCGGTGCGACCACGGCGACCAGCCCCATATGCCGCAGCATATGGACGGGGAAGGCGGCACCGGTCAGCCGTTCCAGCGGGACCAGCCAGAGCAGGCCAAGCAGGGCAAACCCCAGATATGTCGCCACGCGGGTCATGCGCAGCTGGCGATCAGGAGCACGGGGAGCGAGACATAGATCACCCCGACCGCCGAGATCAGCGACAGCAGGAAGGCCGCGTGGCCCATGAACTGGTGGCGGTCCTCGTTGTTGCCCGCGTCGTTTTCCCATTCGCGGTCGCGCACCACATCCCATTGCCGCCACGCGCCCCAGCCCAGCCAGATGATCGCCGCCAGAACGCCTATGGTCAGCAGCCCGATGCCAAGGCGCAGCGTGCTGAGGTAATCCACGCCAAGAATATGATCGGCGCAGAATACGGTTGTGGCACCGTAGCAGATCACGAAGTGCAGCGCCCAAAGCGTGGGGCTGAGGGCGAGCCGCCAGAGGCTGTCTTGTTCCTCGAGGAATTCCTCTTGCTCTTCTTCGGTAGAGATCTGGTTCATGCCAGCAACCTTGGGGCCACGCCCATAATAAAGCCGGTGACCAGTGCGGTCAGCACCATGAAGTGCCAGAACAGCGTGACGTTGCACAGATCGGCGTCATATTGCGGGGTCACCTTGCCAAAGATCGACCCTGCCAGCGCGTAAAGCTGCATGATGACCCCCAGCAGGGCATGGGCCACCAGCCAGACCATCAGCGCCCACATGGTCGCGGGGTAGACATGGGTTGTGGGCTCAAGGTCGAGGACCGACAGGATGATCAGCCCCGCTCCGCCCGCGGTGCAGATCGCCGCCAGTGCCAATGAGAGGCGTGCCAGCGTGATATGGCTGCGTTTATTGACCTCGCGCGCGAGCACGGTCGCGGCCCATGAGACCACAAACAGCGTGACCCCGAGCGCCACGGCGGTGCCCGTCGCGTGGTCCGCGCCCATGGTGATAAAGTCCGGGCGTGCGGTCCAGTAGAAGAAGAATCCGAAGACGAGGCTGGCGAAGGCGGTGCTGTCGCCCAGCATCGTGATCCAGACCGCCCACCACCCGACAGAGGTCGGCCCCGAGGCGTAGGTCGGCAAGCTCAGGCCGAGGCCCACGTCTTTACGTTCCTGATCCGGCACCTGTGCTGTGCTGGTCCAGAGCCAGTAGAGCACGCAGACAATGGCGAAGGCGCCGCAGACGATGGCGGGTTCGTAGATGTGGAAGGTGGGGAAGATGAACGCCCCGCCGGTGAAAAAGGCGGCGAGCATGGTGATCCACGCGGGGCCGGTGACGCGCTGCACCATCAGCGGTTTTGCGTCGATGACCGAGGTGATCAGCGTCTCGCGTTTGCCCTCGGGGGCGTCGGGCAGATAGTAGCGTCCCGCGTCCATACGCTCGACCAGTTTGGGCTGGTCCCACAGCGGGTAGCGCGAGGTGATATAGGGCACGGAGCGGTTTCCCCATGCCTCTTCGGGCACGTCATGGGCCCATTCCAGCGTGCCGCCGCCCCAAGGGTTGCGCTTGATCTGGCCCTGATAGGCTTTGGGCCGCAGCAGATCGTAGACGAAGACGGCAAAGCCTGCGGCGGTGATATAGGCCCCGACGGTGGACATCATATTGAGCCAGTCCCAGCCGGCGCTGCCCGGGTAGGTGAAGATCCGGCGCGGCATCCCCTTGAGCCCCGTCAGATGCATCGGCAGGAAGGTGACATTGAAGCCCACAAAGATCAGCCAGAAGGCCCAACGGCCAAGGGTTTCGGACAGAAGCTTTTTACGGAAGAACGGAAAGAAATAATAGACCCCCGCCATGACCGGAAACACCATGCCACCGAACAGCGTGTAATGCAGGTGGGCCACCACGAAATAGCTGTCATGCGCCTGCCAGTTGAAGGGCACGATGGCCAGCATCACCCCTGTGAGCCCGCCCGTGACAAAGATCGCCAGCGCCCCCGCGATCCAGAGCATCGGCAGGGTCATCTTGACCCGTCCCACCATCAGCGTCGCGACAAAGGCGAAAAGCTGGATGCCGGTGGGGATCACCACGGCCTCGGACGCGGCCGAGAAGAAACCCAGACTGATCTGGGGCAGGCCGGTGGTGAACATGTGATGCACCCAAAGCCCGAAGGACAAGAACCCCGTGCCAACCGCACTGAGCACGATCCACGAATAGCCCACGATGGGCGTGCGCGCGACGGTGGGCACGATCATCGCGGCGATCGCGATGGAGGGCAGGAAGATGATGTAGACCTCCGGATGGCCGAAAATCCAGAACAGATGCTGCCAGAGCATCGGGTCGCCGCCCCGGACGGGATCAAAGAACGGCCAATCGAAGGAACGTTCGAGTTCGAACAGGAAATCCCCCGCGATCAGCGGCGGGAAGGCAAAGAGGATCATCCCGCCGACGACCATCACATACCACGCATACAGCGGCATGATGTTGACGCGCATCCCCGGCGGGCGGCATTTGAGCGCGCCGACGATCAGCTCGACCGCCGCGGCGATGGAGGCGACCTCGATAAACGAGAGGCCCAGAAGCCAGACATCGGGGCCGATGCCTTCTTCCTTCGTGGCGAGCGGGGGGTACATGAACCAGCCCGCCTTGGGGCCGGAATCGAACAGGATGGACCCGAAGACAAAGATGCCGCCGATCAGGAAACACCAGTAGCCATAGGCGCTGAGCCGCGGGAACGGCATGTCGCGCGCGCCTAGCATCCCGGGCAGCAGCAGGATCGAGATCGCCTCGAACATGGGCACGGCAAAGAGGAACATCATCGCCGAGCCGTGCATGGTGAAGAACTGGTTATAGCGGTCGGCGTCGAGGAAGTCATTCTCGGGCACGGCAAGCTGGGTGCGCATGAGCACCGCAAGAATACCCGCACAGAGCATGAAAAAGAACGCGGTCATCGTGTACCAGATGCCGACCTCGGTGTTGTTCACCGCCGACCAGTAGCGCCAGCCTTGCGGCGTTTTCCAAGCCGCACGCAGGCGTTTTTTCTGCGCCTCTTGGACATCCTGCGGGACGGGTTCGGCGAGCATATCCTCGGTCGGGGGGTAGGTGCCTTGGGGGTCCAGCACATCGGGGTATCTGCGGGTCATTCCAGCCCCCCCAGATAGGCGGCGAGCGCCGCGAGGTCGTCGTCGGACAGGAAGTCATAGGTGGGCATATTGACCTCGGGTTTGATCGTGTCGGTGTGGCCGATCCATCTGGCAATAGCCTGCGCGTTCAGGGGCAGAGTGCCCGCGGCGAGCGAGTGGCGGTTTGCCAGATGGGTCAGGTCGGGGCCGGTCTTGCCGATGGCCTTGGTGCCACGAATGCTGTGGCAGGCGCCGCAGCCTTCATCAATGAACAGGGTCGCGCCAGCTTGGGCCAGCGCGTCTTGGGGCGGCTTGGCATCGCGCGCCTCTGCGCTAAGCCATTGGTCGAATTCATCGGGGGGCATCACCACGGTCTCAAAGGCCATCAACGCATGGGAGGCACCGCAGAATTCGGCGCATTGGCCACGGTAGATGCCGGGATCGGTGGGCGCGAGGGTCATGCGGGTTTCACGGCCCGGGAACATATCGGTCTTGCCACCAAGGGCCGGCACCCAGAAGGAGTGGATCACCCGATGGGCGTTCAGCACAAGCTCGGTCCGGGCGCCGGCGGGCAGGCGGAGCTCATTTGCCGAGACGATTGTTCTGGTCTCTCCTTGCTGTTGGTATTCGACGCGCCACCACCATTGTTCGGCGGTGACCCGCACGACCAGCCCGTCCCCTTCGGCGCGGGTCGGTCCCATCAGCGGCAGCGAGTACATCAGCAGCCCCCCCAGCAGGACCACGGGAAAGAGGATGCCCCCGCCGACGATCAGCATCTCGGCAGTGCAGCGGCGCATGGCACCGGGGTTGATGCGCGTGACGTAGATGAACAGCACTGCGACGAGGGTCCACAGGATCACCGCGCCGACCAGCATCACCCAAAAGAGGTTCAGCACATCCGACGCGTCCTGACCGGCGGGGGAAAGCACGGATTGACGCCCCTCGCAGCCCGCCAGAAGCAGGGCGGCCGGGGCGATTGCATAGATGCGCCAAGGGTGTTGCAAGGGGGCTCCTTTCACTCTGACAATTTGTCCATGTCCGAGGCAAGCGGGTCCTGCCCCTTTGATTTCATGTAGAACACGGTCGCACCCCAGAGCACCACACCCAAGCCGATTAGCACCGCGGCGATGAGGTATTGCACGCTGTCGCGCCCCGTCCACGGGCCGACGAAAAAGGCGCAAGATATCGCGCCGATATAGGGCAGGCCGAGGGGGCTGGTGAAATGGTCGTGGTCCACCGTATCACTGCGCAGCACCAGCACGGCGATATTGACCAGCGTGAACACCGCAAGCAGCAGCAGCGCCGTGGTGCCCCCCAGATCAGGCACCGCGCCGACAAAGGTGATCAGCGCGATCGCAAGCCCGGTGGTAAAGACGATGGCCGTATAGGGCGTGCGCCGCTTGGGCAGCACCTTGCCCAGAATGGAGGGCAGGACTTTTTCCTGCGCCATCCCATACAGCAGGCGGCTGGCCATCAGCATGTTGATCAGTGCGGAGTTCGCCACGGCGCACATGGTGATGATGCCGAAGACGCTGAGCGGGAACCAGGGCGCGCCGGCTTCGACGACCTTGAGCAGGGGTGTGGCCCCTTCGCCCAAAGCCTTCGCGTCGACAAGGGCGATGGCGGTGATCGACACCAGCAGATAGATCACGCCGGTGATCAGCAGCCCGCCAAGCAGGACTTTGGGGAAGATGCGCGAGGGGTTCTTGGCCTCTTCGGCCATGTTCACGGAATCCTCGAAGCCGACCATCGCAAAGAAGGCCAGCGTGGTCGCGGCGATCACGGGCCAGAACAGGCCCTGCTCTCCGGCGCTGCTGAAATCGAACGCGCGCCCGAAATCGCCTTGCCCGCCCATGAGCGCGGCGGCGCCGATCATGATGATGATCAGCAGGCCGGTCAGTTCGATGCAGGTGAGCACCACATTTGCCTTCACGCTTTCGCCGACGCCGCGCAGGTTGATCAGCCCCAGCAGCACCATAAAGCCGATGCTGATGGCGGTGATCAGGAAGGCCCCGTCGCCCAGACCGAAACTTTTGCCGAAATTCTCGGCAAAGGCCTGCGAGGCGGTCGAGGCCGAGGTGATCCCGCTCGACATCACAGCGAAAGCCACGAGGAAGGTGAGGAAGTGCACGCCAAAGGCCTTTTGCGTATAAAGCGCGGCACCGGCGGCCTTGGGGTATTTGGTGACAAGTTCAAGGTAGCTGCAAGCGGTCACGGTGGCCAAGACAAAGGCCACGAGGAACGGCAGCCAGACAATGCCGCCGACCTTTGCCGCGACTTCGCCTGTGAGCGCGTAGATCCCTGTGCCCAAGACATCGCCCACCACGAAAAGCAGCAGCAAGCCGGGCCCCATCACGCGTTTAAGTTCGGTTTTCTCGCCGTCTTGATCCGGCGTTGTTGAAACATCCTTGGTCATGGGACACTCCCTTCCCCCTTGCCGGGGACGTGGCCCCGACATCACAGCCGTCACCAGTTCACGCCCGTAGCGACGGCTAGCCCGTGGCGTCTTGTGCGCTGCCGCCTTTCTTGCGGATCACGCGGTAGATGTAGGTCAGCACCAAGGCGCCGATGACAACGTTGGACACGGGGTTC
Organism: Sulfitobacter sp. R86518; assembly: GCF_042466275.1. NCBI lineage: Bacteria > Pseudomonadati > Pseudomonadota > Alphaproteobacteria > Rhodobacterales > Roseobacteraceae > Sulfitobacter > Sulfitobacter sp. R86518. Next base: position 88,477 of record NZ_JAXHCA010000006.1, read on the forward strand.
ATGTAGTCCGCGACCAGATCGTATTGCGACCCAAGCGCGTAGCCGAGCCCGGTCAGCAATGTGTTCCAGATCACCGTGCCCGCCAGCGAGAAGGCCAGAAACGGCAGGTGATGCATCGGCGTTAGCCCCGCGGGCACCGAGATCAGCGTGCGGATCGCGGGCACCATGCGCCCCATGAACACGGCCAGATTGCCGTGGCGGTCGAACCAGTCCGACGCGCGGTCAAGATCCTCGGGGGACATGGTGAGCCAGCGGCCATGCTTTTGTAGAAGGTGCCGCACGCGATCGTGCCCGATCTTGCGCGCGATGATGTAGTAAAGGTAAGTGCCCGCCAGCGAACCGATGCTGCCCGCGATCACCACGCCGACAAAGTTCATCTGGTCCTGATAGGCCAGAAACCCCGCCAACGGCATGATCAGCTCGGACGGGATGGGCGGGAAGACGTTTTCCGCGAACATCAGAAACGCGACGCCCAGATAGCCTGCGGCGTCCAGTAGGCCGGTGATCCAGTCAAACATGGGGTCTCCGGTGCTGTTGCGTTGCGGGGGAAGGGGCGTGGTGGGTCATTCAGGGTCTTTCGTCGTCAGCGGGTTGGCCACGCGTTCATAGTATTCACTGACGGCGCGCATATCCTCGGCGGTCATTTTGCGGGCGATGGCGGACATCATGCCGCCAAAGTCATTGTCCCGCTGGCCGCGTTTCCAGCGGTCCAGTTGCAGGACCATGTAGTTGGCGTATTGACCGGCAAGATAGGGCACCGAGGGCGGGTTGCCCGTGCCGTCGGGCCCGTGGCAGTTGGTGCAGGCGGGCAGGCCCTTGTCAGGCGATCCGGCCCGCGCGATGGCGGCACCTTTCTGGATGTCTTGCATCGAGACCTGCCCGCGCGCCACCCGCAGCGGCGCGGCGAGAGAGGCGTAATAGGCGCTGACCGCGGCGCGGTCATCTTCAGAGAGGGATTGCGCGACGGGCGTCATCAGGTCGTCGGGCCGCGCGTCGCTGGCGTAATCATCCAGCTGCTTGTCGAGGTACCACGCCGGTTGTCCGGTCAGCCGTGGGAAGCTGCCCGACCCGTCACCCTGACCGTCGACACTGTGGCAGGTCACGCAGGATTGCACATCGCCCGCGCCTTGCAGCGCGATGGCCTGCCCCCGTGCCAGCGTGTCGGCGTCGGGCGGCGTATCGACCGTCATGTTGAACAGATCGCGCGCCGTACCATAGGGCTGATCCGCAGGGATCGCCTGCGCGGTGGCCAGCGCAGGCAAAAGGGCTGCGAGGGCGAGGCAGAGCAGGGGGCGGTGACGGATTTTCATGGTGGCTCCTCTGCTTTAGGCGTCCATCAGCGGGCGCGGGTTGGCGATATAGTCGTTCTTCATGTGATCGAGCGTCCAATAGGCGACGCCCATCAGCGGCCCCGTTGGGTTGTAGCCAAGGTTCTGCGGAAACAGCCCTGCGCCAAAGACAAAGACGTTGTGATGATCCCACATCTGGCCAAAACGGTTCACGACGCTGGTGGTCGGGTCCGTGCCCATCACCGTGCCGCCGGTGTTATGGGTGGTCTGATAGGGCACGATGGAATAATCACTGCCCTTCGCCGCGCGGTTGCTGGCGGAGGTGGATGTCACGTTCTCCATATTGCGCGCGATCTCATGCGCCTTGCCCATCACATAGTCGGCCATGCGCCGGTCGTTTTCGGGGAAGTTGAAGGTCATCCGCAGCAGCGGGCGGCCATAGGCGTCTTTCCATGTTGGATCGAGGTCAAGGTAGTTATCGGGCGTCGCCATAGATGACCCGTGGACGGTCAGGCTGGCGTGGTGCAGGTAATTCTCGCGCACGGCACGTTTCCAGTCGGCACCCCATGCGGGCGTGCCTTCGGGCGTGGGCTGGTAGTTGATCGGGCGGCCATTGGTCTGCGTGCAGGCGATATAGCCGCCGCCCAGAAACCCCAGATCGCTGTGATCAAAGTTGTCACCGTTGAAATCGTCGATCACCGTGCCGAGCGCCCCCGCCCCCATAAAAGGGTTGGTCACCACCTGATCATCGAAAAATACGTTCACGCCTGCCATCGTCTGATAGGCATAGTTCCGGCCCACGGTGCCCCTGCGGGTTTTCGGGTCGTAGGGTTTGCCCAGACCGGAGACCAGCATCAGATGCGCGTTCCACAGGCCATAGGCGTTCATGCAGACGATATCGGCGGGCTGGAACACCTCTTCGCCCGCGTCGGTCAGATAGGTGACACCGGTGGCGGTCTTGCCGTCCTCTGACTTCTCGACCCGCAAGACTTGCGCCTGATAGCGGATCTCGAAGTTCTCGTGGGATTTGATCTGGTCATAGACGCAGATGATCGGGTCGGCCTTGGCATAGTAGCCGCAGCCGAAGCGTTCGCAAAAGCCGCAATAGGTACAGGGATGCAGCTTGGCCCCGTAGGGGTTGGTGTATTCCTTGGTGGCGTTGGCGGCAGGCATGGGGAAAGGGTGATAGCCAAGCTTTTGCGCCGCCTCGCCGAATTTTGTGGGGCCGATGGGCTGGCGCATGGGCGGGTTGGGATATTCGGCGCTGCGCGGCCCTTCGAAGGGGTTGCCGCCTTCACGCGGGCCGTCTGCCATCTGGCCCGCGGTGCCAGAGGTGCCGCAGATCTTCTCGTAGAAATCGAAATGAGGCTCAAGCTCGTCATAGGTGACGCCCCAATCTTGCACATTCAGATCATCGGGAATGAAGTCGGCACCATAGCGGTTTTCGTAGTGGCTGCGCATTTTGAGGTCAGACGGCAGGGGCCGCCAAAGCTGGCCGTTCCAGTGGATGCCCGCGCCGCCAAGCCCGACACCGGGCAGGAACGACCCGAGCCTTCTCATCGGCAGCGCCTGTTGGTTGGCGTTGTTGCGGAAAGTCAGGGTCTCTTTGCGGGTGTTGATCATATGCGCGTGGTGCACCGCATATTTCAGTTCGTCATGTTCCTTGGGGGCGGCGAAATCATCGGCATCATGGCGGTAGGATCCGCGCTCCAGCACCACACAGCGTTTCCCGGCATGGGCAAGTTCATATGCAGCTGTCAGACCCGTCCAACCGGCCCCGATGATGACCACATCTGTTTTCGCCAGCCGCCGTGCCATGATCTACCTTTCCGAGTTGAAGTCGCTTGTGCCCGGTTGATGCCCAATGCCCATGGGGGGCTGCGGGTAGGGGCGATTGTGGTCGTCGACCGTGTCGGTGTAATAGCCGAATGCGCCGGGGAAGCCGACCATATGCCAACCGGCATAGCCCTTGTTGCCGCCATAGATCGGGTCGGCAAAATAGCCCTGGTTCGTCAGGGCGTGGAGTTCGGTAAAGAATGTTTTGGCCCCGACACGACCGGCAAGCGCGGGCCTATCCTCGGACAGGTCGGTCATCAGCTGGTCAAGCGCGGATTGCGGTTGCCCTTCAAGCGGGCCGATGACGGTCTGCATCGCCGCCAGCCCCTCGCGCCACAGATCGGCGGGGGGCATGGGAGATTGATAGCCTTGTTCCGGTGTGCCTTGGGGGTGGGGGCCGTCCATATACAGATGCTCCCCGCGCCCGTATCCGCCCGCGAGCTGCAGGTCGATGAAATCGACCACGCCGGCCTGACTGGCCGAGGGAAAATCATCCTGCGGTATCAGCGTGTCACACAGCAGCGCGAGGCTTCGGGCCTCGGTATCGGACAGGAAGGTGAAGGGGGTGCCATCAAGGGCGGCAAAGGCATGGCGCGGCAGGGACGCAAGGCCGACTGCGGCACCGAAGCCGAATAGAACTGATCGTCTGGAATACATGGGCATGCAAACCCCAAAAGATTGGTCACTTGTTAAAATAACGCCTCCCCCGCGGGAATGTTCCAAGTTTTTGCATGAAATTAAGGCGAAACTAGCCGTGGCGTTTCTGCCGGGGGCGGTCTATTTTGCGCGGGCCGAAACAAACTCACACAGCCATGTGACTGGTTCTTGGGAACAGGGTCGCGCTATTGGGGGTTACATCGTCAAGCACTAACTAAATAGGAGCGTGCACGCATGCTGACCAAACGCCATTTTATCACCAGCTCCGCTGCCGCGTTGTTTTCTGCCCCTCTGGCCCCCAGTCTCGCCGCCGCTGCGACAACAGACAAGTCGATGTGGGACGCATGGGATGCGCAGGTAACGCCTGCGGGCTACGATCCTGCAACGACGAATCCCTGGGGCGTCGCGCCCCGCTTTCTGCCCCGACTGGTAGAGGCGAACCCCGGTTTGACGCCGGGCGATATCCACGTCGATGCGGTCGCGCGGTATCTGTACCACATTCAGGACAATGGCACCGCCATGCGCTATGGCGTGGCGATCGCGCGGGGTGACCTGTACGAGCCCGGCACCTATTCGATCAAGCGCAAAGCGAAATGGCCAACTTGGACGCCGACGCAGAACATGATCCGCCGCGATCCAGAGCTTTATGAACAACACGCCGATGGGATGGACGCAGGCCCGCAGAACCCCTTGGGGTCGCGTGCGCTGTATCTTTTTGTCGGTAACCGCGACACCTATCTGCGCATCCACGGGTCGCCTAACCCGCAATCGATCGGCGGGCGTGCAAGCTCTGGCTGCGTGCGGATGATCATGGCGCATATCAACGACCTGTACGAGAACGTGAACACCGGATCGCGCGCGGTCCTGTACCCGCCGGAAGAGCTGGTGACGGCTGCGACCTAAGTCCGGACCTTTGCAGACATGAAAGGGCCGCCCGAAGCGAGATGCTTCGGGCGGCTTTCTTACGTCACGACGCGGGGCGCGATTAGCCCGCCGCAGCAGCCGCGATCGTTTGGGTGCAGATCGGACGGCCATTGTCGGCGCGCAGGGGCAGGAAGGTGGTTTCGACCGGCCCGCGGTAGCGATAGACGTAGCATCCGTTGCTGGGGTCGATCTTAACCGCTGTGAGGTCCTGATTTTTTGCCGCGACCAGGCGTACCCCTTCGGGCAGTTCCTTGAAGAACCCGTCGTCCGTTGTCATCTTGTCAGTGGTGGTCTGTACATCCGCACAAGCAGCCAGCGCCAATACGGCACAGCCTGCAATCCAAACCCGAACGCTCATCGTGATATTCCTCATATGAATTTGCTATGCAGCTAGGGTATTTCGCCGGAGTTGTAAAACAAGGGCGCGTGTTTCTGGGTCACAAACTGTTGCATTGCTGCCGATGGCCGCGACTAGTCGTGCTCTTCATAGGTACCTGCGTGTTTTTCTAGCTTTCGCACCAGCGCGATGATGATCAGCGCGAGGACTACGGTCATGCCCGCGATCGTCCATTCGCCTAAGCCGCAAGCCACGCCAACGGCGGCGGCGACCCACATGCTGGCCCCCGTTGTCAGGCCGCGCACCTTGCCTTGGGAAAAGACGATCAGCCCCGCGGCAAGGAAAGCGACGCCGCTGGTCACCGCCTCGATGATACGCAGGGGGTCCATCTGGATGGTGTCGCCGAATTCGGCGCTGCGGGCGAGCAGGGCGAGGGTGAGCAGACAGTAGATGCAGGACGCGAGGCCGATCAGCATATGTGTGCGCAGACCCGCCGGCCGTTTGGAGGTTTCGCGTTCAAGCCCGATCAGCCCGCAGAATACCACCGTCGCAAGGGTGCGTGCCACAACGACCGACAGGGGCAGGCTGGGGGCAAGGGCGAATTCGTTCAGCAGATCCTCCCACATCAGCGCGTCTCCTGCGCGCAAGACGGGTGCGGGAGAGGGGTGCAGGGGGCGGAACTGGGCATGGGGGCAATCCGGTCTCTTGAAAGCTGTTGGGTTGGATATAGGGCGGTGACAGAAAAAGACCGCCCCCAATGCGGGGACGGCCTGCGGTGGTCAACTTCTGTGGATCAAATCCAGTAGTTCGGCACCATATAGTGTTCGTGGGTCCGGCGTTCCCATTCGCGGTCTGTCACCCAACCGTCGCTGCGGGTTGGTGCGCCTTTGACCTGCTGTTCGGTGATGTCGGTCATGAACCCGTCTTTCGAGGTGTCGTATTCAAGCTTGCCCCACGGCACGGGGTGGTGATCCTCGCCCAAGCCCAGAAACCCGCCAAAGCCCATCACGGCATAGGCGACCTTGCCGGATTGCTTGTCGATCATCAGATGATCAATGGACCCGATATGCGTGCCGTCGCGGCTGTAAACATTCGTACCATTCACGTCAGAAGGAAGATACGAGGCTAGAATGTGTTGTCGCAGTCATGTCGAAACTCTCCTGTGTCGTGGTTACCTGTAGTTGAAACGACAGAGGCGGCGCGGCGGTTCCGCGTCCTCCTGCGGGCGGCTAACTTCTGCCGATGCGCGTTGTTTGGCCGTGTGGGCACGGGGGCTTGGAACTTTGGGTAAATGCGGCGGGTTGGTCTTTGACCAATCGACCACAGCTGGCCGGTTCAAACCCAAGCATGAAAAGGGAGATTCCAATGAAATTCGCACTCACCACCGCCGTGGCCTGCGGGCTGATGACAAGCGCCGCTTTCGCCGCCGAGACGACTGCGCCGGTTATGGATGCCGAGGGGGCAGAGGTCGGGACCGTGACGGTCCAGGATACCGAGTCCGGCGTGGCGCTGGCAAAACTGTCGCTGTCCAACCTGCCCGCAGGGAGCATCGCGGTGCATTTGCATGAAACCGGTGATTGTTCGGGCGACGGGTTCAAGTCTGCGGGCGGACATATCGCGGGGGACCGCGAACATGGTGTATTGACCGCCGGTGGCCCACACCCCGGTGATATGCCGAATGTCACGGTGAGCACTGATGGCACCGTAGAGCAGGAAGTGTTCCTACCGTTCCTGAATGTCGAAGAGCATCTGATGGATGATGACGGCGCTGCCTTTGTTATTCACGGCGGGCAGGATGACTACAGCTCGCAACCCTCAGGCGATGCGGGCGATCGGATTGCCTGCGGTGTCTTTGGTGCTGATCCCGCCTGATCACCCTTCGGCAAACGATGATTTGAACGACCAAGGCCGCGCCCCCACTGGCGCGGCCTTGCTTTTGCTGGCATAGGCTACCGCTGGCACCCTGCACGGGCAGGGGGCAAACCGCCGGATCAATCAGCAAGGTTTCCCATGGCAAAAACACCCAGCCCCTGTATCGACGTGTGCAAGTTCAAACGCGAAGGCCATTGCATCGGGTGTTCGATGACCAAGGCGCAGAAATCCATGTTCAAATCGCTGAAGAAAGAAAGCCACCGCGTCGGCTTTATCCAGATGCTGACCGCGCAACAGGAACGTCTGGGCAAATACAGCCATTGGGATCTGGCCTATCGCAAGAAGCTGGCAAAACGCAAAATCGCGGCCGAGAAGCTTCTCTAGCCGCGATTTGATTTTGGGTGCTGACGGGATCAGCGGGCGGGCTATTTAGCCTGCGAGGTGTGCGCGCAGGAACCACGCGAATTTCTCGTGCTCTGTCCCGCGTGCGATACACAGATCTTCTGTCAGCGTATCGCCGTGGTCGGCGGCCAACTGGCCCGCACCCGCGATGGTGGAGGCCAGCGTTTCCTGCGCTTCCATCATGATGCGGATCATTTCCTTGTCGTTGGCGTAGCCATCGTGTTCGTTGATCTTGGACCGCTTCAGCATGCCCGCAAGCATCCCTTCGGCATGGACATCAAGGGCGCGAATACGCTCTGCCAGATCATCCTGCGCGACAAAGTGGTCTTCGTAGATCTTCTGGAACAGGTCATGCAGCGGGCCGAAACCCATGCCTTTTACGTTCCAGTGAAAGTTTTGCGCCAGCATTGTCGTCACGGCGGTTTCCGCAACGCATTGGTTCAATGCATCGGCGATTGCTGTTTTCGCATCGGTTGTCAAAGCAGCTGCTGTCTGGTTCATTTTCTCGTCCCCAAGTGATTAAAATTCTGACTGGCTGGCACGGTACTAGCTTGCTGTCCATTCAACATAGACACCAAAAACGGTTTGCCAAGGTCTTTTTGGAATTATTCTAAACTTGAGAAAACTGCTCGGAAATTTGGCCGAGAAGATAGCCGATATAGCGTCGGTCCGCGGGGGCGACGCGCGACTTGATCAGGAAGTTGAGACTGGCGGGATCGTCCTCGCGGATGCTGGTCAGGCAGCGCAGGATCCATGCTTCGTCAAACGAAAGCGTGTCTGTGCCCGGCGCGAACCAGACGACCTTGCGCTGCACTGCATTCGGCAGACATTTGATCAGCGTATCCACAAATGTGCGTTTCGCGTCCTCGCCATCAAGGCTGAGCAGGGCGCAGGCTTCGTAAAGATCGGTGCGCGCGGCGACGCGACAGGCCATCGCCGACATCCGGAAATGGGTCAGCGCGGCGCGTTGTTCGGGGGTGATACGGGGGGCGGGAGCCTGTGCTGGTGCGTCGTCGCGGTCGAGGATCCGAAGGGTCGCCAGAGATGCCATATCAAGAGAAGTCCATACATGGGGCAGGGTTCGGACCTGTCCGGTTGAATATCTTACTTTATTTATAGGGTATAACCATCGCCCCGACAAGGGGGAGTGTTTTAGTGGGGTATTTGAAAATATTATGTAAATACATGGGTATAGGCGGGATTCCGCCTGTGATCGCTAAGTTTGTGACGCAGCGGCTTGCCCCGACGCGCTGACCTGATTAGGTCTCGGGTGGGCGAATACCTTACTATTTCAGTTTGACAATAGCCGCGTGGCGGTTCATTTCCGACTAAAACAGTAAGGGACAGAATTCCATGCAAATTTCAAGGATTGCCTTGGTGGCCGCGCTGGCTGCATCACACCCCGCCTATGCGCAGGAGGCGGATACGCTTGATCTGGGGACGCTCACGCTTGAGGCGGAAAGCGACGCGACGCTGCTGCAAAACGGTTACGTGGCCGAATCGGGTCGTCAGGCCACGCGGGTCGACACCCCCATCCGTGACATCCCCCAAGCGATCAGCACCGTCGGGCAGGACCAGATCGAAGATCAGGAGCCGCGCACGCTGCTGGACGCCTTGGGCTATACCTCGGGCGCCAATGTCACCAACTTCGGTTTCGACTCGCGCTATGACGCGGTCTATCTACGCGGCTTCTCGGCCTACTATGACGGGCTGTTCCGCGATGGCTTGCGTCAGGTGAATGGGCCGTCGGCGTGGTTCCAGAACCACCCCTACACGTTCGAGGGCGTTTCCGTGCTCAAGGGGCCATCGTCGTCGATGTATGGCGTCAGCGGTGCGGGCGGTCTGGTGAATATCATTTCCAAACGCCCCAAGGACGAAGAATATAACGAGCTGAAGCTGACCTTTGGCACCGACAGCCGCAAAGAGCTGGCGTTCGATTTCACCGGCCCCGTCGGCACCGACGGACGGCTCAGCTATCGTCTGACCGGTGTGGCGCGGGATGCGGATACGCCGCTGCCGGGCTATAGCGATGATCTGGCGCTGCTGGCCCCGTCCTTCACCTATCAGTTGACGGACCGGACCAAGATCACTGTGCTGACAGAATATTCTAAATCAACGCGCGGCGGCACGGCGTCTTACTACAACCCGTCACAGGGCGAGGCGTCTGATATTTATGTCGGCGATCCTGATTACAATGACTTTGTGAACGAACAATGGCGCGTCGGCTACGAGCTTGAGCACGAAATGGACAATGGCGTAACCCTGCGCCAGAACCTGCGGTATTCCGAAGTGGATGCCGATCTTGAGTTTAGCGGCATCTATGCGGCGGGCACGGGGTTCGGGCGCTACTGGGGCTATTACCTTGAGAACTCCGAGAATTTCTCGGTCGATACCTATGCCGAGGGGCATTTCTCTACCGGTGCGTTTGACCACACGGTTGTGGCCGGTTTCGATTATACGCAATCGTCCTATGACGCCTATTATGGTGGTGTCGGCTATGTCTCTGCCGCTGACACGGACGCGGTGGAACAACCCTATTCCAACGGTCAGGAAATGTATCAGTATGGCGTCTATGTGCACGACCAGCTGAGCTCCGGCCCGTGGACGATGTTCCTTAGCGGGCGCTACGACTGGGTCGACATGACCACCTTTGATGCCAATCAGAACGGCACCGATACATCGCACAACGGTTTCTCGGGTCGTGTCGGGCTGAGCTATGCGTTCAACACCGATCTGTCGGTCTATGCCAATGTGTCCAGCTCTTTCGTGCCGACCACAGGGTTGGTTTATGACGACAGCAGCGATCCCAACAGTGCCCGCGCAGCAGAGCCGACGCGCGGGCTGCAAAAGGAAGTGGGCGTGAAATACCAACTGCCAGGTACCGAAAGCCTTGTAACCGCGTCGCTGTTTGACATCCGTCAAGAGGACGGTGTGGTCTTCCAAACGGTTGATCCGGCCACGTTCAATGGCTTGAACCAAGTGCAGGTGCCCTATGATCTGCGGTCGCGCGGGCTGGAGATTGAAGGCCAGTTCAACTTTGCCAATGGTTTGCGCGTGACTAGCGCCTATACCTATCTGGATATGGAGATCGAGGCAGGGTCCACCGGCACCGTGGGCAACCAGCTGTCGGCCACGCCGCATCACACCGCATCGATCTGGGGCTTCTACGAGCCGCAAAGCGGGGCGTTCAAGGGCTTTGGCTTCGGGGCGGGTCTGCGTTATGTCGGCGAAAGCTATGGCAACGATGCAAATACCTACAAGAACGATGCCGAGGTCTTTGCTGATCTGTCGCTGTCCTATGACTTTGGCGAAGTCGGCTATGACGGGCTGAGCGCGCAGATCAACGTCAAGAACGTCTTTGACAACACCGACCAGACCTGTAGCGCGGACTATTGCTATCGCTACGAAGGGCGCACAGCGACGGCCAGCGTCAGCTACCGCTTCTGATGGCGCGGCTTGAGGGAACTTGGGGTGTCGTCGGCGCGATCGGCGGCATCTATATCGCGCAAAGCGTCATTGCGGGCGTCACATGGTCCGGGTTGCCGGGGGTGTTGCGCGCGCAGAACCTGCCGCTGGACCAGATCGGGTTGATCTCGGTGCTGGTGCTGCCTTGGGCGCTCAAGTTCCTTTGGGCACCGAGGGTTGAACGGTTCCGCCTGCCCGACGGCGGGCGGGACCGGTCGGTCACAGTTGTAACATTGGGCGCCGCGGTGGTGGTCGCGGCGCTTTTCGTGGTGGGGCTGATCGGCCCGTCGCCGGTGCTGCCTGTTTTGGCGGTGCTGATGGTGGCGGCCTTTGCGACGGCCACGGTGGATATTGCCTGCGACGGCTATGCCGTGGCGGCGTTGAAGGACACGGAATACGGCTGGGGCAATGCGGCGCAGGTGGGCGGCGCCTATCTGGGGGCTGCGATCGGCGGGGGCGTGTTCCTGATCCTCGTGGACCGCGCCGGATGGCTGGTGGGCGCATGGGGGATGGCGGCGGTGATTGCTGTGCTCTGCGTCCCCTTTGCGATCATCGCGCGGGCGAAAACGGCGCAGGCGCGACCGCATCAGCCGCGGCTTAGAACCGCCTTGGCCCGCGCCGAGGTGCGTCAGGGTTTGCTGGTCGCGGCGCTTTATGTCGTGGCGCAGAAAACCGCGATGGGGATGTTCGGGCCTTACTTTATCGATGCGGGCTATGATCTGGGCCAGCTTGGGCTGCTCAGCGGGGTCGGCAGCCTGACCCTGGGCTTTGCGGGGGCGCTGACCGGTGGCGCGGTGGTGCGCCGTTTCGGCACCCGCGTGGTGCTGGCCGGCGCGGTGGCGCTTCAGGCGCTGATCCTCGGGGTGGTTGGCCTGTCGGCGGCGGGCGGCATTTTCGCCGCCGCGACGGTGGCCCCGATTGCGATGGTCAGCAGCGCGGCCGTCATGGCCTTCGGGTTCGTCGCCCTTTACGGGCAGTTCATGAACTGGTCCGATCCGCGGCAGGGCGGCGTCGATTTTACCTTGTTCCAATGTATGGATGCGGCGGTGAGCATGGTCTCGGGCATGGTCGCCGGGATCATCGCCGAGCATCTTGGTTACGGTTTCTTTTTTGGTGTGGCCTGTGCCGTCTCGCTTGCGGCATTGCCGCTGATCTGGCGGGTCTCGGGGCAGCGCGCACCGCAACAGGGGGTGGCCCATGTCTGATCATACTGCACAAACCGAATTGCCCGGCGTCAACTTCGCCGCGCTGCGTCAGGCCACCTTGGCCGAAGCGGCAGAGCATGACCTGCACGTCGAACAGGATGGCGCGCAGGGGATTGTCGTGGGCACCTATTATGGGCGGATCGCCTTTGCCCCGTCGGGTGCCCATTGCAAGGCCGAGATTTCGACCGCGCGCGCCGATTTCTTGCAGACATTGAAGGACAGCCTAGTAGATCAGATCGGCAGCGTCATGCCCGATGCGGCGCAGGCGATCCGCTGGTCGGATGGGGTACGTCAGGGTGCCTTGCCCGACAATGCACGGTTGATGACGGTGCAGCACCGCGAGATGTTGGACTGCGGGTTTATGCGGGTCACGCTGGCGGGCGATGTGGCGCGGTTCTCTGACAGTGCGATCCATTTCCGCCTTGGCATCGCGCAACCCGGCAAGCCCCCCCAATGGCCCCGCATCGGAGAGAACGGGGCAACGGTCTGGCCCAAGGGTGAACACAAGCTGCATCTGCCGGTCTATACCGCGCGGCGGGTGGATCGGGAAAACGGGCTGCTGGTGTTTGATCTGTTTATTCACGAAGGTGGGCGCACCACCGATTGGGCGCGCAGCGTTGAACTGGGGACGCAAATCCTTGTCACCGGACCGGGCGGTGGCGGCTGTACGATTACGGGCCCGGTGTTCGGATTTGCCGATGATACCGCCTTTCCGGCCATCGCCCGTATCATGGAGGCGAACCCCGATCTGACCGGGCGCATCATGCTCTACCCCTCCCATGTAGATGCCGCGCATTATCCGTTACCAAAGCACACAGGTCTGGAAGTCGTCATCGCCAACGAGGCCGAGCGTGCCACGATGGGGCAGGCGGCCTGCGACGCGGTGTTATCTGCAGCGGACGGGTTTTTATGGTTCGCGGGGCAAAAGGCGTTGGCGGCGCAGGTGCGCAAGACGTGGAAAGAGCATGGCGGCGCGGCCGAGCGGTCCTATATCTCGGCCTTTTGGTAACGCGCTGTCATTGAGACAAAAAAGGCAGCCGGTGAACGGGCTGCCTTTTCGTTAGTTGAACCGGATGGCGCGCCTTACGCGGCGCTGGCGGATACCAGCAGTTGCGCCTCATGCGCGCGCAGGGACCGGCGCGCGGCGACAAAGTTGGACATGCCGTCAGCCAGCTCAAGCTCGGGGAACAGCGACAGGATCTCGCTGCGCTGTTCGGACTGGATTCCGGCCATCGAATGTGCCCCCGGCTGGAAGCTTTCGGCCCATGTGCCGTCCGCAAACACGACTTCGTGGTTGTCAAACAGCATGTGGATGTAGCTGACCTTGTCCGGCGTGACAGTGTCGACCCCGTCGAGGCCGACCAGGTGTTTCGCCGCGACCAGAACTTCGCGTTCGCTGAACATCACCTCGGCCGTCTCAGAAGGCGACAAGCATGCGGTGGTTCGGGCTGACCATCATATCGCGCTGCGGCACGCCTTCACCAAAGGCACCGGCCTTGATCCGAACGGGGTTAAAGCCGGGGGTGCGCAGCAGGTTGTCGCGCCCCAGATTGCGGCGGCCCACCCAGCGAACCGGCTGCAGGCCGTTATCCCGCGTGACGACCAGATCGCCGACCTTGATCTGCTGCACCGGAATCTCGCCGCGTCGCGTGGCGATGGTGGTGCCGGGGGTGAAGCAGATCACGACCTCTTCGATCTCGGAGTAGGTTGTGGTGCCGGTCACGTTGCCGTCGGCATCGCGGAATTCGATGGTGCCGGATTCAGGGCCCGTTTTGGTCAGCGTGTACTGCGACCGATCCAGCCCGCTGAGGTTCAGAACGTCGACATCTGTTCCGTCGGCATCTTCGCCGCCCACGATGGTGTGATTGCCGCCCGAGGTAAAGTTGAACAGGTCAGAGCCTTGACCCCCTTCGGCGCGGTCGTTGCCGCCACCCGAGGTGATGGTATCCTGCCCGTCGCCGCCCTCGATCTGATCGTCGCCTTCGCCACCGTCCAGGCTGTCGTTCCCGCCCTGGCCAAAGATCGTGTCGTCGCCCTCGCCGCCCAGAATGGTGTCATTGCCCGCTTCGATCGGGGTCACAACGGCGTCATCAATCAGGTCGCCAGACAGTGTGAAGCCCGACTGTGTGGAACGGGTTTCGAGCGTGAACTCGATAAACTCGCGGTTCTCGAACTGGCCAGAGAACCAGGCATCCTGATCGTCGGGGGAGTTCGCCTCGGTGCCCGCTGCGGTTACGGTGCCATCGGCATTGGTGACATTCAACGACGTGTCATCGCTGGTCGCGAAGGAGGTGAAGCTGTTGGTGTCCAGCGTCACGGATTCCTGATCGCCGGGGTTGTTGCGATCCAGATCGTTGAAGGTCGCGGTGGAATTCAGCGCGATCGGCTTGAACTCGCCCGTATCGATGTAGTGCTGACGGTCGTAGAATTCGAGCCGGAAGGTCGCGGTTTCACCGGCATACCTGCTCCTGCTTCCATCACCGGAGTTCAGCAGGATCTCGAAGCCGGTGCCACCGGTAAGGTCGATGGGCATGTCGTCATTCGAGGTGTCGACCAGCACCAGCCGCGCAAAAACGCCGCCGCCATTGTCCAACGTTGCCACGTTGTCATAAAAGACGCTGTCGCCTTCGTCGGCAGAGTTACCCGTGTTGAAAAGGCGGCTGGCATAAGACAACGTGATCGGGGACGCGTCGTTGCCCGGGGCCGTGCCTACGCCCGCATCGCCATACAGCAGGTCATCGCCCGCGCCACCGTCGATCCGGTCGTCGCCGCCTTCGCCAGACACGCGGTCGTTGCCGGCACCTGCATCGATCCGGTCGTCTTCTGCTGTACCTTGAAGGGTGTCTGTCCCCGTCGTGCCGTTGATCGCTGCCATTGTCGTCTGCTCCGCGTGATTTCTGCAAGAAACCACGGTCCGAAGTCGGCAAAGGTTTCGCAAATCGTGAAAAAACTAACGTTCTTTTATCGCGGTATGCGCATCTGGCAACGGATTTAACGGCTTTGTGATAAGTTGACGTAGCGGCCTTCTCGTGTCAGTTGTGGATGGGGCGACGGTTCACGTTTTATGACCAGTGGATACAAAATGGGGGCGGCATTACTGCCACCCCGCGCTTTGGTCTAAGAATTACTTGCGAAGCAATGCCAGTATGACGAGAAAAGGCAGCGTGAATATGCCCTATCTCACCGGCCTGCTTGGAGAAAATCGTGATGCCGTTCTATGCGCCCTACCTGCCAGTAACCCAAGGGTAGATCAAGCGGGGGAAAACCCCCATCTACGGTTGGATTAGCCCTAAAACCAGTGATTTGGCGACCGCATGATCGCGTGTGCTGGCCCGCAGCTTTTCTTTCGCGCCCTTGATGTGTTTCTCGAAGGTTTTTTCGCTGATCTTGAGGGTCCAGCAGATCTCGGCCGGGCGCAGGCCAATGGCAAGATAGCTGAGGCAGTCCCGTTCGCGCGGGGTGAGGTTGACCAGCACGCTCATGTGATCGCGGCGGATCGCTTCATCCATTGCAAAGGACAAACGTCGTAGCGCGCTGCGATGCTGCTGCCAGTAGAGCGCAAATTCGCGGTCGCTGCGTGTCTCGCTCACCCAAAGACCGATGCCGGAGATAGCCTGACCCGCAGGCGTGCGGTTCAGCGCGAAAGACGCACCGAACTGCATGCCGATGTCATTCTCAAGCTCGGATTGCATCTGTTGCGGTTCGGTCGCGTGGTCCAACAGGCTGGCGTCATTCCACAGCACCTCTTTCGTGCCATTGGCGATTAACTCGACCGAGATATCGTCATCCACCAGCGCTTGTTCCTCGACCGCGGTGACCCAGTCTTCGGGGTAGGTGTGGCGAAAGAAACCGGCTTGGGTAAACCCGCGCACGGTCGCGTCACTGGCGTAAGGGATGATGCCATAGCCGATGCCGGTGACGCCCAGATCGGCGAAGGTTTGGGTGCAGCTGTCCCAAAACGCAACATCGCCCGTGCCCGCTTTCGCGGCACCTGCCAAATCGATCAGCTTTTCCAATGACATGTTCGCCCCCCAGCCTAGGCAACATAATGGCAACGGTGTCGCCAAAAAGCAACATAAAATATGGTCGGAATAAGGCGGTTCGCCTTGTTTATATAGGCGCGTGAAGGCCTCGAACCGGTGCGCGTCAAAATACCCTGTTCGGAAAATCGCAAAGCGCGTAGAAAGAAACCATGAATATTTGCGCGATCACAATGGTTTACAAAGACTACTGGGCGCTGTCCCAGTGGTACGCGCATTATGGGCGCATGCTGGGGTTTGATAACCTCTATATCGTCGCCCACGGGGCCGACGCCAAGATCGCCAGCCTTTGCCCGCGTGCGACCGTGATCACCGTGCCCCGCGAAACGCTGGAAGGGTTCGACCGGCGACGTGGGCAGGTGCTGAACAGTTTTGCCGATGGGCTGGCTGTGTCTTTCGACTGGGTGATCCGCACCGATGCGGACGAGCTGATCTGCTATGATCCCGCACTTTATACGTCTCTGCACGCGGTGTTAGAGACGGCATCGGCAAAGTCGATGTTCGCGCTTGGTCTCAATGTGGCAGAGACCTTGGAGGATGATGTGCTCGCGACGGGGCAAATGGCCCTTGGCCATCGGCGCACGGCGGTGTTCTCGGGGCACTACAGTAAGGCATGGGCGACAAAGCGCGGCACGGGCCTGTGGCGCCACGGCATATGGGTCGGGCCCAAGCGCATTGAAACGGCGGTGTTTGAACTGCCGCGCGGTGTCTATTTGATGCACCTAAAATACGCTAATATCGACGCGTTAGAGACGGCAAACCAGCATCGGGTCGATGTGGGGAACATGCCGGGGCGGGGCTTGCCCGGTGCCGCGTGGAAGGAGGCGGACCAGACGGCGGCACGGTTCTATGCCCGATTGGCGGGATATCGCGACGAGACATGGGAGGTCGCGCGCGATCACGCCTATGCCACGATCAGCGCGGATCCGGTGCGCGACGCCAAAGAAAACGTGCTGCGAGCGAAATCGACAGTGTTCGAGCAGCGGGTGACCTTGCCGGAGTGGGTCGCCGCGACGTTTGGCGATATTTGATTGCTGAGCCTTCGACGCTGCGGGTTCCGGTGATGGTGCCTTTACCATGCCCTGTTCCCGTGGTGGGATACCCCGACACAGACCGTAGAATGCGTGGGAGGAGAGCAGGATGACGGATAAGATAAAGGTCGAACGGCACGGACCGGCGACAGTGCTGCGGCTTGATGATGCCGAGACGATGAACGCGCTGACATCGGCCATGGCGCTAGAACTGCGTGACCTGCTGCAACAGGAATCACAGACAGCGCGGGCGATTGTCTTGGCGGGGTCGCCGCGCGCGTTTTCGGCGGGGGCGAACCTCAAGCAGGGGACGATCGAAAGCGGAAAAGAGCTCGACGCGGGTGCCGCGCTTGAAAATGCCTACAACCCGTTGATGATGACGCTTCGCGATCTGCCGGTGCCCGTGGTCTCTGCCGTGCAGGGGGCGGTCGCGGGTGTGGGCGCGTCGATTGCGCTGGCCTGTGATGTGATTGTCGCCGGTCGTGATGTCTATTTCCTTGAAGCATTTGCGCGGATCGGGCTGATTCCCGATGGCGGGGCTACGTGGCTGCTGACCCGCGCCGTGGGCCGCGTACGCGCGATGGAGATGATGCTGCTGGCCGAGAAAATTCCCGCGCCGACGGCGTTTGACTGGGGGCTGGTGACGCGGCTGGTCGAGAATGACGCGGTTGACGCCACCGCGCTTGAGATCGCGACCAAACTGGCAAACGGGCCGGTGCGCAGCCTTGCCCTGATCCGCAAAGCCGCGTGGAGCGCTGCCGACACTGATTTTGACACCGCACTGGCGAACGAGCGCAAGTGGCAAAAAGAGGCGGGGAATACCCCAGACTTCAAAGAGGGCGTGGCCGCGTTCCTTGAAAAACGGGCACCCCGCTTTAACGGGTGATCTGTTGCTTAAGGGGGCTGTGGTGCCTCTGGTTCCTGCGGGTGTCGGTCCCTTGGGAACGAAATCATGATCTGTGCAGTTGACGCCCTGAAGGGTTTTGATCATGTACCGCCACCTCATCGCCGCTGCTCTTTTGGTCGTTCTGGCTGCCTGCCAGTTGCCGAAAGATCCCGAAAACACGACTGATACCGTGCAAGGTGCCGTGCTGAAGGTCGGCGCGTTGCAAGATCCTTTGCCGGAGCAAGACTTGCAGGCGGTAACACTGATCGCCGCGGCGCTGGATGCCCAAATCGAATGGCATCGCGAGAACCCGCACCAGATGCTCGACGCGCTTGAGGGGGGCGATCTGCATCTGCTGGCGGGCGGGATACCGAAAGATTCACCGCTGACAGAGCATACGGGCGTGACCAACCCCATCGGATATGTGACCGTCGGGGCCGACCGTCCCGAACGGGTCTTGCTGTTGCGGCGCGGCGAGAACCGGTTTCTCATGCGGTCCAATATGGCGCTGCGTCCGCTGACGCGGGAGGCGCAAGAATGAACCGCTACCCCCCGCTGCCGCCAGAGATTGCCAAGAAAATCGCGAAAGCGCGTCGGCTGGAATGGTGGACGCTGTTCTGGCTGGCCACGATCATTTTCGTGATGTTCATGGTCATGGGATCAAGTCAGGCGATGCAGGCGGCGTGGATCGAAGACACGCTATCGCTGTTGCCGCCGATCTTGTTCTTGATCGCCGCGCGGCTTGAACGGATGCCACCAAGCCCGAAGTACCCCTTTGGCCTGCACCGTATCGGCACCCTGGCCTTTGCCCTTTCGGCGGCGGCGCTGACCTTGATGGGCGGCTATCTGGTGTATGATGCGGTGGTCACGCTGGTGCGGCAAGAACACCCCACCATCGGCAGTATCGACCTGTTCGGCACCGAGGTCTGGATGGGCTGGCTGATGGTGGCGGCATTGGTCTATTCGATCATCCCGCCGGTGATCTTGGGCCGCAAGAAGCTGGCCATTGCGCCTGATATTCAAGACAAGGTGTTGCATGCGGACGCTGACATGAACGCCGCAGACTGGAAGACCGGCGTTGCGGGTATTCTGGGCATCATCGGTATTTCCATGGGGTTCTGGTGGACCGATGCCGTGGCCGCGGGGCTGATCGGGTTGGACGTGTTGAAGGACGGTGGGCGCAACTTGCGTATCTCGGTCGCGGAGCTGTTGGACGGTGCGCCGCGCAAGCTTGGCTCTGCCGAGCGTCAACATCTGGCGGATCGTGTTCAGAAAGGCATGGACGGCGCGCCCGTCGTCAAGCTGCGCGAGGCCGGACGCTATCTGCACGTGGTTATCGGCGACGACGACGAGTTGCTGCCCGATCCAGAGCGCGCGAAAGAGCTGGTGGGCGAGGATGACGCCTGGCGCGTGGTCACCCTGAGCGTGAAGCCCGATAAATAGGCTACCCCAGGACAGTTGGAATTTTTTCTGCATTTAGTCGCGTTTTCAGCGACGGAATTTTCGCGCCCTACGTTAAACGGCTTGATGACCTGATCTGGATAGTTGGAATAATGCGGAAATTTGTGAGTTTGCTGGTGGCCGTCGGGCTTTTGTTCGGGGCGTATGCCATCACCTTTGGCCTGCCCGGCACGGATGCCACAAGCGAGGCGGCGCAGCCTCAATCCGCGGCGGGTGGGCGCACTGCAGGTGGCCCCCCTGGGGCCGGGCGTACACGGGGGGCGACTTCGGTGGTGACGACCGCGTTGAAACAACGCCCCTACGAGGTGACTTTATACGCGACCGGCACGGCCTCCTCTTTGCGCAGTGCGGATGTGGTGACTGAAACCGCCGGTACAGTGGTCGAAACCCGACTGACCGCGAACCGCGACGTTGAACAGGGCGAAGTCCTTGTGCGGTTGGATGCGCGGACCCAAGAGCTGAACCTTGAAATCGCGCGCGCCAATTTGCAGCAGGCAACCGATACGGTCGACCGCTATGACCGGCTGCGGGCCGGCGGCAATTCCACCATTACCGATGTCGCACAGTCAGAGGCGCGCGTGGCCCAGCAACTGGCCGATGCCGAGGTGGGTCTGGCCGAAGTCGCGCTGGAAGACCGCACCATTCGCGCGCCCATCTCGGGGCGTTTGGGGCTTAGCGAGGTTGAGGTCGGCGACATTCTCGGCGCGAATGACGTGATTGCGACGATTGACCAGACCGAAACGCTCGTGGTCGAATTCGAACTGCCCGAACGCGCTATTGGCGTGTTGGGGCAGGCGCATGAGGTGCTGGTCTCTACCTCTGCCTTTGTAGGCAGGTCGATCACCGGAGAGATCCTTTCGTTCGACAGCAGGATCGATGCGGTCACGCGCTCGGTCACGGTGAAGGCCAAGATCGACAATGCGGAACGCATCCTCTGGCCGGGCATGACCTTTGCGGTGCGCCTGCTGCATGAAAGCGAACCGCTGCCGGTCTTGCCATCGACCGCGGTGACGTGGTCGCGCATGGGGCCTGCGGTCTGGGTCGATGACGGCGGGACGGCGGTGCGGGTGCCGATCACGATCCTTTACCGTAAAAACGAATTCGTCTGGGTCGAGGCCGACATCGCCGATGGCGCGATGGTCGTAACCGAAGGCGCGCAAAAACTGCGGGACGGGGCGAAAATCACGGCGGTCGGTGCCGAGACTGAAAAGGCACCGTCATGAGCGATACCCCTGCAAAGCCCCGTGGCGGGCTCGCCGATCTATTCGTCTCGCGGCCGATTTTCGGGATCGTCATCAACCTGCTGATCCTGATCGCAGGTCTCGCGGCGCTTGTGGCTGTGGACGTGCGGGAAATGCCCGACGTTGACCAGCCGGTTCTATCCGTGCGCACCACCTATGAAGGCGCGGTGCCCGCAACCGTCGACCGTGAGGTGACGCAGGTGCTTGAGGATGCCCTGAGCGCGCTTGAGGGGTTATCCTATATGGAATCCACCTCGACCACGGGGTCGAGCCGGATCACCATTGATCTGTCCGAAGGCACCGATGTCGATGTCGCGGCAAATGAGGCGCGCGAGATCGTTTCGTCCACGTTGCGCGACCTGCCCGATGATATCGAGGATGATCCGACCGTGACCAAAAGCGACAGCAACGCGGATGCGATCATCCGGCTGGCGCTCATGGGCGACGCGAGCCTTGATGCGTTGACCGAGCTGGCCGAGGGCGTCGTCTATGACCGGCTGTCCACTATCGACGGCATTGCAGAGGTCACCCTGCGCGGCGAACAACCCAACGAGTTCCGCGTGACGCTGGATATGCCCGCGTTGCTTAGTCGGGGGATGACCCTGTTCGATGTCTCTGACGCGCTGGCAGCGCTGCGCGATGACACGCCGCTGGGATCGCTGGATTCAGATGCGCAAACCTTGGCGCTGCGGGTCGGCAACGCGAATGTCACTGTTGATACCGTGGGCCAGATCCCGATTGATGCGAATACGCGCGTTTCTGACGTGGCGTTCGTGCGGCTGCTGCCGGAAGAGGACGCCGTGCTGACCCGCGTGAACGGGCAGACCGCCGTGGGCATGGACATCACGCGGCAATCCGTGGGCAACACGCTGTCGATCTCGGAAGATGTTGCCGTTGCGGTGGCTGATCTGCAATCGGCGCTGCCTGACGGCGTTCGGCTTTTCGTGACCTCTGACGACGGGACATTCATCAGAGGGTCTTTGACCGAGGTGATGAAATCCATCGCTTTGGCGACGGGGATTGTGGTTGTGGTGATCTTTGCCTTTCTACGCTCCCCCCGTGCGGTGATGATCCCGGCGGTGACCATTCCGGTGTCGCTGGTGGGCACGGTCGCCGCGATCTGGCTGACGGGGTTCTCGGTCAATACCATCAGCCTGCTGGCGCTGGTGCTGGCAACGGGGATGGTGGTGGATGACGCGATTGTCGTGATCGAGAATATCGTGCGCAAACGTAAACAGGGAATGGGGGCTTTTGCAGCCGCGGCGGCGGGCACGAACGAGGTGTTCTTTGCCGTGATCTCTACCACGGCGACGCTGGCGGCGGTGTTTATCCCGATCTCTTTCCTGCCCGGTCAGGCCGGCGGGGTGTTCAGCGAGTTCGGCTTTGTGCTGGCCTTTGCTGTCACGCTGTCGTCCATCACCGCGCTGACTCTGGCACCGGTTCTAGCGGCCTTTCTTGATCCGGGGAAATCCGCGCTTGAGGCAACGGCAAAGCCGCAAGGCTGGGCCGGGCGGATGTTCGACACGGTGATGGACAAAGCCATTCGCATGCCGTTGGTGGTGCTGGGGGCGGCGGGGGCCTTTGTGATCGTGGCGGCGGGCGCGGCGGGTACTTTGCCCTCTGCCATCACGCCCGACGAGGATCGCGGGTTCTTTCTGGTACAGGCGCGCGGCGCCTCTGATACCACGATCGACTACCTTGATACCCAGGTTGATCAGGTCGAAGAGATCCTGACCCCCTATCAGGAAAGCGGCGAGGTTACCTCGGTTCAAAGCATCGTTGGCGTCGGCGGTGGCACCAGCGCCTTCATCATCGTGCGGCTCGATGACTGGAGCAATCGTGACCGCAGCCAATCCGCACTGGTCGCCGAGATCAGCGGCAAGCTGGCGCGGGTGCCCGGCGTTCAGGCCAGTGCGCGGGGAACCAACAGCCTCAATATCCGCGGCGGCGGGCAGGGCTTGCAATTCGCGGTGACGGGCAAGGACATCGCGGCGATGACCACGGCAACCGAGGCTTTGGTCGCGGCGATGGCGCAGGATGAGGCGTTTTTGAACCCGCAACTTTCCAACGACGCGGTGCAGGCGCAATACGAGGTCCGCGTTGATCCCGAAATGGCGAGCGTCTTTGGCCTGACAGAAGGCCGAGATCACCCAGACCATCGGCGCAATGACCCAAGGCAAGGTCGCCGTCACCGTCTTTGCAGACGAGATCGAGACGGATGTGAATGTCGTGCCCGGTGGCCCGCCGATCGATGACCCGTCTGATCTTGATAACATCCAGCTGCAGTTGCCCGGCGGTGCCTATGTGCCCCTGTCCGCGGCGGCAGAGCTGGTGCCCGTGGTCAGCCAGTCCACGCTCGAACGGCAGGGCGGGTCGCTGGCGGTGTCGGCGCAGGCGAACCTGAACGACGGTATCGATCTTAGCGTCGCGATGAACCGTCTGACGGCGATTGCCGATAGCGTGCTGCCCGACGGGATGGGGATCATCTTTACCGGCGAGGCGGCGACGCTGAGCGACAGCCAGACAGAGATGTATATGGTGTTCGGCGTCGCGTTGGTGGTGGTGTTCCTTGTGCTGGCCGCGCAGTTCGAAAGCATCGCCAGCGCTGTCGTCATCATGCTGACCGTGCCCTTTGGTCTGGCGGCGGCGCTTTTCGCGATCTCGCTTAGCGGTGGATCGTTGAACTACTACAGTCAGATCGGGCTGGTAATGTTGATCGGGGTGATGGCGAAGAATGGTATCTTGATCGTCGAATTTGCCAATCAGTTGCGCGAGGCGGGGCAGGATATCGACAGCGCCATCCGGGACGCGCTGCGTCTGCGGATCCGTCCGGTGATGATGACGATGGTATCGACCGTCTTTGGCGGCTTGCCGTTGATCCTGACCTCGGGCGCGGGGGCCGAAGCGCGCATCGCCGTGGGCTGGGTGATCGTGGGCGGGCTTGGGTTTGCCACCATCTTCACCCTATTCCTCACGCCGGTGTTCTACCGCTATGTGGCGGTCTGGGGGGCAGAGCCGGGGATGGCATCAAAACGTCTGACCCGCGAGGCGGCGGTCTGACGAAAACCGCGGGGCCGGTCGCAAAGAACCGGCCCCGCGTTGGTATGCTTCTGACGGTGCGAGACGGGTGTTCGCCCCTTCGCCCCGCAACAATCAGTCGATATGGGTGACCAGCGTTTCCGCGGATTTGCGTACCTTTTTCATCGGGGCCAGCCAGTCGGATTCCGCGTCGCGGTAGCCCAGAGGCAGCAGGATCACCGACCGCAGGCCGCGCTCTTTAAGGCCCAGAATCTCGTCTACCTTCGCTGGGTCGAAACCCTCCATCGGGGTGCTGTCGACCTCTTGTTCAGCGGCGGCAACCAGTGCCACCCCAAGCGCGATATAGGCCTGACGCGCGGCATGGGCGTAGTTTACCTCGGCATCGCGGGGCAGGTAGTTGTTTTTCAGGTTCTCGTAATAGGCGCTGAGCAAGGGCAGGTCGCCACGGGCTTCGACATTCAGATCGGTGACCGCGTCGATGCGGTCTTTGGTGTAGTTATCCCACGCCGCGAATACCAGCAGATGCGACCCTTCGGTGATCTGGGTCTGGTCGCTGGCGGCTTTCTGGATCTGCGCCAGCTTGTCGGGGTTGGTTACGACCAGCAGCTCGAAGGGCTGGGTGCCGCTTGAGGTGGGGGTCATGCGGATGGCTTCGACGATGGTGTCGACTTTTTCCTGAGGGACTTTCTTGGACGGGTCCATCTTCTTGGTCGCATAGCGCCAGTTCAACTGCTCTAGTAGGGTGCTGGTCATCGTGATCATCCTGTTTTTGGCCGCTCGGGGCGGCGTGTGTACCGGCGCGATGTAGGAAACCCCGCGCCCCAACACAAGGAGACCGGCGCAATTCGCACCGGTCTTAGTTGGTGTAAGGGCGTCAGGTCAGGGTCAGATCGACCGGCCCGCCCCGTCCCAGTAGGGCGCGCGCAGGCGGGGTTTGAAGATCTTGCCGCTGTCTTCGCGGGGCAGGGCCTCGTGGAAATCGACGATCCGAGGCGCTTTGAATCGGGCCAGTTTGCCGTCAAGGAAATCCAGCACCTTCTGTTTGTCGGCGCTGTGCCCATCGGCCAGTTCAACCGCCGCGACGATCTGTTCGCCAAATTCGGGGTCAGGCGCGCCAAAGACGGCGACATCGCGGATGAAAGGCGCGCGCATCAGCACCGCTTCGATCTCGGCGGGAAAGATATTGGCCCCGCCCGAGATGATCATGTCTTTCTTGCGATCCGTGATGAACAGGAACCCGTCGTCATCCACCGATCCCAGATCCCCGACAGAGAAATGCCCGTGCTTTTCAGCCGAGGCGCGGCTTTCGGGATCGTTGGAATAGTCGAACCCGCCGAAGGCATCCATGCGGGCATAGATCTCGCCCACCTGACCGGCGGGCAGCTCGTTCCCATCGGGGTCAAGGATCATCAACGTGCCGCCCATCTGCATCCGCCCTGCGGTGCCAGGCCGTGCCAAAGCATCTGCCGAGGATACCATCGTCATGAACCCGATCTCTGTCGCGCCGTAGCTTTCCCAGAACACAGGCCCCCACCAGTCGATCATCGCAACTTTCAAGTCATGTGGCCACGGTGACCCCGTTGAGACGCAGAATTCCACCGAGGACAGGTCATATTTCGCCTTCACCTCTTGGGGGAGCTTCAGCATCCGGCTCATCATGGTGGGGACCAGATAGATATGGGTAATGCGCTGAGCCTCGATCGTGGCAAGGAAGCTTTCGGGGTCGAACTTGGGCGCGACAAAGGTCGATACGCCCGGGGTGACCAGCGCGGCAGAGGTCAGCGTTGACGGTGCCGAGTGATAAATCGGCGCGGCCGTAAAGAACCGCGAGCCGGGTTTGAGCTGCAACATCTCGGTGCCTACACGTGAAAGCACCTCTTCAAAGTCGCGCTTGGGCCCGCCCCCCAAACGCCGCACGCCCTTGGGCTTGCCGGTCGAGCCCGAGGTATAGCGCATCAGCGGGCGCATCATCTCGCGCGGGTTGATAGGGTCGGCAGCCTCTACCAGCGCGGACCATTCCGGTGTCTCGGGGTCGGTCTTTGCGGCGGCGTCATCAATGCCATAGGCTTGACGCAGCGCGGTATCAGGGGTGACCGCGATGACCGTGCGCCCTTCGAGAGCGGGACGCAGCGCGTCGATCAGATCACGGTGGATGATCACGAACTGTGCGCCGCTGTCGTCGCAAATGGCGCCGGCCTCTTCTGCCGCAGCGTGCCAGTTCTGCGCCACGATGACCGTGCCCGCCATCGCCGCCGCGCGCATGACCTCGAGCTGGGTCAGATCGTTGCGCATGATCAGCGCCACAGGCACATCCGCCCCCGCCCCCAGACGCGTGAGCGCTGCAGCGCCCTGTGCCGCGCGCTGTTCAAACGCTTCTCGTGCAAGCTTGCGATCAAAATCCGCAATCACCGTATCCGACATTAGATGTACTCCCATCGTGCCAATGCCTGCCCGCCACCTTCGGGCGGGCAAGTTGTTTCGTTCCCTTACGCTAAGGTAACCTTACTTTGGGGAAGGGTCCATCGGGGGCCATCGCGCGACGTTACGGCAGAGCGGATTTCTCTTAGGTGAATCGGCACTTGACGGCTATACCGGAAATATATTCTGTTTTTCACAGATGTCTTGGGAGGGATAATCGTGGATGTACTGATTTCGGTCGTCTTGCCGCTTGGCTTGGCGTTTATCATGTTTACCTTGGGTGTCGGGCTGACACCTGCGGATTTCGCCCGCGTCGGGCAGCGGCCGCTCGCGTTTTTCATCGGGGCGCTGAACCAAAGCATCCTGCTGCCGCTCGTGACCTTTATCTGTGTGCTGGCCTTTGGCATCCGCGCGGAAATGGCCGTGGGGTTCATGATCCTGGCGGCCTGCCCCGGTGGGGTGACCAGCAATGTGATCTCGAAGCTGGCGAAAGGGGATGTGGCGCTGTCGGTGTCGCTGACGGCGGTGATCAGCCTTGCCAGTGTGGTGACCGTGCCGCTGATTTTGGGCCTGTCGATGGGATATTTCATGGGCGATGCCGCGCCCGAGATCGATATCACCAAAACCGCTGTCACCATGTTTGCCCTGACGGTGGTGCCTGTCACGCTTGGCTTGGGGGCGCGGGCGGTGGCCCCTGCCGCGATGACCCGGGCCGAGCCGAAGCTGAGCGCGGTGGCGACGATCCTGTTTGCGGTGATCGTGCTGGCGGCGCTGGCGGCGAATTGGGCGCTGTTTGTGGAAAATATCGTGGTGATCGGGCCCGCGCTGCTGGTCTTGCTGGCCGCGCTGACCACCATCGGCTTTGCCGTGCCGCGGCTGCTTGGCCAGTCGGTGACCGAGGCCAAGACCATCTCGGTCGAGACGGGGGTGCAGAACAGTACCCTGGGGATCGCCGTCGCTGCGATCATTGTCGGCGGCGAGGGTGGGTTCACCGCCTATGCGCTGCCGTCGGCTGTTTACGGTATCCTGATGTATCTGATCATCCTGCCCGTCGTTTTGAAATACCGCCGCATCGGCACAGCGTAAGGAGCTTTGCATGAACACCTTCTGACGTAATTATCGTGGGCGGCGGTCTGGCCGGACTGGTCGCCGCAGCCGAACTGGCTGATCGTGGTAAACAGGTCACCATCATCGATCAGGAACCCGAAGCCTTTCTGGGCGGGCAGGCCTTCTGGTCGCTTGGCGGGCTGATGCTGATCGACAGCCCCGAACAGCGCCGGATGGGCATCAAGGACAGCCGCGAACTTGCGCTGCAAGACTGGATGGGATCGGCGCAGTTCGACCGGCCCGACGACGCGTGGCCGCGCAAATGGGCCGAGGCCTATGTCGATTTCGCCGCAGGCCCGATGCGCAGCTGGCTATACGATATGGGGATGCGGTGGTTTCCCGTCGTGGGATGGGCCGAACGCGGCGGCAGCTTTGGGTCGGGTCACGGCAATTCGGTGCCGCGCTTCCACCTGACCTGGGGTGTTGGGCCCGGAACGATGGAACCATTCGAACGCCGCGTGCGGGAACACGAACAGGCCGGTCGCATCACGCTGAAATTCCGCCATCGCTGTTCGCATATCATCATGGAAAACGGTGCCGCGGTCGGTGTCTCGGGCGAGGTGCTGGCGGCGGACGGGGCATCGCGCGGCCAAAAGACCAACCGTGATATCGCGGGCGATTTCGAACTGCGCGCGCCCTCTGTCGTTGTCACCTCTGGCGGGATCGGCGGAGATTTCGAGCTGGTGCGCAAGTCATGGCCGACGGCGCGCCTTGGCCCCGCCCCGAAAGAGATGATCGCCGGCGTACCCGCCCACGTCGACGGCCGCATGATCGCCATTAGCGAGGCGGCGGGCGGCCAGCTGATCAACAATGACCGCATGTGGCACTATACCGAGGGCGTGAAGAACTGGGACCCGATCTGGCCCAACCACGGTATCCGTATCCTGCCCGGACCGTCGTCGATGTGGTTTGACGCAAAGGGCAACCGCTTTCCCGCGCCGTCGCTGCCGGGGTTCGACAGTCTGGGGTCTTTGAAGATGATCCTTGATACGGGTTTTGATTACTCGTGGTTCATCACGACGCAGAAGATCGTGAAAAAGGAATTTGCCCTGTCAGGGTCAGAGCAGAACCCCGATTTCGCCGACAAAAGCTGGGTCAAAGTCTTGCAGCAGCGTATCCTGAACAAGGCCGCGACCCCCGCCGTCGAAGCCTTTAAGGAGCATGGCGAGAATTTTGTCGTCGCCCAAACGCTGCCCGAGCTCATCGCCAAGATGAACGGGATGGAGGGGAATGATCTGTTGTCGCTTGATAAGATCGAGGCCGAGATCAGGGCTCGCGACAGGCAGGTCGACAACAACTTTACCAAAGACGCGCAGATCATGGCGATCCATGCGGCGCGGAATTATCGCGGCGACAAGCTGCAACGCACGGCGAAACTGCACAAGATCCTCGACCCTGAAAACGGGCCGTTGATCGGGGTCAAGCTGAACATCATCACCCGCAAAACTCTGGGTGGGCTACATACAAATCTGGACAGTCAGATGCTGGATGCCTTCTGGCACGCCGATCCCGGGGCTCTTCGCGGCGGGCGAGGTCGCAGGGTTTGGCGGCGGTGGGTATCACGGGTATAACGCGCTTGAGGGGACGTTTCTGGGCGGCTGCATCTTTTCGGGGCGGCAAGCGGGGCGGGCGGATACCATCGCCTGACCCGCGGGCGCTAATCCGACAGGTATTGCGCCAGATAATGTTCAAGCACTTTGGTCAGCTCTTGCGAATAGGGGCGAGAGCTGCGCCGATCCGCCTGCGCCGCGACCAGATCTTCCATCGCGAGGGAGATCTGGATCGTGGTCTTGGCCACCACCACCGGATCGCCGCCCTGAAACCCGTCGGCGCCGCGCTCCCATCTGTTGCATAGAAAGCGGACCAGATCGTCGTGGTCGTCATCCTCGATCGCGAGCGGCCCGCGTTTCGTCGCGAAATGCAGCAGGAGCGGGCGGTAGTAGGGATGCCGCGCCAGATAGCTGCGCTGCACTTCCAGCACGGCACGCAACCGGTCCCGCCATGTCGTATGGGCGTGAACATCGTCAAGGCTGGCGAAAAGCTTGGCGCGTAATTCGTTGGCGGTCTGCGAATAGAGCTCAAGCAGCACGTCATCCAGCGTGGGAAAATACCGATAGATAGAGCTGACAGGCACCTCGGCACGGGTCGCGATGGCGGTGGTGGTCAGGTCTTGCAACCGGTTCTCGGCCAATAGCGCGGCCGTGGCGTTCAGGATGACATGCACGCGGGTCACCGCACGCGACTGGCGCGGCGTTTCACGGGTCCGCAGGGGGCCAAAGATGATCGGGACCATGGGTTTCCCTTTCTGCGCAGCGATGCGGGTTTCGGCAGTCCCTTAACGATAGGGGCGCAGAACCCCAAGCGTAAAGAGAGACGCTGCATCAAGCGACTGCCACGGACTGACCAATCAATCACATTTTGCGATCAGTTGGATAATTATAATCCGTTGGATTGATGTATCGGAATGGCCGATAGTGCACAGGTAACGACGACACTTAGGCACGCTATGACTGATACGACCCTCTCTGACCTTGTTCACGCCGATAAAACCACGCCATCGATCTGGCCGGGTCTGGCGCTTGCCGCCATGATCGCCGCGCTGGCCTTTGCGCTGCGGTATCTGCCGGGGGTGGGGATGCTGAGCCCGTTGATCCTCGCGATCCTTCTGGGGATGGCGCTGCGCAACACCCTTGGCACACCCGAGGTGGCGAAGGCAGGGCTTGCGATCAGCATGCGACCGGTGTTGCGGGCGGGGATTATCCTGATGGGGTTGCAGCTGACACTGGGGCAGGTTGCGGCTGTCGGCTGGGTGGGGGTCGCGGTGATCGCGCTGTCGCTGGTACTGACCTTCGGGTTCACCACATGGCTGGGCCGCGTGCTGGGGGTGGATGCCAAGCTGACGCAGTTGATCGCGGCGGGCACGTCGATCTGCGGGGCCTCTGCCGTGATCGCAACCAATACCGTCACCCGTGGCCGCGACGAAGACGTCGCCTATGCGGTGGCCTGCGTGACGATTTTCGGCTCGCTCTCCATGATCCTGCTGCCCTTGGCCGAAAGCTGGCTGACCCTTGGCCCGCGTGGCTTTGGCCTGTGGACCGGTGCGTCGATCCACGAGGTCGCCCAGGTCGTCGCCGCCGCCTTTCAGCGCGGAGAGGAGGCCGGCCAGTTCGGCACGATTGCCAAGCTCACGCGGGTGATGATGCTTGCCCCGATGATCCTGTGTCTGGGGGCGTTTGCCGCGCAGCGGCGTCAGGGGCAAGGCGGTGGCGGCAAGGCCCCGATCCCGTGGTTTGTTTTCGGCTTCATTGCGATGGTCGGCGTGGCCTCGACCGGCTGGGTGCCGCAGGCGGTGCTGGACCCCGCGACTGACGTGACGCAATTCTTGCTGGCGATGGCGCTTGCGGCGATGGGGCTGGAGACCGATCTGCGCAAACTTGCCGCGGCGGGGGGGCATCCGGCCTTGCTGGGGGCGGCGGCATGGGTTTTTATCATGGGGGTCAGCCTTGCGCTGATCATCCTGACGGGGGCTGCCTGATGACACTGGACCAGTTGCGCATTTTCGTTGCCGTGGCAGAGCGTGAACATATGACCCGCGCCGCCGAAGCATTGAACCAGACCCAAAGTGCGACCAGCGCTGCCATCGCCGCGCTGGAAGAGCGTCATAACCTGCGCCTTTTCGATCGTATCGGGCGGCGGATCGTGCTGACCGATGCGGGGCGCGATTTTCTGGGCGAAGCCCGCGCCGTTCTGGCCCGCGCCGCCATCGCCACACAGCGGCTGGATGATCTGGCGGGGGTGAAACGCGGCAGGCTGCGGCTGGCGGCAAGCCAGACGGTCGCGAACTACTGGCTGCCTGCGGTGATCGCGCTGTTCCGCGGGGCGCACCCCGAGATCGCGCTGACGGTGCGGATCGGCAACAGCGACGACGCTGCCCGCGCGGTCGAGGCATTGCAGGCTGACATCGCCATTATCGAGGGGGACTGCCACCTCACCACACTCCGCGCTAAGGCGGTGGCGGGGGACACGCTGCGGTTGGTGTTCCCAAGCGGTGCCGAGGGGGGCGATCTTTCGCCAGAACGTTTGCGCCAGACCCCTTGGATCCTGCGTGAAGCAGGGTCGGGCACACGCGACAGTTTTCTGCAGTGGCTCGGGCGGCAGGGTTTGGGGCTGGAGGATCTGGAAAGCACGCTAGAGCTTCCGTCAAACGAGGCGGTGTGTAGCGCGGTCGAAGCGGGCATCGGTGCCGCACTGCTGTCCGATCTGGTGGTCCGCCGGTCGATCGAGGCGGGGCGGATGGTCGACGTGCCCATCGACACCCCGCAACGACGGTTTCACATCCTGACCCATGCCGAACGCCAGTCAAGCGCGCTTGAGGCCCGGTTCATCCACCACGCCGAGACAAGCGCTTAAGCGCGCCTCCTAGATAAGCTTCTGCCGCGCATCGGGGACAGTGGCAGGTGCCATTTTGGCGGCCTGGATCATCGCGGTCTTACATCGCCACGCGGGCAAACGGATGACGGCGCGGCTGTGATCCACCTCTGCGTGAACTTCGAAATCGCCGCCGTGCATCACGGCATTCAACACCAAGGCTGTGACGGCAAGCTCGATCTGTTCGGCGTCCACATGCAGCGTATCCAGCATCACAGTATCACGAAGCGTGACCGTTTTGGCCGCCGCATCCGTGGTGGGGAACTGCAACCCTGCAACCGCGCTCAGGATCGCGCCAAGATCGCAGTTTTGTTCGTTCAACCGCAGCTCGCCGGTGCTGGCGTTACTATAAGACAGGATCGTTTCAATCAGTTTCGTCAGGTGATCCACCGACCGACGGGCCGAATGGATCAGCGTGGGGTTGGTGCCGGTGCTTGCTGTCGCCTCCAACAGCTTGAGACTGCCGAAAAGCACGGTCAGCGGCGTGCGCAGCTCGTGCCCGACCAAGGTCAGGAAGGTCGATTGCGCGGTTTTATCCTGCTGCACTTCGGGGGCTTCGGGTTGGCTCCGCTCTAGTGCGGCAACGACGATACGACCCAGATCGGTGAGCAGGGCAATCTGCTTTTCCGAAGGGTATTCATGGGGCTTCAGGTCTAGTGCGCACAAGCTGCCAAAGCGGTGACCGGAGGACAGGATAAGCGGCACACCCGCGTAATAGCGCGCCTCCGGCCCGCCCTTGGCGACCATCGGGTGCCGTTCAAAGCGGGCGTCCTTGCTGAGGTCGGGCACGATCATCGGCGCGTCCGACATAATGGTGTGCGCGCAAAAACCGGTGTCCTTGGGCATCGGGTCCAGATGCATGCCCACAACGGATTTATACCATTGGCTGTCCTCTTCGACCACGCTGATATGCGCAATCGGGCAGTCGAGCAGGGTGCGCGCCGCCTCGCATATCGTGTCAAACAGCGCTTCGTTTTGCGCGGTCAGTCCCGGAATGTCAAAAACGGCGCGCAGGCGGGCTTCTTCGTTAAAGGGGATCGGATAGGTTCTCATGCGGGGCTCCTTGGCTTTGGGTCAACTTGGTTAACAAATTGGGCATTCCTGCGGTCGCTTCGTGTCAGGACGGGGGGATAAGTAAGGTATGTTGACGTCACGGAAGTCACGGTGGGCCGTCCACACATATGGTGGTTTCCAATCGCGGCGTTCCCTCCTATCGTTGCATCAATACGCAGGGCGAAGGGGGCGGACCGATGACATCCCACGGGCATGATCACGATGGTGATCATTCACATCTGACTGAGACCGAGGCGCGGGTGAGGGCGCTGGAAAGCCTGCTGAGCGCCAAGGGCTACATCGACAGCGCGGCGGTGGACCGGATCATCCAGACCTACGAGACAAAGATCGGCCCGCGTAACGGCGCGCATGTGGTGGCGAAATCATGGGTCGAGCCCGAATTCGAGGCTTGGCTGCGGCGCGATTCCTCTGCGGCGATCCATTCGCTTGGTTATCATTCCCGTCAGGGCGAGCATATCGAAGCGGTGTTCAACTCGGACGAGGTGCATCATCTGGTCGTCTGCACGCTGTGCTCTTGCTACCCGTGGTCGGTGCTGGGGCTGCCGCCGACATGGTATAAATCACCTCCCTTCCGGTCGCGGGCGGTGATTGATCCGCGTGGGGTGCTGGCGGAGTTTGGCGTGAACCTTGATCCGGCAACGCGGGTCGAGGTGCATGATTCAACCGCCGAGATCCGCTATCTCGTGATCCCGCAGCGCCCTGCGGGAACCGAAGGCTATGGGATGGAACAGTTGGCCGATCTGGTGACCCGCAATGCGATGATCGGGACAGGGCTGGCGCGCGCGCCGCAGGTGGCATCATGAACGGCGGCGCGGACCTTGGCGGGATGATGGGCTTTGGCCCTGTGGTGCAAGAAGAGGACGAACCGCTGTTTCACGCCCCCTGGGAGGCCCGCGCGCTTGGTATCGTGGTGGCGCTTGGGGCCTGCGGGCAGTGGAATATCGACGCTGCGCGATACGCGCGCGAAGATATGCATCCGGGCGATTATACCCGCACGCCCTATTACGCGATCTGGCTGAAAGCGGCCAAGCGGTTGATGGTGGAAAAGGGGATGCTCACCGAGGCAGAGATCGCGCAATCAATGCCGCTGACCCCCGCCGCGCCGATCAAACGCAAGCTTGCTGCCGAAGATGTCGACGCCATGTTGGCGGCGGGTGGTCCGGCGGACCGACCCGCGACAGGGACCCCGGCGTTTGCCGTCGGAGATCAGATCAGAACGATCAACAACCACCCCACAACCCACACCCGCATGGCACGCTATGCCCGCGACAAGATCGGTACGATCACCAAGGTGCACGGGTTTCAGGTCTTTCCCGATAGCAATGCGCAAGGGCAGGGCGAGGATCCGCAATGGCTGTATCAAGTGGCCTTTTCGGCGCGCACGCTTTGGGGCGATCAGGCGCGCGCGGATGACAGCGTGACCCTTGATCTGTGGGAACCCTATCTGAGGACCGTATCATGACCCTGCCCGATCTTTCGCTTTTGCCCGATATTGCGTTGTCGGATGATGAACCGGTGTTTGACGCACCGTGGCAGGCGCAGGCCTTTGCGATGGCGGTGTCCCTGCATCAATCGGGGGCCTTCACATGGGCCGAATGGGCGCAAGCGCTGACCGCAGAGGTGCATTCAGGGACAGAGCGTGACTACTACCAGCACTGGCTGACCGCGTTGGAAAAGATTGTGGCGCAGAAGCAGCTGACAACGGCGGGCGAGCTGGCGGCTACGAAAGAGGCGTGGCACGAAGCGGCGGCGCGGACGCCTCACGGGCAAGCTATCACGTTGTGAAGGGCTCCGGCGCAGGAAACTCCGCGCCGGAGACTATGTCTTAGCGACCGACCCAATCGGGCAGGAACATCACGATATCGGGCACGGCGATCAACGCCGCGACGATCAGCAGATCAACGATGACGAACCAGAACACGCCCTTGAAGATCGTGGACAGCGACGCGGTATTGCCGACCACACCTTTGATCACAAAGACATTCATCCCCATGGGCGGCGTGATCATCCCGATCTCGAGCAGCTTGACCAGCACCACACCGAACCACAGCAGGCTATAGCCCGTCTCTTCGACGATGGGCAGAACGATAGGCAAGGTCAGCAGCATCGCACCGACGGGCTCCAGCATCATGCCAAGCGCTAGATAGACGCAAACGATGCCGATCATGATCAACAGTGGCGCGGCACCAAAGCCCAGGATCGCATCGGACAGCGCGTCCCCGATCCCCGACAGCGCCAGAAAGCGTGTCAGTAGACTGGCACCCACGGCGATGATCAGCAAAGCGGCGGTGGTGGTCAGCGTTTCGGTGATCGCCATGCGCAGCGCCTTGAACGTCAGCGTGCGGTACAGCAGGGCGACAATGGTCGACAGCATGGCCCCGATGGCACCCGCTTCGGTCGGGGTGAACGCCCCGCCAAACAGGCCCGCGAACACACCGATCACGATCAGCAGCACCGGCCATGTCTGACCCAATGCCTTGATCTTTTCCGCGCGCGTCGCGCTGATCTGGACCGGAGGCGCGAGATCAGGATTTATCTTCACCCGCACGAGGATCAGCACGATATAGGCGACCAACGTGATCACCCCGACCACCAGACCACCCAAGAACAGCGCGCTGACCGACTGGCGCGAGATGATGCCGTAGAGGATCATCAGGATCGATGGCGGGATCAGGGCACCAATGGTCCCCGCCGCGGCAACGGTGCCCGTCGCCAGTTCGGGGCTGTACCGGTGACGCACCATTTCAGGCACCGCGATCTTACCCATCGCCGCAGAGCAGGCGACCGATGATCCGGTCACAGCGGCAAAACCCGCGCAGCCAAAGACCGACGCAATCGCAAGGCCGCCCGGCAGGCTCGACAGCCAGATCTGCGCAGCGTTGAACAGCCCCTGCGTCAGCCTTGTGTGATAACAGATGAACCCCATGAACAAGAAGGCGGGGATAGAGCTCAGCACCCACGAATTGGCAAAGCTATAGGG
This sequence comes from Sulfitobacter sp. R86518, assembly GCF_042466275.1. NCBI lineage: Bacteria > Pseudomonadati > Pseudomonadota > Alphaproteobacteria > Rhodobacterales > Roseobacteraceae > Sulfitobacter > Sulfitobacter sp. R86518. The sequence goes on from NZ_JAXHCA010000006.1 coordinate 124,169, forward strand.
CACGATCCCGAGGCTACCCCAGGCGATGTTCCAGTTGAACATGGACCAAAGCCCGCCAAAGGACACGGCGATCAGCGAGATGCCAATCGGGATACGCATCAGGATCATCGCCAGCAGGATCGCGATAAAGATGCCTGCGATTTGTAACTCGGTCATTGTGCGTCTCCGCCGGCTAGATAGGGGTCTTCAACCTGCAAGGCGTTCAACCCGTGGGGGCGGCCGGTAAGGTGACAGATGAATTTCCACGCGGCGACGATCGACATCAGGCCAAAGCCCAAGGGGAGCGCCAGATAGGTGGGCCATGTGGTCACCTTGCCGCCTGCCTCGATCGAATAGGAGCCGCCGATAAATTTCGCCAAAGCCTCGTCTCCGGTGCGGATCGCGACGGTGGCGGTCACGATGCAGGTCAGCAGCAAGGCCAGCCCCGCGAGAAAGCTTTGTACTTTTGTGGGAAACCTTTCGACCAGCAGTTCAACCGCGATGTGGCTGTCGTTTTGCTCAACAGCGGCGAGAGGCAGAAAGGCGATCGCGACCATATAAAAGGCCGAGACGTAAAGAATAGTAGAGTTCAGCGGCGTATCGAACGCAAAGCGCATGACCACGTCGATGGTGACATGGGCAACCAGCATCAGAACAATGATACCAGCCAGCGAAGCGGTCAACGTGATCACCGCAGAGATCACTGACGCGATAAGTTTCATCGGAGTATCCGTTTGCAAAAGGGGCCGTCGGGGGGCCACGCGCATCGGCGCGGCACCCCGTTGTGATCAGCGGATGGGCGGCTTACTGCGCGTAAGTCGCTGGGTCCACTTTGGAAATCACCTGATCCCAGATCACTTGGTTCAACGCGTCAGCGCTTTCCACGTCGACCACCAGATCGTTCCACTTGGCCAACAGGGGCTCGAAATCGGCGGCGATTTCATCGGCCCGCGCAACGTCATAAGTGTCTTTGAACAGGGCGGAAACGGTCTTGAGATCCTGACGCCCGAATTCTTTCACCGCTTCCAGCAGTTCAGGATCGGCCTCGTGGATGTTGATGCCCGCACCGCGCGCATGTTCGATCGCCGCGTTGTCGTCAGTGTAGAAGTTCCACGTAGTGTGTGCCGTCATCTGGCTGCCACCCCAGAGCAGGGCTTCACGCGATGCGTCGTCCATGCCCTTCCAGCGGTCCGCATTCACGTTCGCCGAGGAAACGCCCGCAAAGACACCGCCGGGTACCGCCAGCGTGATGTCGGTGACGACCTCGTGCAGGTTGTAGTTTGTGAGCTCGGGCGCGGACAGCATGGCGCAGTCGATGATCCCTTGATCCAACGCTTCATAGGCTTCGGAAACGGGCAGACGCACGCCTTGAGCCCCGAAAGCTTCGGCGAAACGCACGAAACCCGCACCACCGGCACGCAGACGCAGACCGTTCAGATCCTCGACGGAGGTGACTTTGACGTCCTTGCACAGCAGGTTGTACAGCGGGGTCACACCGCCGCCGGTATAGACCTGATTTTGCGCGCTATATTCTTCCAGACACTCGGGGCATTTGGTGAAGGTGTACTCGACCATCGCGCCGGTGAAGGCCAGCGGCTCTTTACCTGTGGGTTCTTCAACAAGGTTCACCAGCAGGTTCATCTCGTGCAGGAAGAGGTTGGTGGAATATTCCGCCGGGTAGTAGGGCGGCAGCACAAAGCCGACATCCGCCAGACCGTCGCGCACACCGGGCGAGGTTTCAGGCAGGCTCAGCAGCGACATCGCGAAACCGGTGACGTCGACTTCACCGTCAGAGCGTTCGGCCACGGCTTCGGCATAGGCGTCAACCGCCAGACCGATCGCAGAGTTATTCGGATAGCCGTAGGCAAAGTTCAGACGCTCTTTCGCGCTGGCCTGACCGGCGATGGCAACAGCAGCGACCAATGCGGTGACTGCGACGGATGATTTATAAGTCATGTATGTCCTCCCAAACATATATTTCGGGTCACGCCACCGCGCAAAACGCGTGGTTGCTCCCTTGATTTTCGGTACTCGGTACAGCGTCCATTCCCACGGTCTGATGTGTTGAGCCTGTGATTTCCCGGCCCAACATTCCGAGTAGTATGTTACTCTCGTAACAGGGCGCGCAGGTGTCAATAGCTGTTGGTGATGTAAGTGCGCTAACGGATAATTACGGGGGGTCCGGTGACGCAACGGCTTGTCACAACCGTTTTTTTCGGCTCAGTATTCACGCCACACGGGCAAAAACCCCCGTTCTTTACCGCGCCACCGCTGTCAAAGGCTGAACCGAATGGATGAACAGATCGACGACGACACGCTGACGGATGCCACCGAGCGGGCCGCGCCCAAGCACGACAGCCGCCGCGAGATCATCGAGGCGGCGGCACAGTGCTTTATGCTCAAGGGGCTCGATAAGGCGACGATGGACGATATCGCCGATGTTCTGGGCGCGACCAAGGGGCGGGTGTACCATCATTTCCGGTCCAAGAACGCGATCTACTTCGCGGTGTACCGACAGGCGATGCAATATTGTTTTGACGCGATTACCCCGCTGATATCATTGGATACTTCCAACATCAGCAAGCTTGAATTGATGGCCCATGCCCATGCGCGTGTGATGATGGATACGCTGCCCTATCAGCGCAGTATCCGCTTGGGCGTAGAGGTCTATTTGCGCGGCTCCACCACAGAGGCAGAGCGCGGCGTTCTGCGCGAGCTGATTACCCTGCGCAACGACTATGAAAACCTCTACCGCGACGTGCTGCGCGCGGGTGTGGCGCAGGGGGAGTTGGACGTGCCGAACATCGAAATCGCCAGCCGTGCGTTGATGGGTGCATTGAACGGGCTGGTTGATTGGTACCGTATCCGTCCCGATCAATCCGAGGGGGAGCGCGACGCGCTGGCCCGTGCTTTGGCGCTTGCCGTGGTGCATGGCACCACGGCATAATCCGTTTTCTTAGGCCGGTTTGGCCGCCGCATCCGCGCGCCGCTCTTTTGCGAGATAGGTGTGGTACAGCGCGGGCACACCGATCAGCGTCAGAACCGACGCAAAGCCCAAGCCGCCCATAATCGTCACTGCCATCGCAGCAAAGAACGAATCGGCCAGCAGCGGCACCATCCCCAGGATCGTCGTGACCGCCGCCAGAACCACAGGGCGCAAACGGCTGACACTGGCGGTGACAATGGCGTCATGCTGGTTCAGGCCGTTTTCTTTCTGCACGTCGATCTCTTCGACCAGAACAATGGCGTTCTTGATCAACATCCCCGACAGCGACAGCAGCCCCAGCAGCGCGGTAAAGCTGAACGCCAACCCCGAGAACAACAGCCCCAGTGCCGCCCCGTTGATCGCCATGGGCACGATGGTCCAGATCACCGCTGTCTGGCGCAGTTTGCCGAACAGCAGGATGGTGATCAGCAACATGGTCCCGAAGCTCAGCGGCATCTGTTTGCCTAGCGAAGCCTGCGCGTCGCCTGCGCTCTCGAACTCGCCACCCCATTCAAGGGTATAGCCGACCGGCAGCTCGATCTCCTCGATCAGCGGGCGGATCCGCGGGAAGACGGTGGGCGGGGTGACGCCTTCGATGACATTGGCCTGTACCGTGATCGTCTGCAGGCGGTTGCGCCGCTCGATCACCGCGTTTTCGGCGGTGACCTTGAACCCGTCGATCACCTGGCTCAGCGGCAGGTAGTCCCCAAGCGCGGCGGAATAGACGATCTGGTCGGGCAGCTGCCCATTGCTCGCGGATTCCGCACGCGGCACCCGCACGATGATGTCGATCAGCCGGTCCCGTTCGCGGTAGGTGCCCGCGGTGATCCCGTTGGTCGACAGGGCAATCGCATCCGCCACATCGCTGCGCCCGATGCCCACGGCCTGCGCACGGTCCTCGGCATAGACAGGGCGGGTCACAAGCACTTTCTCGCGCCAATCGACATGTTCGGTATGCAGCAGCGGGGTCGCGTCACGCAGGATATCCTCTGCCTGATCGGCCAGATCGCGCAGTACTTCCGGGTCAGGCCCTGAAAAACGCGCCTCGATATCCGACCCGCCACCGGGGCCGAAAATGATCCGCTTGGTCTGCACCTCTGCCCAAGGCAGCGCGTTGATCGCGAACTGGTCAAGGTCTTCACGCAGGGCGGGGATCGCATCGGCCGAGGTGGCGCGCACCACCAGCTGCCCGATCGAAGGGTCGCTATCCCCGGGCGTGTAGGTCAGGACATAGCGTGTCAGGCCGGCACCGATGGTGGTGGTCACAGTGTCCACGTCATCGCGCGCGAGCAGCCAATCCTCGATTACCGCAAGATCACGAGAGGTCGACTGGATAGAGCTGCCTTGCTCCGCCTTGTATTCAAAGTAGAAGAGCGGCGTGTTGGACGCAGGGAAGAACTGCTGTTTGACCTGACCAAAGATCATCACACAGGCTACCGTGGTGCCGATCAGTCCGGCAAACACCAGCCAGCGGAACCGCAACACCAGCAGGACAAGGTTGCCATAGGCGCGGAAAATCGGGCCGTTATAGCCGCTGTCGTCATCCGCCAGCCCGCCGATCTTCAGCATATAGTGCCCCAGCAAAGGCGTCACAGTGACCGCCACGATCCACGACATCAACAAAGAGATCGCGATCACCGCAAAAAGCGAGAACATGAATTCGCCCGTGGCGTCAGGCGACAGGCCGATCCCGGCAAAGGCCATGATCCCGATAACCGTGGCGCCCAGCAGGGGGATCTGCGTATTCTGCGCCGCCGTATCCGCCGCGGCGACCGAGGGCCGCCCCTTGCGCATTTCCTGCTGCATGCCTTCGGCGATGACGATGGCGTTATCCACCAGCATCCCCATGGCGATGATCAAGGCACCAAGGCTGATCCGTTCGACCTTAACCCCGAACAGATACATGAAAAAGAACGTGGCCAGCACGGTCAGCAAAAGCGATACGCCGACAACAACCGAGGCGCGGACCCCCATGAACAGCGCAAGCACCCCGATCACCACGCCCACGGACATGGCAAGCGACAAAAGGAAGCTGTTGTTGGCTTCGTCCACGACGCGGTGTTGTTCGTAGATCGGGGTGATCTCTACCCCGACGGGAAGGAAGGTTTGCAAGGTCTCAAGCTGCGCTTCGACGCGTTTGCCGACCTCGACGATATTTTCCGACAGTAGACCCGAAACGCCAAGGGTGAACACCTCTTGCCCGTCTTGGCGCAAAAGGTGGTCGGGCGCGTCCACACGGCCCCGCGACACGGAGGCCACGTCCAGCAGGTTCAACACCTCGCCCTGAAAGCCGAAGGTCAAGGCGCTGATTTCATTGACACTATCATCGCCCGAGGGGCCGTCGATCCGCAGGTTGGTATCGCCGGTCTCGACAAAGCCGGTGGGGTTGATCGCTGTGGATTCACTGATCGCGCCGATGATCACGCTGGGATCGATGCCAAGCTGTGACATCTTTTGCGACGACGGTTCGACAAAAATCGCCTCTTCCGGCAGCCCGTCGATATCGACATTGGCAACGCCGTCGACCGTCAGCAGGTCACGTCGGATGAAAGTCGCGATCTCCCAGATCTCAGAATCCGAAAAGCCGGGGGCGGAGACGGCATATAGGATACCGAAAACATCCCCAAAATCGTCGTTCACCTGCGACGGATAGGCCCCCGAGGGCAGTGAGCCGGCGGCGTCAGACACACGGTCGCGCAGATCGTCCCAGACCTGTGGCAGCTCGGTCCCGTCGTATTCGTCCTGCATCTCGACTTCGATGACCGACAGACCGTGGGTGTTGCGCGAGGTGACTGTCTTGACCTCGTCCATCTGCTGGATTTCGGCCTCTAGCACTTCAGAGATTTCGGTTGCCACCTCTGCTGCGCTGGCACCCGGATAGGCGGTGGCGACGATGGCGGATTTCAGGGTGAAGGTCGGGTCTTCCAGCTTGCCGACCGACAGGTAGCCAAACACACCACCAAACAGGGCAAAGAGGATGAAAATCCACGTATACAGCGGATTTTCAATGGAGAAACGTGCAATTTTCATAGTTTACTCGATGCTCAACCCGTTGAAGGGGCGCACGGTGTCGCCCTCGCGCAGCAGCTGTGTGCCAGCGCCGACAACCAGGGTGCCCGGCTCAAGCCCCGTGGCGATGATATCTGTGCCGGTATTCGAGGACACATCGACGTTGACCCAGCTGACCTGACCCTGTTCGCCGGTCTCGTCGGGGGTATAGACCATGACCCGCGCCTGATCGTCCGCCATAATCACGGCAGAGGGGGGCAGGGTCGTTGCAGTGTCGTCACCGGCCGCGATCCGCGCGGTGACGCTCATCGATGCGCCGGGGATCAGTTTCGGTGTGACCCGATCAGAGGGGAGCGCCAGGGTCACACGGTAGCTTTGCCCGATGCTTTGGGTCTCGGCGTTGAATTCGCGCATTTCTAGCGGGACGCCACCGGCAAACAGCGGCGAGGTGCCGGTAAATTCAATGCCTGCGGCGTTAGAGTACATCTGGAACATCTGCTCGGGGACGTCGATCTCGACGCGCACTTCCGACATATCATGCAGGCGCACGATGGCCTGTCCGGGGGCGACATTAGCATAATTCGGCGTCAGACGCGACGCGACCAAGGCGCGAAAGGGGGCGATTAACGTGGCGTGGTCCAGCGCCTCGCGGGCCTCGCTCAAGGCGATCCGCGCCAGATCGCGGGCGGTTTCAGTATCCTGCGCCTGTGCTGTGGACACGGCATTGCTTTTGGCTAGGGTTTGCGAGCGTTCGAAATCCCGTTCGGCTTGGGTCAGCTGCACCTCGGCACGCTGCACCGCGCGTTCAAACGGCACCGGGTCCAGCGCCGCAATCTGCACGCCTTCCTGCAGGAACTGCCCTTCTTGTGCGTCGAACATCACCATGCGGCCGCCGACTTCAAACGACAGGTCCACTGTTTCCAGCGCTGCGATCTTGCCGAAGAAGACCCGCTGCACCTGTGACGCGGCACCGCCGGCCTCTATCAATTTGACCGACCTGATCGGCGCAGGCGTGCCCGAAGGGGTCAGGTCATCCGCGTCCTGCGCAACAAGAGGCGTCGCGAGGGTGGCGCATAAAAGAACGGAAATCAGCTGCTTCATATCAAAGGCCTTTCGAGTACTGAGCGGTACTTACGCCCAGTGACGTACAGTTCAACCCCCCTTGGTACGGTTCAGTACTTTTATTTCACCCATACACGCCCTAGTTCTGCATTATGAATGAAAACGCATCAAAATCGCGAATACTGTCGACAGCGCGCACCCTGTTCTTCGTCAATGGCTTTGAAAAAGTCACGACGGACCTTTTGGCGCGCGAGGCTTCTGTGTCCAAGGCGACGATCTACCGCCATTTCGACAATATGTCGGACATCCTGCAAAATGTGCTCGAGGCCGAGGCAGAGGTTTTTCGCGCCGAGGTGCTCGGAGATATCTCCGGCCATCCCGATTTGCGCACCGCGCTGATCTCGTTCGGGCGAAAATTCTTAAGCTTTCTAGGGGAGCAGGATTTAGTCGAATTTACCTGTCTGATCCACGAGGTCGCCCGCGACTACCCGCAAATCGGTCGCACCTTCTATACCGCCGCCTTAGAGGCAGTATGCGCCGCCGTCTGCGGCCTGCTGGTGCAAGGGCAGGAAGACGGCGACCTGCGCGACGGTTTCGACCCGCGTGATGTGGCTGAAGACCTTATTTCATTGCTCAAGGGCTTTGGCATGGTCCGCGCGCAACTGGGTCTGACCACGCGTCCCTACAAGGATATCGACCAGCATGTCACCCGTGCGGTGGATACCATCCTGGTCGCTTATCGCGCGTCAGGCGGGGTCGGGTCGGCGTAATTTGCCACATGCATGATCGCGGCCTGCGTATTGTCGCCGCTGATGGCAAGCTTGGGGCCCATGGGCAGCGCGCTCATCCCTAGGCGGTTCATCCAGCGTTGGAAAACGGCAGGCACGATCCCGATCACATGGGTCGCCCCTTGTTCAGTCGCGGCACGCGCCATGCCACGGATCAGCTTGGTCTGGATCGCCAGCCGCCGGTGCGCGGGCTCGTTCTTGGACAGGAACAGACGCGTCGCTTCCCAAACATGGGGCATTACGGGCGCTTCTTCGTACAGCACATATTCAGGGATATCGGGCAACATCCCGCGCTGCGCGTCCTTTAGCATATAGGTGTAGCATCCGCATTGTGCTGTGGTCGGCAACAACCGCACCCCCGCCAGCACCCGGCCGTATTCATGGATCACAACAGACCGGCTTTGGGGGGTGTCGTACTGATCGAACTCCATCCCTTCGGTATGAGGCAGATCCCATTCCTTTTGGTCGATAAAAACCGACTTTCGCGCCTTTAAAAAGTCAGAATACAGTTGGCCATACCGATACTGGTTGCCGATATGCACCACTGTTTCTTCCAGCCGTGTCGCGTATGAAGGGACATCACTTTCAACGGGTCGCGTCTGAAGAGCGGCCTGAAACGAAGGCTCCAACTGGATCGTCTCTGCGCGATGGTGCGACTGTGCGTTCTGGATACCCATTGTTCTCTGCCTAAAGCTCCGCTCAAATAACGAAAAAGTTAACAAAATGCATACAGCCACGGTTCTGCCATGATCGCAACAAATTTTCCACCAATAGTTGCGGTGTATCGTAGTGAAATATCAGTAGATTCGCTTGGCGCACAATTCCGCGCCAAGCTGACAGAGGAAGCGCCACATGGAAGCAATTGACAATGTTAATTTGCCTCAGGCCCGCCCGGTTCTAAGCCGGCTGCGGGATTATGCGCTTGTGGGCAGCCGTGCGTTTGGCCAGCGGGCGATCATCTATACCGCAGCTATCGGTCTGGCGGGCTATTACTACGAACTTAACGTCGCGCTGTTTTTCTTTTTCGCCATCGCCTTGTGCGAAATTTATGACATCGTCGTGCTGCGCTCTATCCTGCGCAACACCCGGTCCAAGACCCTCAAGATCCGCAAGTCGCTGTTTCACATCTACATGACCACGGCGCTAAGTGCGACGACGATTGCGATGTTCTGCATTGCGATCGCGATCCAGCAGGGTGTGGGGAATAGTCACTTTCTGCCGCTTTTCCTGTTGATTTCCGCCTCTATTTTCGCGGCGATGAACAACCACCAATTTTTGTATGTGCTGGGGTTTCGGCTGGCGATCTACATCGCGGCGATCCTCTATATCCCGATCCGCGATGTGGTGGTTGCACGCCCCTCGCTCAACTCTGAAATCTGGCTGAACCTCTTTACCGTGCTTTTTGTGCTGGGTTTTGTCTTCGAACTCGCCCGGACTTTTATCAAGGGCTACTCTGCCTTGATGAAAAACCGGATCGCTTTGCAGATCGAAAACAAGAATGCCCTCGCGGCAAGCGAGGCCAAGACCCGCTTCCTGTCCACCGTCAGCCACGAATTGCGCACACCGCTCACGTCAATCCGCGGTGCGCTCGATCTGATCAACGCCGGGTCAGCGGGGGAGGTGTCGGACAAGATGACACGGCTGCTTGATATCGCGACGCGCAACTCGAACCGTCTGGGGGATCTGGTCGGGGATCTGCTGCTTTTGCAATCCGCGGATGTGGGGAAATTCTCGCTTGATCTGGGTAATGTGGATCTGGCCGAGGTCGTGAACACGGCCGCCCATTCGTTCCAGCCCTATGCCAGCCGCTTTGGCGTGGCCGTCAAAATTGACGTGACGGCGGAAGCCCCCATCGTGCGCGGGGACAAGAAACGGCTCGATCAGGTGATCGTGAACCTGCTGTCCAATGCCGCCAAATTCTCGGAAGCGGGGGGCACCATTCGTGTGGGCCTCACGCGGGAGGACGAGAACCTCGTGATTTCGGTCGCGGATCAGGGCATCGGTATTCCGGAAGGCAGCGAAAGCGTCATCTTCGAGGAATTCGGCCAGATCGATTCAAGCGATCAGCGCAAGTTCCAGGGCACGGGCCTTGGCTTGTCGATCTCGAAACGTATCGTGGATGCCCACGGCGGCAGCATCGCCTATAAAAGCAAGCTTGGCGTGGGCACCACCTTCTGTGTTGTGCTTGAGGCGGCGGATGCGGCCAAGGCACCTAAACCCGAAAGCTACTCCACCGCCGCCTGATCTACCGGCACGGCCCGCAACATCAGCGGGCCATCGGGCCGCATGGTAAAGGTCAGGTTCGGTGGCGCGACAGGGTGGTCCGCCAGTTCAAAAGACGCCCGCCGCAGCGCCGAGGCCAGCAGCACCATAATCTCTGTCTCGGCATATTGCGCCCCGATGCAGATGCGCGGCCCGTCCCCAAAGGGAATATACTGTCCGCGCGGGTATTTCCGGTCCAGAAACCGGTCATGCTGGTACAGCGCCGCATTGTCCCACAGCAGCTCGTTCCGGTGCAGCGCATAGACCGGGAACATGATCACGTCGCCTTTTTTGAACGTCACATCCTTGATCGTCACCTCATCCGTCGCATCACGGGCGAACAAGGCACCTGCGGGGTACATCCGCAAAGTCTCGCGCACATGGGCGTGCAGTTTGGGCATCTTGGGGAGATCGTGAAAGCCGATGGGCCCGTCCCCGCAGGCGTCCATCACCTCGGCGCGCAGATCGGTCTGTACCTCGGGGTGCATCGCTAGCAGATACAGCCCCCAAGCGATTGTATTGGCCGAGGTTTCATAGCCCGCCGCGACAAAGGTCAGCAGGTTATCGACAGTCGTTTCGACATCTTCCTTATCCGTCTCAAGCGCCTCGATCAGCAGGTCGAGGAAATCGACCGCCTCTGCATGGCGCTGCGCGCGGCGGTTGGCGATCACGTCATGAGTCAACTGCCGCAGATCACGGATCGCTTTCTTGCTGCGCAGCCATTTCAGACGAGGCACCCACTTCGGCAGCCCCATCAGATCGAACAGCGACATATAGCTGATATAGTCGGTGAACCGTCGCATCCCCTGACGCACATCCTGCTTGGACACGGCCTCGTTCCCCGAGAACATCACCCGCGAGATATTGGTAAGCGTCGCCTCTTGCGCCGCATCCGACACGTCTACCTCGCCGTCCGTGCGCGCAAAGAAATCCGCCAGCTCGTCGCCGGTCTGGGCAAAGTGTCGGGTCAGCACGGGCAGGTTGCGCGCGGCAAAAAGCGGGGCATAGCGGTGCCGTTGCGCGCGCCACTTTTCGCCCTCTGACAGGATCATGCCGTTGCCGACCACGGGGCCGATGACGTTATGTGTAAACTCCGCCTTGGGAAAGCGGCGCCCGACACCGGCCAGCAGTTCGGTCACCATATCGGGGTCACAGACATAGTGGATCTTGGCGGGCCCTTTCAGATAGCTTTGCGTGCGCGTTGCATCGGGGATCACCGAAAAAATGTTCTTCCCCGCTTTTTTGGCAAAGTCGATCAGCCCGACATCGGCCTTGGCCAGATCCGCCTCGACAGGGATCGGGTGCGCCGATGCCGCCCCATCGGGCGCAGGCATATTCTGTGTATTCATTGTCGTCTCCTTGCCGGCCCACGGGTGGCGTTTATCACACCGGTGTTTCTAGCAGGGAAACAATGATTAATTCTATCTAAAGTTACGCACCAGCGCGAAACGTCAGGTCGCAGGCGTCACGACGGAGTGTTTGCGTAAATGTGCGGCAGCATCGGCGCGGGTCATCTTGCCTTGGGCCAGTTCCACCATCATATCGGCGTGTTCCTGATCCACAGCGCCCTGCAGCTCGTATCCATTCTGGTCAAGAAAATCGCTGGCGACAAAGAAGGCCGTGCGCTTGTTGCCATCGACAAAAGCGTGGTTGCGCGCGATGGCTTCGGCATAGCAGGCGGCCAGTTCAAAAAGCGATGTTTCGCCAAAGGCATATAGGTTCATCGGGCGGGCCAGTGCGGATTCCAGTAGGTCACCATCGCGCAACCCGCGCGCGCCGCCCGCCAGTTCCTGAACGCAATCATGCATGTATTCAACGAGTTCTCGGGTAACCCAGCGGGGCTCCGTCATCGTTTGGCAAGTTCCAGTATCGTGCTGCGATGCCGTTCAAGCCCGCGCGCCACGCGGTCTTTATCCTGCGCGGTCACCCCTTCGGTCAGGGCTGTCAGGCGACGGTATTCATCCGCTGACAACAGCACCAGACGGTCGCGTTGATGGCTGGTGATGATGACAGGCTCGCTCATCGCCGCATCGCTGAAGGCGCCGATGTTGTTTTTGAATTCGGTGGCGGTGACACGTGTCATGGGGGCTCTCCTGTAGCGTCACCGCACAATATAGGCAAAATGGACATTTTGTCCATATGGGCCGCGACAACAGCGTCGGCTGGGCCGTTAAGGCAAAACCAGTTCTTCCCCGTTCTGCCAGCTTTGCGCCAGCGCCTTTGCCTCGCCCTTTTGCTGGGGTGCCAACTGCTGGCCCATCTGCATCAACCGTTCTTCGGGCGCGTCCAGTTCGCCGTCGCTGTCATAGGCCATCGCGGTATCCTGTAACGCCCATGCGGTCACGGGGTCCGGTGTGACGCTGATCCCTTCGGCATAGAAATGCGCGAGCTTGGCAAGGGATCGGGGCTCTCCTCGTTCGGCGGCGGCACGGTACCAGCGCGCGGCCTCTGCCGGATCGGCGGGGCGGCCCTGACCGTTTTCATACAGCAACCCTACGTTCAGATAGGCAACGGGTTCACCGTATTCCGCAGCTTGCTGATACCAGACCATCGCCTCGTCAAAGTCCTGCTGCACACCGCGTCCAAGCGCATAGTGCTTACCCATACTGACCTGCGCAGCGGGGACGCCATTGCGCGCTGCCTCATAGTACCATCCGACGGCTTTCTCGTCATCCTGCGAGGTGCCAAGCCCCTCGGCATAGAGGTTGCCCAGATTGATCTGCGCGGGGGCATAGCCCTGTTCTGCCGCGAGCCGATACCATTCAAGCGCTTGGCCGTGGTCCTGCTTTACCCCGACCCCGTGGTTGGCCATCCACCCCAGCGAATATTGCGCGTCGGCCAGACCCTGCTCCGCCGAGGCACGCAAAAGCTGCTGCGCTTCTTCGGGGACCGCATCGCCGCCGCGACCTTCCAGCAACAGGATGCCCAAGCGGTACTGGCCCATGGCATAGCCTTGCTCTGCAGCTTTGCGATACCAAGCGCGGGCCTCTGTATCGCTTTGCGCTGTGCCTTCGCCCAGTTCATGCATGTTGCCCAGACTGAACTGCGCCTTGTCGAACCCTTGCGCCGCAGCGCGGGTGAAATAGTCGAACGCGGTTTTCGCATCGGGGGCGACACCCTGTCCAAAGCGGTAGGACACGCCCAGAGAATTCAACCCACAGGGGTTGTTCTGTTCGGCAGACTTCTTGGCCCATGCGACTGAATCATCAAAGCTTTGTGGCACACCATCGCCGCCATGGTAGTACAGGCGGCCGACCTGACATTGCGCCTCGGCGTCGCCCTGTTCGGCCAGCGGCAGCAGCAGTTCCAGCGCGTGGGTGTAATCGCCTTGCTCGAAGGCGGCCATGCCGTCCTGCACGGTCTGGGCCTGTGCGGCCATGGGCATCACCGCGGCCAGCACGGTACGGCCAAACCAGCTTCGTTTTGTTTTATCTGCCATCGAAAGGGTCCTTCTTGTCGGGTCGGCAGCCTGCTGCCTTTTCGCGTTTTCGTAACGCGTATCCCCTATCGATGCACGCCGCGACCCCGGCAAATCTCGGCGGAAAATTGCGTGTTTTTGCTGTGGCTTAGGCCGCCGTGCCCCGACCGGCAAAGTCCCGCGCGCGTGCGCGGGGGTGATCGGCAAAAAGGATACCCATGGGTAACTTCAGGCAGGCGCTGCACCCACCCGACGCGACGCGCGCTGCGAGACGAAGGCGCAGACCAGAAGCTGCGAGATATGGTAGATCATCAGCGGCAAAACGATGGCACCGACCAGGTCGGGCGCAAACAGCGCCGTGGCAATGGGCAACCCGCTGGCAAGGCTTTTGGTTGACCCGCAGTAGAACAGCACCGCGCGATCCGCGTCGGGCATCCCCGCAGCCTTGCCAAGGGCGATCATCGACCACATGCCCACGGCCAGAAACAGCCAGACCACGGCGAACAGCAGCATCAGCGTGGTGACGGGGATCGCGGACCACAGCCCTGAGACTGTCCCCGCGCTGAAGGCGGAGTAGATGATCAGCATGATCGACCCGCGGTCCACGATCATGGTCAGCAGCTTGTGGCGTTGCACAAACCCGCCCACCAGCGGACGCATCACCTGCCCGACGATGAAGGGCAGCAGGATCTGCACCCCGATTTTGCCGATGGCATCCAGACTGACGCCGCCGTCGCCCTGATGCAGCAGCAAGGTCACCAGCACCGGCGTCAAAATGACCCCGATGAGGTTAGAGACAGAGGCTGCACAGATTGCTGCAGGCACATTGCCCCCCGCAATCGAGGTGAAAGCAATCGATGATTGCACGGTCGAGGGCAGTACCGACAAAAACAGCAGCCCCATGGTCACCGTAGCCCCAAGGATCGGGCTACACAGCGTCGCCAGCACCACGCCAATCAGCGGAAACAGCACATATGTCGCGCCAAAGGTCATTCCCTGCAGGCGCCAATTTGTGATGCCAGCCTTGACCGCGCTCGGGTCCAGCTTGGCCCCATACAGAAAGAACAGCAGCGAGACGGCCCAGAAGGTCACGCCGCGCAGGCCTTCGGCGGCGATACCTGAGGCAGGCAGCACAATGCCCGCGATCACGGTGGCCAGCAGCAAGATCATGTAGGCGTCGATGCCGATGCGTTTGATATAGTTCATGGGAATGCCTGCATTTTCGCAAGATCGATATAGGGGCGCTGCCGGCCCGTAAAGGGCGAGCGGGGGCGTGACCCTCCGCTCGCCCATGTGGCGCGGGATCAGAAGCCTGCGGCTTGCCCGTCTTTGCGCGGATCAGATCCCGCCGCGTAACCGCCTGCCTCGTTGCGTTGCACCAGTTGCGCGCCGCCGAAGCCAAAGGCGTTGTCCGGTGCCTCGATCTGGATCGCATGGCCAAGCGTCTTGAGTCCGTCGAGCAGATCGGCAGGCATGGTCGGTTCACAGGCGACGGCCAACCCTTCGATCGCGCGCCAGCGAGGGGCATCGGCGGCGGTCTGGGGGTCTTGGTCCCACAGCTGTGTGCGCAGCAAGAGCTGCATGTGGCCCTGTGCCTGAATCGGCCCGCCCATCATGCCAAAGGCCATCAGCGGCGCCCCGTTCTTCATGGCGAAGCCCGGAATGATCGTGTGGAAGGGGCGTTTGCCCGGCGCGACCTGATTGGGGTGGCCGTCCTGCGTCGTGAAGCCAAAGCCGCGGTTCTGCATCGACACACCCGTGCCCGGCACCACCACGCCAGAGCCGAAGCCCGCGTAGTTCGACTGGATAAAGCTGACCATCATGCCCGAGGCATCGCCAACGTTCAGCAGCACGGTGCCGCCCTGTTTCGGGGCCCCTGCGCCAAAGTCCTGCGCCTTGTTGGCATCAATCAATGCGGCACGGGATTTAAGGTAATCGGGGTCAAGCAGGGCAGCTTCGTCCACGTCGGTCATGTGATCGCGGTCGGCGACATAGGCGTGCAGGTCGGCATAGGCGAGCTTGATCGCTTCGATCTGCAAATGCACGGCGGCCAGATCGTCGGGGCCGTGGTCGCGGATGTCGGTGTGCTGCAACATGCCAAGTGCCATCAGCGCGGCGATGCCCTGACCGTTTGGTGGGATCTCGTGCAATTCCACGTCGTCAAAGCTTTGGCTGATGGTGCCGCACCAGTCGTTGTGATGCGCGGCCAGATCGTCGGCTGTCATCGCGCCGCCATTGGCCTTTGCAAAAGCGGCGATCTCTTGCGCGATCTCGCCTTCGTAAAAGGCGCGGCCCTTGGTTTCAGCGATGGCGCGCAGGGTGCGCGCGGCACCGGGATTGCGGAAGCGTTCGCCGGGTTTGGGCGCGCGCCCCTCGGGCATGAAGGTTTCGGCAAAGCCGGGCTGGTCCTTGAGCACCGCGGCCCCTTTGGCCCACGCCGTGCCCACGACAGGCGACACGATAAAGCCGTCTTCGGCATAGCGGATCGCGGGGGCCAGCACGGTCGACAGGCCGAGGCTGCCGAATTTTTCAGACAGTTCGACCCAGGCGCTGACGGCACCGGGGACGGTCACGGCGTCCCAGCCATGTTCGGGGATGCCGTCCTTGAAATACTCGGGCGTCCAAGCGGCCGGCGCGCGGCCAGAGGCGTTGAGCCCGTGCAGTTGCTTGCCGTCCCACAGGATGCAGAAAGCGTCAGAGCCAAGGCCGCAGCCCGTGGGTTCAACGATGGTCAGCACAGCGGCCGTGGCGATGGCCGCATCCACAGCGTTGCCGCCTTGTTGCAGGATGGACAGACCGGCTTGGGTCGCCAGCGGTTGCGAGGTCGCGACGACATTCTCGGCCAGGATGGGCGAGCGGCGCGAAGGGTAGACGGGATCATGACGTAGGCGCATGGGATGGCCTTTCTGTAGATGTACGGTTTTTGAGGTGACTGCGGATAGCCCAGACAATGGACACGAAAGCCGCAATCAGGAAAATCAGGCTGATGGGGCGGGTGAAGAACAGCGTCGGGTCTTCGTCCGTCATCAGCGCGCGCCGCAGGTTGGTTTCGGCGATCGGGCCCAGAATGACCCCCAGCACCAAAGGTGCCAGCGCATAGCCAAGGGCGCGCAGCGTATAACCGGTGATGCCGATAAAGATCAGCAGGTAAAGGTCGGTCACGCGGTTGTTCAGGGCAAAGGTGCCCACGACGCAGCAGGTCATCACAACCGGCACGATCAGCCATTTAGGCACTTCGGTCACCCGCAGGAACAGGCGCATGGAAAAGATCGACACGATCAGCATCATGAAGGACGCCACAACCATCGCGATGAACATGCCATAGACAAGGTCACCGTGATCCATGATCAGCCGTGGCCCGACCGAGATACCATGCACCATCAGCGACGCCATGAGGATCGCATCAACAGCCGATCCGGGGATGCCCAGACCGATAAGCGGGATCAGCCCGCCGCCCGCGGTGGCGGAGTTGCCTGCCTCGGAGGCGACGATGCCGTCGGGTTCACCGGTGCCGAATTTGTCACTGTTCTTGGACCCGCGCTTGGCCTGGTCGTAGGCGACGAGGTTGGCGATGGACCCGCCCGCACCGGGCAGGGCGCCGATCAGCACCCCCACGATGGACGACCGCAGCAGGTTGACCGGACGCATCAACACTTCTTTCATCACGGTCCATGTCTGGAAGTCGATGGCCCCTGTGACCAGCGCATTGCCCGACCGCACGCTGTCGGCATTCTCTACCTCTGACACAAGCTGCGAGATGGCGAAGATCCCGATCAGCACGACCAGAAACGGCAGGCCGGCCTGCAGCATCTCTATACCGAAATCAAAGCGCGGGCGGCCCATGATCGGGTCTGTCCCCACGGTAGAGATTGCAAGCCCGATCAGCCCCGCCAGAATGCCGCGCATGGCAGAGGTGCCGACAAGGCTGGCGACGATCGTGAGGGCAAAGACGATGAGCGAGAAATACTCCCACGGGCCAAGGCGCACGGCGAAAAGCGCAAGCGGAGGCGCGGCGAAGATCAGCACGATGGTCGAGATGACGGTGCCAAAGAAGGACGCCCAGACCCCGATGGACAGCGCGCGCCCCGGTTCGCCGTTGCGCGCCATGGGGAAGGCGTCAAAGGTGGTGGCGACCGACGAGGGTGTGCCGGGGATGCCCAGCAATGCCGCCGAGATCAGCCCGCCGGTATAGCCCCCCACATAGACCGAGAGCATCACGGCGATGCCTTGCAGTGGCTCCATCGTGAAGGTCAGCGGCAGGGTCAGCACAATCGCCATCGTGACGGTGAAACCGGGGATCGCCGCCGCAACGATGCCCGCGACGGACCCCGCCAGCATATAGGCCAGCGTCGCCAGCGTGAAAATCTGCGCGGCCCCTGTCATGAAATCAGTCATTCAAAGCACTCCACGCGGCAGGAAGACGGTGAACACTTCGGCAAAAAGCCAGTTCAGCCCGAAGGAAAACACCACAGCCACCACAGCAGCGAGGGCGATTGACTTGGGCGTGCGTGGCATCAGGATCACCTGAAGCACGAAAAGGAAGATCAGGCTGGCGATGGAAAACCCCAGCACCGGAATGACCAGCAGATAGGCTGTGAGCGCGCCAAGGCAGACAAACACCAGATAGCAGCGTTTGGCCCATGCCACGGCCTGCGCGGCGAAATCACCGTAAGCGCGACGTGGGATTTGGCGCAGCGCGTCGATGATCGCGATGGCCGATACGATCGCCATTGCGCCAAAGATGATCTTGGGGAAAGCCCCCGCGCCGAGCTTTTCAAAGCGCGAGGTGGCAATGCCGCTGGCCGAGACGAACAAAGCGATCGAGGCCAGCAGGAGGAAGACATAGCTCAGGAGGCGGGCAACCAAGCCCGCCTCCTGTGCCTTCATGGGGTCGTGCCCGTTCATGGGGCCAGAACCGACGACAGCGATTTTACTGTCTCGTCCAGTTTGCCCAGATAGGCGCGGTAGTCTTCCTGACCGCGGAACCCGACATCGGCACCCGCGTTGTTGGTCTGCTCGATATAGGTTGGGTCTTGTGCCATTTCTTTCAGCGCGGCTTCCAGTGTGTCGCGGACCTCTTGTGGGGCACCTTTGGGCATGACGATGCCGCGGGTCACGTTCAGCTCAAGATCCTGACCCAGCTCTTTGAAGGTCGGCACATCGGGGGCGGCGTCCACCCGGTCGGTCGCGCCGACGGCAAGGAAGGTCAGATCGCCGTTATCGACGAATTGCTTGGAGGAGCTTATGTCGCCAATCGCCACATCAAGGTTGCCGCCAACCAGCGCGCGCACGCGTTCGCCCGTGCCCTCATAGCCGACGTATTTGAATTCAAGCCCGAAGGCCTGTTCGATCATCGCGGCGTGCAGGTGCGGGACGCCGGCCAATGTGACGCCCATGGAAATCTCGCCGGGATGTGCCTTGGCGTAGGTCACGAATTCCTCGAAGTTGCTGTAGTTGTCGGATTTGCCCGCCACCAGATACTGGGGCGATGCGGTCATCAGCGCGATCGGGTCAAAGTCATCCCATGCAAGATCGGTGATGCCGGTTTCGGTGGCAACCAGCAGACCTTCGTGGACCTGGCTGATGGTATAGCCATCCGCGGCGCGGCGCGATGCCTCGCGCAGGCCCACAGTGCCGCCGACGCCGGGCATGTTGATCACGGGCATCTCAGCGCCGAGGAAGGGCTGAACATTATTGGCCACAAGACGCATCAGCGTGTCAGAGCCGCCACCGGGCGACCAGGGCACGATGAACTCTACCGCGCGCTCGGGGTAGGTGTCGGCTGTGGCGGGGGCTGCAATCAGGCTGGCAGCGGTGAAAAGGGCGGCAAGGCCCGAACGAAACGTCATAGGAGGACTCCCTGTGAGAGAAGCAGCGGTTTATCCGCCGCAGGTTTGGTGTCACTTTCGTGATTAACACAAGAATAACCATATCAAAGCGCGTATTTCTTGCCATTACATTTAGCATATCTTATCTTGAGGCATGGATACACGTCAGCTAGAGACTTTATTGGCCATTAGCCAGCACGGCGGCTTCGCCGCGGCGGCGCAGGCCGTGAACCTGACCGCCTCTGCCGTCAGCCAGCAGATCGCGGCGCTTGAGGCAGAGATCGGCACGCAGTTGTTCGACCGCACCCGCCGCCCGCCCGCCCTGACCACCAAGGGCGCAGAGATGGTCCGCTCCGCCCAGTCGATCCTGCAGATCGTGTCGGACACAAAAGCCTCCGTCGCGGGGGAGCAAATGCGCGGCACCGTGGCGCTCGGGTCGTTGCGGACCGGGGCGAATTCACTGATGCCGCAGGCGCTTGCGACGCTGCGCGCCAGCTTTCCGTATCTGAACTTTCGGCTGCGCGTCGGCGTGTCTGAGGAACTGATGAGCGAGGTCGTCTCGGGCCAGCTGGATGCGGCGGTTGTGGCGGATCACGTGGCAGTGCCCAGCAGTCTGCGCTGGACCCCTGTGCTGACCGAACCGCTGATCGTCCTCACACCGCCTGGCACCGGGACGATCACGCTGGATGACCTGATCCGCGACGTGCCCTATATCCGCTATCGCACGCAGGTGCCGCTGGCGCGCCAAATCGATACCGAAATCGCCCGCCTTGGCGCCGCGCCGCGCCAGATCGTGTCGGTGAATACGATGCCTGCCGTGGTGGGCTGTGTGCGGGCGGGTCTGGGCTTTGCCATTATCCCGCAGATCGCGCTGCACGATGCTGAAACCGCCTCGCTCGACTGGTTCCCTTTCGGGGCACCGCCGATCCATCGCCGTCTGGGGCTGGTGCAGCGGGTCACCTCGCGCCGCGCCGAGGTGCTGGCGGCTTTGGTCACCGCGCTGATCCAGCAGGGGCTCACGGCAGAGGTCTATGACTAGGCCCGCGCGCGCCAGCCCTTACGCCAGATCGCAAGGCCGATCACCGTGCCGTAGACCACCATCGCGCCGCCGATGGCGATGAAGATGCCGCGCAGGCCCAAGCCGCCGGTCTGCATCAGGATCAACGCGCCGATCAGCGCCACTGCCATCCGGCTGAGGCTGCTGACCACCGGCCAGACCATATGCCCCGCCCCCTGCGACGCGAAATATAGCGCGAGCCCGAGGGCGAAGAAGGCGTAGAACGGTGCCACGAGGCGGAAATAGCTGCGCCCTGCGTCCAGCGCGCCGGTGTTGGATGGGTCAAGGAACATGCCAAGCCAAAGGTCGGGAAACACTGCCAGCAGCAGCCCGATACCGCCGACGATCGCCGCCGCCGCGCAAGATCCGGTCCAGGCCACGCGCAGGGCGCGGTCCACCTGACCGGCACCCATATTCGCCCCGACCATCGCCGTCATCGCGGCACCAATGCCAAAGATCACGGGGATCATCAGAAATTCGAGCCGTGCGCCAAGCCCGTAACCGGCCAGCGCCGCTTCGCCGAACCGGCCGACCAGCCCTGTCATCATGATGATGGTGATCGTGGTCAGCAGGGTATTCACCGCCGCCAGCGCCCCGACGCTGAGGATATCGCGGAACATGCCGATGTCGATCCGGCCCAAGGCACCGCCAAAGCTCAGCCCCGTGCGCCCGGTCAGGATATGCGCCATCGCCAGCACAGCCCCGATCGCAAAGGCGAGCACGACGCCGATGGGCAGTCCCGCCATGCCAAGTGCGGGCAGGGGGCCCCACCCCAGGGCGAAGCCGCCCGACAAGGGGATCGAGATGACGGACACCAGCAGCAAGAGCACGGCAGGGGTCTGCATGTCGCCCGTGCCACGGATAATGCTAAGCGACGCATTGCACAGCCAGATCGCCATGCAGCCGGGAAAGAAGACCAGCGCATAGGTCGCGGCGGCAGAAACCGCATCGGCACCGCCCCCCAGCAGGGTGAAAAACGCCACGCCAAACAGCCCGACCAGAACGGCCATGATCACGGCAAAGGCTCCCGCGATCATCCACGCGACCAGCGCCAATGTGGCCGCTCGCGCGCTGTCTTGCGCGCCAAGAGCGCGCGCCACCGCGGCCGAGATCGCGCCGCCGATAGCCCCCGCCGACAGCATTTGCGTCAACATGACCAGCGGGAACACCAGCGCCAGACCGGCCAGCGCTGTCACCCCAAGGAGGCTCGCGAAATACGCCTCGGATATGCTTTGCACGGTTTGCACGAACATCGCCAAGACATTGGGTGCGGCAAGCTTGGCCAGCGTCGGCGCGATTGGTGCCTCAAGCAGGGCACGGGTCCGGGTGGCGCGGGCCTGCGTTGCGGCGGCCGAAAGGGCGGGGGCAGCGTTCGGGGTGACGCGGGCCATCAGCTGGCCTTGCCGAGCTGCGATGTGGCGACCTGATGTGGCATGGTTTCCCCCCCGTTCGAATGCTTGGATTGGCGAGTTTTCGCCTCTCGGTTCCTTTTTGGAATGCATTACGGGTAAGTTCTCTTTCGGAACCTGTCAATGCCTGCTAGGATCAAGGCATGAAATGGAACGAGCTACAGAATGAATCCTGCCCCGTGGCGCGGGGGCTGTCCGTGGTGGGCGACCGCTGGACCATGCTGGTCCTGCGCGATTGTTTTCTGGGCATTCGCCGGTTCGAGAAGATGCAGGACCGTCTGGGGATCACGCGGCATGTGCTGGCGGACCGGTTGCGCAAGCTGGAGGGGGCCGGCGTACTGCGCCGCGAGGCCTATCAGGAGCGTCCCGTGCGCCACGAATACCGGCTGACCGAACGGGGCAAGGCGCTGTATCCGATGCTGGTGTCGCTGATCGACTGGGCCAACGCCCATGTCCCCATTGAAGGCAGCCCGTCTGTCACGTTGGTCTCGCGCAGTGCGGGCACGCCGATCGCGCCCATGCTGGTGGACCGTGTCACCGGAGAGGAGATTACCCACCGCAGTGTCAGCGCTATCTCGAACGCCAGTGCCAAAAAAGCATAGCGGCTTTCCGCCGCCCACCGGGTAAAAAACTTCGAAACCTTCCAGCGCAGGACCGATTGACAGGAAGGGGCAGGTGCATCAACTGTCTCTCATGGTTTTTGAGCGCACCATATCTTTCTGGCTGAACGCAGTGGCATGTCTTGCCTTTGCTGCGGCGCTGGTGCTGTTTCCGCCGTCCGCGTCCCACGCGGCGTCGGGGATGCATGACGGGCATTATGCCGCGGTCATGGATGAAGCGGCTGATGTAAACGTGCAAGACGCCCTGCATGATCATAGCACTGTGGATCGTGCCGCTGTCGACAATCACAGTGAAAAAGCCCCTTCAAGCGCGCCTGACGACAGTGCAGGTAATTGCTGCTACGGGATGTGCCTGTCCATCGTGTTGATGGACCACGCGCATCCGCAAGACGATGCCGTTGTTGCGGGCACCTACAAGATCGGTCATGCGCAGGCGCGTTCGCTTGAGGCGAAAGGCTTTCTGCGTCCTCCTCAATCCTGATCTGATTTAGACCCGCTTTGGGGTCTTTGCGCCGCGCCAGCATTCCTGCGCGCGATCCCTAGAAGATCAATCAGGTACATCACATGAAAATCCATTTCGTTTTGGGGGCTTGCACCCTGACCCTTGGCGCCTGCACGCAGGATGTCAGACCCTTGCCCTATACGCCGACACCGCTGCCTGTCGTAGCCACGCAAGAAGCCACGCTCAGCACGACCGTCGTCTCCCCCATCAGCCACCCGAACCCGCTGGCCGGCTATACCTATCGTGGGCCCACCGGTCCGCGTGACTGGCGCACCGTGAACCAAGAACAATCGGAGGGGAACTGATGCACGTCCGTAAACTGCCGCTGATCATCGGCTTTCCCCTTGTGCTTGCGGCCTGCGCCACGGCGATCCCGAGCGCTTATACCGACCCCAAAGCCGGCTTTGCCAATGTCGCCAGCCAGATCACGCCCGCGCTTGGTAAACGCACCGTCTTTGCCGAGACCCAAGCCGAAAACGAAGCGGTGAAACGCGAAGTGCGCGCGATGGTGCAGGGCAAGACAATCTCGGCCGATACGGCGGTTCAGGTTGCCTTGCTCAACAACAAGGGGCTCCAGGCGTCCTATGCGAATGTCGGCTTGTCCGCTGCCGAAGCTTGGCAGCAATCGACGCCGGAAAACCCGATCGTGTCCATCGGCGTGCTGGGGATCGGGGCACCCGAATTGGGGGCCTACCGTGCGATCGAAGGGTTGATCCGCGCCAATCTTCTGGATGCCACCACGCGTAAACAACGCCGCGCAATCGCTGACGCGAGCTTTCGTCAAGCGCAGCTGACGGCGGTGAACGATACGCTGACATTGGCCAACCAAACTCGTCAGGCCTGGGTCAATGCCGTGTCCGCCTTTGAGGTGGTGGGGTATTTGAAACGCGCCAAGGCGACCTCGGACGCCGGATCGGAGCTGGCCCGCAAGCTGGGGGAAACCGGCGCGCTCAATAAAGCCGCCCAAGCCCGCGAGCAGGCGTTCAACGCGGAGCTGGCCGGACAGCTTGCCAAGGCACGGCTGGATGCGACCACTGCGAAGGAAGAGCTGACGCGCCTCATGGGGCTTTGGGGGGCTGACGTGAACTATTACGTGCCTGATGCCTTGCCGGGGCTGCCGCGGTCCGTGGGCGGCGTTGCCAATGTCGAAGCCAAGGCGCTGCGCAACCGTGTCGACCTGCGCGTCGCAAAGCTGGGCCTTGAAGCGCAGGCAAAAGCCTTCGGCCTGACGGACCAGACGCGCATCGTCAGCGATCTTGAGATCGTCGCAGGGGCCGAGCTTGAGCGTGAAGCCGAGGGAGGCGATATCGAGAAAGAGATCACGCCTCAGGTAGAGCTGGAGTTCGCGATCCCGATCTATGACAGCGGCAAGGCGCGGATGCGCAAGGCAGAGCTGTCGTATCTGCAGGCGGCGAATGTGCTGGCGGAACGAGCGGTCAATGTACGCTCCGAAGCGCGGGGGGCCGAACGGGCCTACCATGCCTCTTACAAGATCGCGCGCCACTACCGCGATGTTCTTGTTCCGCTGCGCAAGACCGTCGAGAACGAAGCCCTGCTGTCTTACAACGGCATGATCACTAACACCTTCGAACTGCTGACCGATGTGCGTGAAAAGCTCGGTGCCGAGCTGGAAGCCGCGGATGCGAAGCGGGCGTTCTTTCTGGCGCAGGCGGATCTGACCGCGGCCATCTACGGCGGCGGTGCAGGCAGCGCCGGAGGGGGCTCCGAAGGCGCCACGTTGGCCGCTGGTGGCGGCGCAGGACACTGAAAGGAAACGATATGATGAACAGACGTCAACTACTCGGTGCCGGTGCGGCGGGGGCGACACTTGTGTCCTCTCAGGCGTGGGGCAAAACTCTGAACATGGGGCTGCCGGAAGCGGCGCATATGGACAGCGCCGCGACTGCGGTTACGGCGCGCCCCTCGACGGGGGTGGATTACACGCCCGTGGTCACGCTGAACGGCTGGACGCTGCCCTACCGCATGAACAACGGCGTCAAGGAATTCCACCTTGTCGCGGAGCCCGTAGAGCGCGAACTGGCCGATGGCATGATCGCGCATCTGTGGGGGTATAACGGCCAGTCCACCGGCCCCACGATCGAAGCGGTCGAAGGCGACCGTGTGCGGATTTATGTCACCAACAAACTGCCAGAAAACACATCCGTCCACTGGCACGGGCTGATCCTGCCCTCGGGCATGGATGGCGTGGTCGGGCTGAGCCATCCGGGGATCAAACCGGGCAAGACCTTTGTCTACGAGTTCGACCTGACCAAATCCGGCACCTTCATGTACCACCCCCATGCGGATGAGATGGTCCAGATGGCGATGGGGATGATGGGCATGTTTGTCGTCCACCCCAAAGACCCGACGTTCATGCCGGTGGACCGTGACTTCCTGATCATGCTCAACGCGTTCGACATTGACCCCGGTACCTATGTGCCGCGTGTCATGACGATGAACGACTTTAACCTATGGACATGGAACAGCCGGATTTTCCCCGATATTGACCCGCTGGTCGTGAACAAGGGCGACAGGGTACGGGTGCGCGTCGGCAACCTGACGATGACAAACCACCCGATCCACATGCACGGCTATGACTTCAAGGTCACCTGCACCGACGGGGGCTGGGTGCCGGAAAGCGCGCAATGGCCCGAGGTCAGCATCGACATTCCTGTCGGCGCGATGCGCGCCTATGAGTTCACGGCGGACCACCTGGGCGATTGGGCGATCCACTGCCACAAGTCGCACCACACGATGAATGCCATGGGCCACGACGTGCCGACCTTTATCGGTGTCGATAAATCCCAGCTTACCCCCAAGATACGCAGCTTCAAGCCGGGCTACATGCCGATGGGCACGGCGGGTATGGGGGACATGGGCAAGATGTCGATGGAACTGCCCGAAAACACGATCCCCATGATGAACGGCTGGGGTAAACACGGGCCAATCGAAATGGGCGGCATGTTCTCTGTCGTGAAGGTACGCGACGGCATCGCGCCGGACGACTATTCCGACCCCGGATGGTACGACAACCCCCCCGGCGAGGAAGCCTATGAGTGGACCGGAGAACTACCGGAATTCGCTACGAACAACAGCCCCAAAACCATCCTGACCCCGAAACCAACGCAAAAGGGATAACACCTTTTGCATCCACATAACACTTTGAAAACCATAAAGGAAAACACAATGGAAAACCTTCTGATGACCACCGCCTTCGCCATTGCTTTGACCGGCCCTGCCTTTGCGGCGGGTTCCCACTCTGGCGGGCATGATGATGACCACGCCGACAAGCATGCAGAAATGATGGCAGTGGGCAAACCCGGTACAGCGGCTGACGTCACCCGCACCATTGCCGTCACCATGCGCGAGACCGAAGACGGCGATATGATCTTTGAACCCGACAACTTTGCGTTCGAGCAGGGGGAAACCATCCGCTTTGAAGTCACCAACAAGGGCGAGCTTGAGCATGAGTTCGTTATCGATAACGCCGAAGGCAACGCCAAGCACAAGGAAATGATGGCGAAGATGGATATGGAACACGATGACCCCAATTCGGTCCGTCTTGAGGGCGGCCAGTCGGGCGAGGTGATCTGGACCTTTGCCAATGCTGGCTCGTTTGAATTCGCTTGCCTGATCCCCGGTCACTATGAATCCGGCATGTACGGCCCCATCGAAGTCAGCGCCAAAGCCGAAGCAGAAGCCGAAGCGGCAGAGGTCGTCTATACCAAGGGCACCGTCAAGAAAGTTGACACCAAAGGCGGGAAGGTCACCATCGATCACGGGCCGTTGGTTAACCTTGATATGCCCGCGATGACCATGGTGTTTCGCGCCGATGAAACCATGATCGGCAAGCTCTCTGCAGGTCAGAGCATCGAATTCGTCGCAGAGCCCGTCAAAGGCAAGCTGACCGTCGTCGAGTTGAAGTAACCCAAGCGCGGGCTCCGGTCATGCATCGGTGCCCGCCCCATAAGAGGCGAAGACATGAAAACATCGCGTGTATTGCTGTGGGTTGTGCCCTTTGCGCTGCTGACCGCAGCGGCGGGCGGGTGGTATTTGTCGCATCATGATCAACCCGAGACCAGCCCGACTGAGCTTGCGGAGGGTGCCTTGGCACCCGTGAAGATGCCGGCCAGTTTCACCGATCAGGAGCAGCTGGGAAAGCGCGCCTATGATGCGGTTTGCGCGGCGTGTCACGGGAGCAATGGTCAGGGGCAGGACGGCGTCGCACCGCCCTTGGTGCATGTGATCTACGAGCCCAGCCACCACGGCGACCGGGCGTTCCTTCTGGCCGCGCAAAACGGGGTACGGGGGCATCACTGGCCGTTCGGAGACATGCCTCCCGTTGAAGGGATCACGCAGGCCGATGTGATGGACATTGTGGCCTATATCCGCCGCCTTCAGCGCGAGAACGGGATCGGCTAAGCCGTAGGGCCAGCCCCCGGGGTACGTTACACCCCGGCGGCCCGCGCCGTTTCAGAACATCCGCGAGATCGAGAATTTCACGTTTCGACCCGGTGCCGTGCGGGTCGACAGATGTGGCGTATAGGTTTTGTCGAACGCGTTCTCTAGCCCGACGCGGAACTGCGTATCTTTAAGGATACCGCTTTGCGGGACATAGGTGGCGCGCAGATTATGGACGCCAAAGCCTGCCGAGGTCTCGCCATCGTTTGTTACGGATTTGCTGCCCACGACCTCCCAGCTCAGGTCGAGTTCGTTGCCGAATTTCTTGCCTACGGTGACCCGCAGACTGTCCGCAGGCAGCAACCGCCAGTCGCCAGAAACGCCGCCCGGTTCATACTCTGTCCCGCGCACCACATTGGCGTTCACGTCGAAGTAAAGACCGGTGTCCAACGCGTAAGAGGCTTCAAGCTCCAGCCCAGAGGTCTCGATCCGGTCCAGTGCCGGTGCAGGCGGGCGTACCCCCGAAACCGAATAGCTGCTGACATCGGTCAAGGTCGTCTCGTAGTAGACACCCTTGATCGCGAATTGGTCACCGCTGCGGAACAGATCATGACGGTCAAACGAGGCGCCGATCTCGTATGTCTCGGCTTTCTCGGATTCAGTGATCGCGGCATCGGTGCCCAGATGGTCGATCATCGGCAGCCCTTCGGTGTAGGCAGCGCTGGTGAACAGGGCCAAACCATTCCCCAAGGCATAGCGCACCGACAGTCCGCCCATCAGCGCGTTGTTATCATAGGTGCCATCATTCGGCGCCGCTGATCCGGTGATCTTCGACGTCTCGTAGCGCAGCGCAGGTGTCACGGTCCATGCACCGCCGATGCGCATATCATCCACCGCGTAGACCGCGATGCGACGGTCTTTGCCGCCGGGGGCGTTGCTGGCATCAAGGCGTTCTTTGTGGATCAGCTCTAGCCCCGTGCGCAGATCATGCGAGACAGCGCCCGAAGCGAACAGGCTTTGGTTTTTGAACGCCAGTTTCGTTGTTTGATACCGATGATCCGCATTTGCCAAGGCAAGAACACCGGCCCCTTGCGGGGTGCCCTCAAGGGGTGAGCTGCCCGAGACATAGCTTTGGTCGATCTGTTGGTCGGCGTAGGACAGCACGACATCTAGGTTCACCAGATCATTGTCAGTTGGGTTAAAGTTGTACTTGAGCACCGCGGTGGTAGACTCTGTATCGCGGTCAACGGTGCCAAAGGAATCCGCAGTGGTGGTAAAACTGTCAAAAGGCACGTCGCGATCGCTTGCTGTGGTGCGCGACAGGCTGAAGGTCAGCGATTGATCGCGGTTCTGGCCAAAGCTGTATTTCGCCTTGATCAGACCCGATGGTAGAGTGAAGGCGCTGTTTCCGATAGTCGCCCCGTCCCCATCCACTTGGTCGTTCTGGTCGCGCCACGTGTAGTTCAGCAGAAACTCCATTTCTTCGGTCGGTTGCCACGCCAGCACGCTGGAAGACGTGATGCCGTCGCCGTTCGTGCTGAACTCCAGCGTTTGGCCCAGCACATAGCCAAGCTCACCGCCCGTCAGATCCGACGCGTCTTTCGTCTCAAGCCGGACGACACCGCCCACGATGCCGGACCCGTATTCAAAGCTGCCGACGGACCCCCGGATCACATCGACTGATTTGTAAAGGAACGGGTCGGTGAACAGCTGGGTGCCGATCCGGTAAAGCCGCTCTGCCCCGGTGGTGGCCCCGTCGATCTGCACGGCGACTTTGGAATCCGCACCGTAGATATCGTTCGCGCCGAAGCCGCGGATGTTGATGCCGGACCCTTGCGGGGTGGACCCGTTCACAAGGCTTACGCCGGGAACTGAATCGATCAGCTCTGCCACGGTGCCTGCCTGACGGTCGTCGATCTCTTCTTGGTCGACGGTGGTGATGGATACTGCCGTATCGGTCTGCACCTCGCGTTTGCTTTCGCCCAGAACGAGGGTGCCCAGAAATCCGTCCTGCGCGGCGAGGGGGAGCGGGGTGAGGGATAAAAGTATCAGGCTTGTCGTGCCCCTCAAGAGGGCACGGGTTCCAGCGGCTTTGGTCATCGAAGACATCCTTGCAAGCAGTAGGTTTGACGGTTTGCTTGCGAGGGGCTGGCGGTGAAAAAAGTGGCGCTAAATGTTTGACGCTCTTGCGGGTTCTAAAAAGACCGACTAAAAGTGTCAACATTAAAGGGCAGGTTCTGATCTGCGCCTTTGCCAGCGGATGCCCGACGCGCGTCGCCAGCCCCCTCTCTTTTAATCTATATGGCGAAGGTGCTGCATGACCCATTCCGTTCCCCCGACCCCCGAGGATATTCGCGCCTTTCGCGCCGACCACGCGCAGTTGCGCGAACGTGATGTGGCCGACAAGCTCAAGATCAGCGAGGCGCAGTTGCTGGCGGCGTATACCGGCGATGGCGTGCGGCGTATCAATGCGCACCCCGACGAGATCATGCGCGCCGCCCAGACTCTGGGCGAGGTTATGGCGCTGACCCGCAACCCGTCCTGCGTGCACGAAAAGGTCGGCACCTACGATAACTATCATCCCGGTCCCCATGCATCGATGATCCTCACCGACGACATCGACCTGCGCCTCTTTCCCAGCCGGTGGCATCATGCCTTTGCGGTAGAGAAGGAAACAGACGCCGGTACGCGCCGCAGCCTGCAGGTGTTCGATGCGGCGGGGGATGCGGTACATAAGATCTTTCTGCGCGACGGGTCAAATGTGGCGGCCTTTGACCGCGCCAAAGCCGGGCTGATGCTGGAAGATCAATCCCCCTCCGTTGACGTGGTGCCGCGCGAACCTGACGAGGTGCCGAAATCCGACCTGTCGAAACTGGACATCCTGCAAAAGGAATGGGCGCGACTGACCGACACGCATCAGTTCTTGCGCCTGACCTCCAAGCTCAAGATGAACCGGTTAGGGGCCTACCGCATCGCAGGCGAACCCTTTGCACGCGCTTTGCAGCCTTCTGCTGTCGATGCCATGCTGCATCAGGTGGTCGCGCAAGAGCTTGAGATCATGGTCTTTACCGGCAATCGCGGGTGTATCCAAATTCATTCGGGCCCGATCACCACGCTGAAATCCATGGGCCCGTGGCAAAACGTGCTGGACCCACGCTTTAACTTGCATCTGCGGCTTGATCACATCGCCGAGGTCTGGGCAGTCGACAAGCCCACGCAACGCGGCCCCGCTGTTTCGGTCGAGGCCTTCAACAAGGACGGGGGGCTTATCCTTCAGGTCTTTGGCGTCGGCAAGGAAGGGCGCGATTGTCGTCCCGCATGGGGCAAGCTTGTCGCGGGGCTGGAGAGCCTGAATGTCGAGGTGCCCGCATGATCCGCGCTTTCACGACAGGTATCAGCGTCGCGGCGCTTGGCCTGATCACAGCACTGTCCGCCACGGCACAGGAACCCACAGGGGGCGTCGTATCCATCGGCGGCGCAGTGACAGAGATCGTCTTTGCCCTCGGCGCGCAGGATCAGCTGGTTGCGCGGGATACGACCTCCAGCTATCCGCCTGAAGCCGCTGCCTTGCCGGACGTGGGCTATATGCGCGCGCTCTCGCCCGAGGGGGTGCTGGCTACAGGCCCCAAGCTGATCATCGCCGAGGAAGGTGCCGGACCGCCCGAAACAATCGAGGTGCTAACGCAGGCGGATATCCCCTTTGTCACCGTCCCTGATGACTATACCGTCGAAGGGGTCAGCGCCAAGATACGCGCCGTCGGGCAGGCGCTTGGGAAAGGGCCGCAGGCCGAAGCGCTGGCTGCGGAAGTGCAGCAAAAGCTGGCAGCCGTATCCCGTGCGACGCAAGACCGACCGGAGGCAGAGCGTAAACGTGTGATGTTTATCCTCAGCACCCAAGGCGGGCGGATCATGGCGTCGGGCACGGATACGGCAGCGGCTTCGATGATAGAGCTGGCTGGCGCGGTGAATGCGGTCACTGGGTTTGCGGGCTACAAACCAATCACGGACGAAGCCGTGCTGGCCGCAGCGCCCGATGTGCTGGTGATGATGGCGCGTGAAGGCGATCACAACAGCACCGAGGCAGAGTTGTTCGCGATGCCTGCCATATCCGTCACCCCTGCAGCGGCCAGCCGGTCTCTGGTGCGGATGGACGGGCTTTATCTGCTGGGGTTCGGACCGCGCACGGCAGATGCGGTCACCGATCTGCACGCCGCGCTTTACGCCGACTGATCCGATGACAGCGCTTTCAGATTTCGCCCCGCCCCGCGACCGCCGTCGTGCCGCGCGCAAGGCGCATGTGTGGCTGGCGGCCGTTCTGGCGGTCGCCGCGATTGGCAGCCTCGCGATCGGGGCGTCGGGCACATCGCTGTGGCACGCCCTGGTCAAGATCGTGACCGGTGCGCCGTTGACGCAGCTTGAACAGGTGGTGCTTTGGGATATCCGTTTGCCGCGGCTGATCATGGGCATCTGTGTCGGGGCCGCGCTGGCTGTGTCAGGCGCGGTGATGCAGGGGCTGTTTCGCAACCCGCTCGCGGATCCGGGCCTGCTTGGGGTAAGTGCGGGTGCCGGATTGGGCGCGATCGTGGCAATCGTTCTGGGCGGGCTGTTGCCGGTGGCTGTGCTCACCATGGCAGGCTTTTGGCTGATCCCGCTGGCGGCCTTTCTGGGCGGATGGGCGGCAACCTTGCTGCTATATCGCGTGTCGACTCGGCGCGGGCGCACCTCTGTCGCGACGATGCTGCTGGCGGGGATTGCCTTGGGCGCGCTGACAGGGGCCTTGGGCGGGCTGCTGATCTATTTCGCCGATGACACCCAGCTGCGTGATCTGACGTTCTGGGGACTCGGCTCGCTTGCCGGTGCCACATGGACCAAGGTCGCCATCGCTGGGCCGCTGATCCTTCTGGCGACGGGTGTGGCATTGCGCATGGGCGGCGGGCTGAACGCGCTCGCTTTCGGGGAGGCGACGGCCGCGCATATGGGGGTGCCGGTGCAGCGGGTAAAGCATACCGCCATCCTCACGGTCGCCGCCGCGACTGGTGCCGCGGTCGCCATGTCCGGCGGGATCGGTTTTGTCGGGATCGTCGTGCCCCATCTGTTACGTCTTGCCACGGGGCCGGATCACGAACCCCTGCTGGTGAACGCTGCGCTGCTGGGGGCCACGCTTTTGCTGACCGCCGACATCATCAGCCGCGTCGTCATCGCGCCCGCGGAACTGCCCATCGGTTTGATCACCGCCATTCTGGGCGCACCGGTGTTTTTCTGGATCCTGCTGCGGCGCCGTGGGCTGGTGGACTTGTGATGCTGCACGCCTGCGATATTGTTGCCCGTATTGGCAAGAAAGAGATTCTGCACGGGGTCGATTTCACCGCCAATGCGGGCGCGCTCACAGCGATTGTCGGCCCTAACGGCTCGGGCAAATCGACGCTGCTCAAGGCGATCACGGCCGAGGTCGATTTCACCGGCCTCGTTCTGCTGAACGGCGAAAACGTCGCCGACCTGCACCCGTGGGAGATTGCCGCGATGCGCGCCGTGCTGCCGCAGGCAGGAACTCTAGCGTTCCCCTTTACCGCGGCCGAGGTCGTGCGCATGGGGCTACGCCGCGGCATATCGGGACACCGCGACGATATCCCCGCTCGCGCCCTGCATGCCGTCGGGCTGGAGGGCTACGCAGACAAGCTTTACCAAGCGCTTTCAGGCGGAGAGCAGCAACGCACGCAGCTGGCGCGCGTGCTTTGTCAGGTCTGGCATCCGGTGCAGAACGGCTTGCCCCGTTGGTTGCTGCTGGATGAACCCGTTGCCAGTCTGGATATCGGCCATCAGC
Organism: Sulfitobacter sp. R86518; assembly: GCF_042466275.1. NCBI lineage: Bacteria > Pseudomonadati > Pseudomonadota > Alphaproteobacteria > Rhodobacterales > Roseobacteraceae > Sulfitobacter > Sulfitobacter sp. R86518. The sequence goes on from NZ_JAXHCA010000006.1 coordinate 157,311, forward strand.
TTATGGTGATGCGACTTCTCAAAAACTTCGCCAATCGCGGCGGCGGCGTGGTCGCGGTCATGCACGATCTGAACCTATCGGCCATGTTCGCCGATCACATGGCGATGATCAAAGACGGCCAGATCCTGAAACACGGCACGCCGGCCGACGTGATGCAAAACGCGGTGCTGTCCCAAGCCTATGGCTGCACCCTGACCGTCAATACGCCCGCCGCAGCCGGTCAAAGCTATATTCTGCCGCATCTCGCAGAGGAGCGTTTGGGGTAGGCCTGCTATCGGATGCTATTGGCAGTTAAAAAACATCTCAAGATTGAATCAGTAATCGGAATACGATTTGGTCAGCTTGCGTTCAAACTTTAACGAGAATACTCCTGCGCAACCCCTAAACGCTTTCAAGCACACGATTGTAAGGGGCTATGTAAGATAGTTTGAGGAATTCTTTGTTAGATGGACGCTGTAATCTCTTGGGTCGATGGAAACGACCCTACACACAAAAAAAACCGATTTGCGGCGATGGAAGCAGCGGGACTTTCACAGGCCGAGCCTTCGAATGCGACTTATGACACACGGTTTGATGACAAGGGAGAAATTTACTTTTGCATCGCATCTATTTTGAAATACGCGCCATTTATTGATCGCATCTATATCGTAACTGCCGACCAGACACCGGCCCATTTGCAAGCCTTTATCGACGAGGGCCTTTGTCCACCGGAAAAAATCCGCGTGGTCAGCCATTCGGAAATTTTCGAGGGGTATGAAGAGTACCTCCCAACGTTCAATTCGCTGTCCATCGAAACGATGCTGTGGCGTATTAAGAATTTGTCTAAGAACTTTTTGTACTTCAATGGGCTCTGTTGCACAAATAGGGGTTTGAGCGGACTGCCCCTTTCCCCAGACGGACTTATCCTACGGGCTCTGTGATGGGTATGCCAAGGGCCGTGTAGCGATTGAGCACCGCGATCCGGACTTGGAGCTCCGCAACCTGCCGATCGAAGTCTCGCGCCATGAGACCTTGGCCGAGGAGTTTGACGCAGTTCATCTTCGTCTCTGCGCGGCTTCGGCGGTGATAGCCGGTCAATTTTCTCCATAAGGCGCGACCGAGATATTTGCAGGCCCTCACGGCTTCGTTTCGCGCGATAGCGCCCGCTGTCGTTGGCTGCCAAAGCTGCGCATTCTTGCGCGGCGGGATGACGGCGGCAGCTCCGCGAGCGGCAATCGCATTGTGGCATCTGCGCGTGTCATAGGCCCCATCGGCAGTGATCGTGGCGATCTCTTGATCCGGTGGGATTTGTTCCAGCAGGTCGGGCAGCATCGGGGCATCGCCGACATTGCTTGTGGTGACCCCGACCGCGCGGATCTCCAGTGTTTCCTCATCCATTCCGAGGTGAAGCTTGCGCCACAGGCGCTTCCTTGGACCGCCATGTTTGCGTGCGTTCCACTCTCCTTCACCCTCGGCCTTGATCCCGGTGGCATCGATCAGCAGGTGGAGAGGTCCCGATCCGCCACGGTAAGGGATGGCGACGCTCAGCGTCTTCTGACGGCGGCACAGGGTGCTGAAGTCCGGGACTTTCCAGTCCAGCCCGGCCAGACGAAGGAGGCTTTCGACGAACCCGGTGGTTTGCCGAAGGGGCATGCCAAACAGCACCTTCATTGTGAGACAAACCTGGATCGCGGCGTCGCTGAACTCGGGCTGACGCCCCCGCTTGCCTGTCGGCGGCGCATGCCACGACATCTCAGGATCAAACCAGATTGATAGCGAACCGCGCTGCTTCAGCGCCGTGTTGTACGAAGGCCAGTTCCTGGTCTTGTACTTGGTAGGGGACCAACTGCTCATGCTCGCCAGCTACCACGCTGGATTCACACAGGGAATCCCTCACCCCATTTGTGCAACAAAGCCACTTCAATGACGATTTCTTCTTTAATGCTCCGGTCACGCAAGATGATTTCTTTGACGCTGATGGCAATTTGAAGGTTTGCGGGCGGGAGAGGTCGGTTAACCCACTTCTCATAAAATTGAGCTTGCGGCGTTTACGCTATAAAATGCTTCGCAAAGGCAATTTACCTGCGCACTATAAAACCGCCCAAGCTACTTCAGCTATGTTGGCGGGCAGAGATAGATATGTTCAACTTGAACACCATCCCCATGTTCTAAATACCGAAACCATGGCGCATTATTTCTCGCAGAATGATGCCGTCTTACGGCGGCAAATCCGTCCGAAGTTTCGCGACGTCTCACAATTTCTTCCCGTAGGCCTCTGCAACCACCTGGAGCTTCAGGCGAACAGGGCTGTGTTGCGCGACACCCGAGAGGTGCTTTATATTAAGCCTACCAATTACTGCGAAGCCCACCTCGTTGAGCTTGCGCAAGCTGAGAAAAAATTTGCGTGCATTCAGAGTTTAGACGAGTTTTCTGATGCTGCGATAGCTCATATCAAGCGTACACTAAGCACAAAGTTTGACGGGTTCATACCAGCCGCTGTCACTCTCAACGATGCATGAAGACCGGCTTGACCTAGACATCAAACATTTGTGCTCTATGTCAACCGACACACCTCGCCAATCACCCAGGACAGACCATGCCGACACAGCCCACCGATAAGATGGCGACAGAGCTTTTGCATGTGCAAGAAGAACTGGCGGCGAAGAATGTTGAGGCGGATGCGCCTAAGAAGCGGTCGCAGCGGGCCTCGCATCGGTTGAACTTTCTCGAAGCGATGATGGAAACTGTGCCGGTTGGCGTCTTGATGACGGATGCCGAGGGACAGATTATCTATGGCAATAGTCACGTCGAAAAGATGGTACGACATCCTGTGTTACATTCGGATGACGTGAACGCCTATGGCGAATGGGTATCGTACCACGCCGATGGGGCCCGTGTGCAGAGCCACGAGTACCCTCTGGCGCGGGTGATCCAGAACCGCGAGGACCATGTCGAGATCGACGTGGAATACCAGCGTGGCGACGGCACCCGTTTTTGGATGCGGATCATTGGCGAGCCGGTGCTCGACGGCGAGGGGGAGCGGATCGGCGCGACCGTCGCCCTGATTGACATCGACGAGGAACGCCGCTTGCGCGAGGCGCAGAACATCCTGATTGCCGAGTTGAACCACCGCGTGAAGAACGCATTTAGCGTGGTGAAATCCATCGTCAGCCAGTCCTTGCGCAAGATGAGCATTCATCGCGGTATCCGCGAAACGATTGACCAACGGCTTAACGCCTATGCGACGGCCCACTCGAAACTGGTGGGCACCACATGGGACCGTGCTGCGATTGGTGCCGTGGCTGCCGATGTGCTCGACCCTATTGGCGGCGGTCGGATCACGTTGAAAGGTCCGGAGGTAGAGGTGCCATCGCGCCAGGCGCTGTCCTTGTCGATGGCATTTTACGAACTGGCGACAAACGCGATGAAATACGGCGCTTTGTCGGTTCCTGACGGTGTTGTGAATTTAACCTGGGAACAAGACAGCACCGCCGAGGGTTCCCCCCTTGAACTTCACTGGGTGGAACAGGGCGGCCCTGCCGCTGAAAAACCCAGCGAAACCGGATTTGGCAGCTTTATCACAGGGCGTGCCCTCGAGGCGGAAACGGGCGGGAAAATCGATACGGTTTTCGGGCCGGATGGATATGAATGGCATTTGAAGATGCCGCAACAGACGGAAGAACAGGCAGCAGAATGACAAATCAACCTCAGAATATTTTCATCGTCGAAGATGAGGTCGTTGTCGCATTTGAAATGACCGATCTTTTGGAAGACATCGGCTTTAACGTGGTTGGCCCCAGTATCCATCTGGAAGACGCGAAGGCGAAGGCGCGAGACGGAGATATCGATATCGCCTTTCTTGATGTGAACCTTGGGCGAGATAAAACATCGAAACCCGTGGCCGATATTTTACGGGACCGTGGTATCCCTTTCGTATTCATCACTGCATATGACGCTGACCAGATCAGCTTTCTTGGGCCGGATGACCGCGTTGTGAAAAAGCCCGTGAGCAGTCAAAAGCTTATCGAAACGCTGCGCCGCGTATACCCAAGCCTAGAGACTGAGTAAGCTCTCGGAGTAAGCCCGCAGGCAGAAACCCGCGCGCCGCGACACTGCGGCGCAGGGTGGGGCTGTTTTGTGCCCGTGACAACGGCCAGGTGTGAACATATAGTGAACACATGGCTAAGCAATCTGTAGAACAAAAACTGGCAATCCTGAGTGACGCGGCGAAATACGACGCGTCTTGCGCCTCGTCGGGGTCCACAAAGCGCGACTCGCGCGATGGCAAGGGTGTGGGGTCGAACGAGGGGTCGGGCATCTGTCATGCCTACGCGCCGGACGGGCGCTGTATCTCGCTGTTGAAAATCCTGATGACGAATTTCTGCATCTACGATTGCAGTTATTGCATCAACCGCGCGTCGTCCAACGTCACTAGGGCGCGGTTTAGTGTCGATGAAGTGGTGAAGCTGACCATCGAATTCTATCGACGCAATTATATCGAAGGGCTGTTCCTGTCCTCTGGCGTGATTAAATCGCCAGATGCGACGATGTCGGACATGGTGCAGATCGCGCGGAAGCTGCGGCACGAAGAGAATTTTCGCGGCTATATCCACCTGAAAACCATCCCCGACGCCGCGCCAGAGTTGATTGCGGAAGCGGGGCTACTGGCAGACCGTCTATCGATCAACGTCGAACTGCCAACCGACGCCGCCGTTCAGCAATATGCGCCCGAAAAGAAGCCCGACCAGATCCGCAAGGCGATGGCCGATTTCCGGCTGCGTAAAGAGGTGTCGAAAGACACATCCCACACCGGCAAGCGCCCGCCACGCTTTGCGCCTGCGGGGCAGTCGACGCAGATGATCATCGGGGCCGACGGGTCGAATGATGCGGCTATTCTGGGCCAGTCCACGCGGCTCTATTCCAGCTACAAGCTCAAGCGCGTGTATTATTCTGCCTTCTCACCGATCCCTGACAGCTCGGCCAAACTGCCGCTGATCCGGCCGCCGTTGCAACGCGAACACAGGCTCTATCAAGCGGATTGGCTGCTGCGGTTCTACGACTTCCAGCTGGACGAGATTACATCCGTCACCGCGGACGGGAACCTTGATCTTGAGGTCGACCCGAAACTCGCATGGGCGCTGGTGCACCGCGAGGTGTTTCCGCTGGATGTGAACCGCGCCAGCCGCGAGTTGCTACTGCGGGTTCCGGGGTTCGGGGTGAAGACGGTGAACCGCATCCTCTCCACCCGACGCCACCGCACCCTGCGTTACGAGGATCTGATCCGCATGGGCGCATCCATGAAAAAGGCCCGCAGCTTTGTCACCGCGGGTGGCTGGTCCCCCGGCGGGCTGACCGACAGCATTGACCTGCGCGCGCGGTTTGCGCCGCCGCCTGAACAGCTGACGCTATTCTGATGCATCGCGCGGTCATGCCCAAGATCGGCACGGCGCAGGCGTGGCGTGACGCGGCGCGGCAGTTTCTGGCCGCCGGCATCCCGCCCGAGGCGATCCTGTGGGGCGATACCAGCACGGTGTCCGATCTTTTTGGCGGCACCGCCCCGCTGCAGACGGGCGGGCAGGTGACCGTCCCACGCAGCTTTATCAACATGGCGAGCAGTGTCGTCTGGCACAGAGATCCCGAACGGTTTGCGCGGCTTTATGCGTTTCTATGGCGGTTGAAGGACGCGCCGCAGTTGATGACGGATCGCGGTGATGCCGACCTGTCGCGCCTGCGCCGGATGGAGAAGAATGTGCATCGTTGCCAGCACAAGATGAAGGCGTTCGTGCGCTTTCGCGAGATTGGCGCGCCCGATGCCCCCCGCCGGTCCTTTGCCGCGTGGTTCGAGCCTACGTATCATACGATAGAGCCTACAGCGGATTTCTTTGTCCGCCGCTTCAGTGACATGGATTGGCGGATTCTTACGCCGGATGTCTGCGCGATTTTCGAGGGGGGCAAACTGACCTTCCGCGAGGGACAGGAAAAGCCCGCGCTGCCCGAAGACGCGAGCGAACAGCTGTGGATCACCTATTTCCAGAACATCTTTAACCCCGCGCGGCTGATGGTCAAAGCCATGCAGTCCGAGATGCCCAAGAAATACTGGAAGAACATGCCCGAGGCGGCGCATATCCCCCAGATGATCGCCGATGCCCCCGCCCGTGCCCGCGCCATGGCCGAGGCCGCGCCCTCTTTCCCACCGCCACGATTGGCGCAGGTGCAGGCGCAGCTTGCCGCGCATCAATCCGCGTGGGAGGGGCCGAAAGACTCGCTGGCCAAGGACATCGCCGCCTGCACCCGCTGCCCCTTGCATTGCAATGCGACACAGGCCGTACCGGGCGAGGGCCCCATCGATGCCGATCTGATGATCGTGGGCGAACAGCCGGGCGATCAGGAGGATTTGAGCGGGCGGCCCTTTGTCGGGCCCGCGGGGCAGCTCTTTGATCAGATCGCAGGGCAGGCGGGGCTGCAGCGGGACAAGGCGTTTGTGACCAATGCGGTGAAACACTTCAAATTCACCCCGCGCGGTAAACGCCGTCTGCACCAACGGCCCAATGCGTCCGAAATCCAGCATTGCCGCTGGTGGCTGGATGCCGAGATCGCACAGGTCAAACCCACGCTGATTTTGGGCATGGGGGCTACTGCTGCGGAAGGCCTGACCGGACGGCGCGATGCCATCACCGCCCGCCGCGGCACGATCGAACAATCGCCCTCGGGCACGCCGGTCTTGCTGACGCTACATCCCTCGTATCTTTTGCGCCTCCCCGATCCTCAGGCCAAAGCCGAGGCAACTGCCCAATTTCAAGACGATTTGGCCGCCGCCGTACGAATGTTGGCCTAGAACGGCAAAATCTCGTAGGCGACAGTTGCAATATGGCTATAGGATGCCATATACCATCCAAATGGATGGAGAATAGAGATGAGCAACGTCAGGCAGCTACGGGAAAAGCAACCCGAGAATGAAAAGATCACGATCAACCTCGGCTTTGTCGATCTAGGACGGATCGACCTGCTGGTGCAGGAAGGGTTTTATTCTAACCGCAGCGATTTCATCCGCACGGCGATCCGTAAGCAGTTGGATCATCAATCGGAGACGGTGACACGGTCTATCGACCGTCACACAATGGAAATGGGTCTGCGCGATTACTCCGTCGCGGACCTCGAGGCGGTGCAAGCGGCAAATGAAGTGCTGCACATCAAGGTCGTCGGTCTGGCTCGTATCGCGCGGGATGTGACGCCAGAGCTTGCGCTTGCGACCATCGGCTCCATCAACGTGCTGGGGGCGCTTCAAGCCAGCACCGACGTCAAAAAAGCACTCGGCGACCGGATCAGTTAACTCCGGCATCATCCTAAAAAGGAATGCGACATGACAGATGAATTTAACGCGGCCCTGCGCCGTGCCGGAAAACTTGTGCGCGCGGGTAACCCCAAAGCGGCGACCGAAGCCATCCAGAATGCGCTTGGCGCCGGAGGGTTGGGAAGCATGGCGAAAGGTGGCAAAAGCCCCTTTGGAAAAACCAAGATTGGTCGCGGCCTGCGTGAGACGCTTTCCGGGCTGGCGCAATCAACCCTGAACGGTGGTGACAGCATCGAGCCGGACCTGCCCGAGGTTGCCACATTCGACAGCGGCAGCTTTTCCTGCAGCGCAGGCAGCCGTGACTATCGGCTCTATATCCCCAATCTCAAAGGCGCTGCGCCGACAGGTTTGGTGATGATGCTACACGGGTGCAAACAATCCCCTGTGGATTTTGCCAACGGCACGGGCATGAACCAACTGGCAGAGGAGCACGGGTTGATCGTGGTATATCCGGCGCAATCCCGTATGGCGAATATGCAGAATTGCTGGAAATGGTTTGATCCCGCCGACCAGATGCGCGGCGCGGGTGAACCGGCGATCCTTGCAGGGCTGATGCAACAGCTGCAGCGCGACCATGCCATTCCCAAAGGGCGCAGCTTTGTTGCAGGGCTGTCGGCTGGCGCGGCGATGTCTGTGGTGCTGGGGCAAACCTATACGGATGTCTTTGACGCGGTGGGTGCCCATTCCGGTTTGCCCTACCGTGCGGCCCATGATGTGCCATCGGCTTTTGCGGCCATGGGGCAGGGGGCAACAGGCTCTGACACAGGGGAGTTTATCCCGACGATCATTTTCCAGGGCGATGCGGATACCACTGTGAGTGCCGCAAATGCGGACGCGATCGCCAAACACGCCCCAGGCGGACCCGAGGTGTTGGACGACGGCAAAGCGGGCGGGCGCAGTTTTTCCCGCCGTAGCGTGATGGCACCGAAAGGCCATGTCGTGATGGAACAATGGACCGTCTCGGGCCTCGGTCACGCTTGGTCGGGCGGCAACAGCGCGGGCTCGTACACGGACCCTACAGGACCAGATGCAAGCCGCGAAATGCTGCGGTTTTTCCTCAATTTGCCTACGAAAGGCGCATAATATGACACACTCCCTTACCTTTGACGCCATCAGCGAAGCCACCCCGGGCCCGAAATGGGCAGCCCGATGGGCCCGATCGTGGCCTGCCTACGAGGCATGGTTTGCCGCACGTGGCGGCGATAACGGCCCTGACCGCGCAGCCTGCGAGGCGGCCCTAAAGCAATATATGCCCGAATTAGTGCCTGTTCACGCCAAGCTCACAGCGCTCGCGGGCGGGTCGGGCCGTGCGGCACGTTTCCTCTCCACGTGGTGCCCGCCAAGCTATCTCGGCGGTTGCTCCCTCGCCGTGGCCACGTCGGACGACGACATCCGGCTGGTACGAAATTATGATCTGTCGCCTGACCTAAACGAAGGCCTACTGCTGCACAGCGGTTGGACCGGTCGGCGCGTGATGGGCATGGTCGAATTCCTTTGGGGTCTGTCCGATGGCATCAACGACGCAGGGCTCAGCATCGCGCTGGCCTATGGTGGGCGGCAGGAAACAGGGCGCGGGTTCGGCATAACCACAATCTTGCGCTACGTTCTGGAAACCTGCGAAACCGTGCCCCAAGCGCTGCGCGTGCTGCAACGCGTGCCGTCGCATATGCCGTATAATGTGGTGGTCGCCGATGCCTCGGGTGCGGGTGCGAGCGTCGAGATGTACGCCGGTGGCGGGGCAAAGGTGCAGCCGCGGCTGGTTGCCACAAACCACCAGACCGACGGCAGCACGCCCGACAGAGGCAGTTTTACCCGCACATTTGAACGGTCAAACCACCTTTTGAGTGTCTTATCCGAAGGGGTCACGCCGTCAGCGCTGGCAGGCCAGTTCACCCAAGCGCCGCTCAAGCAAGACCGCTACGCCGAGGGGTTTGGTACGCTTTTCACCGCCGAATACGAACCCAAACGCCGGACGATGACGCTGCATTGGGACGATGCGGTCTGGTCGCAGTCGATCGATGCATTCGAGGAGGGCACCCGAGAGGTTGTCTATGGCAGCGCCCCGTCGTCGGCGGCCGCAGGGGGTGACATTGATTGGGTGCAAATCGGTCTGGACTACGCAGCGGGCCGCGGGGTCGACTGGCGCAGGTTTGTGCCAGCGGGTGTTGATGTGGCGTAGGGCGTCGAAGCGAAACGCCTTGCTATATTACGCGGAACAGACCCTACAACGCGCCAGCGGCAGACACGTCTTCGTTGAAACCGGATTGCCAAGCACAGGCGCTATTCCGGTTTCAAACCAAGCCCCAAGCGGTTCGCGTGCCAGGCGGCTTCCGCCCGTGAGGAGATGCCAAGCTTGCGATAGACGATCTTGATATATCCAGCGACCGTCGTTTCCGCGATGTTCAATGCGGAGGCGACCTCGGCGTTGCGCAGACCTTTGGAGATGAGCGTGAGCACTTCGGTCTCCCTCTCCGTCAGGCGTCCGTCCAGGCTGGCGACTGGCCCGGTGAGGCGGAAGTGTTCCATGATGCGGCGGGCGACAGAGGGTGATATCGCCGGTAACCCCATAGAAAGCTGTGTCAGCTGGCGAGAGAGCACTGCCGCCTCTGTCTCTTTCAGCAAATACCCGTCCGCCCCGGCGGAGAGCGAGGAAACAATGCTCGCGTCGTCGCCCATTACCGTGGTTACGACCTTGATTGCAGAGGGGCTGGCCTTGTTCAGGCCGCGCAGGACTTCGAGACCCGACCCATCAGGCAGACCCAGATCAATCAGGGCGAGATCTATCTGGCCATCCAGTTTTGACAGCGCCGTCCGTACCGAGTTGGCCGTGCATATTGTGGCCGCCGGATATGCTGATCGTACGATCTCGACCAGCCAACGCAGGGTTTCGACGATATCTTCGACAATCAGGATACGCTTCATTCTGCTGCGGCCTCTTTCTGAGTGCTGAAAAGAGGTAGAAACGCGGTCAAGGTGGTGCCCTTGGCACCGGTGCTGTAGCTGAAGGCACCTTGCAACTGGGTGAAGCGGTTTCTCAGGTTTCTGAAACCATTGCCAAGCGACGCGACGCTGCTGTCAAAGCCCGAGCCGTTATCGCGCAGCGTAAGCTGCAACCCATCGCTTTGCAGATCAATCCGGACCTTCGCCTCTGTCGCGCCAGAGTGGCGTAGAATATTGCTGGTCCCCTCTCGCAGGAAGGCGCGCAGCGCATGCGCCAACCGATGGGATATACGGCCTTTGGTGATCTCGTCGGCCTGCCACGTGACGGTGATATGGGCGGCCTCGAAATGGGTGATGATTTCGGCACGCAGATCGGCGAGCAGATCGCGGAGTTCCCAATCAGTCTGATCCGGGTTTGAAATCAACTCTCGTAGATCGGCGAGGGTCTGGCGGATAAGAAGGTCTTTGCGTTCCCGAGGGCCGGTGTGCAGGGCGCTGAGCAGCAGCACCCCTATGTTGTCATGCATGTCGCGATTGATGCGCAGCCGCTCTGCGCTGACGGCCTGAAGATAGGTCTCGTGCTGGGACAGGCTCGCATCAAGCAACGACAGGATCGCATCGGCACGCGCCAGATCGCGCGACGAGAAAAGGCGCGATCCTTGCCCGGCCAGCTCAAGCGACAGTGCTGGCAGATTGCCGATAGACGCGAGGGTCAGGATACGGCCATCGTCTTGCAGTGCGGTGATCGTGGTAGACGCCGGTTGATCCTTGATGCGCAACGGATTGAAGATATCGGCCCAGAATTTAAGCAGCAACCGTTGTTTGTCTTCGGGGCCTCTTGCATGGGCGATCTGGGTCACCCTGCGATAGAGCTCTTCCGCCGGGATCTCGCGGTTGCGCTTGAGCAGCACCCAGACCTTGTCGCGCAAGGGCAGGTACACCATGCAGATCGCCGCGAGCGCGATGCCAAAGGCAGGGGCGCGCCCCAGCGAAAGCCCGTAGATGAGCGCGGCATCAAGCCCCAGAAGCAAAGCCACCCCAAGGCCGTAGAACAAGATACCGTAGGACCAATTCGCCAGGTCAAACAGCCGGTAGCGCGCCACCGCCAAGGCAATCCCGGCGTAGATAATCAGGAAAAACAAAAACGCCGTGCTTTGTTCGATCACCGGGGCCAACCCCATAAGCGTCGGCAGGATGGACGTCAGCACAAAGCCACCCGCACCAACTGCGACCGATACGCCAAGCCAGCCCAGCATCGCCCGCGCGGCCGGGTCGCGGCGATTGGCGGCGGCTTGGGCGGCAATGACCAGCAACAGGGCGACCATGATGATCGCGATCAAATCCGGGGCATTGTTCAGCTTGTCCGGCCAGCCGGGGCCAAGCACCAAGAGGATACAGGCGCCGATCAGAAGTGTCGGCAGCCAGAGCACGGGTTTCGGAACGATGCGCCGCGGGTACGAGAGGAACAATGTCACCATGCCGATCCCGAACAGCAGCGACCCAGCGGGGTTTACCCGGCAGGCCACCGCATAGGCCGTCAGACTAAGCGCAAGCTCGCGCGCGCTGTAGATCGCGGCGCTTGACGATGCCAAGGCCAACCCGATCCCGGACAGCAGAAACCACCACCCGGCCTGTTCATGAGGCCGTAGGCAGACGACCCAAGTCCCAATAAACATGCCCACGAACGCAACAAAGATTTGCGTCCAGAATTTCATCGGCAGATCCGAAACCGGACGGCTTTCCTGTGCCGTGACCGTCACGCTTTCAGGGCCGTCGGCTTGATCGAAAGTCAGGGTGACGGCGCCGCTTCGCAACGCGTCATGCAAGCGATCCTGACGGTCAAAGAAGCGACGCAGATTGTCATTGTCACCGATCCCGTCGGGCTCTTCTATCAGGTCCCGTGGCGTCACCGGGATAGCAGGCTGATTTTCCGCTGAAACGCTCAGAAGCCGCTTGCCGATCATATCGCGGCTTACGGCGCTGCCCTGCGCGATGTCAGTGACGACAACGCTTTGCCCCGCCACGCCAAGCCTGAGCCCGAGCCACGGCTGGGCCGTCGCCACCCATGTCAGGGCAGCGGCGGCGGCCAGATAGAGCACGACGCAAAGCGCGAAAACGGCTCCTGGGGCGACATGTGGACGTGTCATAATATGGACCACACAGCGGAATTTATAATTGCAAATTTAATCATTCTATACGGCACATCTTCTCAAAATACTCTTGTCCAAGGACACCCCCTGAACGGGGGGGAGACGATTTCATGAAGTAGGTATCTAAAAAGTGAAGAAGAATTTTTTAAATCAAGCAAGGGGAATTTCATGAAACACGCACGTCTTAGTATGGTTATTGCAAGCCTTGGGGTGGCAACGGTCTTGTCTGGGTGCAATGGAAGCAGCTCCACCGGCGGGCTTGCTGGCGGGGTCGCTGGCGGCGGGCAGGATTTTGAAACAGCCTTTAACGCTGTCAGTCAAAAGGCACCTACTTCGGATATGCCCACGTCGCTGAAAGCCAGCTATGAGGGTCAGATGAAGGTCGGCGTGAACAGCGGATCGGCCCAGATTTTCGGGACCGATATCGATGCGAATAGCGCTGAAATCATTGGCGATCTGGCAGTCGATGTGGATTGGACCGACGGACAGACCAGCAATCCGTTCACCGGAACGGCCTCCAACATCGTCGCGACAGAGGCGGGCACCTCGAACTCCGTCAAACTGGAAGGGGAGCTGACGGTCGATCAAGGCTTGCCAGCCTCGCTCAGCCGCACCACCATTCCGGCGCAGGTCGTCGCGGGCGTCAATGTCCCCGAGCAAAACACCGGCGCGATGCTGTTCCATATGTCCGGTCGGCTGAGCAATGGCGAGAATGAAGGGGACGCCACCTTGCAGTTCGGCGGAAACTTCATGGGACCGGGTGCAGAATTGATGCTTGGCCCGGTATCTGGGGGCATCAATGATGTGGACAATCCCTCGCCGCAGATTTTCGACGCGGGCATCGGTGGCACATTCTACGCCAACAAGAAATAGAAGCGACGGATAAGCGGGTTTCTTGGATGCGGTCAATTGCCGGCCGCAAAAACCCGCTTTCCCCGCGGTAGCCGAGGTCTTTGATGCGGCGAATTTTATACAATCTATTTTTAATCTTACTGGCCTCGCCATTAGCGGCCTTTTCCCTTGATGATGCGGAACACAGCATCCTCAAGGGAAAAGCCGCAGAGGTTATTCCATTTGTCGAAGACTATTCACCCAAGACCGAAACAGAGACCCTGCGCCGGTTGTGGATCCTAGGGGTCGCCTACAACCGTTCCGGAAACTCACACCAAGCCGTTGCCCCGCTGGCGCGGCTTGTGATCTTGCGGCCAGACGATCCCACGTTCCGGCTTGAACTGGCGAACGCATTGGTGAAAAGCGACCAGATCGAACGGGCGCGATATCACCTTGAACTGGCCAAAGGCGCGGGTTTGTCGCCCCCTGTCCAGGCAAAAGTGCAGGCCGAGCTTGACCGTTTGGCCAAGCCGAAAAAATGGCAGGGCTATTTCCGTTTTGCCATTGTGCCCGAAAGCAATGCCGCACGCCGGACCTCTGCAGAGACGGTGAACCTCAGCGGCTTTGTGCTGCGGCTGGACCCCAATTCGCGTGCCCAATCCGCCACGGCGTTCGAGATAGGCACGGGCGTCGCAACCGTGCCGCGCCTTACGGACGCCTTACGCGCCAGGTTCGCGCTGGATCTGGATGCCCGGCTTTTCGACGGGCGTGCACCCGATGAGGTAACCCTTCGGACCAGTGCATCCCTGCTGCATTTCGCCAATGAGGGGCGTCTTGTCTCGGCCGAGATCTATGGATCGCAGCGCTGGATTGATGACGCGGCCTATGCGCATACCTATGGCCTTGGCCTGTCCTATACGCGCAACCTTGGCGTCCGCGCTCGCGCCACGGCGGTGCTTCAGCGCGAACGCATCACCTATGATGGCAGCGGTGTCGGCGTGAACCGGACAGCAGGTGCTGCGCAATTCGCCTATGCGGCATCGTCGCAGCTTGTGTTTCGCATGGGCGTGCGCGCAGAAAGCCGTGCCAGCTCTTACAGCCCCGTCGCGGGCCATGCGGCGGGCGTTACCATCGGCGGCGACTATTCCTTTGCCGGCGGTCTTCGGGTCGGGCTGGACCTGTCGTTTGACCGGAACGAATTTGACGGCGTACATCCCATCTTCGGGGTTGCCCGCGTCGACAAGAAGTCAAGCGTCATGCTGAACCTGTCCAACCAGAACTGGAGCTACAAGGGCTTTACCCAGGTTCTGAGGCTCGGGTTTGAAGAGCAACGCTCTACCGTCTCGATCAACAGGTTTCGCAACGCCACTGCCAGCATCGGCCTGACACGATCGTTTTGAAGAAATTCGGTCCTAAGTCGCTGCCCGGTTGCATAGGTTTCGGTCGTGCTTGGTCGTTACTACGCAGCGCGCGCCGACGCCGGTTGCCCCCTGCGCACGCACCAACGATAGGGTGGGAACTGCGACAGCCCCATTTCATCTTCATGCCTTGGAAAACAGCAGTTCGATGATCGCTTCGGAATGATGTTCCAATGCGTCGGATGATCGAATATCCCCACCCTCGATCGCGTTGGTGAGAATGGGCAGGGCCATTGGAAATGACCCACCATGGGTGATCATGAAAAAGATAGTCCGGTCCGAGACGTTCGGAAGGGTGCCTTCTGATTTTGCACCTGCGATCAGATCTTTCAGTACCGTGTAAAAAGGCACAACGAGGTGCCTTTGCAAAAAATCACTGCGATCACTGTGTTTTGCCCCGTCATGAACGATAACACGGCTCACTTGCGGCCAGCGGGCGGATGCGGTGATGAAAGCGCGAATGAGCGCCTTCAGTGCTTCCGTTTGGGTCGCGGTATTGACGACAAGAGCTTTGTTAAGGTCGCTTGCAAAACAGTCGGCAAGATGTTCCATCGCTGCGATCCAAAGCGCCTCTTTTGATCCAAAGTAATACCGTGAAAGGCCTTTGTCGGCCCCGGCTTTTTCAGCAACGTTGCTCAGTGAAACGCCGTCGAAACCGCGCTCCGCAAACAGATCAATCGCAGAGCGAAGCAAGGCCAGCTTCAAATCTGTACCCTGTGCGGCCTGCGGACGGCCGCGTTTTCTTTCGGCTGTCTCAGAAACGTCGATGGCGGTTTTGACCTCGGTCCTCGTACGTTGCTTGGACATTTGAATGACATCTCCATGTTTGAGCCGCGAGAACTCCGTCTCGCTTAGCCCGGGTCAGCTTAGCTTTCCAGCGTGATCTCTTACAACACGCTATTCTACGCTCGAAGAATAATATTGACATATTCCACGAACGTAGAATAGCTAGGCGCACAAGCACGATAGGATGTCAGTACATGATGAGATGGATTGTAGGGGGCGCAGTTGTCTTTGCGCTTGGTGTCGGGATATTCGGCCTCCCGCCCTTTAGCGGTCAGCCCACCGCTGGGTTTGCGGAAGGTGAACCTGGATTTGAGACCGGGGTGAAAGGCCTACCCAACGGTATTTATGAGGTTTCTGTACGGACCCCGATGCCGGGCGTTTCACCTGAAATGGTTGGTTGGTGGTTTGGCGATTACATGGAAACGACCGAACACTACCGACGTTGGTTCCCGGACGCGCATCTTTGGATGGATTGGGAAAACAAGGTTGATGGCCAGTTCATCGGGGCGAGCCATCTGGTGCATGAATACATCGGTGAAGACTTGAATAAGCTGAGAATTCAGTTTGTTGAACCTGAGGAGGTTTCGGGGGATGTAAACTTGGCTGACGGCGACGTCGCCGTAAGCGCCCGCGTTGGCCTGCTAGAAGAGCCCATCTATGGCGGTGAAATGTGCCACATTGTTCGCAATGTCGAAGGCGGTGCCGAAATGCGTAGCCGTTTTTGGCTTGCGATGGTGGCCGCGCGTGAGGGAAACGAGACGGTGCCCTCTGTCATCGGAACGCTTGGGAACACCTATCTGGCACGTATGCTGACCGTGAAAGAGGCGTCGGCAACTGCTTTGTTAAACCACTGTTTTGATGAGATGACCATTCTGGCAGGCTTTCTCCCAAAGCTCTACGCCGGTGCGCAAGGGTAAGAAAGACGCTGCATTCACGCCATGACCACCAAGCGGACTTGCCGTCATCGCGCAGATCGCGGCTGTGCGCTATGCCGAAAAGGTCAGCGGGCTGACGCATCTGCTGGGCGCGTTAACCCGCGGCGAAACCACCCAGCAAACGTAACCGTGTTCAGCCCGAAAAACCGGGCTGAACCGTCAACTTCGTCCGCCGCGCACCTTGGCGCAAAGGTATGCGCTATTTGAAAACCGGCTTGCGCTTTTGCATCTTGGCGGCGACGACCTCCGCGAATTCCGGAGATTTCAACTGCTCCGCAAACAGCACTGATTCACGTTCCATCTGGGCGGCCATCTGATCCTTGCCATGTCGGATCAGCGCCTTGGTTTTTATCATTGAGGTAGGTGCCGCCTGCGCCAAACTACCCGCAATCGTCGCGACTTCGGTGGCAAAATCGGAAGAGGGTGCGACACGCGACACCAGCCCAAAGCGCAGCGCCTCTGCCGCATCAAGAACGCGATTGGCCAGCAGCATATCGTTCGCCACGGCCATGCCGACGGTGGCGGGCAGCAAAAGCGAGGAGGCGGCCTCTGGTACCAGTCCCAGTTGGACGAATGGCGTGCTGAATGTGGCAGTGTCGGCGGCGACAATCAGATCGCAATGCAGTAGCATCGTCACCCCAACACCAATCGCGGGGCCGTTTACGGCGGCAATCAACGGTTTGGGGCAGGTGGAGATTGCGGTCAGAAACCGGATAACAGGCGGCACCCCGTCGCTGCGGGTTCGCTTAGAAAAATCCTGCAAGTCGTTCCCGGACGTAAAGTAGTCTTCGGCCCCAGTGATCACGAAGGCGCGTACCGCGTCGGACTGGGCATAGTCTTCCAGCGTGTCGGCCATGGCGGCATACATATCCTGGGTGATGGCATTGCGCTTTTCGGGGCGCGCGATGGTCATGGTCGTGACGCGTTGGTCGGTGTGTAGCTTGATGTTTTCGGTCATGTTTGATCCTGTTGATTTGAATGGCGGTGGAAATCGGTTGCGGTTCAAGGCCTGGCCATGAGCCAATCGCTGAATTCGGCCCATAATGCGTCGCGGCCTTTGCGCAATGCGCCCTCGTGCCCGATCCGCGTTACACCGACCTGCGATGGTTTGCGGATGATCACCTCGTGCGGAGCGGCTGGATAACAGTTTAAAAGGTCGGATGCGGTTGAAGGCGTCGCAATCGGGTCATCGGGAAAGATCCACGACCGGATAGGGGCTGTGACCTCGTCGTAGTGATGCGGGGCCATTTTCGTTGCGAGGTCCGGTTGAAAATAGCTGCGGCGCTGGCTCCACCGGCGCCATGTCTTGAAAAGTTTCGGGGGCAGAGCTTCGCCCCGCCAGCCGCCCGCCGGTTTGATATAGCCGTAGCGCATCAGCAAATAGGGGCCCAACACCCACCAGAAATAAAGCTCCGACGGGATATTACGTAGGTGGTGACCGCCGAAAAATCCGGTCCCGACAGAGACAAATGCATGTCGGGTGATCTTGGACTGGTTCGGCATGAGGCCGACAAAATGCCCGCCGACACTGTGGCACAGATGTGTAAGCGGCAGGCCCGGTGCCGCGTCCTCCAGCGCATCCAGGGCGGCGGGTGCGTCAAGCCGTCCCCAGTCGGGGTAGTCGATCCCGGATCTAGTCAGATCCTTGCCCTTAGATCCCCCAATTCCCCGATAGTCATAGGTCAGGACAACGGCACCTTGGCGGGCCAGATAGGTCGCGAGGCCTGTATAAAACTGACGCGGGAACCCCGTCCCGGCCGAGATCAATATCGCGATCTTCGGGGACGGTGAGGTATAGAGGTCGGCCTCTAGCTCCCATCCATCGCTGGCTGCAAAGCGGATCGTTTTCGGGGAATGTCTTCAGTCATCGGCCGGCTCTTTCTTGGGCGGCAAAGGGCCGTTCACAATGCCGTCCGCATTGTCTGCCAGATGCGTCAGAAACCGTTCAATAATGACCTGTTCCTCAGCAGGAAAAGGCGCAAGCAGCGCCGCATTGAACTGATTTATTTCTCCCGCACCCTGTTCAAGCACCGCGCGGCCCGGCTGTTCAAGGTAGATATGTATAACACGGCCATCCACTGGCGACGGCGACCGCCGCACCAGACCCTTTGCGCACATGCGATCCACAAGACCGGTCAAGCTGGACTTGCCCATAGCGAGGGTCGAAGAGATGTCACTGATGGGCTGCCCGTCCTTTCGCGACAGGATCAACAGCACCGCTAGCTGTGACGTTGTAAGCCCTATCTTATTGCGCGTGCGACGGTCAGCTGCCCGAAAGAGCGCTGAATGTGCGATCTGAAGCTTGTGAAAAACCTTGAATGTATTGGCCATAAATCAATTCGCATGTGAACTAGTTTGTTCGTATATGAATTAAATGCACCCTACAACACATCGCTCTTCAATGACACAAGTGACGTCACGACACGGCCACGCCTTGATGCCCTTGACCGTAAACTCCGACCGTATGGCGCAATTGAGTTTGTTAACACGTGGCGCTCAAGCCCTGCGGCACCTCGTCGGCGAGCAGGGCTTTCTGTTGCCTACTCGGCCACCTTTTGTGCCTCAATGATCTGGTCTGCGAGCTTGGAGAGATCATCTGAGGTAAAGTCAGGTTCCGGTACGCCGGGCACGTGCAGGATGCTGTTGTGTGGCCGCGCGATAAAGGCGCCGCGGCACCCCACGGACTGCGCGCCGATGGTGTCCCAGATATGACATGCGACCATGCACAGGCTTGAGACGTCGACGCCCAGACGGTCGGCAACCATCTGATATGTCGACGGATGAGGTTTGAAGTGACCGACGTCGGCCACGCTAAAATGGTCGTCAAAAAGCGCAGCGACGCCAGCTTTTTCAAGGGGTGTCGGTGCGGGGGATGGGGCAGAGTTCGTCAGGGTCACAAGCGTAAATCCCGCGTCGCGCAATTTGTTCAATGTCGGGGTCACATCGGCGTGGGCAGGCATCGACCCAATCAGTGACTTGAGCTCGGATACGTCGCTGTCCTGAATGGCGATGTTTCTATTGTCGCCAACCATCCGCAGAACACCGCCGGCCAGATCTCCGAAGGGGGCATAGAGCCCGGACAAGGTCAACGTTTGCGAATACAAGATCAGCTCTGGAAACCATTCGCGCAGGACCGCGGCATTGCCGAACACGCGGTCAAAGAACGGCTCTAGTGTCGAGATATCCAGAAGGGTTTCGTTTACGTCGAAAACAATGGTCGAAAAATCTGTGCGGTCTGGCATGGGGGGGGGCTTTCTGAGCGTGCTACTTTTCGGCAGCATTCATCCAAGTATTTGAACGCAATGGCGGGTACGTTTCACAATTGCACCCATGTCATTGCTTCGTCAAACTATGGGCGGGGTCAGCCGTCAGTCCCCATCTCGGGTAAGCGCAGCAATCGGGTAAGGCAATCGATATGAAAAAGGTCACTGCCAAAGATGTTGCCGCCCGCGCAGGCGTTTCGGTGTCCGCCGTGTCGCGCGCGTATCGGGGGAATGCCCCGATTGCCGAGGATAAGCGCAAAGCGATCTTTGCTGCTGCCACGGCGCTTGGCTATGTGAGCAAAGTCGATCAGGTGTTGGCCAAACAATCCAGCAACACGATCTCGATGGTACTGAGCGAAATGCGCAACCCGTTCTACCCCATTGTGATGGACGAATTGACCCGCATGCTGCCAGAGCGCGGGCTCAAGGCGATTATGCATGTGGTGCCAGCGGCCGAAGATGTGGACACGATGATCCGGCAAGTCATCGACTTTCGCACGCAGGGGGTCATTCTGGCAAGCTCCACAATCACCTCCGGGCTGGCGCGTGCCTGTCGTCAGAACGGAATTCCCGCCGTGTTGCTGAATCGGGTACAGACCGACAGTACTATGATGGCGGTCTGCTGCGACAATTACGGGGGCGCGCGAACGATAGCGCGGCGGTTTCTGGACGGTGGCCGACAGCGCATCGCCTTTATCGGTGGGCGGCGTGATACGTCGACGCATTTGGAACGCATGCGAGGGTTTCGCGATCAGTTGGAAGAGGCCGGACGCGAGATCGCTGTGCAGTTCGACGGCGGGTTCAGCTACCGCCAAGCCTATGCCGCTGCTCAAGAAATGTTGGTCCAGCGTCCGATGCCGGACGCCGTGTTTTGCGCCAACGATATCATGGCGATTGCCATGCTCGATGCTGCAAGAAACAAGGGCGTCTCGGTCCCCGATGATCTGGCCGTTATCGGGTTTGACGACATCCCGATGGCGGCCTGGGAATCCTACCGGCTGACCACAATGCGCCAGCCGTTGCGTCGCATGCTGGATCAGGCGGTCGATATCATATTAAGCGCCGAAAGCTATATCGGCACCGGTGATATCCGTGCTTTGGCGGGGGAACTCCAAGAACGTCAAAGCGGGTAGTGAAATTATTTCATTAACGCAGACGGGAATTGCATAGCGGCTATGCACTGTGGCTAACCTCCGTTCGAACGTCCCTATCGGGATCGTTTCATGATATTTGGAGGATACCCATGAAACTACGCAACTTCGCTGTCGCCGCTGCACTGTCTCTTGCCGGGCTTGGGGGGGCTATGCCTGCTCAAGCTGAAACGCGGCTCGCTTTCGGTGCGACCAATTCGCAAAGCGCGCATTATGCCTATTTCGCCTCGCTCGCGAAAATCATCAACAGTGCTTATCCGGACGCCTATCAGGCGTCGGTCGTGGAAACGGGTGCCACGGTCGATAACCTCAAACGTATGGCGCGCGACCAGCTGGATATCGGGTTGATCACGACGTCGACGCTCTATCACGCCTACAATGGCATCAAGAGCTTCGACGGCAAACCGATCGAATCCAAACTCCTGTGGGCCTATTCCCTGGCACCGCAGAACGCAGTCGTTCGCCGCGATTCCGGTATCGAGAAACTGTCGGATATTGACGGCAAGAAGTTCGGTCCGGGCATGCGTGGATCTTCGACCGAAGCCACGGCCTTGGCTGTGTTCGACCTGCTGGAAATCTCGCCTGATTGGGTGCGCGGCACCAACAGCGAACAGGCCAATGCCATCAAAGACGGCCGGTCCGAAGGCTTCGTCAAAAGCGCCGTTGGAACCTCTTTCGATGCGCTTACCACCGATATCGCGGCCTTCACGCCGCTGACAGCGCTTGGCATCGACGACGCGCAAGAAGCCAAGATCCGCGAAGCACTGCCGGAGCTTTCCATCGTGGACATGCCGGGCGGCGAGATGGAGAACACGGGCCCCTATAAGGTCTGGGGATTCATGATCGGTGTCTCTGCGCGCCCCAATATGGACGACCAGACGGCGTATGATCTGACCAAAGCCGTGATGGAGAATATGGAAGAGCAATCCGCTGCTTTCCCGACGGTAGAGGGCCTGAACCTGCCAGAGCTGACTTTGCAATACGCAACCAGCCCGCTGCATCCTGGTGCCATCCGCTACTACGAGGAAATCGGCCTGACCGTGCCCGCGCGCCTCAAATAACAGACCCGAATTCAAAAGGGGCGGCGCGTGTCGCCCCTCTATTTGCCATTTTCGCCAAGGTGCCGTGATGCATAATCTTCCGATCTTCGCTCATTTTCGACAGACCGCCATCGCGGCTCTTGCCGTGCTTCTGGGGGTGTTTGTTTTCTACACCTCCTTCAACGGGCCGTTTGAATCGCTCGTGCAGCGTGCGATCTTTGTGATGATGATCACCGCCCTGGCCGTGCTGATGCACCCGCTTTTCGAAGGCAGCCGCCTGCGCCCGCTTGGTATCGTGATCGATGCGGCAATTGTCGGCGTGGTGACGGTGTCAGGCGTTTATATCATAGCCAACTACGAAACCATTATGAACGATCTGCCTTGGGCGAACGGTTGGGATATGGTTATGGGGTTCGGCACACTGGCCTGTGTGCTTGAACTGGCAAGGCGCAGCTCCAACTGGGTTTTTCCACTGATCGTCATCGCGGCTGTTACCTATGCATTCTTCGGCTATTTGATCCCCGGACAATTCGGGCACCGTGGCTTTGACGCAGGCTATCTCACTGAAATCATCTTCCTTTCCGATCGTGGCCTATGGGGTATGCTGGTCAATGTGGCCTCGACGACGCTGGCGGCATTTGTGCTGTTCGGCGCGATCTTGCTGCACACGGGCGCGGGCGAGACATTCTTTGACCTCTCGGCCCGTTTGGGTGGCTCCCGGCCCGGTGGGGCGGCGAAAATCGCGACCTTCGCATCGGGCTTCTTTGGTGCGATCAACGGCTCGACCGTCGCCAATGTCGCGACGACCGGAAACTTCACCATTCCCCTGATGAAGCGCCTGAAATACCCCCCAGCCTATGCCGGCGCGGTAGAGGCTATCGCGTCGACCGGCGGGCAGCTCGCCCCCCCGATCATGGGGACTGCCGCTTTTGTCATGGCCGAGCTTGTGGGCGTGAACTATTGGTCTATCGCGCTTGCGGGGGTTGTGCCTGCACTGTTGTTCTACCTTGGCATCTATTCGACAGTTCACGTCATCGCGCGCCGTCAGGGCTTTCGTCCGGTGACGTCTGAAGACCTGCCTGACTGGCGCGGTGCCATGACCTTTGCGCGGCTCGCCCCTATTGTCGCCGCCTTGCTGGGGCTTGGATTTGGCGTCCTCAACGGCAATTCCGTCGAGCTGACGGCCTGTTACGGCATGATTGCCATGTTGGTGGCCGTCCTTGTCGCGCGGATCTCGAGCGGTGAGGATCCCCGTGCCGTCATCGGCATTATCATTCGCGCACTGGAAGCGGGCGGAAAAGGTGTTGTCATTGTCGGTATCCTTCTGGTCGGCGCACAGGTGTTTGTCGCCATGATCAACCTCACCGGGTTTGGCGTCGCGGTAACAGCAGCGGTCTTGGCGATCGGGCAGGGGCAAATCTGGCTCATCGCCGGGCTTATGGCCATTGTCTGCCTGATCGCGGGCATGGGTCTGCCGACATCGGCAGCCTACGTCATGGTCGCGGCCGTTTTCGCCCCGGCGCTGATCCAACAGGGTATTGATCCGCTCGTGGTGCATATGTTCGTGCTCTACTACGCGGCCCTGTCGGTCATCACGCCGCCTGTCTGCCTTGGTGTTTTCGTTGCGGCGACTATTGCGCAGGCCCCGTGGATGAAGGTCGCGGGCGAGACGTTGCGCCTTGGGGCGACCGCATATGCCTTGCCGATGCTGTTCCTCGCCTATCCCGGCATGTTGGGCGGTGGCGAAGCCGGAGACATCTTGCGTGCCATCCTGTCAGGGGGCGTTTTCGCCTTGGGCGTTGCGCATCTTCTGGGCGGCGCGCGGCTGCCTTGGGGCGGTCTGTCGCGGCTGCTTTGGGTCGTGCCGATTGGGCTTGCCCTGATGCCGCCCTGGTCGGCGACGGCGGCAGCGGTCGCTGTGTTCGGGGTCTTGGTTTTCTTCTCGCGCAAAGCCTCAGGCGCTGCGGAAAATATCGAAATGCAAGCGGCTTAAAGGCCATGGAGGATATTTGAAATGATGACGAATGCTGAATTCAAGGCACGGCTGGTCGCGCGCGAGCCCATGGTCGGGGCGTTCATCAAAACGCCGCATCCGATCGTGATCGAGATCATGGCCCGGGCAGGGTTCGATTTCCTGGTCGTCGATGCGGAACACGCGCCCTTTGATCGGGGTACTGTAGACGCCATGACAATGGCCGGACGGGCCGAAGGATGCCCCATCGTGGTGCGCGTGCCAGTGGCAACAGCGGATTGGGTGCTCAATGTGCTGGACGGCGGCGCGGCCGGTGTAATGGTGCCTCATGTCGAAACCGCAGCGCAGGCCAAAGATCTGGCGCGCGCCGTGAATTACGGCCCCGGCGGGCGTGGTTTTGCCGGCACCTCGCGGGCGGCCGAGTATGCGGGCCGCTGCCTGAAAGAGCACCTGTCCGCCGCGCGAAGTGAAGTCGCCTTGATCTGTCAGATTGAAGACCCCGACGGTGTGGTCAACTACAGTGAGATTGCGGATGTAGACGGCGTAGACGCGCTCTTTATCGGGCGCGCGGATTTAGCCGTTTCTCATGGTCTGTCCGATTTCTTTGCGCCTGAAGTGGCAAAGATGACACGGGACATCCTTTCCGCGACAGGGGCAGCCACGGGACTCTATTGCGCCCCGACAGAGCCCCTAGACGTGCACCGCGACGCCGGCGGGAGCTTCTTTGTCGTGGGGTCCGAACACACGCTCATGCAATTGGGCGGTGCAGCGCTTGTCGAAGATTTCAAAAAAGAGGCGCGCGCTGACATTGCATTGAAATAATTTCAATTCATTCGGAAAATATTGCAACTCAGTGGGGTCAGCCTAGAAATGACCTATCACTGCCAGCGCCTGATCAAAGGACCGAACCATGACAATTACCTACCTCAAGAAGGGCAAATCCGATGCTGCCCGCGCCGATGACGACGCCAAGACCCGTGCGGTCGTCGAGCAGACCTTGCAGGACATCGAAACGCGCGGCGACACAGCGGTGCGCGAATTGAGCGAAAAGTTCGACAGCTACAGCCCGGAAACGTTCCGGCTAAGCCAGCAAGAGATTGACGACTTGATCGGTCAGCTCAGCGCACGGGAATTGCAGGACATTCAGTTTGCGCAAGAGCAGGTCGTGAATTTTGCCCGCGCGCAACGCGCTTCCATGACGGACATCGAAGTAGAGACGCTTCCGGGGGTTATTCTGGGGCACAAGAATATCCCGGTTCAATCCGTGGGCTGCTACATCCCGGGCGGGAAATTCCCCATGGTCGCCAGCGCGCATATGTCTGTCGCCACGGCCAAGGTTGCCGAAGTACCGCGCATCGTGGCTTGCACGCCGCCCTTCAACGGAAAACCAAACCCGGCTGTTATTGCGGCGATGCATTTGGGCGGTGCGGATGAGATCTATGTCATGGGCGGGATCCAGGCGGTCGGGGCAATGGCGCTTGGAACAGAGACGATCGACCCGGTACACATGCTGGTTGGTCCCGGCAATGCCTTCGTCGCTGAGGCCAAGCGTCAGCTTTACGGACGGGTGGGTATCGATCTCTTCGCCGGCCCGACAGAGACGATGGTTATCGCGGATGAGACAGCAGCGGATGCGGAACTATGCGCGACCGATCTCTTGGGGCAGGCGGAACACGGTTATAACTCTCCTGCCGTTTTGCTGACCAATTCGCGTCAATTGGCCGAGGACACTCTGGCCGAGATTGACCGACTGCTCCAAATTCTCCCGACCGCGGCCACAGCCCAGACAAGCTGGGAGGAATACGGCGAGGTGATCGTCTGTGATACCTACGACGAGATGTTGCAAGTGGCCGATGATATCGCGTCGGAGCATGTGCAGGTCATGACGGATCGTGATGACTGGTTCTTGGAACACATGACCTGCTATGGCGCGCTGTTTTTGGGCCCGCGTACCAATGTCGCCAATGGTGATAAGGTGATCGGGACCAACCACACGCTGCCCACGCATAAGGCGGGACGCTATACAGGGGGCCTTTGGGTTGGTAAATTCCTCAAGACCCATTCCTATCAGAAGATTATGACGGATGAGGCTGCAGCAATGGTCGGGGCCTATGGTTCGCGTCTATGCATGTTGGAAGGCTTTGTGGGGCACGCCGAACAATGCAATGTCCGCGTGCGGCGCTATGGCGGTGAGAACGTGCCGTATGGCGCAGCCGCTGGCTACCGCGAAGCGGCCGAATAGACCACTGTTAACCTAGGAGATCTTGATGCAACTTCCGTCCTTTGCCGGGTTTGACCTTTCGGGGAAACGCGCGTTTGTGACCGGTGCCACCTCTGGCATCGGTCTGGGGGCCGCGACGGCCTTGGCCAGGGCGGGGGCGCATGTCGTCTGCGCCGCGCGCAGGGCCGGACCGTTGGGTGAGTTGCACGCGGCAATGGAGGCTGAAGGGCTGAGCTGCGAGACGCAAGAGCTAGACGTCACCGATGTGGATGCCACCCGCGCGGCATTTTCCGGCGATGGGGCGTTCGACATCGTGGTCAATTCAGCCGGTATGGCCCGCCACGGGCCTGCATTGGACACCACACCCGAGGATTTCGACGCCGTCATGAATGTTAACCTTCGGGCAGCCTATTTCCTTTCCACAGCCGCCGCCGACCAAATGATCGCAGCGGGCCGTCCCGGCTCGATCATCCATGTGAGCAGTCAGATGGGTCACGTCGGCGGCATCGATCGGGGGGTCTATTGCGCATCAAAGCACGCTTTGGAAGGGATGGTGAAAGCGATGGCAATCGAATGGGGCCCAAAGGCGGTGCGCATCAACACGCTATGCCCGACCTTTATCCGCACACCTTTGGGGGAGCAAACCTTATCCGATCCGAAGCGTCGGGCTTGGATCGAAGAAAAAATCAAACTGGGCCGCGTCGGTGAGATCGAAGATATCATGGGCTCGATCGTCTACCTCGCGAGCGATGCCTCTGCCATGGTGACGGGGACAGCCTTGATGGTCGATGGCGGTTGGACTGCCGAGTAAGGGATAAAGTGCTCACGAACACGGGAGAGGCAGGATGGTGGCAAAACCCTATCCGCGCCCCGAGATGAACCCGAGCGTAACGGCCGCGAGCAGGCCGTTGCCCGACAGATAGCCGCTGTCGCCCGCGCCCGAGACTCCGCACGCGGCGCCGCCAGCGGCGTATAGATTGTCGAATGTACCACCCTCTGCCCTGCGCACCTTGGCCGTCGTCGGGTCGACCTCAAGCCCGCCCTGTGTGTGAAACAGTGCGCCGGTCACCTTCACCGCGCAGAAGGGGGCGGAAAGGGGCGTAACACCCCATGTGCGGCCAAAGGCATCACGCCCGCCCGCCGGAATATCAGTGATCGTTTTCGCTAAAACATCTGCGGGCAATCCGGCCTGTGCCGCCAGTGTTTCGACCGTGTCCCCTGTGATCACCGCCCCTTGGGTCTCGGCGTTCTTGAAGTCCTCGAACTGGCGGGCGATGTCGGCGATACGGCTGTCAAATATGGTCCATGCCACGCCGTCAGGCTGCGCCAGCACAGCGCGGGCCGCTTCGGAGTAGCCTTGCGCCTCGTTCCAGAACCGCTTGCCGCTGGTGTTTACCTGAAAACCGCCTTCGGTGATCGTAGCCCATGTGATCAGGATGCCGTGGGGGTCGGCGACATTGCCGTGCCCTTGATAGGCCCCCAGATGACGGCTGCGCGCGCCAAGTGCGTCGCCCCAGCTGATCGCCTCTCCGCGGTTGCCGTCATGGCCGAACCAGATCGCGTCCGCGATATCCGGCATGTGGTGGGCGATCATGGCGCGGTTGCCGCCGAACCCGTTGCACGCAAGGATCAGCCGGTCGCAGCCTATATCCTCGCTGCTTTGGTCAGGCAGCGCCACCCGCGCCCCTGCGAGCGTTAAGCCCGCAGCATAAAGCCGCGTTGCACGCCGGTTGCAGATCAACGGGATATCAAGCGCCTCGATCCGCGCGCGCATGGCATCGATCAGTTCGCGCCCCGACCGTGAGGGCAGCCCGTGCATCCGCCGTTGGCTGTGACCGGGGTAATCAAAGTCGCGCACGAGGGAGAACGGCAGCCCATGTGTTTCGACAAGCCAGTCAATGACGTGAGGGGCGGTGCGGGCCATCGCGGCGACCAATGCATCGTCGTTTTCGTGGTGCGCCTTGGCCTGAATGTCGGTGGCAAAACCGTCGGGGCTGTCACTGATCCCCGCGTCCTTTTGCAGGCGCGTCCCTGCCGCGGGGATCAACCCGGCGCTCAGCGCGGTAGAGCCTGTGGGGATCGGGTCGGCCTCTAGCAGCAGCACATCCTGACCCGCCTCATGCGCCGCCAGCGCCGCGATCATGTCGCAGGCACCCGCGCCGATGATCAGTGTTTCGACTTCAAAATCGAAAGCCGACGGCGGGGCGACGACATCAGGATTTGCCATCGAACCGCTTTCCAAGGGCCAGCATCTCGGGGGTGCCAATCGCTGCATTCAACCCGTCGAAATCATGCATCCGGTCGGAAAACGCTTTGTTAGAGCCGGTTGCTTTCAGGCTCGCGTAATAGTCCTGCGCCGATTTCGCCAAAGCGCGCACGATGCCGCCGGGGAAAATCACGATATCGAAACCCATATCCTCTAGCGTGGTCGCCGAAGAGATTGGGGTCGCGCCGCCTTCCACCATATTGGCCAGCAGCGGGACACGCCCCTTGAAGGTATCGGCGATGCGCGAAAGCTCTCCGCTGTCGCGGGGGGCCTCGATGAACAATACATCGGCACCGGCGTCGATATAGCAGCCCGCGCGATCAATCGCCGCGTCAAAGCCTTCTACCGCGATGGCGTCGGTGCGGGCGATGATAAGCGTATCGTGGCGGCGTGCATCGGCCATGGCGGCGATCTTGCCGGCCATTTCCTCTTTCGGGATCAGCGACTTATCAGACAGATGGCCGCATTTTTTGGGGTAGGTCTGGTCCTCCACCTGCAAAGCAGAGGCCCCCGCGCGTTCATAGCTTTGCATCGTGCGCCGCGCGTTCAGCGCATTGCCGAAACCGGTGTCGGCGTCCATGATCACCGGCAGGTCGGTACGATCGGCAATCAACGCCATCGTATCGGTCATCTCGGAGGCGGTGCTGAGCCCGATGTCGGGGCGACCCAAACGGGTATAGGCAACCGCTGCACCGGAAAGATACAGCGCCTCGAACCCCGCGTCGGTGGCAAGGGCGGCGGTCAGCCCGTCATAGACACCGGGGGCGATCAGAATATCGGGGGCGGTCAGGCGTCGGCGCAGGGTCATTGGGCACCTCCGACAGCGGCGGTGGCTTCGGCGCAGGTCATCACCTGCGTCACCGACCCCAGCGAGGTCAGGGTCGCCTCGTGCACGTCCTGTTTGAACGCGGCGCAACCGTCCGACAGCAGCACCGTATGGATGTCGCGCAGATGCGCATCCCGCACGGTGCTGGCGACACCGCCGTTGGTAACGATCCCGCCGATGATCAGCGTGTCGATCTTCATCGCGCGCAGCACATATTCAAGCCGTGTCTGGTAAAAGGCGGAATAGGCGACTTTTTCGATCGTGAAATCCGCCGGGGCGAGCGTATCTACCAGCGCGTGGCCAAAGCCGCCCGGGGTAAAATCGCCCTTGGTCAGGAAGGGGCGCAGTTTCTTGAGGTGCGCGGCGATCAGCGGTTCGTCATCGCGCCCCGGTACCAGCGTGAACTGCGCCGAGATATAGGTGCCGCCCGCCTTGGTCAGCGCCGCCTTGAGCGGCGCGATCCGGCCGGGCAGGGCGAGGATACTCTCGGCCCCCTGACCCGCACGGCCATAGGCACCTTCGGGATGCAGGAAATCATTTTGCAGGTCGATGGTCAGCAAAGCGGTTGTGGCAGGGGTCA
This sequence comes from Sulfitobacter sp. R86518, assembly GCF_042466275.1. Classification (NCBI taxonomy): domain Bacteria; kingdom Pseudomonadati; phylum Pseudomonadota; class Alphaproteobacteria; order Rhodobacterales; family Roseobacteraceae; genus Sulfitobacter; species Sulfitobacter sp. R86518. The sequence continues at coordinate 187,020 of NZ_JAXHCA010000006.1, forward strand.
TGCGGCGGCCCTTTCGATCAGAGTGTTGCCGTAGGCGTCGACTTTGCCGACCAGTCCGGGTTCGATCAACACGGTTGTGTCAGGTTGTTCAAGGATTGCGGGGCCGGGGACTTCGGCACCGACCGGCAAGGAAAGACGGTGATAAAGCTTCGTCTCGTGCCACTGCCCGTCAAAGTGGACCTGACGCGTGCCTTTCAGCGCGTCTTCAACGCTGCCGCCGACAGGGGCGAGCGTGGACAGATCAAAGCGCGGGCGCCGTCCCGTAATGGCAGAGCGCAGGTTGATCACCCGTCTCGTGCCATTCTCAAGCAGCCGTCCATAGGTGGCGCGGTAGGCGCTGTCAAACGCAGCCGAGATATCGTCCTCTGTCGGGGGCGTCACTGTGCCATCGGTCACTGTCACCGGCAGCGTCACCGATACCGTATGTGTCTGGCCGAGATAGGCCATATCAAGCGTGAACTCCGTATCGCGCCGTTCAAAATGGGTGCGCGCGGCTTCAAGCGTGGCAAGCCCGTCATCGACGTGACCTTGCATGAAACCGGTCAGCGCCCCAAGGTCGATGCCCGACAGGGTGGAGTTGATGGTTTGCACAAAGTCTTGCCGCATATCCGCGATGACGCAGCCCATGGCAGATGTTACCCCCGGGTAACGCGGCACGATGGACCGCGCCAGCCCGACCTCTGCCATCATGGCACCGGAATGCAAGGCGCCGCCGCCGCCAAAGGGCATGAACGCAAAGCGTTTTGGATCAAACCCGCGTTCGATAGAAACAAGACGCAGCGCGCCGGCCATGCGGCTGTTGGCAACGCGCAAGATCGCCTCGGCGGCTTGCAGGGCGTCCAGCCCAAGGGGGGTGCCCACATGTTCAAGGATCGCGGCTTTTGCCGCCTCCACGTCCAGCCGGTCCAGCTTGCCGCCGATGGGGTTGTCGGGATCAATACGGCCCAGAACGACATTGGCGTCGGTCACAGTGGGGCGCGTGTTTCCCTGACCATAGGCGACAGGGCCGGGGGTGGACCCGGCGCTTTCCGGCCCGATGTTCAGCAAGCCGCCCTTATCGACCCAAGCGATAGAGCCACCGCCCGCGCCGATTGTCGTAATCTCGATCATGGGGGACCGGACCACCATGCCGAAGTCGATCGACGTCTGTTGCGACAGCATCGACTGGCCCTTGGCGATCAGGCTCACATCGAAAGAGGTGCCGCCCATGTCGCCGGTGATGATATCGGGAAAACCGGCGGCTTCGGCGATGTATCCCGCGGCGATGACCCCCGCTGCCGGACCCGAAAGCGCAGTACGCACGGGCAGACGCGCCGCGGTCGCCGCATCCATCACCCCGCCATTTGACTGCACGATCATGAACTCGCCTGCAAACCCGTCGTCTTTCAGCGCGGTTTCAAGCCGCGCGAGGTAGCCCGAGACTTCGGGTTGCAGATAGGCGTTCAACGCGGTGGTAGAGAACCGTTCAAATTCGCGGATCTCGGGCAGAATTTCGCTTGAGGCCGAGACATGGGCATTCGGCCACATGGCGCGCACGGCCTCGACCGCCAGCCTTTCGTTTTCGGCATTGGCATAGCTGTTGGCAAAGAGGATCGCACAGGCAAGACACCCCTGATCCAGCAGCTCTTGCGCGGCGGCTTGCACCGCGTCGAGGTCCACCGCCTGACGGATCGTGCCATCGGCAAGCGTCCGTTCCGGTACTTCAAGCCGCAAGGCGCGATCGACAACGGGCGTGAAGTCCCCTCGCAGCCCCCAAGTGCGCGGGCGGTCACGGCGGCGCATTTCCAGCACGTCGCGCAGGCCCATCGTGGTGATCACGCCGATCTTGGCCCCTTTGCGTTCCAGCAGCGCGTTGGTGCCGGCAGTGGTGCCATGTACCACGACAGAGACAGTCGACAGATCATCGACCCGCGATCCGATGCCCGACAAAAAGCCCGCCGATTGGTCGGGGCGCGAGGTGGGAACCTTGGCGACCTGCGCGCTGCCTGTCGCCTCGTCCAGAACGAAAATATCGGTGAAGGTGCCGCCGACATCGACGCCGATCATGCGGTTTGCGCTGGTCATTGGGTCACCTCTTTCCAGTCTGGGCCATAGGTCTGTGTCGCGTAATCGGGTGTCAGCAGGCCGCCCGCCACGTCGCGGGCCACATCGGCCGCCGCACGGTTTGCGGGCGCGCCATAGCCGCCACCGCCGGGGGTATCGAGCCGTACGGACTGGCCGCGTTGCAGCTTGATGCCCACCATTTTTGACGCCATGGGCGGGGCGTGCCAGCCGTCGTCTTGTTCGTACTCAAAACAGTTCAGCGCCGCGTCGCCCCCGCCTGCAACCCCTTTCGGCGCAAAGCGTCCGCGTTCGCCGAACAGAAAGGCGGTGGCAAATTCCTCAAGCACTTCGATCTCGTAGGTGGCCCCCATGCCGCCGCGATGCTGACCCGCACCGGCGCTGTCAGGGCGCAGCGCCCATTGCTTGAACATCACCGGATAGGCGGATTCGAGGATTTCCATCGGGGGGATGGTCGCGGTGGAAATCGGCGCATTGCCGTGGTTCAGCCCGTCCCCTTCCGGAGAGCCCCCATGCCCGCCGCCGTAAAAGCTGAACATCACCCAAGGTTGACCATTCGCGCGTTTGCCCGAAATCGACAGCGCGTTGATCGTACCATACGCGTTGGCAACCACGCGGTCCGGTGCCGCTTGCGACGCGGCGGAAAAGATCACATCGACCATCCGCAGGATCGTTTCGGTATAGCCGCCGACCGGTGCGGGGAAGGGGGCGGACAGCAGCGACCCTTCGGGGATCTTCACCTCGATCGGGCGCATCACACCGGCGTTGGCGGGCAGGCTGGGAAAGATATGTTTGATCGCGACATAGGCCGTGGCCACCGCTGTGGGGAGCGCGATATTGACCGGCCCTGCACAGCGGTCTGCCGTGCCGGTGAAATCCAGCAGCATCTGATCGCCCTTGATCTCGAGCGCGACCTTGATCGGCAGCGGCGTGTCGGTGATGCCGTAGTTATCCAAGAAATCCTCTGCCTCCCACCGGCCATCAGGCAGGTCTGTCAGCTCTGTCCGCATCAGGGTTTCGGCGCGGTCCTGCAACGCATCCAATGCCGCGCGCACAGTGTCGGCACCGTATTCCGCCAGCAGCTCGTCCAGACGCTTCTTGCCCAGATCGAGCGCGCCGAGCTGGCCGTTCAGATCGCCTTGGGCCGATTGCGGCAGGCGGGTGTTGCGCATCAGGATGTCGATAATGTCGGTCTGGACCTTGCCCGCCTTGGCCAGACGCACAGGGGGCAGGACAAAGGCTTCTTGGAAGGCATCGGTTGCCGCAGGGTTGTAGTTGCCCGGCACCGCGCCGCCCACATCATGCCAATGCCCGACCGAGGCGAGATAGCAAAACAGTTTGCCGTCGTGAAAATAGGGGCGCACCAACCGCATGTCAGACAGATGAGTGCCGCCCAAGTGGGCATCGTTGAAGATATAGATGTCGCCGTCTTCCAGATCGCCATTTTCGGCCGCTTTGTCGATCACCGCCTTCACGGCAAATGACATCACCCCCGACAAAGATCGGCAGCCCGGATTTCCCCTGCACCAGCGTGTCGCCCGACACCGCATGATAGAGCCCGTGCGAGGCATCATGTGCTTCGGCGATGATCGGGTTAAACGCGGCGCGGAACAGGGTTGCGTCCATTTCGTCGGCAATCTGTTCCATCCGTCCGGCCAGAACGGCCAGTGTAATCGGGTCGATGTCTTGGGTCATGGTTGGGCCTTTGTTTCTGCGATGTCATTCCAGACGTCTTGGCGGGTGATGAAGCCGTCGGTGACTTCGAAGCGGTCGATAAAGCGAATATCGGAAAATGCGGTCCCGTCGGGCCATTCGCCTGACAGCATGCCGTGGCAATAGACGACCGTGGCCGGCCCGTCGCCGGGCGCAAGGTCAATCGAGGCGATGGTTTTCTTGACGAAGCGATAGCGCGGCGCGGCCCACTTCAGCAGGTCCGAAAGCTCTGTCATAGGCGCGGCACCGGGGAAGTGCATAGTGAACCCGTCGCCCAAAAGCGTGTGGGCGGTAGCGATGTCGCGCTGCTCCATCGCGCGCAGGTATCGCGCCACCATTGATGGGGCATCCGGCAGGGCGGGGGCGGGCGACCGGTGCTGACCGCCGCGCATATAGTCGGTGGCGGGCATTTCCTTGATCATCACTGTCACCGCGTCCGGTGTCGCGGGAATCACCGTGCGTGCGGCATTGGTCAGCGCCTTGCACAGCCTTGTTTTCTGGGCTGCGTCATACCCTTGCAGCACATGAATCTCGATGATCGGCATGATGCCTCCTGCGTCAGATCTGTATTTTTTGTAATACAGATAATTAAATGTGCATAGATCAAATAATTTGATTTTTGGCAGATAGATTTCTTGCTTTTGAAAAAACTCTTTGTAGGGTTGGAAGGGATTGGAAGGATTCAAATGACACTTCAAAGCACATCTTCGAAGGGCAGGGGGCTTCCCGAAGGGGGTAAGGCGCGGCGCGTTTACCTGCATCTGCACGAAGAGATCATGCGCGGCGTCTACGCTGCCGGTGCGGTTTTGCCCGGCGAGCAAAAGCTGGCGGTAACGCTTGATGTGTCGCGGGTAACCGTGCGCCGTGCGCTGGATGCGCTGGAAGGTGACGGGCTGATCTCGCGCCGTGCCGGATCGGGGACGACTGTTTGCGCGCCGAAGGTCCAGCCGGCACTTGCCGCTGATTTCAATACATTGATGCCGCAGCTGGTCGAGATGGGGCAGAACACAACCGCGCGGCTGTTGTCATTTAGCTACGGTACCGCGCCGGGCAGTGTGGCCACCGCGATGGGGCTGGATGCGCAAGCGCGTGTACAGGTTGCGGTGCGTCTGAGGTTGGTGGAAGGGGAGCCGTTTTCCCACCTGACCACTTGGGTGCCCGAAGATATCGCACATAACTATACCGAGGCAGAGCTGGCGACGACGCCACTTTTCCGCTTGCTAGAGCGGTCTGGCGTCAAGGTTGATTCAGCCCATCAAACGGTTAGCGCGACCCTTGCGTCGCCCGATGTGGCGGATGCCCTCGGGGTCAGTGTCGGCGCGCCGCTGCTGTCGCTGGACCGTGTGGTCAAGGATGAGGATGGACGTGGGGTAGAATACCTCTCTGCGCTCTATCGCCCCGATATGTTCCGCCTTGAAATGGCGCTGAGCCGTGTCGGCGCGGGCGAGGCGCGTCATTGGGAGCCGGTGGTGAAACCGGGCCGGAAGGGTGCCGCAGAATGACCGCGCCGCAGACCCTCTTTGGCAAGCTTTGGGCCGCACATGAGGTGATGCGGCGCGATGATGGCACGTCGCTGCTCTGGGTCGATCGACATCTGGTGCACGAAGGATCGCACCACGCATTTGTGAAACTGGAGAGCCGCGGCATGAAGGTCGCGGCACCGGATCTGACCTTTGGGGTCGTCGATCACTATGCCCCCACCCGCGCCGGCGAGATGGCGGCGGATATCCGGCGCATGATCGACACATTGGGGCGCAACGCCAACGCGCAGGGCATCCGGCTATTCGATCTACGGGATCCGGGGCAGGGCATTGTGCATGTCATCGGCCCCGAACAGGGGCTGACCTTGCCGGGGCTGCTGATCAATTGCGGCGACAGCCATACCTCTACCCATGGGGCCTTTGGTGCGCTGGCCTTTGGTGTTGGCGCGACAGAGGTGGCGCATATTTTGGCGACGCAGACAATCTGGCAACAACGCCCCAAAACGATGCGGATCACCGTGGACGGCGCGTTGGGGGCCGGTGTCACGGCCAAAGATCTGGCGCTGCACTGGATCGCAGAGCTGGGGGCCGATGGCGCACGCGGCCACGCGATTGAATATGCCGGCCCCGCTGTCCGCGCGTTAAGCATGGAGGGGCGCCTGACGCTGTGCAATCTTAGCATCGAAGGGGGTGCGCGGTTGGGGCTGGTGGCCCCGGATCAGGTGACATTCGAGTACATCAAAGGGCGTAACTTTGCCCCGAAAGGCGCGGATTGGGAGGCGGCCCTGCGGGACTGGTCCGAGCTTACGACTGACAAAGACGCCCGTTTCGACCGCGAGGTTGCAATCAACGCCAGTGATATTGCGCCAACCGTGACCTGGGGCACCTCCCCCGAAGACGCGCTGCCCATCACCGGACATGTACCTGATCCGGCACAGCTGGCGGGCAGCAAACAGGCGCAGGCGCGCGCGGCGCTTGCGTATATGGCGCTGGAACCGGGGCTGCCGCTGGACCAAATAACGGTCGATCAGGTGTTTATCGGATCGTGCACCAATGGCCGGATCGAAGACCTGCGCCTTGCCGCCAAAGTACTTGCGGGGCGCAAGGCCGTCGTGCCGGGGTTGGTGTCGCCCGGATCGGCGCAGGTCAAAAAGCAGGCCGAAGCCGAAGGGCTGGCCGACGTCTTTACCCAAGCGGGGCTTGAATGGGCCGCGTCGGGCTGTTCGATGTGTGTCGGCATGAATGGTGATCGGGTCGAGGCGGGCAAACGCTGCGCGTCTTCGACCAATCGTAACTTCAAGGGCCGTCAGGGACGCGGGGCGCGGACCCATCTGATGAGCCCCGCCATGGTCGCCGCCGCCGCAGTTACCGGACATCTCGCCGATGTACGCCCGCTGCTGGAGGGACGCACATGACCGGCTGGACACAGATCAATGGCACCGCCGTCGCGCTGCCACAGGAAAACGTCGATACCGATCAGCTCATTCCGGCGCGCTTTATGTCGGCACCGCGGGCTGACGGCTATGGCAAGTTCCTGTTGCACGACTTGCGTCAGGATGCGGTGGATCATGTGCTTGATCGCCATGCGGGGGCAGATGTGTTGATCACGCGGCGCAACTTCGGCAGCGGCTCAAGCCGCGAGGCGGCGGTCTATGCGCTGGTTGATTTCGGGATCAGGGCCGTGTTTGCCCCAAGCTTTGGTGACATCTTCCAAAGCAATGCCGTCAACAATGGCCTGCTACCCGCCCGTGTGAGCGAGGCAGAGATTAACGCCCTGCTGGACGCGATCGGCATCGATGCTGTCAGCGCGACAGTGGATCTTGAAGAATGTGTAGCGGTGATCGCGGGACATACCCTGACCTTCGAGCTGGACCCCGTCTGGCAAGAGAAACTGGTGAACGGTTGGGATGATATCGACCTGACCGCCCAGCATAACGACCGCATCAAAGATTTTCGCACGGCACGGTTTGCCGCGCACCCGTGGGCAGTGCCCGCATCCTAAGACGTGCTGATCCCCGCAAGAGGGACAGGACGGCAACATAACGGGGTCCAACAGCCCCACCAACCGGGAGTACATACGATGAAACAGACAATCCTTGGCGGTATCCTCGCCTCGACGGCGTTGACCACGGCGGCTTTTGCGCAAGAAACGCTGACCGCAGTGCACGCTTTTCCTGAATCCCTGATCTATACCAAGTCGTTCCTTGAATTTGTGGACAAGGTGAACACCGCCGGTGAAGGCGTTGTGCAGATCGAAGTGCGCGGTGGCCCCGAAGCCATTGGCATGTTCCAGCAGCCCGATGCCGTCCGGTCGGGTGTGGTCGATATGGTCTATACGCCGGGTAGCTTTTACGCAGGGGCTCTGCCTGAAAAAGACGCGCTGGTCACATCTAACCTGACGGCGGTCGAAACCCGCGCCAATGGCGGGTTGGAACTGATCGACCAGATCCACCAAGAGAAGATGGGCGTCAAATACCTCGGGTGGTTCGATTCCGGCGTATGCTACAACCTGTGGACCCGTAACGAGCCCAGCCTTGACGCAGAGGGGAACCTGGATGTGTCGGGGCTCAAGCTGCGCGGCAACGCGGTTTATAACGCCTTCTTCACCGACTATCTGGGCGCGCAGGTGATCGATCTGCCCACAACCGAGGTTTATTCTGCGCTGGAACGTGGCGTGGTCGATGCGACAGGCTGGACACAGATCGGCCTGATTGACCTGAAGTGGAACGAGTTCCTGAACTACCGGATCGAACCCTGCTTCTTCTCGACCGATCTCGGCACGATTGTGAACCTCGACAAGTGGAACTCCCTCTCGGACGAGGCGCGCAAAATCCTGCAAGACGTGGCGATCGAGCACGAGAAAGCCTCGGCCGAGAAGCTGGGCGCGGTGCGTGATGAAGACTTTGCCAAGCTCGAAGAGGCAGGCATGACCGTTGTGACGCTGGAAGGTGAAGCGGCGCAAAACTATCTGTCAGCCGCGACAGAGAATACGTGGAACCGGATGAAGGGCTTGATGGCCGAAAGCCCCCAAGGCGACGGGAACTACGACAAACTGATCGAACTGTTCTACGACGCGCAGAAAAATCAGTAAGCCACATCTGGCGCGCTCTTGATGGGGCGCGCCTGCTTTCGTTCAAAAGGGGCAGCCATGGCGCGTGTCGGACAAATTTACAGAGGCTTCCTTTACGCGATGGCGGGGATTGCCGGGGCCATGCTGGTGTGGCTGATGATTTCGGTCATTCTGTCAGTGGTGATGCGCAACAGCGGGATGCAGCCTTTTGCGTGGCTCTTTACCTCTTCTGAATACGCGATCCTCTATATGACCATGCTCGGCGCACCTTGGCTGGTGCGCGAGAAGGGGCATGTACATATCGAATTGGTGACCGCCGCGCTGCCCGAGGCAGCACGCCGTTTTGTCAGCCGGTTGGTCGCGGTGCTTTGTGTTGTCGTGTCCTTGATACTGGCCTGGAAAGGGGCAGAGCTTTGCCTGAACAATATCGCGCGCAATGATCTGGATGTGCGTGCGTATTACTTTCCGAAATGGATACTGACGCTGGCCTTTCCGGTCAGCTTTGGCCTGATGGCGATTGAATTTTCCCGATTTGTTTTTGGCGATGACCTGATGCACTCCGGCGAAGCAGGGGTGCATGAATAATGGAATGGTTTGAATCGCTGGCCCTTTTGCTGGGCTCTATTCTGGTGCTGATGGCGATTGGAATGCCGGTTGCCTTGGCTTTTCTCGCAGCCAATATCGTCGGCGCGTGGTTCTTTATGGGCGGTGCCAAAGGGGTCACGCTGCTGCTGAACAATGGGTTCGGCGGGCTGACCAACTATGCGCTGGTGCCGATCCCGTTGTTCTTGCTAATGGGCGAAATCTTTTTCTACACCGGTTTGGGCAGCCGCATGTTCAACGCCATAGACCGGTTGCTCGGCAAGCTGCCGGGGCGGCTGTCCTATGTCACGGTTCTGGGCGGCACGGCGTTTTCAACGCTGTCTGGCTCGTCCATGGGCTCCACCGCGTTGCTGGGCAGCCTGATGGTGCCCGAAATGACGGAACGCGGGTATAAAAAGCATATGTCCATCGGTCCGATCCTTGGCACGGGTGGTCTGGCGATTATCATCCCGCCTTCGGCGCTGGCCGTCTTGTTGGCAACCTTGGCGCGGATCGATGTGGGTGCATTGTTGATCGCGGGGATCATTCCGGGGCTCATCCTTGCCAGCCTCTATATAGCGACGATCTACATTCAGACCCGGATCGATCCCGACGCCGCCCCTGCATACGAGGTTGAAGACCTGCGCTTTGGCCAGAAGATGCGCCTGTTGTTCGGCGATGTGGTGCCCATGCTGTCAGTCATGGTCGTGATCGTGATTGGCATGGTGGGCGGGCTGATCACCCCGTCCGAGGCCGCGGCATTCGGGGCGCTTGGCGTATTGATCTTGGCCGTAGCCTTCCGTTGCCTCACATGGGAAGCGATGAAGAAATCGGTGATCGGCGCGATGCGGGTGACCCTGATGGCCTATCTCATCGTCTTTGGGTCGGCCACCTTCAGCCAGTTGCTGGCGTTTTCCGGCGCCTCCAGCGGGTTGATCCGATGGGCGACATCGTTTGATCTGGCCCCTGTGGCGATGCTGCTGGTGATGTTCGGGGTCTTGCTGCTGCTGGGTATGTTCATGGAGCAGATCTCAATGATGTTGCTGACCGTACCGATCTTTTTCCCTCTCGCCACAACGCTGGGATTTGATCCGGTGTGGTTCGGTCTGGTGATCCTGCTCGCGCTCGAGATCAGCTTTACCACACCGCCCTTCGGGTTATTGCTTTTCGTTATGAAGGGCGTCGCCCCCAAAGGCACAACCATGCGCGAGATCTACGGATCTGCCTTCCCCTATATGGGATGCTCGGTGCTGCTGGTGTTCTTGTTGATCCTGTTCCCGCAACTGGCGCTGTGGCTGCCCGGGATGTAGTCGGAGCATCGCGCTGCAAACGCGCGCATCGCGTGTCAGATCGTCGCGTTCTACAACGTTCAAGATCCACCCCATCTTGCCTTTGTCTTCAAGGGCGGGGGGCACTTCATCGCCGCGCCGTTCGGTTTCTGCTCTGTCGAAGCCTTCACCTCGACCTCTATTCCGCCGCTACTGGACCAAGCCGGCCAGCATTCGACGGTATTCGGCGCGGTTTGACAGGGCGACGCTACCCGAGGGTAGTCCGAGCAATCGGTCGCAGATTTCACCTTCAGATCGAAGACGCCGGTCAAGTGTGTCAACTGCCGCGTCAAGATCCTTCGCGCTCGCCAGGTCAAAGACCTCGATCAGAACCTCTCGACGGCTCTGCGAAAGGCTCAACATCAGCTCTGCGGTCAGCCCTGCATTAACGGGATCGAATGTCCCTTCAGCAATACCAGCTTCAATGATGGTTTTAAGGACCGGCATCACGACCGCCGCCTCGGCGTCACAGATCCGGCGGTAGGGGATCTCGTTGCCGGGTCGAGCGAAAATTTGCACGAAACCGCGCAGTTCGTTGACGTTGTCGGCCGTCCATTGCGCCGCGCCATCCAGCAAACCGTTCAACTGGACCAATGCATCGCCGTTGTTCTGGCTCAATGCGGCGTCAGTGGCGTGGATCGCCTGTTCCGTCATGCGTGCGATAAGGCCGGTCAGCAGGTCTTCTTTTGCGGCAAAGTGGTGGTAGAAACCGCCGCGTGAAATGCCTGCCGCTTCCTGAACATCCGCGATTGTCACGGCATCCCAGCCCCGCTCCATAAACAGCGCTTGGGCCGCATCAAGGATACGGTCTCGCCTTACCGCTGGCGCCATACGCACGCGGCTATCTCTTTTTGTATCGCCCTTTGCCAATGCGACGTCTCCATAGCAATACAGATCGATGGTCGGTAAACACTTAGGCCCGTGTCATTCATCGTTCAAGACCCATGAGCATCTAAATGATGAAGGCGGTCGTACGTGTTGAGCAAAGCGCGTTTGATCCATCGCGATTGCGCTTCGTTTCAGCGGTAGGATCACTGAATGCTTGAGGTCATATTGACGTTTCATGCACGCCGTCTATTTCTCGTTACAGACTGCTGGTCTGTTTCTAAAAAGCGTTATATGATGCGACCTCTTTGAACGACGGCCTACATGGTATGCATGTCTGAAAAGGAACCCTGTGTGTAAGAGTGAAGGCCAACTGAAAATGAGCGACAGCGAAAACAAAGAGCAATTGTCTTTCGAGGACGATAAAGGCGCGTCGCGGTCGGCATGGATTGCTGCGGCTTTGGTTGTCGCCATCGTCGGCTGGATGGGCAGCGGGTATATCCTGCCCTCGGGTAACGAAGACGCAGAGCAAGCTGAAACTGCCCCCGCCAAGCCCGTTGCCGTGGCGGTTGAAAAGTCGACGCCTCAACAGGTCACGTTATTCTTTCAGGCGGAAGGGCAAGCGCAACCTGACCGCGATACGTCGATCCGAGCAGAGGCGTCAGGCGACGTCGTAGATGTCTTGGTGATGGAGGGGGAAGAGGTCGAGGGCGGCGCGGTGATCGCTCGGCTCTCTGCGACGAGGGCTCAAGCCGATCTATCTCGGGCACGCGAAGAATTCGCCCGTGCGGACCGAGAGTTCAAAAACGCAACTGAGCTATTGAACAGAGGGGTAGCGACTGCCGATCGGGTCAGCCAAGCACGCGCCACGCTTGCCGCCGCCGAGGCGTCTGTGACCGCAGCGCAAGAGGCGATAGAGGCACTTGTTATCACGGCCCCGTTCACCGGACGTGTCGAAGAGCTGTCACTTGATGCGGGTGAGTTTATTCAAGCGGGTGCCGAAGTCGGGCGCATCGTTGATAATCGGCCGCTGACGGTCGCATTGCAGGTGCCACAACAGGCGCTTGGTCAGATCAAAAGCGGCCAGACGGCGACGGTGAATTTCATTACCGGAGAAGAGCGTGAAGGCACGGTAAGCTTTGTCAGCACAGCTGCAAATGCCGAAACCCGCACATTCCTCACCAAGATCACCGTGCCTAACGAAGACGGTGCCATTCCCGCCGGTATTTCCGCCGAAATCCGGATCCCGACGGGGTCAACAAGCGCGCATTTCGTCCAGCCCTCGACGATATCGCTTAGCCCAGAGGGGCGCTTGGGCGTCAAAACCGTTGATGAGAATGATACGGTCGTATTCACCCCCATTCGCATCGTGCGAGCAGAGATCGATGGCCTGTATGTAAGCGGCCTGTCGGACGCGGTGCGGATCATCACTGTCGGTCAGGGTTTCGTGAACGAAGGCGAAAAGGTGGCACCGTCGTTGCAGACCAAGGCGGATGACCGTGAGGAAAATAGCACCCCTCAAGATGGGCAGCCCGCGCTTCCCATTCCAGATAGTGACGCGGCTGGCGACGAAGGGCAGCAGGAATGAATACGATTATTGACGCCGCATTCTCGCGTGGCCGTGTCGTTCTGATGGTGCTTTTGATGCTCTTGGGGGTAGGCGCGGTCGCCTATGTCGCCATCCCTAAAGAAGCCAACCCCGAGGTGCCTTTACCGCTTGTTTACGTCTCTACGGGCCTTGAAGGGATCAGCCCGTCTGATGCCGAACGCCTGCTGATCGAGCCGATGGAATCCGAATTCGCCGCTATTGCCGGGCTTGAAAAGATACAAAGCAACGCATCCGAAGGCTATGCGAATGTCCAGCTGGAGTTCACCCCCGGCGGAGACATCGACGAAGCGCTGCGCAAAGTCCGGGAAGCCGCAGACAGGGTCGAGGGCGATTTGCCCGAAGACGCCTATGACCTCACGGTGACAGAGATCAACACCGCGCTCTTCCCGATTATCACCGCGCTCATTTCGGGACCGGTGCCAGAAAGAACGCTGAACGCTATCGCCGATGATGCTCAAGAAGCCATCGAAGGGCTTTCCGGCGTGCTCGAGGTCGAAATTGGCGGCGCGCGGGATGAATTCCTTGAGGTGCTGATCGACCCGACGGTTTTCCAAACCTACAACCTGAGCTTCGATGAGCTGATCGGCCAGCTTCAGCGGAACAACCGTTTGATTGCGGCGGGGGCCATTGAGACGGGGGGCGGCCGCATCGTGCTCAAGGTCCCGGGCCTGATCGAGGACCTGCAAGACGTCATGGAAATTCCGGTAAAGGTGCGCGGAAATACGGTGGTGACATTCGAAGACGTAGCAACCGTCCGCCGCACCTTCCAAGATCCGACGGGCTATGCGCGCATCGACGGGCAACCGGCGCTTGCGCTTGAGGTAAAAAAACGGTCGGGTGCCAACATCATCGAAACAGTCGCAGCCACGCGTGCTGCGCTGGAAGAGCTGCGTAAGGATTGGCCCGCAAGCATCGAGGTAACCTACCTGCAAGATCAGTCCGAGCAGGTAGAGACGTTGTTGAGCGACCTGGAGGCAAACGTCATTGCAGCGGTTTTGCTTGTTATGATCGTCATCGTGGCTGCCCTTGGCCTTCGGTCGGCGATCCTTGTCGGTCTTGCCATTCCGGGGGCGTTTCTAGTCGGCGTAACGGCGCTTTGGGCGATGGGGTTCACGATGAATATCGTGGTTCTCTTTTCGCTGATTTTGGTCGTCGGGATGCTGGTCGATGGGGCCATCGTAACGGTCGAGCTGGCGGACCGTCGTCTGCAAGAGGGGGATGATGCGCAAACGGCCTACGCCTATGCCGCCAAGCGCATGGCGTGGCCGATCATCGCCTCAACCGCCACGACATTAAGTGTGTTTTTCCCGCTGCTGTTCTGGACCGGCATGGTCGGCGAGTTCATGAAGTTTCTGCCCATTACCGTGATCCTGACCCTGTTCGCGTCGCTCTTCATGGCGCTTATTTTTATTCCTGTACTCGGTGGCCTCATCGGGAAACGCCAGCCGCAAAATGCGGCGGCCAAACGTGCGCTAAGGGAAGCTGAGAAAGGCGACCCACGGCGCATTGGCGGGCTGACGGGGGCCTATGTGCGTCTGCTGGAATGGGCAATCCTCAGGCCCGGTGCGACGGCGTTGCTGGCGCTTGCCATGCTGCTTGGCAGCTTTGGTCTATACGGGCAGTTCGGCACCGGCCTGTCGTTCTTCCCGTCGGTGGAGCCCGAGTTCATGCAGGTGCAGGTGCTTGCCCGTGACAACTTCTCTATCTACGAACGTGACGCGTTGGTGCGCAGGGTCGAGCAGCGATTGATGGCCTACGATGAAGTGGCCACCGTCTATGCCCGATCAACGATGAGCGCAGGGCAGGGCAGCGAAGAAACCATCGGTACGATACAGCTTGAGCTCACCGAATGGGACAGGCGGCGCGCGGCAGAAGCCATCGGCACCGATATCCGGCGTGATGTCGCAGACATTGCGGGCATTGATGTACAGGTCCAGACCGAAAGCGGCGGTCCCACCGCTGGCAAGCCGATCAACCTTCAGATTGCGGCGCGCAATCCGGCGGTTCAGGGCGACGCTGTCGCGCAGGTCTTGTCCATCATGGAGCAGATTGGCGGCTTTACGGATGTGACCGACACGCTGCCGCTTCCGGGGGTAGAGGTGTCCATCCGCGTGAACCGGGCGGAAGCCGCACGATATGGCGCTGATGTCAGCCTGCTGGGTCAAGCCGTGCAGCTGCTGACCCAAGGGATCGCCGTCGCGGATTATCGTCCCGAGGACGCGGACGGAGAACTGGATATCCGGGTTCGTTTCCCGGCCGAGGAACGGTCTTTGTCAGAGCTTGGAAACCTGCGCGTTCCCACCTCTGCCGGATTGGTGCCGATTTCCAACTTTGTCAC
>NZ_JAXHCA010000007.1:0-109732 GCF_042466275.1 Sulfitobacter sp. R86518
GCGTGGCTTGCGTCGCGCGCGCCGCCATCCAATCCTTCAGGCCAAGAACCGTTCTTCCGGCGGCGACCTTGGAGGCCCAGGCAACCCTTGGGTCGCCGCAGGGCTCGGAGCCGACATGCCGGTCGATGTGGCCATTGGCCATCCATGGCTCAGGCTGTATCCGTCGCAGCCAGTCCGCCATGCTCGGAATGCGGCCCTGGCAGTCTTCACGGATATGCTGCTCGCCGATCCAGCGCACGGGAATGTCCCGACCTGCGCTATTGGTCAGGGTCAGGCCGAAGACACGTTCGGCTTCAAACAGGCCTTGGGCATGATGGCGCATGGCTCGGTGCGTGAAGAGCGCGAGGTGCTCTTTCGAGGCGTCAAACCAATCGTGCACAGCCTGATAGTCAGACGGCACCCCGCCGAATTTCCGGGCAGAGCTTTCAGCATGATGAAGCGGATGGGCCATCTCACAGCCCCTCGTCATAGCTGTGCGAGCATTCGACATAGCGGTCCGCGTGATCAAGGGTGATGCTGTCGGCGGCGATGTCCCAGGTCAGCGTGCCATAGCCGCCCTCATTGTTCTCGAACCCCGGGTGATGGTGATAGGCGAGCGACCAGGCGAAGTTGCCAACCTCTGTGGCAAGCGGCTCCGGCAGTTGGACCTCTGCAGGCTGCACCGTCACATCCTCGACATTGCCGGAGTCGCCATAGCCTTCGTATTCGGCAGTGACCTCGCTGATGCCAAGCGCACGTAGTTGCGCGAGCAGCTCCGTTCGGGATGCCTTCAAGGTGGTTTCGCGCTCTGCACGCCACTGAGCCGCCATTGCGGCATAATCGATCTGGGGATTGGTCATGGGTCTGTCCTCTTATCTGAAATTGGGGGACCGGGCATGGCATTGGTCTGCGCGCGCCCCGAAAACGCAGACCGGTGAAATCCAGATCCGCGACGCCCGACCGGAAGCCCGCTTTGACTTTTCAGGCGGCTTGTTCTGACGTCATGGCGGCTTCCTGCCCCACGATCCGGGCCAGAATGCTTCCCGTGTCGACACCTTCCCCATGCGGCAGGAACACCCGCAACTGGAAAGCGATGATCTCGGTGAAGCAGCCGAGGGCCTTGAGGCCGTCGATCATGCCCTTGTCGGCGCCGCCCAACTCAAGGCGCATCTCGCCTGCGACACGGCGGCGGGTCAGCGTCAGACCCCGGCCCAGATCGACCGGCGCCGTGGTGCCGAGGGCGGCGGTCAACAACTCCTGCGGCGTTTGCGGATTGGAGACGAGGAAGCGGGCGCGCAGCGCGGCCGCCCCTTCTTCGCTCAGCGTGCGCCCGATCATGGCGGTCGCCCCGTCGGGCGTGACCCGGTAGATGCGCTCATTGGTGGTCGGAATGTCCTTCCAGATCGGCAACAGCAGCCCTGTCAACAGGTAGAGCTTGGTCGTGGTGGTCTTGGGCAAGGAGGCAGCCTCGGCATCCCAAAGCCTTGCAAACTCGGGCTTACCGATGTTCTCCCAGGCCGAGGACCCGAACCGCGTCTCCTCCAGATAGCTCGACCCGTTGGGCCGCACCGCCTTGCGCATCAGCGTGACAATGTCCTCGTCATACATCTGCATAGGGCGCGCCGAGATGAGCGCCGCGCGGCCGGAGGCGCGATTGACCATCGGCAGCTTGTCCGGATTGCGCGATATGGCCTCTTCAGCGCCCAGGACATGGACCGGGTCCGTCACCTCGAGCCCGATGATCCGCGTCACGGCGCCAGATTTCGGGCAGGTCCAGAGATCCTCTGTGGAGACCTGCTCGATCTTTTCGCCGCGTAGGGTTTCCACGCCGAGATCGAGCGTGCCCGCCGCGCGCGCCCGTTCCGTCTGATCGGCAATCCGGCGCATGAACTCGGCAAAGAGCGCGTTCTGCATGTGGATGGGCAGGGCCAGAACCCGGTTGAGAAACCGCTGGATCGGGGGAAGCTCCTCAAGGAGCACCCCGTCCTTGTCGATCAGCCGCAGGGCCGTCCAGTCGGTGAAGCTCTCGTAGCTCATCGCCTCGGCGCGCCCGGCGGCAAGATCGGCGAAATACCCACGCAGCGCCGCCCGTGCGATCGGGCTTTCGAGATTGTCCTCCTCGCGGAACATGCCCTGCGAGCCGGTCTCGCGCTGACCCTTGGTCAAGGCCCCCAGCTGGTCGAGGCGCTTGGCTATAGTCGAGGTGAAACGCTTTTCGCCATGCACATCCGAGGTGCAGACCCGGAAGAAGGGCGCGCTGACCTGAGCCGAGCGATGCGTGCGCCCGAGCCCCTGGATGGCCGCATCCGCGCGCCAGCCGGGCTCCAGAAGATAGTGCCGCCGCCGTTTCTGGTTCTTCGCCGTTTGCGCCGCGTGATAGGACCGGCCCGTACCGCCTGCATCGGAGAAGATAAGGATATCCTTCTCGCCGTCCATGAAGGCTTGGGTTTCGGAGGAATTGCTGCTGGCGGCGCGCTTCTCGATGAAGAGGTGGCCATCGTCCGCCTTCAGAGGTCGGATCGACCTTCCGGTCACTTCGGCCACGGCATCGTCGCCAAAGGCCCAGAGGATCTGATCCAGCGCCGAAGGGATCGGGGCCAGCGTCATCAACTCCATCATGGCCGCATCGCGCAGGGCAAGCGCTTCGCGGGAGACAACCAGCGCGCCATTGGCGTCGCGCAAGGGTTCAGCCACCATGTTGCCGTCGATCTCCACGAGCTTTTGCGCATGGATCGGGAAGGCCTGTTCGAGATAGCCCAAGACATAGTCGCGCGGCGTCAAAGCACCCTCGACGAGTTCATCCTCGGGGTCCATCGTCTCAAGCCGACGCTTCAACAGGCTTTCGCCTGTAGAGACAACCTGGATGACGCAAGCCTTGCCCGCCGCCAGATCGTCCTTGATCGCGCGGATGATGGTCGGGGCTTTCATGCCCATCAGGAGATGGTTGAAGAAGCGCTGTTTCGTGCTCTCGAAGCGGGACTTGGCCGAGGCGCGTGCGGCCGAGGCATTAGTCTCTCCCGAGGCGTCGTTGACGCCGGTCGCCGTCAGCGCGGCTTCGAGATTGTGGTGGATCGTCCGAAACGAAGTCGCGTATGCGTCGTAGATCTCGATCTGGGCCGGGGTCAGCGCATGTTCCAGCACATCATATTCCACGCCATCAAAGCTGAGGGCACGCGCCGTGTAGAGCCCGAGCGTCTTGAGATCGCGCGCGACCACCTCCATGGCAGCAACGCCACCGGCTTCCATCGCCGACACGAAACTCTCGCGGCTCGGGAAGGGGTATTCCTGCCCCTGCCCCCAGAGACCGAGACGCGCGGCATAGGCCAGGTTGTGCACGCTCGTGGCGCCCGTGGCCGAAATGTAGAAGACGCGAGCGCGGGGTGCTGCCAGTTGCAGCCGCAGGCCTGCAAGGCCCTGCTGGGAGGGTTTGGCCCCCCTGCCCTGCTCGGACCCCGCCGCATTCTGCATGGCATGGGCCTCATCAAAGGCCAGCACGCCTTCAAAGTCTTCGCCCATCCAGTCCAGGATCTGGCTCAGTCGCGTGGTGCCGCATTTGCCCGCGGACCGCAGCGTGGCGTAGGTGACGAAGAGGATACCGTCGCCCATCGGGACGGGCTGGTCCGGTTTCCATTTGGAGAGCGGCTGGATGTCGGCGGGCGAGCCGCCGAGATCGGTCCAGTCGCGGATCGCGTCCTCGATGAGCGCGGCGGACTTAGAGACCCAGATCGCCTTTCTGCGTCCGGCCAGCCAGTTCACGAGAATGAGCCCCGCGCATTCGCGGCCCTTGCCGCAACCGGTGCCGTCGCCGAGGAAATAGCCAAGGCGATAGGCTCGTGCATCCGGGTCATCATCGGCGCGCGTCAGCTTGGTCTGGTCGTCATCGATCGCGAACCGACCCGGCAGGTCGCGCCCATGGGCGTCATGCGCCATGATGATGGTTTCCAGCTGCGCCTCGGAGAGATGTCCCTCCTCGATCAACCGGGCGGGCAGGCGCAAGTCATCACTGCCCGTGTTTGAGGGCATGGGCGGGGCAACCGAGGCCATGGCGATGCTTTCAACGAGCGGCGTGGGATGTTCCTGCGCACCCGCAATCGCGATCCGCTGCGGCCGGTAACGCGCATAGATGTCCGAGACCGGCGTGTTGTCGCGAGGGGTCTCAAAGCTTGTGAAGCTGAGCGGACGGACGGCATTGGCCCGGGGTTTGGAGGCGGCAACAGGCGCAGCGGCGGTCTTGCGCGGGGCAGAGGGTGCAACGGTCGGTCGCGCAGTAGTAACCGCTGCCGCCTGTTGTACGTGGCGCATCTTGGTCCGGGTCGCGGCCACGGAGTCGACAAAAGGAAGGGCCTCATCCAGATCGCACACAATAGCGCGGATCATCTCCCCATCCTCCTGCACCTTGTCGAAGACCATCAGCTGGGTTTCGACGAAGGTGCCGAGCTTGCGGTAGACCTGCCCCGGCATCGTCAGCGCGAAGCGTGGCGTCAGGAGACCGCAGGCGCGGGACCAATGCGCGGCATCGCGTTCGGGCGTGAACCCCGGCGGCATGATCGCCACCAGCCGCCCACCGGGCGCGAGACGCTTTGAAGCCGCGATGAGATGTTTGGCGGCGATGTGCTTGTCCCGCGACCGATCGACCGAGGAGGCGAAGGGCGGATTCATCACCACGACGTCGGGTAGAACCGGCGACTGCAGCAGATCGTCGATATGCTCGCCGTCATGGCCTGTGACCTCGCCGCCGAAAACCGCGCGCAGGAGGCGCTGGCGAGAGGGGTCGATTTCATTGATTACAAGCATGGCACCGGCCCGGGCGGCGAAAGCAGCCAGGGCACCGGTGCCAGCCGAGGGCTCCAGCACGGTCTCGCCCTTGCGGATCGCCGCAGCCCGCAAGACCAGCGCCGCAAATGGCAGCGGCGTGGAAAACTGCTGCAGCCGGATCTGCTGCTCTGACCGGCGCGTTTCCGTGAGAAGCCGTGAGGCAAGCAGCTTTGCAGCGGCGATGTCACCTGCCGCGCCGTCCCCACCCAGCAGCACCTGGATGGCCGCAGCCTGCATCATGTCATAGGCTATGCGCCAGTCCCAGGCGCCCCCGGCATCACTGCCATGAAACGTCTCGCGCATGATACGCGCGAGCGCTGAACTGCGCAGGGGCTGGTCATCGACCTCCGTGCCGATTTGCGCGAGGGCAGAGGCGAGATCGGCTTCGGAGATTGCGAGAGCCGGGTTGGCCGTTCTGGGTTTGGACATGGGGATTTTCCTTTGGATCAGGGTCTGAGTTCCAAAGGACAAAAAGCCCACTTTTGCTTTCCCAGGGATCCGGCCCGAAAGCTATTAAGAAGGGCGGGCCGTCAACGTGGTCCGCCCTCCTCAGCAAAAAAGAGAAAGCCACGCAGCAAAACAGCTGAACTTATTGATCAATAAAGCCGACATTGATGCAGCGCGCGGCGACCGGCCGCTAGGAGCCTAAAGGAAGGGATAATGCGTTGTGCGCGAATGTCTGCTCGTCTTGGTGCGGTCAAAAACGTATCAAAATAAACCCGAGTTTTGCCATGGGCTTGTGTCACAAGAATTTTCAGTGGTTTCGGTGATCGGGCTACTCGTGACAAAAACGACCGATATCGGTGAAAAACTCGGGCCACCAGATGTAGTGGTGACTGCCAGGGATGCGTCTTTCGCGCCGCTTTGAGGGGGGAAACCTGTGGCAGCTTGCCTGTGGTTCAGGGCCTCATGTTGGGCTCAGCTTTGCGAGGCGTTTAAGGTTCTGGGCGGTGGCGGCAAGGAGGAATTCCTCGTTTGCGCCTGACAAGCCTCGAAGCCTGAGGCGCGTCAGCTTCAGCCATCGCTTCAGGTGAGCGAAGAGCATCTCGACCTTCTTTCGGCGGGCACGCGCGACCTGATATGCGTCGGTCTTTGCCAGATCGCGGACGATCTGGCGGGCCTCTTCGTCCATAAGCCGGATCACCGTCCGGTAAGGTGCATCCGTGCATTTGGATCGCAACGGGCAATCCCTGCATTGCGAGGCCTTGGCCATGTAGCGTTTCACCCGCGTCTCGGCATTTACACTGCGGAATGGCAGATCATGGCCCTGAGGGCAGGTGAACACATCGTGCTCAGCATCGTAGGTGAAAGCGTTACGTGTCATCTTACCATCCGTCTGCGCCTTGCGGTCGAGCACCGGGATGTAGGGGGTGATGCTCCGCTCAAGGAGCCAGGACAGGAATGGTCCCGTGCCATAGCTTTTGTCTGCAGCAATCGAGCATGGCGCAAAGCCACTCACATGACGGTCAAGCATCTCTTTTGCCGCGACGATTTCTTGGCTGAGGCGCGCGGGCGTCGCGGCGACATCGACGATAATGGCGTGCTTGTCGTCGGCCAGGTAGTTGACCTCATAGCTGAAGCGCCCAGGTCCATCTTTCAGCGACCAAGCCGCTTGTGGGGCAGTCTCTGAGATGTATTTTGGCGGCTTGTGTTTGGGGCCAGTCGGTGGATTTGCCCCCGAAGCCTCCAAGTTTTCAAGGTAAGCCTGCACGGGACCGGAGACCGTTTCCTTCTCCTGCCAGATATCCATGATCTCGTCTGGGCTCGCCCGTTTGTCGCGATTAGCATCAGCATGGACGGTGCTGCCATCGACCAAGGCGCCTGAACCGCCGATGAGACCGGCCTTGGCGCAGGCTGCCACAACCATTTCGAAAACGCGCCGCAAGACATCGCCCTCCGCGAACCGACCATGGCGGTTCTTGGAGAAGGTCGACCGATCCGGAACAGCGCCCTCAAGCCCCAGGCGGCAGAACCAACGATAGGCGAGGTTGAGATGCACCTCTTCACAAAGCCTCGTTTCGGAGCGAATGCCGAACAGATATCCGATCAGCAGCATCCGGATCATCAATTCCGGGTCGATTGAAGGGCGTCCAGTGTGGCTGTAGAGCGGCGCGAGCTCTTCGCGCAGCGAGGAGAAATTGAGAAACCCGTCGACCTGACGCAGCAAATGGCCAGCGGGCACATGATCCTCCATCCGGAACCGGTAAAACAGCTGACCCTGTTCTTTGATCTGTCCCATCATCGCCGTGCCCTCCGATGCAATAATCATATTGAATCAGTGACTTAATCTAAAATCAAGGAAAGATGGGTGCCCAAACCACAACATCTGGTGGACGGAGTTTTTCACCGATATCGACCGTTCTTGGCATGATACTACGGTCCACTAAGCGGGACCAAATGGGCATCCGAGCTGCCAAACTCAAAGTCCACTTCCTTGGTTAGGGACTGTAAAGCACTACATAACCTATAAAGAAGTGTACCAAACGTTTTTCGCAATGCAGGCAACTTAATCGCGCCAACGGACGGATCAATGAGAACGGCTTCATTCGCCATCAGAACATAACGTCGGATCACTCGCGAGGTGATCAATGAGGGTACGTACTCTTGTCGTGAGGTGCCGATTTTGGGGAAAGAGCGCCGCCACGACATAGGGCAAGACACGGTATTCGGTGAAAAGCTCAACCAACTCCCCAAGTTTCAAGGCATCCGCAACCGTATAGACCGGGCATCGCGCGATTGCAGCGCCTGCTGCGGCGATGCTGGCCGATCCTGCCGGCGCACTCATGCGAAAGCGCCCGTTCACTTGCATCGCTTCTTCTTTACCGTTGATACGAAATCTCCAAGCGGTCGGCTCTGTCATATTGCTATCAAGAATGCACTCGTGGTCGGCTAATGAGCGTGGGTGAGCGGGCGTCCCCACCCGTTCCAGATAGGCGGGTGCTGCACAGACGACCATGGGCATGCGGCCAAGCTGCCGTATTTTGAGTGAGCTATCGCGCATGGGACCAATCCGGATGGCAAGGTCAATCCCCTCTTCGACGACGGAGACCCTTCGATCCGAGAACTGTAGATCAAGTTCGACATTCGGGTGTTTAGCGCCAAATCGCGCGAGAGAGGGTGCAAGACGCGACGTGCCAAAGCCGGTGGGCGCCGAGATGTGGATCACGCCACGCAGAGAGGCCTGTTCATTTCTGACGCGTTCCTCAAGCTCATCAAACCCGTCAAGGAGCGGCTCGCACAGCGCGAGGTACGTCGCACCCGCATCGGTCAAAGCCACGCTGCGCGTCGTGCGGTTGAGCAATTGCACACCAAGCGCGTTTTCCAAATCGGCAACATATTTGCTGACCAGACGCGCGGATCGCCCCATTCGCTGCGCTGCTACGGTGAATGACGCATTTTGTGCCACCAACGCAAATGCGCGCATACGATCAATCTTGTCCATCCTATTGCGACCTTTCAGGGCTTAAACTTACACCAAAATGAGCGATTATCGCAACTCTGTGTCGCAGCTATCTTTCTGCCAGACGCTCAAAATGACTGGAGACACCGATGCCAAACGCCGTTCGCATTCACCATTTCGCCAAATCAGGGCACGCGCATCGTGCCTTAGTGTTCGCAAAACTTGCAGGAATTGCCCATGAGGCCGTGCCCGTTGATCTGGCCGCTGGCGCGCATAAGGTACCCGAATTTCTGGCCATGAACCCCAATGGCCAAGTCCCGGTTCTGGAGGATGGCGGTGTGGTTATATCGGACTCCAATGCGATCCTTGTTTATCTTGCCAGAACATATGCGCCCGACTGGATACCCGACACCGCCGTGGGTGAGGCAAATGTGCAACGTTGGCTAACCCTCGCGGCGGGTGAAATTGCCTTTGGGTCTTGTGCTGCACGTTTGGTTACCGTGTTTGGGGCGCCTTTGGACGCAGATTTCGCGATCTCAACCGCACAGAAGGCGATGCAGAAACTGGAACACGGGCTGGAAGGCCGCGATTGGCTTGTTAGGGGTCGCCCGACAATCGCGGATGTGGCCACGTATTCCTACACGGCGCATGCGCCAGAGGGGAATGTGTCGCTCGCCCCCTATCCGAACATTCGCGCTTGGCTTGCCCGTTTCGAGGCGCTGCCCGGGTTTGAAGCGATGCCAGCGACCGCTATTGGTCTTGCTGCGGAATAAGGGGGGGCAAAATGACAGTCGAGCCCCCCGCCATCCACTGCCGCCTTTTTCCAAGGAAACGGCCATCAGACAAGTGTGCCTTGCAGAAGACAGACGGAACGGCCGTGATCCAACCAAGGTCGAGCGCGCCTATACACCTGACAGCAAGTGGCGCAATCGGGCGGAGTCCCCCACAAGGCCGCGCCCAGATCAAGGATTTCCTGACCCGCAAATGGGCCAAGGAACTGGATTTTCTTCGATCAAAGAGTTGTGGACCTATGGCGGCAATCGCATCGCCGTGCGCTACGCCTATGAGGCTCACGACAACAGCGGCAACTGGTTCCGCGCATACGGCAACGAGAACGGGGAGTTCGACCAAAACGGCTTGATGGAACGCCGCTTTGCCAGCGTCAACCAACACCCGATTGCAGAGGCGGATCGCAAATTCCACTTGCCGTTGGGGCGTCGCCCTGATGATCACCCGAGCCTGAGCAATCTAGGCCTCTGATCCAGCAGTCGGGGGCATCATGTCTCCAATTCCAACAACAAGCGCGGAAGGGTCTGTCCATGACGCAAATACACAGGTCGCATAGGGGGGAGTTGCTGCTGCAAAAACGGCGCAATACGCCCCAAGAGGTTTCGGATGGAATTCCGCACTATATCAACCGTGACATGCCGCAGTCGCACGCAGACTTCTTTGCGGGCCTGCCCTATCTGCCTTTGGCAACCCTCGACCAAAAGGGGCGGCCTTGGGTCAGTCTCTTGGTGACGGCGTCGGATGATGATCCATCGCTCGGCATCAAACAGGGTGGGCGCAACACAACGAATGTCATTGCCCAGACAAACCCCTTTGACCCATTCGCGCTGGCTTTGCAGCAAGCGCCTGCGACCGGCGATGAAAAGCCTCTTTTTGCGGGCGTTGGCATTGATTTCGGTAACCGTCGGCGCAACAAGATCGCCGGATCAGTCAGCGAGGCAAGCATCGAAGACGCTGGCAAGATTTACCTTCGGCTCCTCTCTGATCAGCATCTAGGAAACTGCCCGAAATACATTACGGTCCGCGCGTTGGCGTACAAACAACGCAGGGCAGAGCTATCTTATGACAGCATTGACGATATTACATCCGCCTTGCCAGCCGACGCTAAAGCGGTGATTGGCCGCGCAAGTACCGTTTTTTTAGCAACAAAACACATAGCAAAGGACGATGCTGCCGGCACCCAGACCGACATGGGCGTAAACCATCGCGGGGGGGCACCAGGCTTTATCCGTAGCTACGAAGAAACGACGGATGACGCGGTCACGACCTATCTGGTGCTGCCGGATCATTCAGGCAATCGCTTCTATCAGTCTTTGGGTAATATCGAGACCGACCCGCAGGTCGGACTCGTGTTCCCTGAATTCGCCACAAGCAATGTGCTCTACATCACAGGTGAGGCCGAAAACCTTGCTGACGATGAAGCCGAAGCCCTGATGCCGCGCACCAATCTGCTGACGCGTATCAAGGTGACGGGGGCGGTACTGGTCAAAGAAGGGCTGAACCTGAAACTGACATCCGAGGAGCAGTTCTCGCCCTACAATCCGCCCGTCAGGCTGTTGAGGCAAGAATTGCAACAGAAGGGGCACGCCCCCTTGGCCGAGGGCAAGGGGGCCCTTTTAGCGACGCTCGTTTCAACGCACACTCTTTCCGACAGTATCAAGACATTCAACTTCAGGCTTTCATCACCCATCAATGCAGTCTTACCCGGCGGCTTCGGTATTTTTGATTTCTCAGGCCTACTGGGTCGTGGCTACAGTCACATGAACGAGGCCAACCCCCAGCTTGTGAACGAGGATTTCGTCCGAACTTGGACGCTTTCCAGCGCACCGAAGTTTGACCAGAGATCCAAGGCGTTCCGTGCAACCAATCATGTCAGCATTACCGTCAAACGCAAACCAGGTGGTTTGATGTCGAATCTCCTGCACGATAATGCCGGTGCGCTGGTCACTAACACTCTGCCTATCGCCTTTATGGGGACCGGCGCAGGGTTCACCTGTCTCGAAGAGAGCCCTGACGACACGGGCCTAGCTGTCCCGCCTAAGATGCTTTGGATTGCAGGCGGTGTTGGCATTACGCCTTTCATGTCGATGTGGGACGGGATCGTGCAGGTCGCAAAGGCAAATCCGAACCAGATTTCGACCGACATCGCCCTTCTGTTTGCCGGACGTGATGACGACATTAATGTCTTGAACCACTTCAGCCTCCCACAGGGCGCGCGGCCCGATCACGTGGCGCTTCAAATATCTGTCTTTCAAAGCGTGGGCGAGTCTGCATCCCCTGCACCTTCCGCGCAGGACGGTCTGCGCGAAATGCTTTCAGACAATCTACTGAAACTCGAAAAACGACGCATGGGAATTGATGACATTCAATCTGTCACAGACCTGAGCGCGCGTGAAGTGTTCATGTGTGGACCTGACAGCTTGATGAATGAAACCCAAACAATTCTCGCCGAATTGGATGTCGAAGAGTCTCGATGTCACCGTGAAACATTTACCTTCTAATTTCATCGACCGATCAAAATGGAGATAAGTACCGCTCGCAGGATAGGTAAGTATTGGCTCGAACTGGATATCGACAGCAACTACACGAAACTGTATCGCAAACCAGCATTTATAGAGCGAAGCCAAAGCCCGCTGTGCGGACATTTTCGCCGTATTCGACGATATCCCCCATTGCAGCCTTTAGCCTGTCGAGGTGAACCTTGGCCTTGTCTGCTGTCGCCCGCGTCAGCTACCAGCACGAACAGCATAGACGCGCCATGGCCAGATCCATCACTGAAAGCCTTAGATGTTCCTTGGTGAGGTCAAACTGCAGTCGTTTGCTTTTGCTCATGAGCCCCGAACCCAGTGAACCTTTGAGCCCAACCACTCACACGGGGCCCGCCTAGGATGCCTGCCGGTATTGTCGTGGCGTCTGGCCTGTTACACGCTTAAAGGCGGCGACGAAGGCGCTCTCGGATGCGTATCCGACGTCCCTCCCGATCCGCGCAACTGGCTGAGCTCCCCTGCTAAGCTGATCCGCAGCGAGGCACATGCGCCATTCGGTGAGGTAGGCCATAGGCGTTACGCCCACCGTCTGCGCAAAGCGCATGGCGAAGGCGGTCCGCGACAGACCAGCGCGGGAACCAAGTTCGGCAACGCTCCAATCCCGCGCCGGATCGTCGTGAAGCGCGCCTATTGCAATACATAACCGACGATCGGCAAGCGCCGCGAGCCAACCCGTCCCTGGCACGGCGGGCTTGTCGAGATGGTGCCGCAAAGCCTGCACAAGGACTATGTGCGACAGATGCTCGATCGATACCGCTCCGCCGATCCGCGAGGTCCGCAGTTCTGACGCGATCCCGTCAAGCGCCCATCTCAGGGACGCCTGTTCAGGTCCGGCGCGGATGTGCATCACAGACGGAAGCGTTTTGAGCAGCCTTTCGGCGGGCAGCCCCGCGACCAAAAAGCGGCTGCCAATCATGAAGAAGTCGCCACCGCCACCCAGTATCGCGGTGCCGCCGTGAGGAACCGGAGCGTAAATTGATGCCGCATCTCTGCCGTGACGACGACGCTCCGCCGACATGACGAAAGATCGCCCGTGAGGGAGGATGACGCAATCACCCTCTTCCAGACTGATCGGGTCGCACCCCTCTACAGCCAACCAACACCGCCCCTTTAAAATAGCATTGCACTTCAGGCCGGCATGACGCTCGAAGCGAATTGACCAGGCGCCGCTTGCGTCGAGACCGGCCGCTACGCAATTGCGAGGCCTGAGTTGCGAGATCACTTGGGAAAGCGGGTCCATCTAAGGTCCTTTCGAACGGAGGCGATAGTAATCGGGACGCTACACCATAGAGCGTTCGCCATCAGCCCGTAAATTGGGGAATACGTAAATCAGAAAGGCTTAGACCATGATTCTTGTTACGACCCCTACCGGGGATATAGGGGCCCGCGTCCTGTCCCGCCTCGCGCAAAGCGATCGTCCCCTTCGCGTCGTCGTTCGCGATCCGGCAAAGATACCGCGCGATTTGATAGGTCGCGTCAATATTATTGAAGGCTCCCACGGCGATCCGTCCGTCATCGCACAAGCTCTCGCGCAGATCGAAAGCGTTTTCTGGCTGCCACCTGGGTCCCCTGCAAGCGCGAACGCGCAGGAAGCCTACGTCGACTTCAGCCGCCCCTTCTGTGCAGCACTGGCTGGCTCGCAGGTGCGCCACGTGGTCGGCGTTTCGGCCCTTGGCCGTGGTTGGCCGGAACCCGCAGGCCATGTCTCTGCGAGCCTGCGCATGGACGACATGATTGCTGAGAGCGGGGTGGCCTATCGCGCGCTTGCCTGTGCGTCTCTGATGGACAACCTCTTGCGCCAGACGGACGTGATCCGTGAGGGCGACGCCTTCTATCAGCCCACTGCCGGGGACCTGAAGCTTCCGCACGTGGCAAAGGCAGATATTGCCGATGTCGCCGCGGGGCTCTTGATAAATACCGACTGGTCGGGCGTTGATGGCATTCCGCTGCTCGGGCCGGAAAACCTGTCGTTTTCGGAAATGGCGAACATTATGACGTCCGTCCTGGGCCGCCCCATTCGATTTCAGGAGATGAGCATGGATGACTTTGGGGGGATGATGCAGGCAGTCGGTGCTTCCGAAGGTATGGCGGCGGCAATGGTAGAAATGTTTACGGCCAAGAATAAGGGTATGGACAACATGGTAGAGCCGCCTTCGCGCGCCAATACGCCGACGACCTTCCGGCAATGGTGCGAAGAGGAGTTGCGTCCTGTACTCTCAAGTAGTTTGCAGTAATAGTTTTTAAGCGCGGGGTATTCCTCGATTGACTGGTGCAGGACCGGCCAGCATTCCACTGTTTGGTCAAGCACCGTCTGTTTAGAGTTGCCCCGCGCTTCTGCGACACCGGCTGAAATTTGCGTACGTCTCGGACGGTGTTGGCGCTCTGGTCAGGTCGGAATCCGTACGATCATCTCAATTTCGATCTTCAGATCGGGCCCGGCCAGCGCGGCTACACCTATCCCCGTCAGACTGGGCTGTGCCCCGTCAAGAAACCCCATGATAGGCGGCATCGCGATAGCCATGGCGTCATCGTCCAGATCCTTGACGTAAATGCGCATCTGAACGATGTCTTGGGGGCTTGCGCCCACGGCCCCCAACGCTTCGGCAAGGTTCGCAACGACCTGCCCCGTCTGCGCGGCAAGCCCGTCCGGCACGGCGGATCCGTCTGCGGTTTGCGCAACCTGACCGGACACGAAGGCCAGGGTGCCCGGATTCGCAAGGACAATCTGCGAGTAGCCCATGCTGCCTGCATTCGGCAGCGTTGCGGGGTTCATTCTTTTTAGTGAGGTCTGCATCGTGCCTGTTCCTTAATTGCACTTGAATATTCACAGGATATGATAAAGCATTGACGAATAGTTTTCGTACTTGAGGCGAATAAAATTCTACAATTGGCACGGCATGGGTGACTCGAAGGTAAATGAAATACTTCTATTCATGTCGGTCGCCGAAACCGGGAGCTTCGCGTCGGCTGGTCGGGCCTTCGGTCTCTCACGCTCGACCGCCGGAAAGGCCGTGACGCGACTGGAAGACAGGTACGGTGTCCGTCTCTTGAACCGCACGACCCGTGCCGTCAGCCTGACCGAGGCGGGCCAAAGGCTGTTTGCGCAGGGCGAAGCTATTCAGGCAGCCATTGCCGATGCCGATGCCTGCCTTGAAACCGTCGACGGCATTCCCAGAGGTACGCTGCGGATCACCGCACCGGATGCGCTTGGCCGGCGTATCATTCTGCCCGTCGTTTCGAAGTTTCAGAGGGCCTGGCCCGATGTCCACCTTGAAATCAGTTTATCCGACACCGTCAGCCGCATCATCGAGGATGGTTTCGATCTGGCCATTCGGGTCGGCGTTACGAGCCCGGATGCCACTCTGATCTCACGAACCTTGACGGTAGAGAAAACCGTATTGTGCGCGTCGCCCGCATATTTGACGGACCGCGATGCGCCCCGGAACGTCGATCAGCTCAGCACCCATGACCTACTGCAGTTTTCAAGTCTCGCGAAGCGTCAGGCCTGGTCACTGAAGGATCCCAGCAGCTTTCCGGGCAATGTGTCGGGTCACGTGCGACTGCGCATGGACAGCGCCGAAGGTCTGCGCGCGGCGGCGCTGGCGGGAATGGGGATCGCCCTGCTGCCCATGGCCCTCGTGAAGGATGACCTGCATGCGGGACGCCTTGTGCGGGTCTTGCCGGATGTCGAGTGTGGTGAGGTGCCGATTATCGCACTTTACCCGCACAAGAAATTCCTAGAACCGCGCGTGCGGCGCTTCATCGACGCCTTGGTGTCAGACCTCCCGACCCCGACGGCCGATGTTGCGCCTGACTGACGCGGTCATGCCGCACGTGTTGCGGCATGACGATGCAGACGCCAGCGGTTATCGGATCTCGCTGTTTTCAGTTGCGGATCACCGACATGACAGCGCTGCCGACCTGCTGAAGTGCAGCGTTGCGCGTCTCGAAATCCGCATCGACGTCAGAGATGAAGATGCTGACGATCCAAGGAGCGCGACCTTCGGGAATGACCACCGCAATGATGTTGCGCGTGTGGCTCCCGCTGCCCGACTTGTCCAAGACACGCCAACCAGTTGGCGCATCGGCGCGCAGCAGATTGCCCGTCACGCCACCGATGCTCATCCAGCGCGCGAGTTGCTCGCGCGCGCCGAGCGAGAGCGCATCCCCAAGCAGAAGCCGGCGCAGCGTTTCGGACGTGGCAGCCGGGGTTGTCGTATCGCGCGGATCATCGGGTACAAATTCGTTCAGCTCGGGCTCGCGCCGGTCGAGCCGGCTGGTTTCGTCGCCGATCTCCCGAAAAAACGCTGTCACGGCCTGCGGGCCACCGATGTGATCAAGCAGCATGTTCGCTGCTGTGTTGTCGCTCATATCCAGTGCGGCGAGGCAAAGATCCCCAAGGCTCATTTCCGCGCCGACCTGTTGCTCGGTGACCGGAGCATAGGACAGGATCTCATCCTCTCGCACAGGCAGGGTGTCGGCAAGCGACAATGCGCCCGCGTCCATATGCGCAAGCACAGCCCCGCAGATCGGGACCTTGACTGCGCTGTTCATCATGAAGCGCTCATCTTCGCGGTAGAACCACGACAGCTCCGAGCCGGTGTCGACAAGCGACACGCCCACGCGGGCGCCAAGTCGGTCCTCGACCTGCGCGACGGTGCCAGCCAACGTGTCGACTGGCGTCTGGGCGGACGAACCGGAGGCGAGAAAGAGGCCAATAGAGAGCCCTGCCGCGAGGCGCGGCAAGAGGGAGGCGGTAAACCGCATTTGAATTTCCTTTCAGTAGAGGTGACGTAGGATTTGTATATTTGGTCTTGCTCGCGCACCTCAAACGACAAATCCTATACCCTCCCATAAACTGAGGTAATGTAATGGATCGCCCTGATCTTCCGCTCAATGCTCTACGCGTTTTCGAAGTCGCCATGCGGCAGGGCAGCTTCACAAAGGCCGCGATTGAGCTGCGCGTCACGCAGGCTGCCGTGAGCCATCAGGTCGCGCGGCTGGAGGATCTGCTCGGCACAACTCTTTTCCTGCGCACCTCGCAAGGTCTCGTGCCGACCGACGAGGGGCGGCTGCTTTTTCCGGTGCTCGGGCACGGCTTCGATGCCATGGCCCGCGTGCTGGATCAGCTTGGCGAGCGACGGGCCATCGAAGTGCTCAACATCGGCGTGAACACGACCTTTGCACTTGGCTGGCTGATGCCGCGGATCACGCTTTTCCGGAATAAGCACCCCGAGGTTGACCTGCGCATCTCGACGAACAATAACCGCGTGGAAATCCTGCGCGAGGGACTCGACATGGCGATCCGTTTTGGCACTGGGGGCTGGACAGGGCATGAGGCAATCCCCCTAGTCGAAGCCCCGCTGGCTCCGCTCTGCGCGCCTGCGCTGACCGCGCGGCTTCCGCACCCATCAGATTTGGCACAGGAGACATTGCTGCGTAGTTATCGCAGCGCAGAGTGGACGCAGTGGTTTGACGCGGCGGGCACCGACTGCCCGCCGCTGACCGGCCCGATCTTCGACAGTTCGGTGGCGCTTGCAGAACTTGCAGCCTCAGGTGCCGGGGCCGCGCTGTTGCCTGTGATCATGTTCGAAAACTGGATCGCGCAAGGTAGGCTCGCGCAACCCTTTGAGGTCGCAGTATCGGTGGGGCGATACTACCTCGCCTGGCCGTCGGACCGGCGAGTCAGCCCCGCAATGGCCGCTTTCTCGAACTGGTTGTCAGGAATATGCGCGCATTAAAGCTGTAGGTTGAGTAAGTCGCGACCAAGTTAGGCTTTGTACCGCCATTCGCTGGGCTTGCGCAGACTTTCCAAAAAACACCGTTCTTGACAGGGCGGCTTTTCCTTTAGCAGACCTTGGGGCGTCCGTAGCGAAAGGTCAATTTGTACCCCACCTTACCAGTTCATATACGTTGCAGCGAGCGGCAAGTGTACGGATAGGGAGGGACTTCTGAGAATTTCATCGTACCAGCCATATGACTCACCAATGTCGCCTATTTCACTCGGCTCAAGGGTGACGGGAGATTGAAACGCATAATGCCCCCTTTCTGGCAGCCTTAGCGTGGGATTCGGCTCCTTCAGGCATTCGACCCCACTTACCGATCGGGCACCGCTTCAAGGGAAGTTTCGAACCGCTTGTCCGCCGCCGCCGCTTCTTTCAAGAGCGCGTCGAAATTGTCAGGTGGATTGCCATCTTCCAGCATCCCTTTGAACGTCGCATAGGCATCCGTCTTGCTGCCGTAGGCGCGCAGGGTCTTATCGTCGTTCACCCAGGCCACCACGATGACCTTGGCATCGCTGTTGAAGCGGTAGAACAATCGATACTGCTGGAAGAATTTCGCCCGGAACCAGTGCTTGCGGTGATCGCCGAGTGTGCCGCCTTGCCGGAAGGCGGCGGCACCCGGATCTGCCGGTATCGCCTCGGTGACCAGCTTGAAGATGGCTGCCAGCCGTTTCGTGGGGTTTTTCTTACGCCAGGTCTTTGGATCGCGTGCCTTACGCGCCTCGACCTCCAGGGTCAGCCCTTCGAGCTGATCCAGAAAGAGCGGATGCGCATAAATCGACCATCCGTTTACGACAAGGGGCGCTTGGGCGGGCACGCTATCGCCGCTCATTCATCCTCGAGCGATAGCGGCACATCGAGATCGACGTCAACGTCTCCGACCAGTGCTGCAAGACGGTCATGCAAAGCCCCATCGAACGCCCGAATGCGGTCCGGATGCGCCTTGATATCGGCCTCGACAAAATCGAGAAAGGCTCCTAGCACGGGATCTTCCTCGTCGCTGCGCACGGGCTCGATATAGACCCTGCCACTCGGCTCGGTGCAGTAACGAATCTGGTCGCCCTTGCCCAGCTTGAGCTGTTTGCGCACACCCGCCGGCACGGTCGTCTGATACCGATCCGTGAGTTTCGAGACATCTTGTGCGAGGGCTGTCATGGCAGTCTCCTGAAGAAAAGGTTCTTTGCTGCCCGCGCATAGGTAATGCATTTGCATTGCCTTGTCAAGACAAGCCGCAGCATCTGCTGTCGCCGGGAAGGTCGATGAACCGTCCGGCGCAGGACCTAATTTCGCCTCGCCAGGAACTCCGCCAGCACCGGGCTGGCCGCACCTTTCGCGGAGCTGAGTAGCTCCGAGCCCGCGAGCGAGGCTTTCGACAGGCGCACGAGCCCGCCGGTTTCCTCGATGCGGTAGCAGCGGCGTTTTTGCCGCCCCCGCCTGTAGTGCGTCGCGGTGACGATCTGGCAGGTGCTGCCATCGGTGAGCGTCACAGGGGCTGCGAGCTTGATCTTGTCGCCTTCCTCGTAGTCCGGGATTGCAGCCCAGTCCCGGCAGCGCTGGCGCCAGGCATGGGCATAGCTGTCAGGGTCTTTCAGGTCGGAGAGCAGCGCCAGAAGGCTGAGCGGAGCGCGCGACTCGACGGGCCCCGCGCTTTCCTCCATGTCCTTGTAGCCCCAGCAGCCGTCATCATATCGGGTGAGGAAGACAGCCCCGAAAGTGATGGAGCCATCCGCATCGGTCACATAGGTCGCGTCTTCGACCGGCGAGCCATCGATACTTGTGATCTTAGCCGCCGCGTACCAAGTCGAACCCACCTTGCAGGCTTTGACCAGTTCCGTCTTTCGCGTGTCGCTCTCGAAGGTGCAGAGCCGGGCAATCTCCGCTTTCTCATCCGCGTAGGTCTGGACGCGGCGATCGGTGTAGAAGAGCCAACCCATCACGCCGCCCTCCGGTCATCGATTTCCATCAGCGCATCGAGCGGCACGCGGTAGGGCTGCATGGCGTCGAAATCCTCGCAATTGCCGCAGTTCTGCACGATCGCGAAGGTGTCGCAGGCATCCTTGAGGATTACCCGGAAGGTGCCGCCGAGGCCTGACGGCACCTCGTAGGTCCCGCCGATGAGATAATCCGAGGCCCGGCGCACGAAGACGCGGATGCTGTGGCCATCGGTGGCGAGCCGGATCGCACCCCGCCCCCGGTCGATGAGCACCTGCACGTCATCCAGGATGTCGGTGTAGAACTGGCCGGTCAGATCGCGAAACGCCATGCGGCGCTGCGCCATCCAGTCGGTGTCCCGAAACGGGTTCATGCCGTCGGCAAAGGCGAAGGAGGGATCGGCCTGTTCGGTGGTGACGATACGGGTGGTCGTGCCATCGATGCCGTTCGAGCGCAGATGCACACCATTGCCGACGATCAGGATCAGGGCGGGCCTGTCCACGGGCCCGTTCCAGTTGGGCAGGAAGGTTTTGCAAGCGCGCGCATGGGCGATTTGCGCCGCAACTGCGGAGACAGAGAACTTGAGAATAGCCATGGGGATGTCTTTCCGTTGGGTGTGGGAGGGTCGACCCGCGCGGGTGGCATGGCCCACGCGCGGGTCGCGTAATGGCTCAGGCCGCTTGCGCGACCTCGCTGTCAGGCTCCGGAGATTCCGCGATGGGCTCCGCCTCATCAAAGGTGACACCGTTGGTCTGCATCATCGGCGGGCACCAGGCGGCCACGGCAGCGCGCTGCGCGTCGGTGAGCGTGGCGAAGGGCTCTGCAAAGAGCTTGTCGCAGAAGGCGACGATCTCCTTCTTGCTCGACGAGGCTAGCGTTACCGCCTCCTGGGCGAGACCCAGATCGTCGCCGAGGATCTTCAGCAGCCAGGCCTTCTTGAAGCGGTTGAAGAGGGCCGCATTCGGCGTCCAATGCGCGCGGATATCGGGTATGATCTCGATTTCGAAATCATGCATCAGGCTGTCGCGCCGAGGGTCCCGCGCGAAGCAGGACTGCGTGGTGCTGGCGGTTGCAAAGGCGACGAGCTTGGCCTTTTCGCCGGCCTCCAGCGCGCGAAACGCCGCGAACTGATCAGCGGGCGCGCGGGCGTCATCTAGCCAGGACAGATCAAGCGCCTCATGCGCCGCCGCCACCTGCTCGAGCGAGGTCTCGTCGATCTCGTCCATCTTGGCATGGCTGCGGTATTCCTTGCGGGCATCGATCTTGATCGCCTGCGTGACACTCATGCCGCTGGCCAGAACGTCACTGACCAGCTTGAAGAGCGTCAGATCGAGCGTGGCTTCCGGATGCAGCGCCATCGCGGCCCCAAGCGCCATGGCTCGCTCGGTCTTGAGGTCCTCAGCCAGTGAGGCTGGGTAGCTGATTTCGCCGGCGTCTGGGGCCTCCTCCCCGGTCGGGCTAGCCGAGGAGCCGCGCGCGCCCTCCTTTTTGACGGTGTCCTCGGGGCGCACGAGGCCCACATGGAGGGTCACCTGACCACTCGACCACGAGGCGATTACCCCGGACCGCGCCAGGTCCTCGGCGCTGTTGGCCTCCTGCAGATCGCGGGCTTCCTCTTCCAAGGCGTCAACGCGGTCGTAAAGGGCGTTGTAGGCACCGTCCTCGAGCCCCTCATCCTCCATCTCGAGCTGCAGTTTCTCGAGTTCGGCGGTGATTTCATCCACGCGCTTTTGCGCAGCCTCATCAGGCTCGATCGGGCCGGGATAGATGCGGCCATAGTCGGCCATGGTCGCGTAATCATAGCGGACCATCGCATCGGCCCAGGCAAAGCCCAGCTTTATGCGGGCCTCTTCGGCGGCGGCACCGAGCTTCTCGAGCAGGATGGTTTCGACCAGCGCTGCATCCTCCAGCACGGAATGCTCTTTCAGAAGGTCAGCCGCGACGGCGCCGCCGCGGGCCTCGTAGTCCGCGCGCACGAAAGCCCCGATATCATCGCTGACCTGCACACCGCGGGATTTGAGCGCCTGACGGACCGTGTAGGCCTGCAGATAGCCGCCGTCTTTTGTGAGCGCCTCGAAGACCTCGCGCTGCGCCTCCTGGCTCGGGTGCTCGGCGAAGGCTTTCATCGTGTCGAGCGTGATCACCTTGCCCCGGGCCGCGGCGCGGATGTCGGGGTGGATCAGGCCATAGCGCAACCGGCCTTTCACGGCCGCCACCGTGGCGCCGAAGGTCTTTGCGATCGTCTCGGGCATCTGGCCGTCGACCTCCATCATCCGGGCGAAGGCCTCGAACTCGTCGATGGCATTCATCGGTGCCTGGGTGATGTTCTCGGCGAGCGACAGTGCCGTGGTGACGTCGCACTCCTCAGGGACAAGGCGGCAGTCCACCTTGGTTTTCGCCGTGAACCCCTTGCTGGCCTTGTCAGCGATCAGCTCCTTCAGGGCTGCATGGCGCCGGCCACCGGCGAGCACGGCGTATTTCCCGTCAAGCTTCTGGACCAGGAGCGGCTGGAGCAGGCCCAGCACAGCGATACTGGCCTTCAGATGGGCGATGTTTTCGGGGTCATAGGTTTCCGGCGCGTTGCTGCGCACATTGGCGGGATGCGGGACGAGATCGCCGATAGCGACGGTAAGGGGAGCAAAGCTTTTGGTCATGGGATATCCTTCCAGGAGGGTGAGGTGTGGCCCGCGCGCTCACGCGCGTGACCAATCCCCGGCTTCAGGGATCACCACGACAAAAGGCCCACTTTCCCTTTGAGGGGTCAGCGGGCCTTCATCGTCTCAGATGTCAGGGTGAGGAGTCCCCTGCCCTACCAGTCGCGCGCCAGCATGATGGTCAGCACGCGCATGGTGGTGGCAGGATTGTCCGGGGTCTCAGCCCCATAGCGGAAATCCGAGTCTGCTTCATAGAGATCGATCTTCCAGAACACGGTCTCTCCCCGGATATCGACCGCCCCGAAATCGTGCCAGCCCTCGGGATCATTCTCAGGCTCGAACGTGGCAAACTCACCGGTTGCTTTGACCGCCTCGGCCATGAAGCCATCGCCGGCCTCCATAAGCGAGCGGGTGACATGCATGCGGCCCTGGATGGGTTGCGCGGGCGGCACCCCAAGGCATGCAAGTTTGCGAAACGCGTCGTTCTGCACCGCGATCACGGTCGGATCCGGACGGTCTGGCAGGGGTTGAACGGTCATGGACATGGGGATCTCCTTTGAGAAGTTAAAACACCCTTCTCAAAGCCTGCTTTTTCTTTTCTGCTTGTCGGAGGGACCGAAGCAGAAGGTGCCCTACCCGAACAGCCCCTTGGGTCTGTAATTCGGGTTGGGGATGGTTTCGATCCAGCCGCCTTGTTCTTTGATGCTCTCGAGCGCTGCCGAGAACGGATAAGCGCCCTCGGACTGGCTCCACCAATAGGCACCGCGCTTGAAGGTGATGATCTTGCGGCGGCCGTCTTTGAAGCTGGCCACCCGCAGCGTCTTGGGTTCCTTGCGTGACATGGGCGTCTCCGTTCTCCGTGTGGTCAGGCGGCCTCGGCACTGCGCCCTGCCCTGCCCGTCTCCGATCTGACGATCAGATAGTCGCAGGCGCGCTGCGCGTCCGCGGCGTGCCGGAAGATCGCGCCCTTGTCCGAGCGCAGAACGCGCAACCAGTTGTGGAGGTAGGCGGCATTCATCTCGAGCGTATGCGCCGTGAAGCCGAGCGTCTGACCCAGGAACACCGAGGTCAATTCCGCGACGATCTCTTCGCGCGCATAGGACGTGTTGCCGAACTTCGAGAACCCGAAATCACGGTTCAGTCGATGGGGGGCCTTCGTGGCATGGGCCAGCTCATGGGCCCAGACCCCGTAGAAATTGCGCGGGTCCTGGAACCGCGTGATGGACGGCATGTAGACCTTGTCCACGGGCGGCAAATAGTACGCCTCCGTGCCCGTGAAGACGGTCTTGATGTCGATGGCATCGAAAAACGCCTGCATGTGCGGGATCGGCTCGGACGGCGGATGCTCGGGTACAGGCTCCGGGTCAGGGTAGAAACTTTCGGGCAGGCCATCGATCTGGCAGGCATTGAACACGCGATATGATTTCTGGAAGCGGAAGATGCGGGCTTCCTCGGAGCGATCATCCCCGACGCTGCGGTCATCCTCATCGCCGGCATCCCTCCGGCTTTGACCGTAGTAAACGACGACAGAGGACTTTTCGCCCTTGCGGACCTTTGCGTCCAAGGCATTGGCCTGCGGCAGTGTCATCCAGAAGGGAGAGCTGTGGCCCGCCATCACGGTCCGCATCGTCAGCAGGAAGTTGTTCACTCCCTGGTAGGGTTCTCCGCCCACGCGCAGGGGACGAGAGCTGCCACCTGCGGTCCATGGCTTGCGCCACGGCAGCACTCCGCGCTCGATGATGCGGATGATTTCGTTTGTGATGACCTCGGAGGCATCGAATTTGGGCGTGCGGGATCGGGCCATGGCTGGCCTCCTTTTCGAGTTTTGGTGAGAGGGAGTGGTGACTAGGTTGACCGACAGGGGCGCGGATCGTTGGCGATCCTGGCACCGAGGGCTTCGACCATGTCGATGTAGGTGGTCAGCGACACGGACTTGCCGGGACCCGAAGAGTCAGGGTCGACCGATCCGTCCCGCGCCACGCACGGCAAGTTCGCGAAGGCGGTGACATCGGTGACGGATCGGATATCGATGAACGGCGTTCCTCGTGCGACCGCGAGGGCGGCCAAGGGAAAGCGCTCGATCGGCGCGAAGGTCGACACGGTGGTCCAACCGGGATGGAGGAATGTCCTACCCTCCCCGCAGATCACATGCGCGTTTGGCAATGACGCCGCCTGCTTCAGATAGCCGAGATCACGCAGGACGGTCTGGCGTTCGAGCCGCTGTGCCAGCGCCGTCTGGCCAGTTCGGCGCAGCCCTCTATGCCGCCACCAGGAGGCGGCGGTTGCGCGGAGCACGCGCAAGACACCTGATTGCATAGGAATGCCCTTCATCCGGAACGGCAGACCGGAACCCGGCCCGGACCCATCTGAGGGACCCCAAAGGCCCTCATCCGTCAGTCACAAAACCCGAAGAACACTTTCTCTTTTTCCGGCCCCTTTGGGCACACAACAAAACCGAAAAGGCGGGCCCTTCTGCCGAAGCCATTGATTTCGTGCAGCAATTCCAGATCGGCAGGCAAGATCGGCAACGCATATCGGCAAAACCTTGCTTGAAAGTACGAAATGTGCTTATTTTTCAATTACTTTGCAAACATGGAAGATCGGCAAATATGCTGGAAACACCCGCCAGGATCGAACCCTGCTTCTTCGAGGAGCATATTCCCACAGAACTGGCAGACCTTTCGGTCGACATCCAGAGGGAAGCCACCGGGCTGGGACAAGGGTTGCATCCTGACAGCGCAGCCGAACTTGCCGATCTCGTCCGTGTGATGAACTGCTACTACTCCAACCTGATCGAAGGACACAACACGCGCCCCCGCGACATCGAAAGGGCGCTGGCTGGTGCCGAGCTTGAGGAAGAAACCCGTCCCCTCGCCCTTGAGGCCCGGGCGCACGTCATCGTTCAACGGGCCATCGACGAGATGCATCGCAAGGGCACACTGCCCCGCCCCACATCCGTCGAATTCCTGACTTGGGTCCACAAGAGCTTCTACGACGAGATGCCGGATGAGTTTCGGGTCATCGAACATCCCGACGGCACACAAGAGCCCATCGTTCCGGGACGCATGCGCCAGGATGATGATCGGGAAGTTGCGGTCGGGCGCCACCTACCTCCTTCATCGTCGCGCGTCGCGGCATTCATGGACCATTTCGACAAACGATTTCAGATTGCGGCGCGGTCTTCGAGCGGACGGATCATCGCGATCGCCTCTGCGCATCACCGGCTCAACTACATCCACCCTTTCCCGGATGGTAACGGCCGTGTCAGCAGACTGATGTCTCATGCCATGGCCCTCACAGCGGGGATTGGTGGCCAAGGGCTCTGGTCCGTATCACGTGGGCTGGCCCGCGGGCTAACCGATCGGGGCGAGTACAAACGGATGATGGATCTGGCCGACAGTCCACGCCGCGGAGACCGCGACGGACGGGGGAACCTGTCAGAAGCGGCACTGAAGACGTTTAGTGAATGGTTCCTAAAGGTGACGCTCGACCAGATCACCTTCTCAGCAAGATTGTTCGATCTCGGCGGACTGGACCAACGGTATCGTCGTCTTGTTGCAGATACCATCGATGACAAGCGAGCGCCGGAACTAATCTCGGCGGTTCTTCGGCATGGCGCATTGGAACGAGGCGATGCGCAGATTGTGCTCAAGACGTCCGAGCGTACTGCTCGCAACACGCTGAGCAAACTGACCGCCGCTGGATACCTGACGTCCGCCTCGCCGAAGACGCCAGTTCGGTTGGCGTTTCCGTTGGATTATCGAGAGCGGCTCTTTCCAAACCTCTTTGGAGACGGTGACCTCCCACAATAACTTTTGGCATTTAGGGTGTAATGCCTGGCCGCCGATTTCTTTCATGGGCGGCCAGATTTTCATCAAGGCTTGCTCGTGTGTCACTTGTCCACCGCGGTGGACATCTGCTGGTCTGAGATAAACCGAAGAACCACCACGCGCCGCTATGTGCGTTTGGACAGTTTTGGTTGCCACAAGCGCCGCTTCTCGTTCGAAGTCCACCGCGGTGGACATTAGACAGTTCGCTCATTGTTTTCGGACAGTCGCTTGATCAAAGCTAATGGATCAAATTGGTTTTGCCTTTGACCCAGGGTG
Source organism: Sulfitobacter sp. R86518 (assembly GCF_042466275.1). Classification (NCBI taxonomy): domain Bacteria; kingdom Pseudomonadati; phylum Pseudomonadota; class Alphaproteobacteria; order Rhodobacterales; family Roseobacteraceae; genus Sulfitobacter; species Sulfitobacter sp. R86518. Next base: position 26,005 of record NZ_JAXHCA010000007.1, read on the forward strand.
ATACTGTGAAAATACGCTCCAAAATCCCTGATGCGTTTTCCAAGCTGTAGCATGATGAAGATCGCGCATGACGCTTTCGGAGCTCCTACAGCATTCTTGGCTTTCTCGAAAGTCTCTGGGTGAATGCCCATCATGGGTGCAAGTGTTCGAGCATGGTTTTCAATGTCCAACCAGTTTCTAAGTCTCTTTGTGGAGAACGATGTCGCCTGATCGCAGACTGAGGTCAGCAAGTCTGGTTTCAGGGCCTCAAGGCCTATGTTGCTATCTAAATCTTTTTTTTCTTCTTCAGACTTAGATTGATGACGGACAGTTTGTCCGGCATTGGCGGGCAATTCCATAGTTTCAGGCGGGTCATCCGGGGTAGTCAAACTCTGGCATTCTGCATCTGTATTGGCGAGCAGAGCGTGGTATTCGGGGAGGCTCAGCTTCCTGCGTAGAGCTTTCCGTGCGTGGTTGATGAATGCGTTGCTAGGATCGTGCTCTTCCAAATGGGCGAGCTTTGTAAGGATCTGTTTGCGGACAAATATCCGATCTCGCCGGTTATTCTCCATCTCTTGCGCGATGGCTATAAGCTCGCTCGCACGTTGGAGCAGGGGGGTGAGAGACAATCCATAACTGATGCACTCTCCGCCGGATGAGCGAACGCGGTAGCGCTTTCGGTTCGAGCTGTCATTGCGCTTGATGAATCCGAGTTCAACGAAGCGGTTGATGTGCCTCCGGAGTGTCCGTTCGTCGATTCCGCCAACGCGCTGGCAAAGTGAATTGTTAGACGCAAAAACCGTTTCGCCATGGCCAGGTTTCAGAAAACTGAGCATTGCTTGAAGTGTCTGTATGTGGCCAGGACGTAGACCAAACACGCTGCGTGCATCTCTCAGGGCCCTGAAGATGGTCCAGACGTCGGTTTCAGATGGGGGAAATGAGCCGCGGGTTGCATCAGCACCTGCGGCTTCGATCGAGAGTTTTGTAAATGCCATGGCTTGTTCACGACGACCGTTCGGCCCACAACTTCCCCGTCTCTTTCCTCGAATTTTCGCGGAAAAAGGCAAAAAATATCGGTCCACCGAATTGGTGACTCTTGACCGGTATGCTGGAGGTTGCTACATCAAAGATGCTAATCAGATGATGAGGGCTCTCCAGGGGAAACTTTGGGGGGCTCTTTTCTATCGGGTCTTCGCTTTTCTCCTCTGCTCGTGTTGCTCTGTGTGGCCTGGGTTAGGACCCAGAGCCTCTCTCATTCCGCCACTGTACGAAGAGTTGCAAAAGCGTAGCTTCCGCGTGCTCTTCGAGCCATTGGCCGAATTCTGGATTGTCCTTCTTGGTGACCTTGAGCGCGATCGCCTTCTCATCGATTGTCAGCGTGCCCAATGAACTGCCGTTCTCATCATTGATGACCGAAGTCAGCCCACGATTGGGCGGCTTCTTGTCGCTACGTGCTTTGCTCGAGCAAGCCGAATAGACCGCTTGGAACTTTTCGGAACTAGGAGTGTCGTCGGGCAGGGCGGCGAGCGCCTCTTTGGCGATGTCCACCAAATCTACCTTCACCGACAAGGCAGCTAGATCACCCCACTGCCGTCGTCCGATCCCATGTGCTGGCCCGATGAGTTGAACAAGACCGTCTGGCAGTTGTTCTATGACGACCCTGTGGTTGGATACGCCTTGCCGGGTCAGACCTAGAGCATCTTGAATGACACCGGGTTTGTATCCGGATTCTTGCATCTCTTTGATAAAAAGAGACTTTTCTATAAAAGACGGATCAAGCCTGAGGTTGTTCTCCTGGCCTTGAGCGATCAGAGATGCGTCATCGTCCAAGGTTCGAACAATTGCCTTGACCGTTCCACCGACCTTACGGATCGCCGCAAGCCTGCGGCGGCCGTAGATGATGCGGTATCTGTCCGGTTGGGCTGATGGACGGACCATGATGGGCACTTGTTGGCCATGCTTGCGAATGCTCTCGGCCAACTCATCGATACTGGAATCTTCCAGCACCAACCGATCGCGCAGCCCATCCATGTCAATCTGATCGGGTTCGATATCGCGAATTGAGTTTGCTGTGATCTCGCGCAAAGAGTCGCGCAATCCTCCAACAGATCCCGGCAGCTTTGCCGCTTTTGGCGGGGTAGGGGAGGGGGCTCCGCTCTCCGTCTCATTCCTTGGAGGCTGGTTGAAGATGTTTCGGGCCATCAGCGACGCCCCCATGCCATTTGGATCGTCTGCTCTAGCTCATCGCCAACGCCATTCACGCTGGTCAGGGCGCGATCAATTGTCTTTCTGATGAATTGGCTTGGATCGACTTCGTAGACGGTCTGCTGGGTCATCCCCGCGTCGGAGATCGCCGTAGACTTCAGCATCGGCTCTGTCATGACCTGACCTGCCAGAATTGATCTCAGGTAGCCTGCCATTTGGGTCTGCGGACCGTCCGACGGTTCATATCTGGTAATCAGGAACTTGACAAAATCCCATGTGACACGCCGACCGATGGCTTCCTCCACGGCCTTGACCGTTTCTGAAGCAAGCTTCAGGAATTGGCTCATGGATGCGATGTCAAGCATGCCAGGTACCACGGTAACCAAAAGCCCCGTCGAGGCTGCCAGCGCAGTCAGGGTTAGAAACCCAAGCTGAGGCGGGCAGTCGATCAGGACGATGTCGTAGTTTGCCTCAACCTCTTCAAGCGCCAAGGCGAGGCGCTCTGCAAAGATGGGCTGTACGCGACGGGCGAGAGCGTTTGCGGTCTCGGTTTCGTACTCCGAGAGCATCAAACCGGCGGGCACCATGTCGAGCTTATGGAAGTAGGTCTTTTGGATGACGTTCGAGAGAGGAACTTGGTCCTCATATCTCAAAGCATCATAGATTGTGCCGCCATCGGCGAACTCAAGCTCGGGCCGAAAGCCGAAAAACGTGGTCAAACTTGCTTGCGGATCGAGGTCTAGGACCAGCACGCGGTAACCGCGCAAGGCATACCTTTGCGCAAGATGAATTGTTGCAGTAGTCTTTGATGAACCGCCTTTGAAGTTGACGACGGATATCACCTGGAGACGATCGCCATCACGTCGACCTGGGCGGTAGCTTTCTGCGTTCTTTCCAGTGCGTCCAAGAACATCGCGCAACTCATCAATCTCTTGGGCTGTGTAGAACCGGTGTCCGCGGTTGTCTGTATGCACTTCCGGGAAGCTGCCGTCCTTGTGCCGGTTGCGCAGGTTAGATGTGCTTACGCGCAGGAGGCCGGCGACTTCGGTGGAACTGAAGCGGCGTAGGGACTTTCGCTCTTCGGGTTCGAAAGCGATCTTCATCTGGCGATCCAAAGACTCAGCCAGATTGTCGGCAAATGCTCCGATATCGGAAGAGCCTATGCCTTGCGTGTATCCAATGTTACGATCATCCATGTCCTGCCGCCCACTCTCGGCCTCTGTTGAGGCTCTTAGTCATTCTGACGGTGTACAGCGTGTCTGACGCGTTTTGCCGTCAGAATGGGAATGCCACGATCCAGTGAGTCCGGCAAGAAGAATCTAAATGTAGTGTGAAAGTTATCCACAACACCTATAGGTGTTGTCGTGTAAAAAACTCAGCAAGTCATTGATATAGATATATTAAATGCAGATCTAACCAAATCGAACCGCTACTCTGTTGAGTTGGCACATTAGCAGCTAACCCCAAGCAACTAATGGCACTTTCTGCCTCCTGCGGAGTTTTCTCCCGGTGAAATTTTTTGGATTCGGGCCAGAAGCTACATCTGATTTTGGCTCGATTCGTACGGCATGAGGCCAAGTCGTTCCGCCCGCTCCAACAGCATTTTCACAGAAGACGGCTGCCATCTTGTTCGGCCACGAGGCGTGCGTTCGCGCATCGCTTCCAGCCGGGTGCAGATCGCCTGAAGCGTGATGTCGGGGTCCGCGCCCTTGATGCCGGCGACGATGGCGGGCAGACGGTCGTCGGTTTCGCGGCGCCCGGCGCGGGCTAGCACCTCGGCCGGCAGGAAGCCGTCGCCGACATAGGCCTTCACAGCGCGCAAGAGACGGCTTTGGGTCCAGCGACGCGCCTCGGGCAAGGGGCCGTTGATGATGCGCACCACGTCTTCCCAGGCCAAGTCGGGTCGCAACCGGCGCACATGGGGCACCCAATCTTGTGCCGTCTCGTTCAGACGCTCCATGTAGCCGTCTTGTCGCGCCAGCCGTACTTTGCGAAGAGCAGCAGGGTCTTTGGCCCGCAGTCCAGGGTTCCCGCCGACCCGGCCCTTGGTACGGGCGCTCGCCAGCCCCGCCTTGGTACGTTCCCGGATCAGCGCCCGCTCGAACTCGGCCGCGGCGCCCAGAACCTGCAGCGTGAACTTGCCTTGCGGGGATCCGGTGTCGATCGGGTCCTGAATGGAACGAAAGAACGCCCCCTTGGCCTCCAACCGTTCGATCACCTCGAGAAGGTGCGACAGAGACCGTGCGAGCCGGTCGATCCGTACGACAACCAGCGTGTCGCCCTTGCTAATGCGCTCCAGCAAGCGGGCAAGCACCGGCCGGGCACGATTGCCGCCTGAGGCGTGCTCTTCGAAGATCTCGACGCATCCCGCAGTTTGCAGGGCCTCAGACTGGGGCAGGGGGGTCTGATCCTCTGTGGATACGCGCGCATAGCCTATCAGGGGCATGAAAATCGGCCGTTTGCAATTTCATATACCGTTACTAAACGACCGTTTGTAAACGAATGCAAGGGCGCGCTCTATGGCGCTGCTTACCGGAATGCCCTTGGTTTCCATACAATGAGCGCGATCGGAGAGTTCTCGCAGACCATCGCGCGCGCGTGCTATATAAGGAGCCCGGGTGCACTCAGACAAAGCCCTTGGGTAAAGTGCAAAATTCCAGTATTTTGCACATATGAAGCCTCAAGCTCCTGCGTTGCATGATGAATCGGACACTCTCTTCCTCGACGCTGAGGAGGTGGAACAGTCGTCCGATGACGATCTTTGGTGTCGCGTTTAGTTCCCGATTTCAATTGAAGTAGTAAGCTGAAACTGAAGCGCTGGAATTTCACCTTAGCGCTTCACCAACGCCTCAAGATTCCTGGTCTTCACAGCCCTGCCGCTTTGGTCAGGTTCACCCGGAACCTGTCGCGCCTGCGCTGGTAGCGCCGGGTCATCTCGGCCGACGCATGTCCTAGGTGCTTTTGAACATAACGCTCATCAACCTCTGCCGACGAGGCGAGCCCGGCACGCAAGGAATGCCCTGAGAACATTGCCAACCGTTTGGCTTCCGGCAAATCGGATCTGACACCACTCTTAAGAACGGTTGCCTTGATCAGTCTTGCGACGTGCTTGTCGGAAAGGCGCGCCTCGAGGGCGCTTTTGCCGTCCCGCGAGGTGCGCACGAAGACTGGGCCAAAGCCGATCTTGGCAAAGTGTAGCCATTGCTCCAGCGCGTGGACGGGACAGGTCTGGTCGCTTGAGCCGCGCCCGACCTCGACCTCGCGCCACCCGGTCTTGGCGTTAAGCGTGAGCAGCGCGCCTTTGTCGAAGATCTCCAGCCAGCCGCCGGAGTCCGGTGTATCATCCTTGTGTATGTCGAGGTTGACCACCTCCGACCTGCGCAGGCCGCCTGCATAACCCAGAAGCAAGATCGCCCGATCTCGGAGCCCGCGGAGATCGTAGGGCAGGGTGGCCACCATGGCCTGGATATCCTCAGGCAGGATAGCTTCCTTCTGAACCGGCGGGCGCGCATGCTTGCGTTTGATCCCAGCCAGAACAGTGGCGATGTGGCGATCCTTGCGATCAAGAGTGAAGCCGCGCTGCCTATAGTTCCAGGAAAGCCCCGAGAGACGACGCTCGATCGTGGAGACCGAAAGGGCAGGGGTCTTCCCGGTTGGTGCAGCCAGATCAGCCACATAAAGTCCAATCATCTCGGGTGAGGGGGGCAGAGGTTCTGTGCCTTTCAGTCGGCACCAGCGGGTGAAGTGTTTCCAGTCGGCGGCGTAGGCCTTTTTCGTGTTCCCAGCAGTCGAGGCCTCAGCGTAGTCCCGGGCGGTATCGATCAGCCGGTCGAGCGCGCCGGAGCCGGCCACATTGGCGGGCAGGGCGATTGAGGCTCGATCCCGAGAGGTTCTCTCGTCGTGTTCGTCACCGTTCAACGAGTCATAGGACGCTGAGCTCGAAATCTCGGACTCCGACCCGCCCAAACCCTCGATTTTGGTGCTGCTATTTGTGAGACTACCCATGTTTTTGAGCATATCATTCTTACGTCCGATAACACAAGGTTATCGGACATTATGGCAAAAGATAGAGTGAGGCGTTTTCTGTGCTATTTTCTGGAGAAAAGCGCCGCGATGGTTTAGGCTTCAGTCATGACATTTGCCCGACCGGAACACTCCATCGACACAGACACTCTACCCCGGATGCCCGCCTGGGTCACCTCGGCACGGGTTGAAACCCTTGAAGATGTGGCGTTTTTGTCGGGCGCTGCGTTGAACCACTTGCATGTTGTGCTGGGATGCGCGGAGGTGCCCCAAGCCTTGTTGCGGGAGCGGCTCGCGCTGTGCGCAGCTGAGGCTTGTGTTGCGTTTTCTGGCCGACGGGAGCGGGCAGGGGAACTGCGCGATGCAGCGCACCTTCTGCGTCCCGGCGATCTACCCGGACCGGCAGGTGAAACCTATCTGATCTGGCGGCGCGCGGTGGAGCGGCCGGTGGCGGTCAAGGCTCTGGGCCGAGCCTTGTCGGCCTTCGAGCCGGGCCAGATCGCGACGTGGCTCGATGCGGGGGTGGGGGCGCCGGTCAAACGAGCAGCACTGGTGCTGGAAGCTGTTCTGCGCGAGGCGCCACGTGCTGACGAAGCTGCGCTGATCCTCGCGGATGCTGCACTCGCCCAGGCGCTTGGTTGGGATCATGTCGTGCCGCTGCTGGCGGCTGGCCTGAAACGTGCCGACCTGCGCAAGCAAGGCGACGAATTGAAGCTCGCCTGTCATCGGGCGCTCGTGTCATCGGCGGCCGAGGCCGTGCGTCTCTCCACCAACCTCGCGCGTCGGGCGGCGCATCTGAAGGCGGTCGCACCAAAGCTTCGGGCCAAGGGGGCGGCCGACGCCGTCGAGATATTCCTGAAACAGGACGCGGTCGCTCCCTCAGTCTTGCCTTTGCCGGACCGCGCGGCGCGGCGGCTCTGCGACCGGCTGGTCGATCTCGGCGCTGTGCGCGAACTGACTGGCCGCGACACCTTCCGGCTCTACGGGGTGTAACGATGGCCAAGGATCGCTCCGAGCCTGAATTTGACCGCGAGTTGTCCGACCTGCCGCCGGAGCTGCGCTGGCGCGAATGGATGCGGCGGATCGAGGCGGTACTGTTTGCCTCTGCCTCGCCTGTACCGCGCGAGGATCTGGCGCGCATAGTGGGGCAGGCGACCTCGGTTGATCTGCTGATCGAGGATCTTGCCGCCGATCTAGAAGGGCGGGCGTTCGAGATTGCCATGGTCGCAGGGGGGTGGATGTTCCGGACGCGGTCTGTTTACGCGCCTGCGATCCGCTCCGCAGCGGATGTCGGGGACCAGTTGCTGGACCTGAACGAGTTCGACGTCGCGATTTTGGCGGCCATCGCCTACCATCAGCCAATCACGCGCGATGGGCTGAAGGACATCTTCGGCAAGGAGATCGGTCGGGACCTGATCGGGCGGCTCCATGCACACGGTCTGATTGGAACTGGGCCGCGCGCGCCGCGTCGTGGTGCCCCCTATACCTTCGTCACCACAGACGCGTTCCTCGCGGCCTTCGGGTTGGAGAGCTTGCGGGACCTGCCGGATCCTGAACAGCTGAATGATGCCGGGCTGGCCGCGAGCGCCTGAAACTCACCGGGAATTTTTACAGCGCTTGCCGCTGCTGATCGAGCCGCGCGGCCGCCTGAACGAGATCCGCCAAATTCGGGCCAGCGGTGTTAGAGCAAGGCCCAGCTTTGGGCCGAGGCAGGACGGCATCGCTGAAAGATGTGACCAGTCCGCCCCAAGCTGGCGCAACCTGAGCGACGCGTTTCCAATAAATGATCGCGGAACTTCTTCGCGTTCCGAACGGCGTCGATTGCCCGTCCGTCAATTGCCAAAACAGCTGATAGCGATCCCGATGAGAGAGGCGCGCGATGGACATTGGCCGTCGACTAAATTGAAAGCAGGCTGATCCAAGAAGGTCCGGGAGTGATCGCCCCTCTGCCATTCGATGCCCTGATGCCTGCAGACGAAGCAGATCGTCGATCAGACGCTCAAGACGCCGAACCCCATTGGTGGCAGGACGGGTGCGTTTGCAGAGGGCCGCGCCGCACCAGGCGCAGATCTGATGCGGCACAAGACGCTTCTGGCTGAACGGAGCCAATCCTTGTCCGCAGGATGGGCACCTGTCCCGAAGTCGGCAGCCGTGGCGAAAGCAAGAAACGCGTGTCGCGAGGCGCCAGTCTCGGCGAAAATAGGGCGTTTCGTCTTCCGCCAGACAGGCCGGGCAGAATTGCAGCCAGGTCGCCTGCGTCTTTGGTGCGCAACTCTGCTGAGGCGATGCCCGCAGGGGCAAACGCAGCACGGCCAAAGGGTCGGGAGCATTAGTCAGAGCCGTTATGTCTTCCAGAGGTATGTGGGTATGCTCTTCCAAAAGCTGCAGGATGCGACCGGGCAATGCCCGATCAAGCCGCGCCGACCAGTTCTCACCCGGCGCTTCGAGAAGCGCACCAAAATAGTGCGGAGGTATGCCGTTTGCGTAAGCGAGGCGGTGCAGCCAACTCGACAGAAGTTCACCTGGTGCGGGCATAATGCTCATGGGCCAACGGTTTCCCGCCGCACTTTCATACCGCTCTGCAGGTGTGACGGAGATCCCGGTCGGCCCAAACCTCATGTCATCTCGTGACGCAAAGCCGAATTGCGGCGCCTCGAGAGAGGCACATAGCCAAGGTCCGACAGGGTTGCGCCCGTGATCCGGTCCTCACCGCGCGAGATGGCCGCAACTGCGGCCCGGGTGACGATCTCGACAACCTCGCCGATCAGCCCCTCTGACAGATCGTGGATGATCTTCGCCAAGGGTTCGCGCGACAGATCGGAGGTGTCGGCGAGCGGCAGACTGGCTTCCAGGCTGTCGAGAAGCGTCGCGAACTCCTCGTCATACGCCCATCGTGGAATGGGGATCGTATCGAAACGTGAGCCCATTTCGTCGGTGTCATGCACCGCATCGTAGATCGCGATCTCGCCGACAAGGACGGGTGAGATGTCATGCACCCGTGCGATCCGCCGCAAGAACGAAAAGATGGCCTTCACATCCTGGCGCCGCCCACGCAACGCGCTGTGGAACTCGTCGAAGATCAAAAGGCGCGGCTTCAGGCGCTCGAGAAGATGATCGACCTGATCGCCGGCGCGGGACAGGCTGCGCCAGCCCGCGGCTTGTGGCGCGCGCAATCCGGACAGGATGCTGGCGTAGAAATGCGACAGGCCCGCACCTTCCCGGGTCTGGATCACCCACACCTTTTGCTGGTCGGCGGCACGCAGATGTTCGACGGCGAAGCGTTCGGCGATCATGGTCTTGCCGTTATGGTAGGGACCGGCAAGCAGCAAACCGCGTGGGCGCAGCGATGGCGGTCGCTCAAGCAGCAGTCGCATCGCGTCATGCGCCGCGCCGGCCGCCGGATGGCTGATCCAGCGCGGCGCGCGCACATGGGCGATCCGCACTGCGTCATCGGCCTGCAAGAGTGGCACTATGGCGGGCATGAGGTGGTCCGGCACCTTACCAATCCTCGACAGGGAAGACCCGCCGCGGACGATCCGGGTCGAGCTTTGCCTGGGCCGAGGCGGAAGGCGCAGCGAAGTCGGCATAAGGCTTCTTTGCCTCGGTGGCATGCCGGGCGCGGGTCATCTCCTTCAACCGGCTTTTCGGGGTTTTGGCGGCGGCAACAGTGGCGGCGATTTCGCGTCGGATGGCTGATGCCTCCTGCACAGGGCGCCGCTGGATTTCGCGCCGCCGCTGCCGATCCGCCTGATGCTGCCAGAGCGTGATCGGCTCGGCCAGCCCGTCCCGTCGCCTGACCGGCCGCCAGGCCTGGGTATCCGGATCCTTGACGTAGACATGGCTGATGTCGCGAGGATCATAGCACAGATCGAGCGGGTTCAGCCGGTCACGACGCGCGACCAGCGGGCCCAGCCAGGGCTCGAAATAGTCGATGGCGAAGAGACTGATGCCCTGAGGTGAAATCTTCCGCGTCTTGCGCGGCAGGAAATTCAGCAGCACATCGACAGGCGCATCGATCGGCTGGTCTTTCGGCTGGAACCGATCTTCCCACTCTTTCGCCGGAACGGTCAGCTTGCGCGCATTCTGACTCAGGTTGTGGTCGATGATCGCGAGCGCGATGCAGCGTTCAAGATCCGCGAAGCTGAGCCGTGCCCGCGCTTCCGAGGCATAGTCGCCCCGATCCGCGATGGAACGCCCCGTCTTGCCCGGCAAAGCCCGCAGCGCCGTGTTCACTTTCCCCAGCAGGCGTTCGACGACTCCGCCCCGATGCACGGTGCCCTTGTTCCGCATGCGTATGGCGATGCCATAGTCCGCGCATCCTCTGCTGAAGGTGCTGCTTTGGAACTCCTTGGCGGAATCGACGACGATCTGCCTCGGGCGACCATGCATTGGCCAGGCATGATCGATGTCGCGTTCTGCCAGCCAGGCAGTCTTGCAGCACATCGCGTGCGCCAGACAAAGCGCGACAGACAGTCGTGACGGCCCCTCGAGGGTCAGGCAGAAGCCGATGATCGCGCTCGTGGCCACATCTGCAGCGATGGTCAGATAGGGGCGACCAACGAAGACGCCGTGGTCATCAATCACCTCGACAAACTGGATGTCTGCCGGCGTGTGATCGATCTGGACAACGTCGAGCGCGTGGTTAGCCCGGATGTAGCCGGGTCGCGGCTTCAGCCGGTTCAGGTGTTTACTATCTGACAGGCGGCGGCGGGCAATTTCTTCCGGGGCGAACAGGATGGTGATCCGCCGGGCGACAGTGACATAGGCGGGCGGAGAGTGCCCCTCCTCTGCGCAGCGGGCGCGGATCTCTTCAACGATCGGCGCAAGATCCGGCTGCTCCGGGCGCAACCACATCTCCCGCAGGGTCATCGCGATGATGCTCTCGACCGTGGGGCTGATCCTTGGTTTCCTTGTCCCACTCGTTCGCGGCAGCAGGGACGATACCCTGCGCTCTTCCCGATACCGCGCCAGATAGTTGTAGACTTGGCGTGTCGAAAGCCGCAGCTCGGATGCCGCGCGCATCACGGCCTCACGCACGGGCGCCGCCCCGTCAAGAATCCGGTCCAACTCGCGCGCGATCCGCGTCGCCTTGGCCCAAGCTTCATCCGAGGCATGCGCTCCGCCGGACGTCATCGATATGAAACTTTCGAAACCGGCTGGGCAGTGCGCCAACAGGGCGGCCACTTGCTGAAATACGGAACCAAAATTGAAACCTTAAGCTGAAGAATGATGTGCAATATCGCGGTATCTTCCAGAAATCACGTAATAATCATGTGCTGAAATGGTGAAGAAAATGCGACATCTGGTTCCTGCCGGGACCAATCGAAGAAGAACCAGATTACCTGCCTCCCGGGCCGCGGGCGGAACCTACTGAAACGGGCGTCATCAACGACTGGGCAAAGGCAGAGGGGGCTCACGCTGCGCGGCTGGCAAAGGTAGCTGGACGGTTAGGTGCGCTGGATGACCGGTTGCTGCGCGGCCCGGAAGGCTGGCGGCACCGGCTCGCCCTGATCGAGGCTGCAGACCTCAGTTGGTTTGCAGGTGATCGGGTGAGCTCTGATCGTCTGGCACTCTGGTTATCGATGCGCCTTTCAGGCGCGCAGGATGATCCAAATGCCCTAGCCCGGATTGGATGGGCTGTTCGGCGCCTGACAGGCGGTCCCGGCCCGAAGGTCGAGTTACCGGGCTTCCTAGACCGCCGCGATCCCGAGAATATTGAGGACAGTGCCGAGCGCTTCGAAGCTCGCGCAGGCGGATGGCTGGATGTAATGGCTGCGGCGGCCGATCTCCACCCGATAACGCGGGCTTGCATGGGCTTTCATCTCTGGAGCCTAGCAGGCCTTGGGCAATACGGCGACCAGATCGAAGCCGCCGTCACCGCGGCAAGGATCGCATCTAGCGACGGAAGCGGTGCCATCTTCGCGCCGCTGGCCATGGGTGGGGCAGGGGGGTTACGCGCCTTTGGCGTGCCGTTGGAGCGGTTGGCCCGTTGGCTAGAAGGCATGGACAGCGCTGCACTAGCCGCAATGCGTCACTTGGACAATATTGAGGAATGGACCGTGCGGGCAGAGAACCTCATGGCGCAATTGTCGGGCCGCACGCCGGTTGCTTTGCGAAGGATTTTCACTGAGTGGCCATTGGTGTCGGCACCGATGGCCCAAAGCCTCTCAAACGCCAGTCGTGCTGCCGTTCAGCGCAATTTGGCGTGGATGGAGATGCATGGTTTGATCCGTGAGGTGACTGGGCAGGGGCGTTATCGAATGTGGTCTCTCGACAATTGAAATTCGGTTTTCCGGGCTTGCTAGATCGGGGTTCAGCCTCAATCTGTGTGGCGGAGCAGAAGCATTCGAGCTCTGAGCAGCTCTGGACCGGTTCGACCGTACATCGCGCGCTTGAGGGTCTTCAGGCGATTGACCTGCCCTTCGGCTTGGCCGTTGTTCCAAGGTAGTTCAATGGCATTGCGCACGGCATTGATGTCGCGGTGGAGCGTTCGAGCAAATCGCATGATCGGGATGATGTTCGACGATTGCGTTGTCGATCCATGCGTCGAGCGGGCCAGACTGTCGTCCGCGCAAGATAAAGACCAGTGAGCCCGTCGCACAAGCTTTGCCGCGCGACGGGGCTCTGTTGATGGCGTGGATGCCCCTCCCGACGGCATCGCAATGTGCCATTGTGGTGAGTGTTAAAGCCATCACAAACGGAAGGAGCATCCATGTCCGAAGTTACTCTCATCGGTATCGACTTGGCAAAGCGTGTTTTCCAGCTGCACGGTGCACACCAAGACGGTTCGGTCGCGTTTCGTAAGAAGCTTTCACGAGGTCAGTTTCTCGCGTTCGTGGCGCAGCAGCCTAAATGCCTGATCGCCATGGAGGCTTGTGCAACGGCGCATGGCTGGGGTCGGGAATTTGAGAAGTTGGGCCACGACGTGCGCCTGATCCCGCCAATCTATGTGAAGCCGTTCGTCAAACGTCAAAAGAACGATGTGGCCGATGCAGAGGCCATCGTAGAGGCTGCATTGCGTCCAACCATGCGCTTTGTCGCAGTGAAGACGGAAGATCAGCAGGCCCGCGCCATGCTGTTTCGCACGCGGCAGATGTTCGTTGGCCAACGCACCCAGATGATCAATGCTTTACGTGGCCATCTCGCCGAACACGGCCTAGTCGCGGCCCGAGGGCCCGCCCATATCAAGACGCTCGCGAACGCAATCGCAGATACTGACACGACTCTGCTGACCGAAGTGCGGGAACTTGCTCGGATGTATCTGGAGCAGATCGAGGGGTTGAATGCGCGTGTTGCAGAGCTCGACGCGAAGATGAGATGTGCCGCCAAAAAAGCGGACTCGATCCGCCGCGCACAAACCATGCCGGGCGTGGGTCCTTTCACGGCGCTTGCGATCGAGACGTTTGCACCTGACCTGGCCACGTTCAAACGCGATCGCGATTTTGCCGCGTGGCTTGGGCTCGTGCCCAAGCAGCACTCGACCGGCGGCAAGGCCCGGCTTGGGAAGACCTCGAAGATGGGGCAGCGCGACATCCGCACCCTCCTGGTCTCTGGAGCCATGGCAGTCCTTCAGGCTGTCGAGCGGTTCGACACCCCGAACAATGGCTGGCTGAAGCGCCTGCTGACCCGCAAGCCACGCATGGTCGCCGCGATTGCGCTGGCCAACAAGATGGCACGTGGCCTCTGGGCCATGATGACGAAACAAGAGGATTACCGGCATCCGGCGGCGGCGATGGCGTAGCGAAGGTTGCGCGTCACGACGTCCCGGTAAGTTGGGGGTGTGAGGAGGTCACTGAACAGTAAGGGCAAAGGATCGATCAGATCCGGGTCAGAGAAAGCAGCATTTGTGCAGGAGCCACCGAGCTCGGTCTGTTGATTTGCTTCTGGTCCGCGCATCGCCATACCGGCCCGCGGATCTTGAAAGCGCCGCATATCATGGCCTGACAGAAGACCGCACTCGATTACACGTTCATAAGGAAAAAACCTCTTGCACAAACGGCGGCAACCACAGAAGCCTATACTTTTCGTCGTATGACTGACCACGAAGAGTATGCAATTCTCTGCAACACCAGCAAGGAACCCATTTTATGGAAAACTGGAATATCACTATCAAAGCACCAACGGGTGAATTTGACGCGACGCTGACTTTAGGTGATGAGGGCGGTGTTCCGGTTGGAGAGATGGCTGGTAAGAATGGAAAAGGTCCAATGCAAGATTTGGAACTTAGTCCGGCAGCCATTGCTTGGTCCACAAAGGTTGAGCGTCCAATGCCGATGAAGCTGAAATTCCAAGGAACACTTGACGGGGACACCATGTCTGGAACGGTGAAATTCGGTCTCTTTGCATCCGGGACATTTAGCGGGTTGAAAGCCTGAATCGCCTGATTTTACATTGGTAATGTGTTGAATTTAGGTTCGGTCCTTAGTCGGTTCGACCGAATTTGCGCATCAGCCCTGCGAGCGCGGCCAGCGAAGCGATCAAACTGCCGTAACTGATTACAACGACTTTGAGCCCTAACAATGGCACCAAAAGCCCGGCTATCACGACCGGCAAACCGAATGCCAGGTAGCTGATACAAAATAGCGCTGCGAAAGTCTCCCCTCTGACATCCTCGGGCACCAGCGGAATAATCGAGCGGATGAAGCCATAAAAGCAGGTGCCAAAACCCGCCCCCACAACGGCGAGCGCACTAAGGTAGAGCACTAAGTTTTCGTATTGAATTCCAAACAAGGTGGCGAGGGTTCCCATTGCGAGCGCTGCGGTGCCGAACAAAATGACCTCACGAGCAGAGTAGTTGCGCGCAATAAAACAAGCCAGCGCACCAACCCCAGCCAGCAGTGCGACCACGAACCCTTGGACGATCACATTTTGAATACCAAAAACCTGTGAGATGATGAGCGCGCCAAGCGACAGATACAGCCCCCCTGTGGCCCAGCCCGCGAATAGCGCCGGAGCGCCACGCCAGAAGGTGCCCCTGACTTCGATCGGGAGGCCAACGCGAGGCTTCAGCGCCTGCAACAAGCCTTCATGCCGTGGCGATGTTTCGGGCAAGCCCCATGTGGCCAGCGCCAGCACCAGGCTGGCCACGGCAATCCCGGTGAATATATCAAATTTTGGCTCGGTAAGGTACTCCATCGCGAAGCCGGATATCAAGGCCCCCAGGGCCAGCCCGACGAGGGGGATGACTGAATTACAGATCGCCGCGATGCCCTTGAATTCAGGGGGTTCAAGATCCGTAATCGCAGCCGACAGCGTAGACAACAGAAGGCCGCATGCTACGCCCTGTACTACTCGAGCCAATAACAACGCAGACACAGAACCTGACAATTCGAATCCGGCGGCGGAAACAGCGAGAAGCACGAACCCTATCGACAGAACAGGGCGTCGCCCGACATGATCCGAGATTGATCCGGCCACTAACAGTGTCGCAAGAAGGGCAATTGCGTAGATTGCGAATATCTCCGACACGACCAAAGACGAAAAACCAAGTTGCTGCTGCAAGAGCGGATAAAAAGGGGACGGCGCGCTCGCGCTCGCCATCATCAGAGCGCTTCCGGTAAGCACGATTGCGAAACCAGCGCGCTCTCTAGCCTTGGGTGACATCACAATCGTGGTCATTTTGGAATGCAGTCCTTCAGGAGGGTTCGAAGTTTATCGAACCTTTCTCTAGTTTCTTTCTGCGGAAGGTTCAAGTATATTCGAACCATGAGTATCTTATCCGACACTGCCAGCCCCGATCTTGCGCACCCGCAGGAACAGGAGCTGCAACTGACGCAGGTCTTGTTCGCACTCAGCGATCCGGGCCGGTTGGACATCGTGCGTCAGCTCCGCGACGGCCCGGTCGAAATGGCAAACTGCAATTTAATGGACCCGGAAGTGGCGAAATCCACCAAGTCGCACCTGTTCAAAGTGTTGCGCGAAGCAGGTGTGATCCGGAATATCCCCAAGGGGCGAGGTCGCTTGCTGTCACTGCGAAGAGATGCGCTTGACCGTCGCTTTCCTGGTTTGCTGGAAGCTGTCCTAAGCGCGGAAGAATAAGGGCGCGCCCAACCGAATGGCGTCTCGTGGTGTGTTTGTATGGGCATGGTGGCTAGAGGTGCTCGCTGGCGTAGATGCCGATCGGTCGCTTGTCCCACCCTGACTTTCAGACCGGCTCACAGTCCTGTGATTGAAAAAAGCAATGCCGGCCCTAGACGACCGGTCTAATGGGGTTATATCGGAGGTCATGGAACAGAAAAACGACACCCGCTCACAGATATTGACCACAGGACGACGCCTGACGGCCAAGCAGGGCTACACAGGTGTCGGTCTGAGTGCGCTCTTGAAAGAGGCTGGTGTCCCGAAGGGGTCATTCTATCACTATTTCACCTCCAAGGAAGCTTATGGCTGCGCGCTGTTGAACGATTTTATGACGGAGTATGGTACACGCCTGAACGCGTCTCTTGCGCATCCGGGCATGGATGCACGGTCTCGATTCTTGACCTATTTCGAAGAGTGGCGGAAAAAACAGATCAGCCCCAACCTCGAAGACCGGTGCTTGGTCGTCAAACTGTCGGCAGAGGTTGCTGACCTCTCGGAGAACATGAGCAATATCTTGCAGAAAAGTGTGTCCGAAATCGTCGCGCGGCTGACGGAGACCCTTGAACAGGGAACGGACGATGGCACGATCGCCGCGCTTGAAGACGCCCGATCCACGGCAGAAATGATCTATCACATGTGGCTTGGGGCCAGCCTCGTCGCGAGCCTCTCGCACAGTGAAGCCCCGCTCAATTCCGCAATGGGCGCAACAAAGGTGCTCGTTCCGAGGCCATAACCCTAAAAATTTTATCATGCCAATAGACGACCAGTCTATTCGCGAAAGGAAGCTCATGAAAATCTTCTACAAAACAACTGCAACGGCAACCGGAGGACGCTCGGGCACCGCCGTGCTCAACGACGGCAGCTTTTCAGTCCAGATGGTCCGCCCGGACAGCGGCGAGGCGGGGGTGAACCCCGAGCAGTTGTTCGCGCTTGGCTATGCGGCCTGTTTTGATAGCGCGATGGAAATGACCGCAAAACAACTCAAACTGGATGCCACAGGAGCCAAAACCACGATCGACGTCGGCATCGGCCAACGCGCCGAGGGCGGATACGGACTTGATCTCGACATCACCGCACATCTGCCGGGCATGGCTCGCATGGATGCTGAAAGACTTGTCGAAGCGACGCACCAGGTCTGCCCATACTCCAACGCCACACGCGGAAACATCGACGTGCGCCTGCACATTAAAACTGAAGGAAACTGAGCCCATGAAGAATTTTGACTTTCGCAATCCGACACATATCCTGTTTGGCAAGGGCCGTATCGCGGACCTAAAGGATCAGGTTCCGGCTGAGGCAAAGGTGCTGATCCTCTATGGTGGAGGCAGCGCGGAGAAAACAGGCGTCCTTGGTCAGGTGCGTGCGGCACTTGCGGGCCGGACCTTGGTCGAATTTGGCGGTATTGAGCCCAATCCGCGCTACGCCACTGCGCTGAAGGCTGTCGAGGTGATTGGCCAAGAAGGGATCACATTCCTGTTGGCTGTCGGCGGTGGTTCCGTTATTGACGCCACCAAATTTATCGCGGCGGCGGCCAAATATGATGGCGACGCCTGGGACATCCTGACATCTCGCGGGTCGGTCATCACGCAAGCGCTGCCCTTTGGCACCGTGTTGACCTTGCCCGCCACCGGTTCGGAGATGAACTCTGGCGCTGTGATCACCAACCCTGAAAAGGGCGCAAAGCTTCCGTTTGGTAGCCCGCATTGCTACCCGGTCGTCTCGGTGCTGGACCCCGAGGTCACTTACACGCTGCCGCCCCGTCAAATCGCGAACGGCGTGGCCGACGCGTTTGTTCACATCATCGAACAATATCTGACCTATCCATCCGCCGCGCACGTTCAGGACGGTTTTGCCGAAACCCTGCTACGCACCCTGATCGAGCTTGGGCCCAAAGCCCTTGAGACGCCGGAGGACTATGACGTTCGCGCCAACCTGATGTGGACGGCAACGCTGGCCCTGAATGGCCTAATCGGCGCAGGTGTCCCGCAGGACTGGGCAAGCCATATGATCGGACATGAGATTACCGCGCTCAATGACACCGACCACGCCCGCACACTGGCTGCCGTGTTGCCGTCACTGATGAACGACCAACGTGGCCCCAAACGCGAGAAACTGCTGCAATATGCTGCCAATGTTTGGGACATCCGCGAGGGATCTGATGATGCGCGGATTGATGCCGTCATCGAGGCGACACGCGGGTTCTTTGAACAGATGGGCATCAAAACCCGACTCGGAGATTACGCAATTGCTGCTCCTGAAATTGATCGCATCGTCGTCGCCTTGAAGGATCACGGCATGACCGCCCTTGGCGAACAAAATGCCATCACCCCCAAGGATGCGCGCCGCATCCTTGAAGCTGCCTTGTAGGAGATGATGAACATGACACAGACCAAAACAGTAAACCGCCAGCTTGTGTTGGCGGAACGCCCCAAAGGCGAACCGACCAAGGACACGCTTCGCTTGGTCGAAGGGGGCGTCCCCTCCCCTGGTGCTGGGCAGATGCTTCTGCGCACCGAATATCTGTCGCTGGACCCTTATATGCGGGGGCGCATGAGTGATGCGCCATCTTACGCCGCGCCGGTGGAAATTGATGGCGTGATGGAGGGCGGCACAGTGGCTCAGGTCGTCACCTCACAGGTTGATGGCTTTGCGCCGGGCGACTGGGTGCTCAGCTTCAATGGCTGGCAGGATTATGCCCTGTCGGATGGCGCGGGGTTGACAAACCTTGGCAAATCACCCGCGCATCCGTCTTGGGCGCTCGGTATCATGGGTATGCCCGGCTTTACCGCTTGGGCGGGTCTGACGCAAATTGGCGCGCCAAAACCTGGCGAGACCATCGCCGTGGCGGCCGCGACCGGCCCTGTCGGGGCCACTGTGGGCCAGATCGGCAAGATCCTTGGCTGCCGCGTGGTCGGCATCGCGGGCGGACCAGAGAAATGCGCCTATGCGGTCAATGAGTTGGGTTTTGACGCCTGTATCGATCACAAGGCAGATGACTTTGCCGAACAGCTTGCCAAGGCCAGTCCCGATGGCATCGATGTCTATTTCGAAAATGTCGGCGGCAAGGTCCTCGACGGGGTCATCCCGCTGTTGAATTCAAACGCACGGGTGCCGGTCTGCGGATTGATCTCTCAGTATAATGCGACTGACTTGCCCGAAGGGCCGGACCGGATGAATTGGCTTATGGGTCAAATCCTGCGCAAAAAGATCAAGGTGCAGGGCTTCATCATCTTTGACGACTTCGGCCACCTCTACCCGGATTTTGCCAAAGACATGGGGGCGTGGATCGAAAGCGGCCAAATCAAATACCGCGAAGAGATCATCGACGGTTTGGAAAATGCACCCGAAGCCTTCATTGGCCTGCTGAATGGCGAAAACTTTGGCAAGCGCGTGATCCGCGTCGGCGAGAAAAAATAGGAAAATAACATGAAAGTTCTGATGGTACTGACATCCCACGACACACTCGGGGACACAGGCAAGAAAACCGGCTTCTGGCTGGAGGAGTTTGCGGCCCCCTATTACGTCTTCAAGGACGCCGGAGCAGACATTATACTGGCCTCGCCCAAAGGGGGACAGCCGCCGATTGATCCGTCCAGCGACAACGCTGACGCACAGACCGACGACACCCGTCGGTTCAAAGACGATCCAGAGACGCAAAAGCATCTTGCGACGACGCTGAAGCTTTCCGATGTAACCGAAGACGGGTTCGACGCCATCTTCTATCCGGGCGGCCACGGCCCCTTGTGGGATCTGGCCGAAAATGCGGACAGCAAACGCCTGATCGAGGCCTTCGCCGCCGCCGACTTGCCTGTCGGCGCAGTTTGCCACGCCCCCGCCGTGTTCCGCCACACCCAAGGCGCGGACGGCAAACCGCTGGTGTCTGGCCGCCGGGTGACGGGTTTTACCAACACCGAAGAAGAGGCCGTCGGCCTTACCGATGTTGTGCCGTTCTTGGTGGAAGACATGCTGAAGGCCAATGGTGGCCAGTATGAAAAAGGGGCGGATTGGGTCAGCTTCGTGCTGCGTGACGGAAAACTGGTCACCGGCCAGAACCCCGCCTCATCCGCCGCCGCCGCGCAAGAGATCCTCGGGCTGCTGAAGTAGGAGAAAAGCGATGACCGACCTGATCCTGCACCACTATGAAGCCTCTCCCTATTCCGAAAGAATCAGAACTTTGATGGGCTTCAAGGGGCTATCATGGTCATCGGTCATCGTGCCTCCGATTGCGCCAAAGGCTGATCTGCTAACCCTGACGGGTGGCTACAGGCGGGCCCCAGTGCTTCAGATCGGGGCGGATATCTACTGTGATTCCGCCCTGATCGCCGCCGAGCTTGACCAGCGGTTTCCGGCGCGCGCCCTTGCCCCGAACACTGCGGGCACAGCGACCCCGCTGCTCGACAATTGGGCGGACCGCATTTTGTTCTGGCAAGTGGTTCGTTACAGCATGGGCCTGCGGGCCGATGCCGTTCCCCCAGCCCTGATCCACGACCGCGAGGCGTTTTGGGATCACAAGATTGATCTGGACGGCCTGAAAGCGGATGTCGGATATCATCGTGGCCAAATCACAACAGGGCTTGGTTGGCTTGAGAACCTGCTGGGCGGTGCCGATTTCTTTGCCGGGGACACGCCCGCGCTGACTGATCTGGCACTCTATCATGTGGTTTGGTTTTTTGCCAAAGCTGACACAACCGCCAGCGGCAGCGGTCTATCGCTGTTCCCGGCATTGTCGGCATGGATGGCGCGCATTGCGGAGTTCGGTCACGGCACACGAACCGAATTGGCGCCTGCTGAAGCGATCATAATCGCGGTTTCGACGACCCCTGCCCCGCTTCCCGCAACGGGTCTTGCCCATCCCGCGATAGGCGCGTCGGTACAGGTTCTGGTCGATGAATTTGGCACGGAAGTCATCGACGGTACGCTGGTCCATATCGACGACACCCGCATCATTCTGCATCGGGACACGCCACAGGTGGGAACGGTTGCCGTGCATTTCCCGCGTCACGGCTATCCGCTTCGTACCACCTCAATTTAAGGAGAAAACACATGAAAACGCGTAATCTGGGCGCCGGACTTGGCGCGACATCAGCCATTGGACTTGGCTGCATGGGCATGTCCGAATTCTACGGCCCAACCGACCGCGATCAATCCTATGAAACGCTGGACCGTGCGCTTGAATTGGGCGTCACGTTCTACGACACCGCCGATATCTATGGCAACGGCGCGAATGAAACCTTGTTGTCGGATTTCGTTCGGCAAAACCGGGACAACCTCACGCTGGCGACCAAGTTCGCCATCATCCGATCCCAAGACCCGACCTCGCGGTTTATCGACACCAGCCCGGCCTATGTGAAACAGGCAGTCGAGGCCTCATTGGCACGTCTGGGAATTGATCAGATCGACCTTTATTACGCGCATCGCCTTGATGGGGTGACCCCGATTGAGGACACGGTTGGAGCGATGGCTGATCTTATCAAAGAAGGTAAGATTAGAGGCATCGGGTTAAGCGAAATCTCTGCACAATCTTTGCGGCGGGCAAATGCGGTGCATCCGGTTGCGGCGGTTCAGACAGAGTATTCGCTGTGGTCGCGCGACCCAGAGGGAGAGATGCTGGCCACATGCGCCGAATTGGGCACGGCTTTTGTACCCTACAGCCCGCTTGGGCGCGGCTTTCTGACCGGCAAGGTCACCACACTAAGCGACCTGGCTGATGATGATTTCCGGCACACCCAGCCGCGCTTTGCCGATGGAAATCTGGATCAGAATCTGAACTTGCTGGAGCAATACCGTGCCATCGCCGACAGCGCCGGATGCTCGCCTGCGCAACTGGCGCTCGCATGGGTCTTGGCCCAAGGCGATCATATTATTCCGATCCCGGGCACCAAACGGCGCGCCTATCTTGAAGACAATATTGGGGCCGCCGATGTCACACTAACCGAGGACATTCTCACCCGCCTCGACACCTTGTTCCCACGCGGCGCTGCCGCTGGCGATCGTTACACGGAACAAGGGATGCAGATGACCGATCTGTAGATCGGAAAGCCTGCATTGCAAACTCGACCGGCGGCGCAGCCTCTTTGACCTAAGCCCTGCGCCGCCGCCACAAATTCGCCCCCAAAACGACCGGATCAGGCGTTGGCCACATCCGACACGCCCAAAGCAACCGGCCCACCCCTTTGTCCCAAATTCACTCTCCTGCCAGTCAGGAGACGAGGAGTCATTATGTCAACCATCCCTGAAACTGACCTCTTTTCCCCCGTCGTTGTCGGACCTTATACGCTGTCAAACCGCATCGTAATGGCCCCCCTAACCCGCGCGCGGTCCCCCGAAAACATCGCCACCCCAATGATGCAGGAATATTACGCCCAACGCGCATCGGCAGGCCTGATCATCAGTGAAGGCGTGAACATTTCGCCGCAGGCCACAGGGTACGCCTTTACTCCCGGGATCTGGACCGACGAGCAAATCGAAAGCTGGCGCCCCGTCACGGCCGGTGTGCATGACAAGGGTGGCCGCATCTTTGCTCAGCTGTGGCATGTCGGCAGGGTGTCCCACCCGGATGTGCAGGCCGGTGGGATATTGCCTGTCGCTCCCTCCGCTGTTCGCCCTGAAGTGGATGCGTTCACTCCGGATGGAAAGAAACCAGCACTCACACCGCGGGCGCTGGCTCTGGAGGAGTTGCCGGGGATTGTCGCAGATTACGCGCAAGCGACGCGCAACGCTCTTGCCGCAGGGTTTGATGGCGTCGAGATTCACGCCGCGAACGGATACTTACTCGATCAGTTCATGCGTGACGGGGCCAACCAGCGTAGCGATGCCTATGGTGGGTCGGTCGAGAACCGCATTCGGCTGACACTTGAGGTCACGAAAGCTGTCGCGGCCATCTGCGATGATGGCCGCACAGGGATTCGGATATCTCCGATCAGCACGGCCAATGGCCTTACGGACAGCAATCCTGAACCCGTGTTCACCGCACTTGTCGATCAGTTGAATGATATTGATCTGGCTTATCTCCACGTTGTGGAAGGTGTGACGGGCGGAGCACGAGCCGTCGAGGGTGGATTTGATCTGAATATCTTGCGGCAGCGTTTCAACGGGATCTACATCGACAACAATGGCTATGACAGAGACCTTGCAATTGCGGCGCGCCGCAGTGACGCCGCCGATCTAGTCGCCTTTGGTCGTCCCTATATTGCCAACCCGGACCTGGTGGCCCGGCTACAGCAGAACGCACCCCTCAACGCACTTGACGGCGCGACCGCATATGGCGGCGGGGCCGAGGGATACATCGATTACCCTGTTCTCCCACATGAGTGATCGCAGGAACGTACACTTACCAATCCAGGACTGGACAATGGCCGGTCCTGAAACCTCTGCCTCCCGTGAGCAGATCTAACAAAAAGGGTTCTACCATGGCCTATGAAACACGAAATCCATACACTGGTACTCTTCTGGAAACCTTTCCAGATGCAACCGACGCGGAAGTTCATCAAGCGATTGAAACTGCTCATGCTGCATTTCTATCGTGGAAGGAAACCAGCTTTGAAGAACGCGCGCGTGTGATGCGCAATGCCGCTGAAATATTGCGGCGTGATGTCGATATTTTCGCCAATCTGTTGACTGTTGAGATGGGCAAACTTGTGCCCGAAGCCAAAGCAGAAGTTGCTCTGTCAGCGGACATCTTTGACTATTACGCAAACAATGCCGAGGCGCTATTGGCTCCCGAAAAGCTGCCAGTGGCCGACCCCAATGAAGGTGACGCCGTCCTTTCTGCGGAGCCGCTTGGGGTCTTGCTCGCGATCGAGCCCTGGAACTTCCCATTCTATCAGGTGGTCCGTATCGCTGCACCACAGCTGTCCGCAGGCAATACCATGTTGCTCAAACACGCCTCCAATGTTCCGCAGGCCGCCGCCGCATTCGAAAAGCTGATGCTGGATGCTGGTTTGCCTCAGGGTGCGTTCAAGAACCTCTATGCAACACGGTCTCAGATCGAAACCATCATTGGCGATCCCCGCGTTCATGGCGTTGCGCTGACCGGATCGGAAGGGGCTGGCTCGGTCATCGCCTCGCAGGCTGGCAAGGCTTTGAAAAAATCGACGCTTGAGCTTGGCGGTGCGGATGCTTTTGTGGTGTTGGCCGATGCGGAAATGGAGAAAACCATAAAATGGGCAGTCTTTGGCCGACACTGGAATGGTGGTCAGGTCTGTGTGTCTTCAAAGCGCATGATCATTGTCGATGATGTCTATGATCAGTTTCTTGAAGGCTACACTGCGGGTGTCGCCAAGCTGAATGCTGGTGATCCGCTGGACCCAACCACAACCTTGGCCCCCCTGTCTTCCGAGGCCGCCGCAGAAGAGATCAAAGACAAAATACGTCAGGCGGTATCCTGCGGAGCCACAGCAACCGAAGTCGGGCCGCGCGTTCCCAATTCGGGTGCTTTCGTTCAGCCGACCATCCTAACCGATATTTCAGAAGACAACCCCGCTCGGTATTGGGAGTTTTTCGGTCCGGTTTCGATGCTTTTTCGCGCGAAGGACGAGGCGGACGCCGTACGCATTGCCAACAATTCACCATTCGGGTTGGGCGGGTCGGTGTTCACGGCCGATCCGAAGCATGGCGCGGAGATTGCGAAACAGATTTCTACGGGCATGGTCTTTGTCAATCACCCGACCATGGCGAAGGCGGACCTTCCTTTCGGTGGCATCGGGCGTTCGGGCTACGGCCGCGAACTGGTCGGGCTCGGCATCAAGGAGTTCGTCAACCACAAGCTGATCTCAGTGGTTGATATCGACGCCCCGTTCTAGGGAACAATGCGCCAATCCGACCAGTGGTTGGGCTGGCGCATTAGCTTGAAAGTATAAAGAAAGGTCACCGCTATGAAATTCCGCAATCTTGGTGCCAGGCTGGGCGCCGTTTCTGCTATTGGATTGGGCTGCATGGGAATGTCCGAGTTCTATGGGCCCTCCGACAAAGCTCAATCGCTCGCGACGTTGGAGCATGCGCTCGAAAAAGGTATAACATTTTTCGACACTGCTGATACTTATGGTCTTGGCCACAACGAGGAACTGCTCAACAGCTTTCTCGCTCGCCACCGAGACCAAATCACACTCGCAACCAAATTCGGCATTGTGCGCGATGGTCCGCTTGCGGACCGCCGCATTGATAATACCCCAGCCTACATTGCCAAAGCCAATGAAGCGTCTCTCAAACGCTTAGGCATCGATGTGATTGACCTTTATTATGCCCACCGCCTGAACCCGGCCGTGCCGGTCGAGGAGACCGTGGGTGCGATGGCTGATCTCGTCACGCAGGGCAAGGTTCGCGGCTTGGGGCTTAGTGAGGTCTCAGCCGAGACTCTGCGCCGCGCCCATGCCGTCCACCCGATTGCCGCAGTGCAGTCGGAATACTCCCTGTGGACGCGTGACCCGGAAGACGGCATCTTGGAGACCTGCAAAGAGCTTGGCGTCGCCTTTGTTCCCTACAGCCCGCTTGGTCGGGGCTTTTTGACAGGGAAGATCAGGTCAGTCGATGACATGGCAGCCGACGATTTCAGGCGGACATCTCAGCCGCGATTCGAGCGCGCGAATTTGCAGAAGAACTTGGCTATGGTTGATACCCTGACTGCATTGGCAGAGTCAAAGGGGTGCACCCCGGCGCAGTTAGCTTTGGCCTGGGTTCTGGCGCAGGGCGATCATGTCATCCCAATTCCCGGCACACGCACCGAACGCTATGTCGACGAAAACATTGCGGCGGCGGCGTTGTCGTTGACAGCAGACGATCTCTCTGGCCTTGATCAAATTGCACCGAAAGGTACAATCAACGGTGAGCGCTATACCGTTGAAGGCATGCAGCACGTCAACAAGTAACGTAACCGGTGTCTACGCCCTATCGGGGATCAACTCTTCGGCTTCAAGTTCCAATGCTGGATCTTATTGAAAGCGGCGGTGCAAAATTAGTCCACGGCAGCGGCGACATAGCCCTTAGGCGGGCAGAGCAAGACTCGACCACTTTGCCCTTCCTGTGGGAGCAGGGAGGGCGTGAAGTGATACCGGGGCATTCGGTATAAGGCCTAGAGCCCTTTGCAACCACCGCCGCCATTCAACAAGCGTTACTGCTGGAGGGAGTGGACAAAACATGGGGGTCATCTTCGTCGTTGCGGCCCGTGCTAAGGTGAGTTCTTTGCGTGGGGGGGGCTGCCATGGACGTACGGATTTCAATCGAAACTACCTTCGACAACGGGGAGAAGCGCACTCATCAGCTTGACGGCATTTCTCGACCCTACCGGGTGACCTGTCCAGACGGGATCGGGTTGCGCCTTGAGGATGGGAAGAGGGTTGTCGAACAGATTCAGCGGGCAATTCTTTGCGATCAGGTTGAGGAAATCATCCGAGAAAGCCGCGTATGCCCGGATTGCGCCTCGGTTCGTGCCATTCATGACTATCGCACGCGCGATCTCGACACGCTCTTTGGGCGGGTTCGGGTCAAAGCCGCGCGCTTGCGCCGCTGTTCTTGTGATGCCAGGTCAGCGGCGATGCCCGGCGGACCTATTTCTCCGCTGGCCTATTTCTTTCCTGACCGGGCTACCCCGGAGCTGCAGCGGCTCTATGCGGAACTCGGGTCCCGGCATTCCTTTCGCGAAGCCGCGCGGCTGATGAAAAGCTTCCTCCCCTGCCATCCGCCCCATCACACCACGGTGCGTGACCGGTTGGGAAGAGTAGCCACTGCGCTCGAGAAAAATCGAAGGGCATCAGGCGATCCCGTTGAAGCACCGCCCAAAGGTGGTTTGACGGTTTTTCTGGACGGTGCGCATATCCGCTGTCGACCGGAGTATCAGCAGCGACACCTGGATCTTGTGGTCGGTAAGATTGAAAGTCGCAATATGTGCCGACGATTTGGCTTGGTCGCCAATGCGACTGCATCGCCAGGCAGCCGGATGCGAGAAGAGCTGTCAGACTTTGGATGGAAGCCGGGCCGTCTGTTGACGGTAATCTCTGATGGCGAGCTTGCCCTCCCGAACCTCATACGGAATGCCATGGGTGGCGACGGCCAGGTGAAGCATATCCTCGACTGGTGGCACATCTCGATGCGCATTCGACATGTCGAGGCCGCCGTTCAGGGTCTGGTCCAGATACCGGGATTCACTGGAATTCCGGTGCTGTTCCAGCGCCCCGCGAAAAGCCTCCGCTGGTGGCTGTGGCATGGCAGAGCACGGGTCGCGGAAACTTATCTGAAAGGGCTCATGTATGATTGCACCCGCCTTGCGGAAGAGCCCCTGGCTGTCCGCACCGCTGCCGCTCGTGTGCAGGCCCGCTGCGAGACACTGTACACCTATCTCGCGAACAACATGGAATCCCTTGTCGACTATGGCCGACGGTACCGTAACGGGCAGCCCATCTCGTCATCTCGTGCCGAAGGGTCAGTCGATGACATTGCCAATGCCTGAATGGGAAAGCGCAGAAGGATGCGGTGGTCGCCCAAAGGGGCTCACCGAGTAGCCGTCACAAGGGCCGCAGTTCTCGATGGTCGGCTGACCGTCGCAAACAGAAAACGCGCCGCATGACCACCATGTTCTGTCCACTCCCTCGAATGCCGTCGCCTTGGATTATAGAAGCGGTCGATGTAGTCGAACACGTCGGCGCGTGCCGCGTCACGGGTGCGGTAGACCTTGCGGGCTGCCCGTTCGATCTTCAGCGACGAGAAGAAGGCCGCGCATTGACGTCAATGTGCCGACCTGAACCAATCTATTAGCACTGTCAGGCCTCTGGATTTCAAGTCGGGTGCAACTTTTCCTGTTGAATATCCGAACCCACCCCGGACGTCCGATAGAGGCCATTATGTTCTCCGAGATTGGGCGGTCGGATCGCGGCAGAAAGCGCCATGCGCCGAAAACGGATTGGGCAGGCGACCAGGGGCAGGTTATCGTCGCCGCCGGTCAGCAGTCCGCGCGCCTCTATCTGCGGGTCCGAAAACACCGCTGCAATGTCGTTGATCGCCGCGGCCGGAACGCCATGTGTGTCGAGAATGGCCAACCAGGTTCTGGTGGTTCCGTTTCTCAGCACCGGTGCAAGCGCATCCTCCAGCGCCTTCTGATTGCCCACCCGCAGCGCGTTGGTGGCAAAGCGCGGATCTGTGGCAAGGTCCGGCGCCCCGAGCCCGTCACAAAGTCTCTGAAACTGGCTGTCATTGCCCACGGCCACCACCATCGCCCCGTCGGCCGTCTGGAAATCCTGATAGGGCGCGATGTTGGGGTGTACATTTCCGGATCTGCCCGGGGCTGTGCCGCTGACAAGGTAGTTCTGCGCCTGGTTCGCCAGCGTGGCGATCTGCACATCCAGAAGGCTGAGATCGATGTAGTCGCCGCGCCCGCTGCGCGCCCGCTCGTGCACGGCGGCGAGGATGGCAGAGGTTGCATACAGTCCCGTCATGATATCCGCGAGAGCGACACCGGCCTTCATCGGGCGCCCTTCGCTTTCGCCGGTGACGCTCATCAGCCCGCCCATGGCCTGCACCAGCAGGTCGTATCCCGGACGGTGGCGATGCGGGCCGGTCTGACCGAACCCGGTGATGGAACAATAGATCAGCCCGGAGTTTTCGGCCGACAGCGTGTCATAATCCAGCCCCATCCGGTTGGTCCCGCCGACGCGGAAATTCTCGATCAGTATGTCGCTTTGCCTGGCCAGATCCCGGGCAAGGTCGCGGCCACGGCTGGTGCTCAGATCCGCTTCTACCGATTTCTTGCCGCGATTGGCGGAGAGGAAATAGGCGCTTTCACCCCGGCTGCCGTCCGGCAGCGCGGCAAAGGGTGGACCCCAGCTGCGGGTGTCGTCCCCGGTCCCCGGGCGTTCGAGCTTGATCACCTCGGCGCCCAGATCTGCCAGAAGCTGGGTCGCCCATGGCCCGGCCAGAACCCGTGTAAGATCGAGCACCCTCAGACCGGCCAGCGGCGTTGCGTCGCTCACGCGAAGGCTGCGATGCCGGTGATCGCCCTCCCGAGGATCAGGGCATGAATGTCGTGCGTGCCTTCGTAGGTGTTCACGGTTTCAAGGTTCGCGGCAATCCGCATGACATCATAGTCTTCCGAGATGCCGTTGCCGCCGTGCATGTCGCGGGCGACCCGCGCGATGTCCAGCGCTTTGCCGCAGTTGTTTCGCTTGATCAGGGATATCACCTCTGAGGGCAGCCGACCGTCGTCCATAAGCCGCCCCGCGCGCAGCACGGTTTGCAGCCCGAGCACGATTTCGGTCTGCATGTCGGCCAGCTTTTTCTGCACCAGTTGCGTCGCCGCCAGTGGCCGCCCGAACTGCCGCCGGTCCAGGGTGTAGGTCCGGGCCTTGTCAAAGCAGGTCTCGGCGGCCCCCATCACCCCCCAGGCGATACCGTACCGCGCCCGGTTGAGACAGCCAAACGGACCTTTGATGCCCGATACGCCGGGCAGCAAGGCGTCTTCGCCAACCTCGACATCCGCCATCACGATCTGCCCGGTGGTCGAGGCGCGCAGCGACAGCTTGCCGTCGATCTTTGGTGCGGAGAGCCCCTTCATGCCCTTTTCCAGAACAAAGCCGCGTATCGCATCATCATGCGCCGCCGATTTGGCCCAGACCACAAACACATCTGCCAGCGGGCTGTTGCTGATCCAGGTTTTTGTGCCGTTCAGCCTGTAGCCGCCGCCCGCCAGCGGCGATGCCCGGGTCCGCATTCCGGCAGGATCCGACCCGGCATCCGGTTCTGTCAGGCCAAAGCACCCGATCTTTTCACCCGAAATCAGACCGGGCAGATGACGGGCCTTTTGTGCCGCGCTGCCGTAGGCGTGGATCGGGTGGATCACCAGCGATGACTGCACCGACATCATCGATCGGTAGCCGCTGTCCACCCGTTCGACCTCGCGGGCGGCAAGACCGTAGGCGACGTAGCTGGCGCCGACACCGCCGTCCGTTTCGGGCACCGTGATGCCCAGCAGACCAAGATCGCCCATTTCGGAAAAGATCGCCGGATCGGTCTGTTCCTCGCGATAGGCCTGGCGCACGCGGGGCAGAAGCTTGTCCTTGCAATAGGCGCGTGCGCTGTCGCGGATCATCCGTTCATCGCCCGTCAGCTGATCGTCCAGCGCAAGTGGATCAGACCAGTCAAATGCGGCGCGGACTGTGTTTGTGTCGTTTTTCATGGAACGGAGCCTCCCTTTTGGCCACCTAACGAGTTGCCTGACTTGTTATCCAGAGGTTATTGATGCAATTAATTGTTCCACTTCTTGCATGGGTTCTTTATGGCTCTTCCTGAAATTCCTGATCTCAGCACGCGGCAGATTCAGGCCGTTCTGGCCGTGGCCGAATACCGCAGCTTCATCGCGGCGGCGGCCTATATGCGCATTTCCCAGCCCGCCCTGACTCGCACCATCCAGCGGATCGAGGATGTTCTGGGGATTGCCCTGTTCAACCGAACGACACGCAGCGTGGAGGTTACGCAGGCCGGGCGTGAATTCATCGCGATGGCAGAGCGCATCCTCAACGATCTCAAGCTGTCGAGCCGCAGTCTGCGCGATCTGATCGACGAAAAACGTGGGCAGGTCATCCTGTCCTCGATCATGTCGATCGCCAACAATCGTCTTCCGGCGATCATCGCAGAGTATCGGCTGTCGCGTCCGGCGATCGAAATCTATGTGCGGGAAGGAGTGCATGGGCAGGCGCTGGAGGAGGTCCGTGGCGGCGCCGCCGATTTCGGTCTGTCCTACATCGATGACCTTCCACCCGGGTTGACGGCAGAGCCGCTGGGCGAAGAATTCTTTTATCTGGCGCTGCCCGAAGGTCACCCGCTGACCGCGCTGCAAAAGGTGGCGCTGACCGACCTTGTCGATGTGCCTTTGGTGGGCCTGCCGCAGAACGCACAGACGCGCCGGATCATCGACGGGACTGCGGCCATACAGCAGATTTCGCTGACCTATTCCGTGACCGTGACGCAATCCCCGACGATGATGAAGTTCGTCTCTCAGGGGGTCGGGCCGGCAATCGTGCCGTTCGGCACGACAATCGGCCGCCGGGACGAAGGTATCGTCTATCGCCCGCTGCACAGTCCGCGCATCCGGCGGCGGTTCGGCATCATCATGCTGGAGGATCGGTCGCCATCACCGGCCGCATTGGGTCTTCTTGACGCGATCCGGTCGTTCTGGCTGCACGATGAGCGGCACCATGATGAGCCGGTCTGATTATTGCGTTTTGTGCATCAAACTTACGTATCAATAAGAGATAGGGAATTTCCACGCGGCTTTGTAACGTCCCGGTATCAGATCAAAACCTGGGAGAGCGGCATGGCCGGACTGGAAGAACTCAAGATGTATTCGGACTTCAAAAGCCCGTATGCATTCCTCGCATTCAAGCCATTTTACGAACTGGCAAACGACTTTGCCATCCATCCGCGGTGGATCCCGTTCCAGTTGCGGATCAAGGGCAAGGGCCAGCGCAGCGTTTATTCGGAATACAAGGTCAAGTATTCCTACATGGATGCCCGCCGCAGCGCCAACATGGACGGCGGTCTCATGCTGCGCGGTCCGCTCAAGATCTTTGATACCACCCCGGCGCTGATCGGCGGCCTGTTTGCGCAACTGCAGGGCCGCGACATGGATTATGGGCTGAAGGCGTTCGAGCTGTTCTTCTGCCGGGAATTCGCGGCGGACGAGGTGGATGCAACCGCTGACCTGATCGCCTCACTCGGCATGTCCGCCGAGGACTACCGCGCGTTCTACGACGGGCCGGGCAAAGACGCCTACGAGGCCTGCCAAGAGGAAGCGTCACAGGATCACATCTTTGGCGTTCCGATGTTCATATTGCGCGGAGAGCAGTTCTGGGGCCACGACCGGCTGGACATGTTGCGGCACCGGCTGCGGGATCTTGGGCTTGAGAAATCCGCTGTTGCGGCCACGGCCTGACGCCATGCTGGACCTGTATTTCTGGCCGACGCCCAACTGTTACAAGGTGGCGATCCTGTTGGAGGAGCTGGGCGAAAGCTATGCCGTCAAGCCGGTCCATCTCGGCAAGGGCGCACAACTGACCAAAGACTATCTGGCGGTGAATCCGAACAACAAGGTGCCCGCGATTGTCGATCCGGACGGGCCGGACGGGGCCCCGATCACGCTTTTTGAATCCGGGGCGATCATGCTTTATTTGGCGGACAAGGCGGGCGGAAAATTCATGGGGCTGGGGCCGCGGGGGCGGGCGGTCGTCACGCAGTGGCTGATGTTCCAGATGGCCGGGATCGGGCCGATGCTGGGTCAGGCACACCATTTCCGCCGCTATGCCCGGGACGACGTCCGCTATGCCATCGACCGGTACACCAACGAGGCGACGCGCCTGTACCGGGTTCTGGACCGCCGGCTGGGCGAGGCCGAATACCTTGCCGGTGCGTATTCGTTGGCCGACATGGCGACCTATCCCTGGATCCGCCCCCACAAGTGGCAAGGCCAGTCGCTGGACGACCACCCGAACCTTCAGCGGTGGTATTCGGCCATGCGCGCACGTCCCGCCGTCCAGAAGGCCGTCGAGGTGATGCGCGACCGGCTGGACCGCAACCGCGAGGTTCCCAAGGGCGAGGCCTGGGAAACGTTATTCGGTACGTCGCAATTCGACAGGAGCGTCAAACATGACTGATGCCAAAGCCATGCTGAGCGGCTACAGGGTTCTGGACCTGTCGCAGTTTGTCGCCGGTCCGACCTGTGCCCGTATCATGGGTGAATTGGGCGCCGACGTCATCAAGGTCGAGATGGCGCCGGGCGGCGATCGCGGCCGGATGTCGGGCATGCGGCCACAGGACGCGGCGCTGAGAAAGTCTAGCGCCAGCACCTATTACTTTCAGCACAACCATTCAAAGAAAAGCGTCGCCCTAGATTTGAAATCGGATGCGGGCAAGGCGATCCTGCTCGACCTTGTGCGGGTCTGCGACGTGCTGGTCGAAAACTTCAGCCCCGGTGTGATGGCGCGCATGGGGTTGGCGTGGGACGATCTGCGCGCGATCAATCCCGGGCTGGTCATGTGCTCGATCTCGCTTGCGGGGCAGGAGGGCATCCTGTCGGACCGGCCAGGGTTTGACTACATGGGTGCGGCCTATGCGGGGGTCACGGCGTCGATCGGCGAACCGGACCGCGCGCCGGGGCAGCTGCCGATCGCCATCGGTGACAGTGCGACCGGCGTGGCGGCGGCGATGGCCGTGGGCTATGCCCTGCTGCACCGCGAACGCACCGGCGAGGGTCAGCATGTCGAGAGCACGCTGATCGACACCTATTTCCACATGCACGAGGTTAACATCCCCAAGGTGTCTCTGGCCGGGGCGTCCGTGTTGCCGGAACGGTCGGGGTCGATGCATCCCGACGGCGGTCCCACCGGCGTGTTCCGCACACCGGGGGGCACTGCAATCTCGATCATGGTCATGCCGTATCAGTGGCCGCAATTCGTCGATGCCATCGGACTGCCGGATCTGGCGACGGATGCGCGCTATGGCACGCCAAAGGCACGCCGCGACAACAAACGCACGTTGGCGGATGTGATCGAAGACTGGCTTGCCGGGTTCGCATCGCGCGAGGCGGCGGTGGAACATCTGATGAAATATCGCATCCCCTGCGCGCCGATCCTGACGCTTGCCGAAGCGATGGACCATCCGCACCACATCGCCCGCGGGACGGTTCGCACCGTCCACGACCGGCACATCGGCGACTTCAAGATCCCGGGAATGCCGGCGCGGTTTTCGGCCTGGCCCCAGGAACAGGCACCTTCGGCTGCGTTGCTGGGCGAACATAACGAAGAGGTCCTGAAGACCGTTCTTGGCAAATCCGAGAGCGATATCGCCGCCCTGTACCAGAGCGGCGTTCTGATCCGGGATCCGCTGATCGCGGAGTCCGAACCGTCCGCCCTGCGCGAGGAGGAACGCGCGCAGGGATAGACGGAAAACCACAAAAAAGGGAGGAAAAAACATGAAATTCAATGGATTGTTCGCGGCCGCCTTGGCCGCGGCGGCGCTGCTTGCGGCCGGTGCACAGGCTCAGGACCGCGACGGATGGCCGTCAAGCCTGACCATCGGCACGGCAAGCCAGGGCGGGACGCTTTACAGCTACGGCGCCGGGACGGGGGCGATGATCGCCGAAGAGCTGGGCCTGAACGTCAGTGCCGAAATCACCGGAGGCCCGGTGCAGAACGTGACGCTGGTGCAGACCGGAGAGCATGACATCGGCCTGATGACCATGGGCCCGATGTACGAAGCCTGGACCGGGAAAAGCGAACTGGCGCCGGGTCTGGAACACAAGGACATCCGCGCGCTGTTCCCGATGTACACCTCGGCGTTTCATGCCGTCGCGCTGAGATCCAGCGGCATCGGTTCGATCGCGGATCTTGACGGTCGGCGGGTCAGCGTGGGCCCCGCCGGCGGCACGCCGGGCACCTATTGGCCGCGCATCTTTGACGCTCTGGGTGTTGCGCCCAGGATCTCCTACACCAGCGGTTCGGATGCGGCTGACCAGCTCAAGGACGGGCTGATCGATGCCTATTTCTTTGCCGCCGGGCTGCCGGTGTCGTCGTTCAGCCAGCTTGATGCGGAAGCGGACGTGACCATCTTTGGCTTCACGTCGGAGGAGCAGGAAAAGGTGCTTGCGGGATTCCCGTCGGTGGCGAAGTTCACGGTTCCCGCCGGCACCTATCCAAGCCAGACCGAAGATCTCAACTCAGTCGCGATGTGGAATTTCGCCGTGGCCAACAAGTCCATGCCGGAAAGCCTGGCCTACGAGATCACCAAGCTGGTTCTGGGCAACAACGACCGGATGCTTCAGGTCCATGCTGCATCGCGTGAGACCGTGATCGGAAACTGGAAGAACAACAGTTTCCTGCCGTTCCACGCCGGGGCGGTCCGTTACCTTGAGGAACAGGGTCAGGTGATCCCCCCCGAGTTGCGCGACTGAGCCGGCGCCTGCCTGCCTGTCGGGTGACGGGCGGGCGGGCAGTCTTTGGATACCTGTGGGAGGATGGTCGATGACGGACATCGCAGGGGCGCCAGCGCCCGAACAGCACGACGCCGACCTGAGACAGGCCGTCGACGACGAGATCGTTGCTGCCAACCAGCGCACCTATCGCGGATCCGCGGGGGTGCTGGTCGCGACGGCCTGCATTCTTTACACGGCCTTCCATATCTTTGTGATGAACTTCTATCCGCTGGAAACATGGGTCTACCGGCTTGTCCATGTCAGCGGCGGTCTGGCGCTTGGCTACATCGTGTTTGCGACGCGGGCGATGGACACCGGGCGCGTTTCGGACCCGCGCCTGTCCATGTTCGGGGGCGTGCTGGCCGCGCTGTCCGGCCTGGCCGTGGCCTTTGCGGCCGCGTCGATCACACGGGCGATCCTGCAAAACGATCTGATCGTGACCGGCGCCCCTGCGGGCAAGATGGTCGCGACATTCGGATACCCGCTCATCTTTGGCACGAGCGCCGCCATTCTGGCCTCCTGGCTGTGCGGTCCCGGGGGGCGCAACCGTCTGTGTCTGGCCGATGCGGTGCTGGCGCTGGCCGCGATCACTGTGGGCACCTACATCATTGCGCATGCTGAATTCCTGCGTGTCCGTGCCCAGGTCTTTCCCCATCCGAACGACATGTGGGCCGCGGTCGCCGGAATCCTTCTGATCCTCGAAATGACGCGGCGGCTCGCGGGGATGGCCCTGGTCATCATCGTGACCGTCTTCATCCTCTATGCCTTTGTCGGCCCGTGGCTGCCGGGCGAGTTGTATCACGGCGGGTATGCGCCGGCCCGGTTCTTTGCCTTTCTCTATACCGACAATGGCATCCTGGGTCCGACCACCGCGATTTCGTCGACCTACCTGATCCTGTTCATCACCTTTGCGGCGTTCCTTCAGGCCAGCCGCGTCGGAGAATATTTCGTCAGTCTGGCCTTTGCGGCGGCGGGCGGCGCCCGCGGCGGTCCGGCAAAGGTCGCGATCTTCGGGTCCGGGCTGATGGGGATGATCAACGGCACATCGGCCGGGAATGTCGTTGCCACCGGGTCGCTGACCATTCCGATGATGAAGCGGGTCGGC
Organism: Sulfitobacter sp. R86518; assembly: GCF_042466275.1. NCBI lineage: Bacteria > Pseudomonadati > Pseudomonadota > Alphaproteobacteria > Rhodobacterales > Roseobacteraceae > Sulfitobacter > Sulfitobacter sp. R86518. Next base: position 62,343 of record NZ_JAXHCA010000007.1, read on the forward strand.
TACCGTCCGCAAACCGCGGCGGCGGTCGAGGCCGCGGCAAGTTCCGGCGGGCAGATCATGCCGCCGATCATGGGTGCCGGCGCCTTTATCATGGCCGAGATCACCGGCATTCCCTACACCGAGATCGCCATCGCGGCGCTGATCCCTGCCGCGCTGTATTTCGTTTCGATCTATGCGATGGTGGATTTCGCGGCGCTCAGGCTGGGCATGCGTGGCCTGCCGCGCAGCGAATTGCCCGAGCTGAACACATTGGTCCGGCGCGCCTTTCTGTTCATCCCGGTGGTGATCCTGATCGGCGCGCTGTTCGCGGGATATTCGGTGATCCGGGCGGGGACTTATGCCATGGTCGCGTCGGTCGTGGTCAGTTGGCTGACGCCGCAGCGGATGGGGCCGCGACAGATCCTTTTTGCTCTGGAAATCGCCGCAAGGATGTCCTTGCAACTGGTTGCGGTCTGCGCCGCCGCCGGAATCATCGTCGGCGTCATCTCTCTGACGGGGATCGGGTCGCGGTTTGCGTCGATGCTTTTGGGCATAGCGCAGACTAATCAGTTGCTGGCGCTGGTTTTCACCATGTGCGTCTGTGTCATCCTCGGGATGGGAATGCCTACCACCGCTGCTTATGCCGTGGCTGCGTCGGTCATGGCGCCGGGGCTGATCCGGGTCGGGATCGACCCGATGGTCGCGCATTTCTTTATCTTCTACTATGCGGTGATGTCGGCAATCACGCCGCCGGTGGCGTTGGCGGCCTATGCCGGCGCGGCGATCGCGCGATCCGACCCGATGACCACGTCGTTCGAAAGCTTCCGCATCGGAATCGCCGCCTTTGTGGTGCCGTTCATGATCTACTACGCGCCCGGGCTGCTGATGCAGGGAAGCTGGGTCGACATCGTGCATGTGAGCGTAACGGCCCTGATCGGCGTGATCCTGCTGGCGTCAGCGGTGCAGGGATGGTTGACGGCACTGCTGACGATCCCGCATAGGGTGATCATCTTTGCCGCAGGTCTGGCGATGATATATGGCGGATGGAGCTCGGACATCCTTGGGCTGGGCGCGGCGGTGCTGGTCGCCGTCTGGCAGCGCCGGGCGGCGTCTGAAGCAAAGATGGTGCCCGATGCAGAGCGGTAGCGCGGAGGTGACCGGGCCAAAGATCTATGGCTCGGCGGGGCAGGCAGTCGAAGGGCTGCTGTTCGACGGCATGACGATTGCGGCGGGCGGGTTCGGATTGTGCGGGCTGCCGGAGCTATTGATCGAAGCGATCCGCGCGGCCGGGACACGCAACATCACCTTTGCCTCGAACAATGGCGGGCTGGACGATTTCGGCATCGGAAGATTGATCGGCAACCGGCAGGTGAGGAAGATGATCAGCTCTTACATCGGCGGCAATGCCGAATTCATGCGGCAGTATCTGGCGAGCGAGCTGGAGGTCGAATTCGTGCCGCAAGGAACACTGGCCGAACGGATGCGCGCCGGCGGGGCCGGGATACCCGCGTTTTATACGCCAACCGGCGCCGGGACCGAGATTGCCGACGGCAAGCCGCGGGCGGAATTCGGCGGCCGCCTGTGCATCCTTGAACAGGCGATCACCGCGGATCTGGCGATCGTTAAGGCGTGGCGGGCTGATCCCGAAGGCAACCTGATGTTTCGCAAGACCGCGCGGAACTTCAACCCCCTCGCGGCGGGCTGCGGGCGCGTCTGCATCGCCGAGGTCGAAGAGATCGTGGCGCCCGGCGGGATCGACCCCGATCATGTGCATCTGCCGGGGATCTACGTGCAGCGCATTGTCACCGGCGTCCATGCCAAGCCGATCGAGCGGCTGACCCTGGCCGGAGGCGCGGGTTGATGGGCTGGACACGGGATCAGATGGCGGCGCAGGTCGCGCGTGAATTTTGCGACGGGATGTATGTCAACCTCGGCATCGGCATTCCGACGTTGGCCGCGAACCACGTTCCACCGGGCTGTCGCGTAATCCTGCACTCAGAGAACGGGATGCTGGGCATGGGTCCTTTCCCGACGCCCGGAGACGAGGATGCCGATCTGATCAACGCGGGCAAGCAGACGATTACAGCGTTGCCGACCAGCGTCTTCTTTGACAGCGCGACAAGCTTTGGCATGATCCGCGCGGGCAAGATCGACCTTGCAGTCCTTGGCGCGCTTGAGGTGGCGCAAAACGGCGATATCGCGAACTGGAAGGTTCCAGGCAGGATGGTGCGTGGAATCGGAGGGGCCATGGATTTGGTGGCTGGCGCCAGGCGCATCGTCGCCGTGATGGATCATCAGACCCGGGAAGGCACGCCGAAGATCCGGATCAGATGTTCCCTGCCACTGACCGGACAGGCGGTCGTGTCCCGCATCATCACAAATCTCTGCATTCTGGATGTTTCGGACGACCGCCTTGAGCTTGTCGAACTCGCACCTGGCGTTTCCGCGAACGACGTCATTTCAAGGACCGAGCCCGAGATTTTCATTCCCTGACCATCGACATAGGCAGCCGTTCGCTTGGGCCGCATTTCGCGCAGCGGTTGGCTCACGCACCCCGGATCGCCACGCTCTGTCATGCCAAATCTCCGTCGGTGTCCACAGACCTTCTGGCAGAGGTAGTGTCGCAAACTTTCAGAAAACAGTTGCGCTCTTTCAAGCCACGGTTCAGTGGGTGCGCTTACCAGGTCCAATATCAGGATCGAGACATTGATCAGTTTAAAAGGCGCGCATTACCCAAAATCTGTGATCTTGTACGCGGTCTATTTCTACATTGGGACTATCGCAACAAAATTACGAAAAAACTCGTCACAATCGCGAACGCCCTTTGCAAAAGTCGGCAGAAATGGACCAATCAACACGCTTGAGAGATACAGTTGCTAACGGGGGCAGGTGCGTTTTCCTGAAGTCGCGCACTTCGATCCCACAGCCACTCTCTTTTGTTGTTGATACTGCTAACAAACGGGCGGCATCCAACCGTGACAGATACTAGATCAGCAGAAATCGTCAGGATGTCTTGCGCTCTTCAATGGAGCCCGGCTAAGCTCGTTCGTAAACCTCCGCCGAGGGCCGTCTGGCTGGTGGGCTGTGAGATCGTTTATCGAGTGTCCTTATGGGCGCACACGAAGACACCCCCCGCATTCAAGTTTTGTCGGTCTCTGATACTGGCCGTCGCCGCCGTTGGTCAGATGACGAAAAGATCCGTATCGTTGAGGAAAGCTTTGGCGACGGCGTGACATTGGCTGAGGTAGCACGACGCCATGATGTTTCGCGGTCTCAGCTTTACGATTGGCGATATAGGCACAAGAATGGGCTGCTTGGGGCTGGCCCGCAATTTTTACGCGTTCTTCAGGTCGAAGACGGTTCTGGCCCTGATGATGTTCCAGCGCCGCCAGCGCCAGTATTGACGATCGACCTTGGCCCTCGGTGTCGCGTGACGATCCCGTCAGGTTTTGACATGGAAGCTGCTGCGCATCTGCTCAATGGCTTGATGGTGCGGTCATGATCGCGTTTCCGGCTGGAACGAAGGTGTGGATTGCAGGTGGTGTGACGGATATGCGCCGAGGCATGAATACTTTGGCGCTGACAGTGCAACAGGGGCTTGGGCGTGATCCGCATGCGGGCGAGATCTTTTGCTTTCGAGGCCGCAAGGGTGACTTGGTGAAGCTGCTCTGGCATGATGGGGTGGGCATGTCGTTATATTTGAAGCGTCTTGAGGCGGGGAAGTTCATCTGGCCGGTGAGCCAAGACGGGGCAGCTGTTGTGATATCTGCGGCGCAGTTGGGCTATCTTCTTGAGGGGATCGATTGGCGCAATCCACGCTGGACGCAAAGGCCCAAAGCGGCTGGATAATTTGTGCTGAAGCGGCTGTTTTTATTGGTGATTAACGTCTTTTGTGGTAAATATTTGCCATGTCACACGCCGCTTCCAAAATTGCCAGATTAAGCGCTGCACTTGCCGCGCAGACTGCCCGTGCGCAGGCTGCGGAAGCCGAATTGGCGCAGGCCCGCGCCCTGGCCTCCTGCACGGACGCAATAATCCAAGAATTGAAGCTGGAGATCGCCAAGCTGCGGCGCGACAAATACGGCATCTCCTCCGAGCGTCGCGCGCGGCTGATTGATCAGTTGGAATTGCAGCTTGAGGAATTGGAAGCGGCCGCAACGGAAGATGCGCTGGCGGCTGAACAGGCTGCGGACAAGACCAGTACCGTGCGTGCCTTCACGCGACGCAAGCCCGTGCGCAAACCCTTTCCCGACCATCTACCGCGCGAGCGTCACGTGGTAGAGGCCCCGACCAGCTGCACCTACTGTGGTTCAGACCGCGTCGTCAAAATGGGCGAGGATATTACGGAGACACTGGAGGTCATCCCACGCCAGTGGAAGGTGATCCAGACGGTCCGCGAGAAGTTCACTTGCCGAGCTTGCGAGAAGATCAGCCAACCGCCGGCCCCGTTCCACGCCATTCCACGCGGTTGGGCAGGGCCGCAACTGATCGCGATGATCGCCTTCGACAAGTATGGACAACACCAACCGTTGAACAGGCAATCCGAGCGCATTGCACGTGAGGGGATTGAGCTAAGTCTGTCCACCTTGGCTGATCTGATCGGTCATGCCTGTGTGGCGCTGACTCCCATTCATGCGTTGATCGCGCGCCATGTGCTGGCCGCTTGCACGGTGACGATACCACCGTGCCGCTTCTGGCGCGTGGCGGCACAAGGACGGCGCGACTGTGGACCTATGTGCGCGATGATCGACCGTGGGATGGGGGTGCGCCACCTGCCGCACTCTTCCACTTCTCAACAGATCGCCGGAAAGAACACCCAACACGGCATCTGGCCGAATGGCACGGTATTCTTCAGTCGGACGTGTATGGCGGCTACAATGATCTGTATCTCGCAGATCGTAGTCCAGGCCCGGTCCGTAGTGCGCTGTGTTGGAGCCATGCAAGGCGCAAGTTCTTTGAACTGGCCGACATCAAGGCCATAGCCCGCAAGGGCAAAAAGGTAGCGCAAGAGATCTCGCCCGTCGCGCTGGACGCTGTGACGCGGATCGATGCGATCTTTGCTGTCGAGCGTGAGATCACCGGCCTGTCAAATGCAGGGCGTCATGAAGCCCGGCAGCAGTGGGTAGCGCCGATGGTCAATGATCTGCATGATTGGATGCTGGCCGTGCGGGCCCGGATGTCAAAGCACAACCCTGTTGCCAAGGCGATCAACTACATGCTCGAGGGGACAGGCCGCTGGGAGGCCTTCACCGCATTCCTTGATGACGGGTGCCTTTGCCTAACGAACAATGCCGCCGAACGCGCGCTCAGAGGGATCGCATTGGGTAGAAAGTCATGGCTTTTTGCAGGGTCTGAACGCGGTGACGATAGGGCAGCCTTCATGTATACCCTCATCGTCACGGCAAAGATGAACGACATCGACCCGCAGTCATGGATGGCAGACGTCTTGGCGCGGCTACCCGATATGCCTGTGTCACGCCTACCAGAACTGTTGCCCTGGAATTGGAAGGCCGCCATGGAATTGAAGAGGATTGCTGCATGACATTGGTCGCGCGCCTCAAGGTCACATTGTCCGATGTCGAGCCTCAGGTGCTTCGGCGCTTTGATGTGCCCCTCAAGATCAAGCTGAACCGCCTGCATGATGTGATCCAAGCTGCCATGGGATGGACCGACAGTCACCTCTATGAGTTCAGGGCCGATGGCAGCGGCTGGGGCGTGCCAGATCCAGATGGTTTTTACGATGGCCCGATGCCCGCCAGCAAAACCAGCCTGTTTGACGTGATCGAAGATGTGGGAACCAAGACCATCCATTACATCTATGACTTTGGCGACAACTGGCACCACGTGATCAAGATCGAGAAAATCGATGATGCCATCGCGGCCGCCGCCTATCCACGCCTTGTCAGGGCCATCGGTGCTTGCCCTCCGGAAGATGTGGGGGGCTTCCCCGGCTACGCTGACTTCCTCGAAGCCATGGCCGACCCCAAGCACGAAGAACACGGCCAGATGCTGGAATGGTATGGGGGACAGTTCGACCCGGATGAGGCAGAGATCGGCCGCATCCTCGGTAACTTCGAGCGTCTTGCCAAAAAATGGGCCCCGAAGCCGCGTAAACTAAAAGCCGTACCCAAACACCTCTGATCAATACCGCGCGCCTACGGCCTTCGCCGAATGCTTACGCTCGTTCCCTTCCTTTGCAATTATTGCTGCTAGCCTCAAAAACTCCAACGCCTCCGCATCTGAAAGCCCAGCTCGAATTTTTGGATGAAGGTCTTGAACAATGGGGGTCAGATCCTTGAGAGCTTTTGCACCAATTGGCGTGAGTGATAGCTCACGTGCCCGGCGGTCCCGTTTGCTAACAACACGTTCCAGCAACCCTTTGCTTTCGAGCCGGTCGACGACGCCACCAATCGTTGCCCGATCATAGGCAATGAGCCCCGCAAGCCTCACCTGATCAATGCCGGGGTGAGACTTTATGGCGTTTAGTGCGGCAAACTGAACGGATGTTATGTCCAGTCCGTTTGACTTCATCCGGTCCTGGAAAACCGACGTCGAAATTTGATTTAGCCGTCGGATAAGATGACCTGCCATATTATATATCTCAATTCGTGGACGGGTTTGGCTTGGGCAAACTGCTAGATACGCGACAGATTAAGAAAATGATGTCGTCCTATGTGGGTGAAAACGAAGAATTCATGCGTCAGTATCTGGCAGGCGAGCTTGAAATCGAATTCAACCCCCAAGGTACGCTGGCCGAACGCAGGCGCGCAGGGGGCTGCGGCATCCCCGGTTTTTTCACAAAGACAGGCGTCGGTACAGTCATTGCCGAAGGAAAAGAGGTCGAATCCTTCGATGGCGAGGACTACATTCTCGAAGAGGGTATCTTTGCGGATTTGTCGATCATCAAAGCCTGGAAAGCCGACGACACAGGCAACCTGATTTTTCGCAAGACGGCGCGCAACTTCAACCCACCCGCTGCCATGTGCGGCAAGGTTTGCGTCGCAGAAGTCGAGGAAATCGTGCCGCGCGGGACGCTGGACTCTGACACGATTCACTTGCCCGGCATCTATGTGCATCGCCTTATTCAAGGCACACATGAAAAACGCATCGAACAGCGCACCGTGCGCAAAAGGGAGACTGCATAATGGCTTGGGACCGCAACCAAATGGCCGAACGGGCCGCACAGGAACTGCAAGACGGGATGTACGTCAATCTTGGCATCGGCATCCCCACGCTGGTGGCCAACTATGTCGGCGATATGGACATCACTCTGCAATCTGAAAACGGGATGTTGGGGATGGGACCATTCCCGATTGAAGGCGAAGAAGACGCCGACCTGATCAACGCAGGCAAACAAACGATCACCGAGCTAAACCGCACTTCATATTTCGACAGCGCGACCAGCTTTGGCATGATCCGTGGCGGTAAAATCGCCGCAGCGATCCTTGGCGCGATGGAGGTGGCCGAAAACGGAGATCTGGCCACCTGGATGATCCACGATAAACTGGTCAAAGGCATGGGCGGCGCGATGGATCTTGTTGCAGGTGTCGGCCGTGTGATCGTCGTGATGGATCACACCAACAAACACGGGGAAAGCAAGCTTTTGAAGACATGCACCTTGCCGCTTACTGGTAAAGGTGTCGTCGACCGCATCATCACCAACATGGGCGTTCTTGATGTCGTGGAAGGTGGTCTGAAGTGACCGCGCCGTCTCTTCGAATAGGGGCGCGCGCCCGCTCGCCAATGGATGGACCTAATTTGGAGTTTTGGCTATAATCTGAAAATTAAACTAGCTGTTCCAGTTCGATGATAGTGCTCTTTAACTTCAATCTACTCTTGAATGGGTGGATCTTTAACATAAACTTCATTATGCGTTTTTATACTTAGTGTTGCGATAGTATATTATCGTATGTATGCTGAACTCCTGTCACGGAGGTTTCTCAGCATGCGCCATCCAATCAAGAAGCTCCTCCCCTCGGTCGCAGTCGCTTTGACTGTCAATCGCAGAGTAAAAGTGGGCCAGGTCGCGGCATAAAAAGGGGCCACTGCGTTTGATGTTGTTTTGCGCTTTGGCGCGCGTGCTCTTCACAAAGCTGAAGCGGGCCAAAGCGCATGCTGGCCCTTGGGCCAGCATTTTCCTGTCTTTGATTGTGGGTGGATTATTGAATCGCCCCGGATTTACCGGAGACCTATAGCTTCATTTCACGCGACCATATCGAGCACGTCGTGCTGTGCATAGAAGTTCTGTTCAGCCTCTGCTGGCGGGATGTTTCCGATGGGACCAAGTAGACGCCGGTTGTTGAACCAATCGACCCAGCCGAGGGTGGCCAGTTCCAGATCCTGCATGTTGCGCCACGGTCCTTGGCGATGGACCAGCTCTGTTTTGTAGAGACCGTTAATTGTCTCAGCGAGGGCGTTATCATAGGAATCCCCGACGCTGCCTACCGACGGTTCGATGCCAGCCTCAGCCAAACGCTCGGTGTAACGAATGGACAAATATTGACCGCCGCGATCCGAATGGTGAACCAATCCACTTTTCTGGACCGGCCGTCGGTCATGCAGGGCCTGCTCCAAAGCATCGAGAACAAAGTCCGTTTTGGCGGATCGTGAGACCCGCCATCCGACGATGCGATCAGCAAACGTATCGATGACGAAGGCCACATAGACAAAGCCCTGCCACGTCGACACATACGTAAAATCGCTGACCCAGAGAAGGTTCGGAGCTGGTGCTCGGAACACGCGGTTCACCTTGTCACGCGGACAAGGCGCTGACGTGTCAGGCACGGTTGTTTTGACCACCTTGCCCCGCACAGCCCCACGGATGCCAATCTGTTTCATCAACCGTTGCACCGTGCATCTTGCAACCTCAAAGCCCTCACGTTTCAACTGATGCCAGGCCTTGCGCACCCCGTAGACCTGATAATTCTCATCCCAGACACGTTTGATCTCCGGGCGCAGCTCTGTATCCCGCTGATACCGGGCAGAAGCTTTGGCCGGATCAGCGAGGCATGCCAGACGATGGTAATAAGTTGACGGCGCAATCGGCAACACCCTGCAGATTGACTCGACACCGTAAACAGCCCTTTGATCATCAATGAAGCCGATCATCGCTTGAGTGGGCGGTCGAGTTCCGCCTGCGCAAAATAAGCTGATGCCTTGCGGAGAATTTCATTCGCTTGGCGCAGCTCACGGTTTTCCCGTTCCAGCGTCTTGATGCGATCACGCTCTTCGGTTGTCACTCCGTCGCGCATGCCGCTGTCCTTCTCAGCCTGCTTGACCCATCCGCTCAAGGTTTGGGGAATACAGCCGATCTTGGGTGCAATGGCCGCGATCGCGCCCGCCTGCGTTTCGTAGGAGCCTTGATGCTCGAACACCATTCGGACCGCGCGAGCGCGGACCTCTGGCGAGTAGCGATTTGCCATTTTGCTTTTTGTCATAACCATCATCCTTACTTAAGTTGATGGTCTCCGACAAACTCGGGGCGATTCATATTGTCGGTTTTTGCGACTGTGTTTGAGCCGGTAGCTTTCGCCATTCATCTCGAGGATGTGGACGTGATGGGTCAAACGATCCAGCAACGCGCCAGTCAGGCGTTCTGATCCAAAGACCTCGGTCCATTCATCAAAAGGCAGATTTGAGGTTATGATGACGGATCCGCGTTCGTAGCATTGCGATATGACCTCAAAGAGCAATTCTGCGCCGGATTTGCTGAGGGGCACAAAGCCCAACTCATCAATGATCAAGAGGTTCTGGCTGGTCAGTTGTTTTTGAAGACGCTGCAATCGCCGCTCATCTTGGGCTTCGATCAGATCATGAACCAAGGCTGCCGCCGTTGTGAAGCGTACTTTCAACCCGCGTTGACATGCAGCCAATCCAAGTCCCAAAGCGATGTGCGTCTTGCCCGTGCCTGACGGTCCAAGGGCGATGATGTTTTCCTTGCGATCAACGTAATCACAGCGTGCCAGCTCCATCGTCAGCGGCTTGTTCAAGCTGGGTATGATCTTGAAGTCAAAGCTATCCAAGCTCTTGGTACTGGGGAACTTTGCCGCTTTGATGCGCCGCTCAATCATCCGGCGCTCGCGATCAATCAGTTCCATCTCACACAGCCGTGCCAGGTAGTGCACATGGTCTTTGTTCTCGGCCGCACAAAGCTGCGCTTGTTTGGCATACTCGCCTTGGAACGTTGGCAGTCGCAGCTTTTTGAGATGGTGGTGCAGAAGGATTTGAGGCGCGTCAGTCATGCTGCTGTCCCTCCGATCAAACTCATGTAGCTGGATGGCCGCGTCATGGCGACATTGGCCTTGGGCAGATACGGATAGAACTCTAAATCCAACCTCGGCGGTCGTTTCTCAACCCGGCACAGCACGAGATGCTTTACAGCGTCATAGCCAATTGCACCCAGATCAATGGCATGACTGATTGCGCCCTGTACAACATCCATGTCGAATGTTTCCAACAGACGCAGGACCTGAACGTATTCCCGCTTGCCCGGTTTGCCCATGCGGGCTTCGAGCAGGCGGTGCAGGGTCGCGAAGACGTCCGGCAGTTCCCAACCCTGCAAAGGCGCTGCCTGATCCAAGGCCCCAACCTTCTGCTCAATCAGCGGCAAGAAGTGCAGCGGATCAAAGATCATATCCGCGGATGCGTAAGACCGCTGGTGCCGTGCGATCACCTCATTGCCGCAACCGATCAGTACCTCGTGTACAAAGCCACGCACATGAACGTCATGGTGTGCATAGGCCACCGGTACCGAGTAATCATTGCCTTTGTAGCGCACCATCGAGATCGATGTGGCCCGTGTGCTGACGTGATCGCAGGCTTCATACTCCGCAACGGGCAATCCCATCAGCGCATCCAAATCAGATATCAAGCGCTCGCCGATGGTTTTGTCGTGGCCACGAAGTGTCTCGCCCTGTCGGGCCAGGCACTTCGCTTCAAGGTGCGCATTGAGATCATCAAAGCTGTCAAAGCGTGGCGCGGGCACCATGAAGTTGCGGCGGGTGTAGCCAACCATCCCCTCAACATTGCCTTTATCGTTGCCTCGCGCAGGCCGCCCAAACTTGTCATCAAACAGGTAATGCGATTGCAACTCTGTGAACCGCTGGGTCCGGACGCGGGTTTTGTCCCCCAGAATGCGGGCGACTGCGATCTTCGTGTTGTCGTAAAGAATGGACTGCGGGATGCCGCCAAAAAACGCAAAGGCTGACACGTGGCCGTCACAGAACGCCTCGGTTGTCTCGGCGGGATATCCCTTCACAAACACCGCATCCGAATGGGGCAAGCTCATCACAAAGAAGTGGATCTTGCATTCCACGCCGCCAATCACACCCAGCGTCTCGCCAAAATCTACCTGCGCATGGCCCGGAAGATGCGACAACGGCACAAACACCTCTTTGGTCCGCCGCTTTTGCTCACGAACGTAATAGGTCACCGTCGTTAAGCTGCCCGCATATCCATGTTCGTCGCGCAAACGCTCGAATATGCGCTTTGCTGTGTGTCGCTGCTTTTTGATCAAGGCTTTGTCAGTGCGAAGGATCTCATCGATCACACCAACAAACCCATCAAGCGTCGGGCGGCGTGGCGGTTCTGAACGCTGATAGCCGGGCGGCAGCTCATGGCGCAGCATCTTGGCAATCGTCTTACGATCTTTATTGAAGTAACGCGCGGCCTCCCGCGCTGACATGCCGTCCTTCAAACACGCGCGGCGCACGCGGCTATAAATATCCACAGAATACATCTCCCGCCCTCCGCATAAACGAAGGGCACAAACTGGCGGACTTTTACTCCGCTACAACTGCAAAACGCAGCCGCTTCCGTGGCCCAATATTGCTCCGCGTTTTACAAACAGGGTCCAATGAACCCATCACCATGACAGACGGAAGGTGGGCGGCAGGAAACGCTTACGATGATGCTCGCCGCAAGCTGGATCTCTGGCGATACGATTACAACAACGTCAGACCGCACTCATCACTCGGAAACCAAGCACCTGCTGAAGCGCGCCGTGCGCGTGAGCAATTTGAGGGCACCGCACACGACGCGCTTGCCCAAAATGACGATGAAGAATACGAAATCCAAACCCGCAAACTCTCACTATGAATGAGGGAGCCTCGGGGGGCAGGTCAGTGTCAAAGGCGAGACCGAGTTCATCAATGGCCTATTCGGTAATGTCGCCTAGTTGAGGTACCGACCGACACCAATGCTATTGCCAAAACTAACGCAACAGTCCCATAGTTTGACATCTACGAGACGCGGCGATCATTCGCCTTAGCTTAATAAGATTTTCCTTAAAGCTTTCTTCATCTTTGCGAGCCGGTGCGAGTATTGGGTTGTTGGTCTTTTGAGATCTTCAAGCAGCTCCCGTAGCTCAGGTATCTGGTCAAGCTTTCCCTCTTCCCGTGCGATCTGACAAAGATCCATGATCAGGGGAATTTCTTTTCGGTCATCCAAATCGATAGATCTGAGAAATGAAGCGTCGAAGCTTCCGTCAATGAAGATGTCTGGAGTTTCTCCAAAAACGAGAAACATCGCTTTAGTGCGGAGGCATTTGGAGCACACGCCACAATTTTTTGGCCGAACCTCCCGATTTTTGCAAAATGAAGCGGCATGGATCGCGGTATCATGCTGGGCCACGCTTTTAGCCTTCATCGTCCTTGTTCTATGATCACTTAGACCTGTAAGATAGAAATTGTTCCCCTTGAGGTAGCGGTTTGTCACGTGGTTTGAACCCCACGGAAAGAGGGACATATCCTGCTCCCAATTTGAATCGGTTGCGAAGAGTGCCTTTTCGAACTGTCCGGCAAACAGAAATCCGGCCGCCGCAAGTTGGAGCGACCATGAATAATAGCCGCCGGAAACTCGAGAAATAGCCAATGTTGCATGTTTGTAATTCAATTCATCGAGAAGGGGAGCCACCTGATCCTTCAGCCGCGCAAATTGCTCCGATCTGGTGCTTGAGTAATCAAATCCTTGCACCGTCAAAGCAGTGGTCGCTTGCGCCTGTCGACCCAATTCCAAGAGCATATCCGTGGAATCCAGCCCCCCCGAATAAAAGACGAGATTTCCAAACTTTTCGGCGGGTACCACCTTTGATGCTGAAGCGACATCGACGGGAGAGAATTTGTGAGGCTCCCATAATTCCCACGCCTTGGAAAAATGCCGGATATTTTCAATTGCCAACGCGTCCACGGGGCCGTCGATCTCAATCGTTTCACCGGTTTTCATCGCCCAAGGCAGCATCAACCACGCGGCAAATGTGTGGTCCGTGAGAGGGTCGAGATCTATCCCCTCCACTTGAAAAATGATCGGATCCCCATAACCGGACACTTCAACGATGTTCCCTGACTGCTTAACCGTTACCCGCATATGTTATCTCCGCCTTCGCTCGTTTCAAAACGATTATAGCTGCAATGCAAGTAGACTCTAGGCAGGATTTAAAATGTTTCAGGTCTGCGGATGTCGCGAGGTGTATCTCAAGCGCGCATCAGCCTCACGAACTGACCTCCTGTGATACACATAGAAATAACAAATATTCTAATGCGCGTAAGCAAACCTGTGTAGTCTACCAACATACTGGTCCAATTGAGTTCTTGAATATGGTGTAAAAACCATATTTATGAATGTTCCTCTCTTGGCCAATCTAACTGCTTTCAATGTGGGCAGCCAATGCCGTAATCTCGGTTTCCGCATCTAATGGCTCTACCCCCACAACGGAGTTTAGATCGACGACATAGCCGTTGATGGGTTGGCGAATGCAGGATTTGATCTGATCTGGCTTTACGCCTGCAACGATCATTGCGGCTTCATCCGCGTTCGGACCAGGGGGCAATTCCAATGCGTTCTCCTGGACAAACCCTGCTGTCACAGACGCGACTCGTCGCGCGTATGGCGCGTATAACTTTTTGACAACCACGATCTCCGATACTTGAGGGCCAAGCCCTGCACTTGCTAGTCGACGTGCTGCAATCCAAGTTTCGGCCACCCGACGCGACACTGATTTATCTAAAGCTCTTTCCCAGTCCTGCACAAAGTAGTTACCTATCTTAGAGCCACTCTCACGCGCTTGCATATTATCCGTCGCTTCGGCCGCAGTCGGTTGAACGAACCTCTTGGCGACTTTATGAAGGCAGGTTTGTTTTCCTTGACGGGCATGCAATAATTTCAATCTTTGTTCTGGAAGATAGAAAGCCCATGCACCTGATTGAACCTTGCTGGAAACACCCTCAAAGTCAGTATATTTCAAAGCCCCAAATGAAATTTTAGAATATCTAAGCTTAACGCGTTCGATGATTCGAACCTTTGGGAAAGGCAAGATATCTTGATCGTAAGTGCGCAAGGTGTCCATCCAGTGATTGCTATTCACGATTTTCTCTCATTTTGAGTACACTTCTCTACGACTTCAAACACAAGATTTCTCGAAGCAACAATCTAATTTATCAACTATCCAGCGAAGCATCATTTCTGGCGAAGTTGCAATGCGTGTAAATTCGCAAACAAGCCACCGCGAACAAGAAGTTCTGCTTCTGTGCCTTGATCTTCTGTCTGCCCCTGATTTAAAACGATGATCTGGTCAGCGCGCGCAACCACTGACATATGGTGAGCGATTACCAGCACCGTGCGTCCTTTGGATAACGTCTCGATTGCATCCTGTACCTGAGCTTCGAGCGCGGCATCTAGGGCTGACGTGGCCTCGTCTAGCAACAGAATTGGCGCGTCGCGCAGCAAGGCGCGCGCGATCGCGATGCGCTGTCGTTGCCCCCCTGACAAGTTCGATCCACGCGGCCCTGCTGGCGTTTCCAAACCAACTGGCATTGCATCAATGAATTCAGACGCATGCGCCGCTTCAATCGCCTCGCGCAAGACATCCTCTGGAACATCTTTCCGACCTACCAAGATGTTTTCCCGGATGGTTTCATCAAACAATAGCAAATCTTGGCTGACAACCGAAAACAAGGACCTCAGGTCAGGAAGGTCCATCTTGGATATGTCTTGATCGCCTATCGTTATGCGGCCGGAATCTACCTCGACAAGCCGGGTCAGCAGGTTAAAGATAGAGCTCTTTCCCGCACCGGAGGCACCGACCAAAGCCGTCATTTTCCCAGCCTCAGCTGAAAAAGTGAGACCACGAAGAACTTCAGCATCACCGTAGGAAAGATCGACATTCTCAAAACGAATTGTCGTGTCCTGCAAGTCGGGCTTTACCACTGGAGACGAATTCCCACTGATAGAGGGGCGCAAATCAAAGAGCTGAAACACACGCTCGAGGCTGGCGGCGGCAATTTGCCAGGTACCGGTCAGCGAGCCCAACCGCCGCAACGGCTGAAAAGCCAAAGTCATAGCGGCGAAAAAAGACATGAAATCGCCAACGGTCTTTTCGCCGGCAATGATTTCGCTTCCCCCGTACACTATGACGCAGAAAAAACCCAAGCCCGTGGCGATGTCGATGACGCCGGGCATCATGCCGGATGTTCCGGTCATCTTGACCTGAGCTTTAACGAAAGCACTGGTCAGCGAGGCGTATCGTCGATGCTGATACGCCTCCAGCGCATTGAGCTTAACCGACGTGACTCCGTGGAAAATCTCATCCAGCCTAGTAACACGCGCAGCAGCTATATCGCGCAGCGACGCGCTTTTCTTTCGGAGGTAACGTTGCAGCATCAGGTTCGGTAAGATCAACAATGGCGTGCCGATGAGGGCGACCATCGTCCAGATCGGATCAACCATGAGTGCAACAGTGAAGAGTGATAACAGCGATATGGCGTCTCGTCCGGCACCAGTGATCAAAGCGGACCAGATGTTTTGCGTAGCACGAGTGTCGGACGATATGCGCGAGATCAAAACACCTGGCGAGGTGGCCTGAAAGAACGAATTATCCAACGTAAGCACGTGTTTGAGCAAATCGGTCTGCATCTCAGCGCTAGTTTTGTTCGACACCTTTGCCATGATGAACTTTTGCGCCACCCCGGTCGTCGCGCGCAACACGAACAACCCGAAAATACCCAAGCCGACCCACCAGATAGCATCCGCCTGTCCTCCGACAAACACCAGATCAAAGGTCGGTTTGAGCATCCATGACAATACGCCCAGAGTGCTGCCTTCTATCACCATCAAGACAGAAGCCAAGACGATGGGCACCGTATGCTTGCGTAGGTATGACCGCCACAAGCGGCCAAACATCTCGCCATTTCCATAAACAGGATTTAATCGCTTTGACTTTGCCAAATGAAGGTCGCCTCAATGAATGATATTATTGGTCTGACGGTTAATCTAGTCCGTTTCAGGCTAAATATCTAGCTGTTGCAGCGGACAAAGGGGGTTGCTACAAAAAAACTCCCAATCCATTTTTTTTGACAAAAGAGACAGATATGGTGGCAACTCAATCTAGCATCAAAGCGATGCGGTTTTCCTAAGGCAGAATTTTGTCATGAAAAAGCATCGCGCGGAAAAATTTTGGAACTACGCCATTCGTTTCACTGCGCCTCCACCCTCCGGGTTGACGCTGGCAACGGACATGCATCCAGGCGGCACAATTGACGTGGACGTCTGTATTGTGACGAACTGCGCGTTTCCAGGAGGCAATGCTGCCACAACCATTACCGAACTGCAGGCATTGAAGGCGGCAGGTTTGAAAGTACTGATTGTACATTGCAGTATGCGTAGATCTCGATGGAAATGGCGTTGGATTGCCGAGCGTTTTTTGCCGGTCCAAGAATATGTCGCATCCAGCACCGACATTGACTCGATTAAATGCAAATCTTTGATTGTGCGCGGGCCAAGAATGACCATGTCTAGCGCTTTCCAAAAACTGGCATCGAAGATCAAACCTGAGCATGCGATCTTTGTCGTCAACAATTCCGCTTGGAACGAAGATGGGCGCCCTATTTTTTCCTGGCCAGACCTGCATCGCCGCGTCGATTCATTGCCTTGGCGGCGCAAGGAGGTCTGCCCAACAGGCCCGATCATCAGAGCTGAATCGGCGCGCGACAGCGAAGGCACGGATGCACCCGACACATTATCGACGCGTGACTGGCCTCCTGTACTGGATGAAGACGCCTTCGACTTCGCTCCGCGCACGACAATGCAAGAGCCGATCATCATTGGTCGACACGCCCGAGACCATTTTGGAAAGTGGCTCGAAGATCCCGAAGACTTGCTAGCTGTCTATCCGGCAGACGATCCGGTGCTCCGGGTCAGTATTCTCGGTGGCGCAGATACTGTAGGCAAAATTCTTGGTAAAATACCCAACGAATGGGATGTGTTGCCGTTCGGGCTGGCCGGCGTACAGGATTATTTGGCAACTTTAGATGTATTTGTGAATTTTCCCTCAGCCGAAAGACACGAGGCCTTCGGGCGTACCATCGTAGAGGCTATCCTCTCTGGTCTGCCGGTTATTTTGCCCCCCCGTTTCAAGGCGACGTTCGGCGATCTGGCGTTTTACTGTGGCCCCGAAGAGGTGCGTGGCGTGATCGAGAGATTGGCCTCTGATGACAAAGGGCGTTTGGCACATGTTACGGCATGCCGTGATTTAGCCGCGTCACTCTATTGCGCCCCCAGCCTAGTGCGCCGTCTGCGCGAAGGGACGAACGTGGCGCAGCCGAGCCTCGAATCAAGCCAAAAAGCTTGGCGCGCTGGAATTATGGCTCAACCGTAGCGTTGCTTTAGCCCTTCCAGTATGACGGCACGGTCCGTGTCTGACATTTGATCAAAGCTTTGGACGCAGAAGGACGCGAAAGCGTTGTCATTCAAGCGGTCCATCATTTCGACAAGAGATGCACCGGTCGGCCGCCCGGGTCGAACATAGCCAACATCGTGCGGCGGCTCCATCCGTGCGCCAGCTGCCATCTCAAGATGGTTTGACAACCCGATCGGCGATACTTGCGCCGCAGATCGAAAGCGATGACCCGCCTGCGCCCGTATCGGTGCCGGATCTCCAGCATAATATGTCGCCAGTGTTGATCGCCGCATTGGATGGGGCTGGTGCTCTGCCAGCAGGTAGGTGTCGGTCCGCCCCGTCAGCCGCGCCGCGTCCCGCTGCGCGGCAGCGTAACCCGGTCGATCGCGGCGCAACCTCGATTTCAGCCACTGCAACATAGGATTGGGAAAGCGGCGCAACGCTGCACGCAAAATCGGAACGTCGCCATCAAAGTAGTCCTCCGGTCGCATCGGTCGTCCGACGAAAATGTCGTCGTTCAGGTACAGAAAATGCTCGGCCAGTCCGGGAATTCGGTGGATCATCGTCTCGATCGAGCGGGACGAAAAAACCGGCAGCAAGTCCGCGTGTTCGCCAAAAACATCACGATGATCTACGATCCGAACCTTTTCCTGATCCTCTAAAACCGACCTTAGAATGTCCGGATACTGCTCGTCGGTGACAACATGAATATGACGGACGAACGGGCAAAAATGCAAAAGGGACAACACGGCGAAACGAACTTCGCCCGAACTGAAAAAACGGGTCTGCGACTTGGCATCCGCGTGAACTGAACCATCGGCAAAGCGGTCGCGTCGGGCCCGATGTGCTGGATCTGCCCCGTCAACCCAAGTGATAACCGCGTCAATCATCGAAACGACCTTGCCGAGTTGAATGCGCATCGTCTCCGATGTGTCGAATTCGGCATGGGTTGGGGACCTCTCGCAACAGCTTTTGGTATATGGCGATCAATGCGTCAGCCGTGTTCTCGAGCGTGAAGTAACAGTGGACATGGGCGCAAGCGTCGGTGCCGTGATGTAAGGCGGTAGCGGGTCGCGGCAGAGAGGTAACACCATCGGTGGATGTCGCGACAAACGCGCCGGTTCTTGCAATCGCGCACCGTGTATTAACTGAACACTTGCGCTGATAAGTAGGCCTGAAAATCCGCTTCAGGTTTCTGCGCTTAAGGTGTGCAAGAGTGAGGCCCAACACCATCTCGGTGTTGCGTCGCGCCTGCCAGCCACGCAGAGAGTGTGGCGCTGTTGCTGGCAGATCTGGACCCGTCGATAGAATTGCGGCCTTGCGAACCGGCAGTTGTGCAAACCTTGCAATCGTCGTGGTCACGCCCAGCAAACGGCCCTCGAGGTTTGGAGCAAGGATGACAGGATTGAACATAGACTTCGGAACGGCCTTGAATAGGAGAGGAGCGCAGGGGCGCGGCAAAAGGAAAGCAGACTTTCTGCTGAATCTTGATTTTATGCACTCTAGACATTTCAGCATCCCTATGTCAAATATCGAACGGTAATGAAGCGCGCTGGAATCTTTAACGATACGTCAGTCACTGGGCACTACGGTTGCACCGCTGTCATGCATACCGTGATATCTGAATTGTCTGCCCGCGGGATTGAACCTGCCTATCTTTGGCCAGTCGCTGTGGATTGGCATGATCACGCGGCTCTGTTGCGCAAGCTGGAACCCGATATCATCGTCGTTAATGGCGAGGGCACGATTTACCATTCATCTGATCGCAAACGGACACGCGATCTTGTTGATTTGGCCCATTACGCCAAGAATAGGGGGCTACCTGCGCACCTGATAAACGCTTCGGTCAGCGCGCTGGACGACACGGCACTCGATGCGCTGCGCGCTTTTGATACAATCCATGTTCGGGAAAGCGAAAGCTTGTCCTATTTGGAAAGTCACAATATTGAGGCACATGTCGTCCCTGACCTTTCGCTGGGTCTAAAATCGCCGCCAAGCGCAGTTGCTAGGTCCGGCATCGTGATCACCGACAGCGTGCTGAAAGAGACGGCCCAAGCACTTCAACGATTTGCGTCCTGCGTAGATGGGTACCACGAGCGAATGAAGCCGCGTCTCTCACGTCTCGACAAAATGCGCGACAGGATGACCAAGACTTTGCGCGGCAGCCCTGAGACTTGTCGCTGGCGTGCGCGCAGCAGTCCATTGGCTTTCGCGGAACGACTGTCTCAAAGCAGTTTGGTTGTCACAGGCCGGTTTCACAGCGTTCTACTGGCAATCCTGACAGAAACCCCATTCGTCGCACTGCCATCCAATACGCGTAAGATCGAAGCGGTTTTGATAGACGTATTTGGTGACACGGCACGGCTGCTCAATCCTGAGGATCTCAACGATCCCGGTTTCGCCGACCGTGCGCGCAATGGTATGCCGTTCAGCGAAAGTGAGCGCGCCGCCCTTAATCGGTACCGTGATCACGCCGCTGTGGCGCGCAGCGCGATGTTTGATCATATCGCCCAAACAGTCGGCTTTTAATGGATCAAGTTTGGTCAATCCGCTACGCCCGACGGCTTTTTCGCGACCATTTGGCCATGCAGCGCTGGTGGCCACGGGGGCCCTCACTTTTGAGTGCTGAAGCGTTCCGTGGACGCCGCATCATCCTCATTGGCCCGGCCGACACCGTGCTTGAGGATCTGGCCGATACTAATGTGGATGATTATGATTATGTGATCAGATTCAACAACGGAATTGAATTGTCTAAGCGGCATCCCGAAATAATGGGATGCCGGACCGATATATTGTTCCATAACCTGCGAGAAACAGGCGAACGCAGCGCGGGTGCTATTCCAGGGTCTTATTTGAACGAAAATGGGGTAAAACTGGTTGTTTACCCTCACTGGCGAACGTCGAGGCTACGCAATTTATATCTTAAAAAACGCGCTGTTCTTGCGCGTGAGGGCGGTCCGCCAATCAAATTGCTGCCTCCGCTCGAAATGAGACAGCTACGGGCTGATCTGGGTGATCGCGCTCCAACTATCGGCACTTGCGCATCGCTCTTTTTTCTCGCTAGTCCCGCTGCCGAAGTCGCCCTGCACGGGTTCACCTTTTTTGAGACCGCCTATGTTCTGGGCTACAATGGTGCCGTAAAAAATGCGGCCGATGCGCGTGCATGGGTCGATCAAGGAGGGGCCCACGAGCCGCTATCGGAAAAAACTCTACTTCGGCACCGCCTTAAGGAATCTGATGTCGCCAAAGTAGTTCTTGGCACTAATGTGCGGCGTTATCTTTACGCCGACCGTTGATTGCTGCCTTTTCTTGACGAATTAAAAGCATCATTTGCGATCTACCGTTATCCGCGCTGATAAACTGTCGTTCAGCGCCTGTGTCATAGTTTGCGCATCGCTGTGAGCGAATTAGCACCTCAAGCACGACATCAAAGTTCAGCCCGTCCGATCGACGGATACCGTAAAGAGGTATCAGCTAGACGTTGTAACGCGATGCTAACTCTTCTGCAGAATGCGCTGTATTGGCAGGATTTTCCATAAAATTTAAGCAAGGTGCGCGAAAAACATGCTGATCAAACGCGACTGTTGCACTGTTTAGGTGAGGCCGGGTTGGGGCGATGTAGGATTCCCGGATCATGCGTCGGCAAACAACTGACTGATGAATTTTATCTCCCCTCGTACGCCTGGTTGCTTGTGATGGATGTTGCCGCGTTTGATAGTTCTGATCGTCTCAATCCGGTATTGCCAAGTTGTTCGCTACAGATTTTGAGGGATTGAAGAAGGGTAGATCATGCCGCCATTTCGGCTGTGTAATCGGCCAAGAAGCTGAACGCATCTGAGCGGGCGTGGCGGTATGAAATTGCTGTGATTTGGTAACGACGAGGGCGAAAGATCAGGTTGATCCGGTCATGCGCGGATAGAAAGCTCTGAGCTTGGCAGTGGGATTTGACCGGCCCATTATTTTCTCCGGTTTTCGGGTCGACCGGTGCGACACCTCGATCGCGTTGTTTAAGCCTTTGTGAGCGAGATGATCAGTGTCTGGGACCAGCGACTTAATCGGTTTGATGTAGCTGCGCAACTTGTCCGTGATGACGACCCTGGGTTCGCCAAACTTGGTAACCAGCCCTTTGAAGAACCGCTTTGCAGCCTTGGCGTTTCGGAGCGTTTGAACGAGAATGTCGAGCGCGTCGCCATTTGCATCGATCCCGCGTCATAGCCAGTGCTTTTTGCCGCGGATCGTGATCACGACTTCGTCCAAGTGCCACTTGTCGTTCGGCCGTGGTCGATCCCGGCGGATGCAATCTGAAAAGTGTAGACCAAAACGATTTACCCAGAGCCGGACCGTTTCCCGGCTGACAATCACACCCCGGACAGCCAACAGGGCTTCAACACCCGCCGTGCTTAGAGCTAACCGGTGGTACGCCCAGACCGCGTAAGCAATTACCTCACGAGGATAACGGAAGCCCTTTAGGCGTGGCATATCAATTGAAATATTCATTACAGAAAGAAAGCCAAATCAAACGCGACAAACAACTTGGCAATACCCTTTGGCGTGATGGCCGTCATCCGTTGGTCCATCCGGAAAGGTCCTCCACCTGGGTCATGGCTTGCCAAGATGCTGGCTCGCAAGCCTCGTATGCTGGTGGCGACTGCACTAGCAAACAAACTTGCCCGTACTGTTTGGGCGTTAACAACCACAAAAAAGAACGATCGAATTCCACCGCTGGCTGCATAAGCTTTGCACCATGCGCTGGAGTAAACCGGCAATGTGAGAAGGGCGAAGGAGAGTAAGGAACAACGGGCATAAGACGGGGTTGGGAAAACCAAACAGAAGCCAAGAGCCACATGTTCGCGTCAACGATTCGGACCCGATCCACGGACATCATACAGACCAGCGGTGTTTGAAAGCCGCATTCAAGGGCCGGACACACGACTGCACAAATCACTTATTCCAAGCAATCTGAAAAACCTCACATTGAAAGGGCATCCACACACGGTTTTTACAATCCGCGACGCCGACACTCAACACTGGGCTGGAAAGGTCCGGTCGCATTAGAACGGAAGGTGGCCTAAACGAGCATTTGGGGCGGCACGAAAGAGCGAAAGGTCCACACGCAAGCGATGCACAATTATCACATGCGCCGCATATACATTAAATCAACCATAAGGTGTCCTTGCGAAGCGCCCGATAAACTGAAAATTAACACTGGTTAACGATAATCCTTAAAGGAATTCCAAATGAAGACTTCTATCTACGGAGCTGCGCTAGCTGTGCTCGTTTCGAGCCCAGTACTGGCGGGTGATCTGGTCGCCCCAGTGATGGAACAACCCGTAATTGCCGCTGAGCAGCCTGTCTTTCAGACATGGACTGGTGGCTACATCGGTGGCAACATTAACTACGGTTTTGGCTCGCTTGATGCGAACGATGACTTGGCTTCGATTTTGACTACCAACGGATTTAGCGACAATCTCTCCGAGCCCAACGGTGTATCCGGTGCACTGCGCGCAGGCTACGATTGGCAGTTCGGCCGCGGGCTGTTCGGTCTCGGGGCTGAGTATAATTTCGGATCATACGACGGTGACGGCGAAGGCATTTTGGCAGGTTCCGGCGTAGACGTCGAAATCCAAGATATGGCGACCATCTTTGCGCGTGGTGGTTATCTTGTGAAAGATAACTTCCTTGCATACGGTTTGTTGGGCTACAGCCAAGCCGAAGGCGAAGTTTCCCTTGGTGGAGATAGCGTATCCGAGGATCTTGATGGCGTAACTATTGGTTTCGGCGGTGAATACATGTTCACCGAAAACTGGACCGGGTACGCAGAGTATAGCTACACAGACTTTGGTGATGTTGATAACACTGAGGGCCAGCTTGAAGCTGATCTTCAACAAATCAAGTTCGGTGTGAACTACCGCTTCTAAACTTTAGACCTCCAAAATCCCAAGTTTGAGCTGCTACCTAGATAAACTGGGTAGCAGTTTTTTTTATATCCGGTGGCTATTGAGCATTCCCACCGCAACGACTTCAGCCGGACGGGCTTTAGGCTTTTGCTCTAGGTGATGAAACATTGGCTGCGTATCAGTTGGGGATGGATGCTTTCATGGTCTCCCTTAAAAAAAGGCATACTTTTCATCTTAAAGCCCAGCTGCCTTGGTCATATTAACCCGAAACCGGTCACGCCGTCGCTGGTAGCGCCGTGTCATCTCGGCTGAGGCATGACCGAGATGCTTTTGCACATAACGCTCGTCGACTTCGGCGCTGGAGGCGAGGCCGGCACGCAGACTGTGACCCGAATAAAGGGCCACACGCTCTGCATCAGGCAAGTCGCTACGTAGGCCAGCAGCAAGAACTGTTTGTTTGATCAGCCGTGCCACATGCCTATCGGACAAGCGCGCATCAAGAGCGCGGGTGCCATCACGCGTGGTGCGCACAAAGATCGGGCCAAAGTTGATACGTGCAAAGTGCAACCATTGCTCGATAGCGTGCACGGGACAGGTTTGATCAGTTGATCCCCGGCCAATCTCGACCTCTCGCCAGCCTGTCTTGGACCTGTCGCGGTTTGATGCCGCTCCTTTGATAGCATCTACTGCAACAAAGGAGACTAACTATGGGACTGAAACGCACAGATGAATTCCGCGCTGATGCGGTGCGTATCGCGCTAACCTGTTGATTGTCACCGAGAACTGACCCGGCAACTGTAGAAATTGTCATTGAGAATTGACCCATGTGCAACCTTGCCCCTGCTTGAATCAGCTGGGAGCTATTGGAGTGTTAGACATGGGATTTCTGAGGATTATTCGGAAATGGGCTCTGCGAGACAAGATGCCCATCCGCGAGATTGCGCGCCGGACAGGGGTGTCTCGCAACACGATCAAGAAGTATCTGCGGACAGGGATAGTTGAGCCCGAGTTCCAGATTTTGAACCGACCGAGCAAGTTGGACCCTTATGCTGATAAGCTGACAGGCTGGTTGCTGTCTGAGCAGCGTAAATCACGGAAGGAACGGCGAACGGCCAAGCAGCCTCTCGTGACATTGCCTTTGGCAATGCACTGTCAGCCAGTGGATGCATGCGGATCTGGTTCAGCTCGGTTTTGATGGTTCATATGAGCGTGTCGCGGCCTTCGTGCGGAACTGGAAGGGCGAACGACAGCGTGCTCAACATACGACTGACCGTGGTGTTTTCGTGCCGTTGGTCTTTCAGCCAGGCGAGGCGTTCCAATTCGATTGGAGCGAGGACTGGGCCTATGTCGGGGGCGAGCGCCTCAAGCTTCAGGTCGCCCATATCAAGCTGTCACACAGCCGCGCATTTCTGGTCCGGGCCTATCGGCTGCAAACGCATGAGATGCTGTTCGATGCCCACTGGCATGGCTTTCGGGTGTTTGAGGGTGTTCCGGGGCGTGGCGTCTATGACAACATGAAGACAGCCGTCGACCGGATTGGCGTCGGAAAGAAGCGCGATGTAAACGCACGGTTCCTTGCGATGACCAGCCATTATGTCTTTAACCCTGAGTTCTGCAATCCCGCGGCAGGGTGGGAGAAAGGTCAGGTTGAGAAGAATGTGCGCGACGCCCGCCATCGGCTTTGGCAACTCATGCCCGCCTTTCCGAACCTCAATGCGCTGAATGAATGGCTGGAGGAGCGCTGCAATCTTCTGTGGACCGAGACACCGCATGGCAGATTGCCTGGCAATATTGCGGATGTCTGGGACGCCGAGAAGGCCGCGCTGATGCCACTGCCCAAAATGTTTGACGGCTTTGTCGAGCAGAGCAAGCGGGTATCCCCCACTTGTCTGATAGCATTCGACCGTAATCGCTACTCAGTGCCTGCCAGCTTTGCGAACCGCCCTGTCAGTCTCCGCATCTATCCTGAACGGCTGGTCATCGTCGCCGAAGGCCATGTGGTCTGCACGCATGGGCGCATTATTGAACGCTCACACCGTCAGCCAGGGCGCGTTATTTATGACTGGCACCATTATCTGGCGGTGGTTCAACGCAAACCCGGCGCGCTGCGCAACGGGGCACCCTTCGTTGAGATGCCAGAAGGGTTCCGGAAGCTGCAGGATCATATGTTGCGTAGGCCAGGCGGTGACCGCGAGATGGTCGACGTCCTGTCCTTGGTGCTCCACCATGACGAACAGGCCGTGCTTTGCGCGGTGGAAATGGCGCTGGAGGCGGGCGTGCCAACAAAAACCCATGTATTGAACCTACTTCACAGGCTGGTGGATGGCGCACCGGTAGACCAACCCGATGTGACCCCGCCTGCGGCCCTTTCTTTGAATAAGGAGCCCGAGGCCAATGTCGCACGATATGACGGGCTACGCACTACAGGAGGAACACGTCATGCGTCATGATCCCGCCGGCGCTGCCATCGTCATTATGATGCGCAGCCTGAAGATGCCGGGCATGGCACAGGCCGTGCAGGACCTGCATGAGCAGGGATCGCCCGCTTTCGATGCAGCGATCCCCATGTTGTCGCAGCTGCTTAAGGCCGAAATAGCTGAACGTGAGGTGCGCTCCATCGCCTACCACATGAAGGCAGCACGCTTTCCGGCATACAAAGACATCTCTGGCTTCGACTTTGGTGCCAGCGAAGTCCGTGAAGCTTTGGTCCGCCAACTTCACCGATGCGAGTTCATGGAGGCGGCTGAGAATGTAGTGCTGATCGGGGGCCCTGGAACGGGAAAATCACATGTCGCTACCGCCCTCGGCATTCAAGCAATCGAGCATCATCGCAAGCGTGTGCGCTTCTTCTCCACGGTCGAGTTGGTCAATGCGTTGGAGCAGGAAAAGGCCCAAGGCAAGGCAGGAAAGATCGCCGAGGTGCTGGTGAAAGCTGATTTGGTGATCTTGGATGAGCTGGGATATCTGCCGTTCAGCGCTTCGGGTGGCGCGTTGCTGTTCCACCTTCTGAGTAAACTCTACGAGCGCACCAGCGTCGTTATCACAACCAACCTGAGCTTTAGCGAATGGGCCAGCGTGTTCGATGATGCCAAGATGACCACCGCGCTCCTCGACCGCCTCACACATCGTTGCCACATTCTCGAGACCGGCAATGACAGCTATCGGTTCAAGGCCAGCTCGGCGACAGCCAAACAAACACGAAAGGAGAAAGCGGCATTGACGCCATCATAAAGCAAAGAACATAACAACTGGGTGGGTCAAGTCTCGGTGACAATGCTGGGTCAGTTCTCAGTGACAATCAACAGTCAATGACGAGAATTACACCCTATTTTAGAAGCTCACCGTTAGCAGTCATTCGTCTAGGTGCAGCGAACGTCCGGTTTCCGCCCTACATGTCGGTCGACACGAACGGCCCTAACCGGACTTGGCCATGCACAACCGTCGCTTCGTCGCGGCCCCTCAGACCGGTCATTCGCTGCATGTGCAAAATCTGGATGGGGTCGAACTCACAGTGTGCGGACGAACCTGCCGTTCTCATAGGGCACGGGAATGACTGGTCCCAGCCCAAAACGGCTGTGGCACTTCGGGGATGAATTGACAAAGCCGACGTTCATAGTGTTGTTTGTCAGTGACGGCAATGCGGACTTTGCCGCCGTTTGCTTCGCAGCGAGTGCTCGCGCAGCATTCCCATGCGAACGCAGCACAGGACTTTCAGCGGTGCAGCAATTTGCACCAAACCTGCCATTGGATCGTGTAACGCCGGATGGAATCCAAAACGACATTTCGCTGCGGCTTGCCCCAACAATCAAGGCGGTGGGACTTTGCTCCCGTTGGCTACGGCTGCATGAATGGCTGCTTTAAAGGAAAAGAGGCATGGGATGCCTCTTGTGGCGTCCGGTGAAGATTGGAACCTAGGGAAAAGTTAAGTGATTGATATAGAATCAATTTGTTCAGGTTGTCCTAAATGAATTGGAGCCTATTTCGGGCAAGACTGGAACCCGCCATTTTGTAGTCAAATTCCATCTAAGATTTTATGCCGTTGACCAAGGTCCATATGAATAGCCCCTAGTTTCCTAGACACCTTCTTGGTTCACATTGCGCTGTCTGTTTTCGAAGTCGCACCATCTGCGCTTCTGTAAGCCAATAAAGATTGCTCATCTGTCCCCCAAATCATTGGGGTTCGTGAATCATGACACCAACCCAGCATCAAGTCGATTAATAGGTCCTGAACCTAGAAATCCCTCTTCGGAGGAGCTCGACGGCGCGCATCGCCACTTGCCTGCGTTCGGTCGTTGGGCCAGAGTGAACCGCTCCGCCAATCATACGTAACAGCAACACGATATCAGAGGGGGCAATGTCGGGGTCGACGCTCTTGTCTTGCTTTGCAATGGCCAGCGGTGTCTCAAATATCCCGACCAACTTTTTGTGACGGATCGCCAATTGGTCGCTGTCGATATCTGCCGCATCCCAAATGGCGTGGCTCACTTCATTTTCCACCACTTTGACGGCAGCCTCTGCCAGAAGGTCCCAAAAGTCATCAGAATGAAGGTCGAGTTCATCAAGAGCCTCATCGACAAGGGCTAGAAACAACGCTTGTCGATTTGGGAAGTTTCGATAAAGCGTGGCGCGGCCGACATTCGCGCGTTCGCGGACAAGTTCCAACGGAGCCGTGACACCAAATTCAGAAAATACAAGCTTAGCGGCGGCCAATAGGCGTTCGCGGTTTTTTTGCGCATCAGGGCGTTGTTTCATTGGGCGCGGGTGCTCCTATAATTCTAACGCAGATACGGACAAAAGTGTCCATTTGTCAATTGACAAATGGACACTTTTGTCCGTATTGGGCTGAGAGGAATGAGTACAACGTGATTTCCGTGAAAAAGCACAATGCCCAAGAGCGATGAGCGTTTAGAAAGCCTGAGACATGTCAAATGAGACCTCCCCACCCCCGTCAAACCCCAGCAAACCAGTAGCGCAGGATATGCCCACTGACACTGGGCCAGAAATTGCAGAACCCGAAAGCAAGAAACCGATTTTTCTAGTGCTGGCCATAGTCTTGGTTCTCTTGTCGGGGATCGTGACGTGGACTGTTGCCTCGGATCATTATGCACCGGGCAGTTCGCGGGGGATCGTTTCAGCCAGCGTTGTGCAAGTAGCACCACGCGTTTCCGGGCGGATTATTGCGATTGAAGTACATGACAATGCCATTCTGGACACGGGGGATGCGATGTTTCGCATTGATCCCAGACCGTTTGAATTGGCGGTAGAACGGGCGCAGGCGTCTTTGGCACAGGTGGTGCAGGGGGTTGATGCGTCAAGCGCGCAAATCGAGGCGGCCCAGGCCCAGATTGCCCAAGCGCGCGCCAATGCAGACACGGCCCGAACCAGCGCAGAACGCTCTGCCGCCCTTTTTGAACGGGGCATCGTTTCGGGTGCGGCGCGTGATCAGGCGCAGGCAAACCTTGCCGCCGCTGAGGCAGCACTGCATGCCGCTCAGGCCACTGCCGAAAGCGCGCGGTTACAGCTTGGAGCCGCCGGCGAGGGTAATCCACAAATTCGCGCCGCCGAACTCGCTTTGGAAGTGGCGGAATATGACTTGCTAAGCACAGTGGCGCGCGCGCCCGGCCCCGGCGTTGTGACCAATGTGCACTTGGGGCTGGGGCAGTTTGTTGGTACAGGGTCGCCGACCATGACTTTTATCGACGGCGAAGCAGTCTGGATCACGGCGGACTTGCGTGAAAACCAGCTTGTTAATGTGCAGCCAAATGATCGAGTTACGTTGGTGTTTGATGCGATACCAGGGCAGATTTTTGAAGGCCATGTTGAAAGCCTTGGCTGGGGGATAAATCCCGGTCGCTCTGAGGTTGGCGGCCTGCCGGTCAACACCCCAATCAGCCAGTGGTTTGAGCCAGCGCGCAAAATGCCGGTTCGGATTGTGCTTGAAGGAACCACTCATACTTGGCCGCGGCAAGCCCGTTTGGGGGGGAAGGTAAATGTTCTCATTCACCCTGACGGTGGCACCCATTTTGTCACCCGCACAGCCGCATTTTTCCAGCGCATCGGCAGCTGGACCACCGCATTATACTAAGGCCCCGAGATGTATATAGCTCCCCGCCCTCGCTCTGCTGACGATCCTAATTTTCCTATTCGGCTCGGGCTGACGGTTGTTGCAGGGTTTTTGGCAATGGCTTGGCTACAGCCAACTTTGGCGCCGATCTGTGTCGCCTTGCCGATCGGGCTGATTGCGGGGCTGCGCAAGGCCTTTGATCCGGCGCGCGCGATTGGCGGGGCGGTGGCTTTTGCGGTGGTGGTCTGGCTGATGGCGGGGATCGTTGCCATCACACGCCATGTGCCCGCTGCGATGTTGTTGGTGATGTTCATGTTCTATTTTGTCGGCTTTTATTTCACCCGCAGAACTGGCAGCGCTTTTGGGATGCTCTTGCTGATTGCGGCCTCCCTGATGTCGATTGTCGGGATGAAAAATCCGGTGATGTTGAATATTTTTCGCGACGGTTTTCTTCTAGGCTGTGGTGTTGCGGCGGTCACAATTCCCACGCTTTACCTGCTGGTGCCTGCGAAAACGAAAGAAAAACACGTCGACGCCCCGCGGGCCGCGGCGGGGCATCATGGTGGTGGTGCCTTGATCCGTGCTGTGGTTTTAACCGGGCTGTGTTTCTGGCTATACGCAGTTTTGCCAGTCTCGGATATGATCCTAGCGATTGCGGCTGTCTTTCCACTAATTTTCCCGACTCAAGATGAGGCCTTTGCAGAAGCCGCCGAGCGGAGTTGGGCTACTTTGATAGGCGGGATTGTCGCGCTGGTTGTATTGGCACTATACGGGTTTTCGGCGCATTTCGAGGTTTTGCTGGTGTTGATGTTTACAGTCGGCTGGGGTTTTGGTGTTGCGATGATGCGCGGGCGGATGTCGGCGTCGGTCTACCAGTTTGGCCTGTCCGTTGCTGCGGTTTTGGTGGCAACGGCCCTGACAACAAGCAACCCTGAGGTCGCAATGGTCCAACGAGTGTTTTTGACCTTGATCGGAACGCTCGGCGCTTCAATCGCGGTTGCAGTGTTGGATTGGCTACTCTTGGCACCAGCATCCCATGAAGATGGCTATAGCCCCCACCCCGCGATCCAACGCAAGAAGTTCAATCGTGAATATGACATTTAGTCTGATTGGGGATGTTACTACTCAATTTTCGTGGGTTTCCGCTATGTTTGTATCTCGTGCTCTTCAATGTTGGGCAACTCTCTTAAGACCGCTGTATGGTGCAGCGTGAAATCAGGCACACGGCAATACCGCTACACAGAGTTTCAAGATCGGGAAGAAGGATTCTGGATCGATATTTAATCCACAAAGAAATTTGCCCTTAACCGGCCATTTGCACGTACTGCAGCAGATGGCAGCTTCCCGCCCATTCTGTGGAAAAACAACGTGTTGCTGGCGCAGAAAGTAGTTCGTTGAACGGGGTGCAAGCGCCTTTCTGATCAGGCTTTGCGCGTTTGCTGCGGTGCAGGAAAGATCTTTGCGAGTTTGCGGAGGTTCTGGGCGGTGGCGGCGAGGAGGAATTCGTCGTTTGCGCCGCATGGCCCACGTAATCGGAGCCGTCCCAGGCCAAGGATGCGCTTGAGGTGGGCGAAGAGCATTTCGACCTTCTTGCGCAACTTCATCGAGATGTCGTACTGACGGGTCTTGGCGATGTCGCGGGCAATCTGGCGGGCGTCTTCGTGTTCTTCGCGGTTGATCTTGCGCGCATCGGCATTGGGGCAGCATTTGGCCTTGGATGGACAGACCTGACAGACCTCTTTCAAAGCACGGTATCGTGCGGTCCCTTTTCCGGTCGGTCCTTCTGTTTGGGTCGGAATAATTGCGACGGAACTGCTTGAGTTCCTGCCCCTCGGGGCAAATGTATTGATCGTTCTCGGCATCCCATTCAAAGTCTGCCCGGGTCAACGTCCCATCATTTCGTCCGGACTTGTCGAAGACCGGAATGTGCGGCGCGATCTTGCGGTCTCCCAGCCAGCCCAACATTGGCCCCGTGCCGTAGGCCGTGTCCGCGATCAGGCGTTCGGGATGCAGATCAAACTTGTCCTTCACACGCTTCAGCATCGTTTTTGTTGATCCGACCTCGGCCTGCCGGATTGAGCGGGTTGCTTCGACATCAACAATGACGCCGTGATCCGTGTCGATCAGGTAATTATCGGAATAGCTAAAGAAAGCAGGGCCTTTGCGTGCCGCCGTCCATTGGCTTGCCGGATCAGAATGGGAGGTGAACTTCGGCTGCACCTCGCTCGCCGCGCCAAACGCTGCTTCATCCAGCGTTTCGAGATACTCGCGAACCGCGCGGGGTGCATCTGTCGGATCGATGGTTGTCGTGTCCCACTCTTCCTTCGGCGTTGAGTTCTGCTTGTTCGCGTCCGCCTCAATCAGGCTGGCATCAATTGCCAGGCGCTGGCCACTGACCAGACCTTCTTCGATGCACCTTGCAACGGTCATCTCAAACAGATGGCGCAGTAACTTGCTCTCCCTGAAACGCCCGTGCCGGTTCTTCGAAAAGGTAGAATGGTCAGGCACGCGGTTGGTCAAATCCAGACGGCAAAACCACCGATACGCCAGATTCAGATGCACTTCCTCACACAGACGCCGCTCGGACCGGATGCCAAAGCAATACCCCACCAGCAGCATCCGGATCAGCAGTTCGGGATCGACGGACGGGCGACCGGTGTGGCTGTAGAAGTCCGCCAAATGGGCTCGGATGCCGTTTAGGTCGACGAACCGATCAATCGACCGCAGCAGGTGGTCTTGGGGAACATGATCCTCCAGGGAGAACTCGTAGAACAGCGCTGCCTGCGCTTCTTGCTTCGGTCCCATCATCAACAGCCCCGCCCCGCAGGACCCATTGAATCAGCGACTTAGGCTTCGATCAAGGAAGAGTTTTTCAACAAAATACGCCCTCCCCGACAAACAGGCGATGTCCGCCACCCTATCGCGCAACCAGCCTTTCACCATCCTCCTCTCGCAGCATCGCTTCCATTTCGTCCAAGCCATCGACTGCAGAGCGCATCTGCGCCTCATCAGCTACGCTCGCAGCTTCAGAATCCACGACGCCGCTGCCAAAATCCATCTCCATCTGGCGCTGTTCCTCGGCGATGACGGCTTGAACGACAGGCGCGGTTTTCTTTGGAACGCCGCTAGTGTGTCGTGACAGTTGATCCCCAGAAGCCTGAGCTGAGTTTTCCACGACGGCTTCTGTTCCCCCTGGCCCATCCGACGGCGGCGTCATCGGCATGGCGCGCACACTCAGCGGCAGCGTGCCTTGCGATCCCCCTCCCCCCGGCTCTGGAAACGGCAATTCACCCGTCTGCGCCGCGTGGATCGCCTTGAACAGCCGGTCGTCAAAATACTGAATCCGCTTTGCACGGACCGGCATCTGCGCATCGATCACCATGACGATCTCATCGAGCGGCAAGCGGCGCGCCTCATCTTCGGGCAACAACGAACTTTCCTCGGTCCGCGTGGATTGGCTGCGCCCTTCAAACGGGTTCTTGCCGATGGACTGCGACCGCGTGACAACGGTCTTCGTGGTCTTGCCAACCGCCTTGCTCAGTTCTTCGACGGTCTTTTCGTCAGAGGGCGTGAGGTAGAGCTTCACCCCGGCATTCCCCTGCAAGGCGCGGCGGGTGTTTTCGCCGTAGATTTCATCAAGGGCGGGGATGGTTTGGGTGACCACAGCGAGGTGACCACGATAGGTCCGCAGCGTCTCGATGCTCTCGACCACGATGGGCATCTTGCCGAGGCGATTGAACTCGTCGAGCATGATCATTACGGGCCACGGCTCATCCGGCCCGGGGTCCTTTTCCTGCATGGCGGAGAGGAGATCGGAAAAGAACAGCCTGATCAGGGGTGCAAGCGGCTTCACCATCAGAGGCTGGACCACGAGATAGACCGAAAAGGGTTTCTTGCGGATCGTGCGGAAATCAAAGTCCGAGACTGCCGTCGCCTCATCGATGGCCGGGTTCTGCCATTGATCGAGCCCCGAGGTCATCAGGAGCGAGACGTATGAGGTCAGCGTATCGTTGTTGGTCGACGCCAGCCGCGTGAAGATCAGCTTGGCCGCTCTGTTGTCGACCTCGTGGCCGCGCGCGAAGTATTCCTTCTGCTTGTTCCCGCCGGAGGCCGCGATGCGGTAGATTTCTCCTAAGGTCGGGCGCTTGCGCTGGAAGGCCAAGAGCCCTGCCGCCACGAAGAGATCGATCCCGCCCTTGAGGAGGCCCTGCACCCGGTCATTGTCACTCTGCAGGAAGAGCGTCGCCAGGAGCTGCAATTCCATCTGCTGGCGCGCGGGATCTTTCAGCTCAAAGATGCGCAGGAGCGGGTTGTAGCGATGCGTGCGCTTGCCCTCCCAATCGGTTGGGGCAAAGCGATAGACCTTGTCGCCCTGGGCTGCGCGGTGCCGGGCCGTGGCCTCGAAGCACTCGCCCTTCACATCGAGCGTCACGGCGGAGCCTTGCCAGGTCAGCAGGTTCGGAATGACGAACCCCGTGGTCTTGCCGCGGCCCGTGGGCGCCACGATCAGCGCATGCGGGAAAACCTTCGAGCAAATGTAATTGGCGCGGGAGCCCGGCGGCCCCAGCTTGCCGAGGATGAACCCGGTGCCGGGCGCCCCGAAGAACCCGTTGGCCTTCATCTCGCGCGCGCTCTGCCAATGGGTCTGGCCAAAGCGTGTCAGGGCGGACCCTGAGAGGGCGAGGCTCAGCATTAGCCCGGCGGCGGCGAAGCTACCGATGATCAGGTGAATAAGTTGCGCGTCCTCCGGGCGGCGATCGAGGATCGCCAGATAGTTCTGCGCGATATAGGCAAAATCGATCTCGGCCCCGAAGCCAAGATCCTGGTAGGTCAGCACCGCCGAGGCGATGGTATAGCCCATCGCCCCGGTCACCAGCGTCACCAGCAAGACGCCGGTTGCGATCCGCGCTTTTCCCATGGAGGCGCTCAATGGACCTGACCCCGCTCGGTCTCGCCATCCACGTCTGTCGCGCGGTGTTTTTCATATTCGGTGTCGGCAAGATCATCGACCACCTGGCGCAAGGCTTCCGTGTTGGCCGTCGCTGCATCCGATTGCAGGTAAACCTTGGCGACATAGAGCCGGTCGAGACGGTCCTCGAGAACCTTTTCCAGCGCATCGGCATCGCCGGATGTGAGCCGCTCAAGTTGACGGTTATCAAGCACCCGCGCGATCTCGTCGCGGAAGGCGTCCCGCTCCGCCTCGGTCTCGAAGGGCGCGGACAATTCCCCGGCCCGCTCATGGTCCACGACACGCGCAATCTCGTCTGCAAGGCGGTCGGCACGGTCAGACCGCATCGGCGTTCCATCGCGGGTTGCGAGGATGTCATCGCGCGTGCCAACCCCAAGCCCGTCGCGCATCTCGGTTTCGCGGCGGACCTGATTGATGGCCTCCGTGTCCCGGATCTCGAAGACAGCCGCATAGGTCGCGCCGAGCCCGCGGGCGAGGTGGGACGGCATGTCCGGATAGCGCTCCCTGAATTCATCCGTGACAGCATCTGCAACGGGCGTGCGGACGTCGCGTCCCTCCATGATCCGGTCGACCTCACGGGTGATCTCGCTGGCGCGGGCCGCATCGGTAATGGTCTCCCTGTAGGGTTCAGACCGGTCGATCACATCGCCAGGACGTGCGAGCAGGTCCGGGTGTGCTTCGAGATACGCGCGCTGCTCCGTCTCGATCCGACGCTCCGCTCGCGATACAACCTCCCAGTCCCGGTCCTCGATCTGCTGCGCTGTCAGGCCGTCTGCGCGCATCTCCTGACGGATTGTTCCTTCCATCGCCCGGACCGCGTCCCGGTGATAATGGAACCGCTCGCTGACCGGTTCCGTTTCCATGACGCCATCCCGGCGCAGCACGTTCTCCCGTTCCAAAAGCGTACCAAGCTCGACATGCACATCGTTGAGAATGTCGCGCGCCTGTTCCAGATCGGCGCGGCGTTCGAGGTTCAGATCGCGCGCCTCAGCCACTTTGGAGAGATCATTGGCGATCCATTGATGCTCGAGCGCTGCATTTGAGGCGCCCGTTTCGATCCGGGCCACCACTTCCGATGTGCTGATGCCCGTGCCCCGTAGTGCTACGTCAATGCGCGATCTCAGGTCGGGCTCGGCCAGTCGCTCGCGCTGGCTGGCGTCGATATTGGCCTCGGAATAAATCCCGCCCTCCGAGGGGGCCTCTGACAGCGTGGATGATCGCAATCCGAGAGGCTGCATGTGCTGGACCTGCGCCTGGATCTCGATCAGGCGTTTTTCCAGCACGGGACGTTCCGCGTCAGACTTCTCGGCGATCATGCCCTGCACCCGCGCGAGCTTTTCCGCATAGAGGCTTCGCAGATCCTCGAAGCTTTGATCCTCGGCCATATACACATCTCCTGTTCGGTCCACCTGCCCACCGCGCGCCAGCACCTCGCCCGCGCGGAAGAGTGCCGCGGCAATATCCTCGCGGGCCTCCCGGGAGGCCTCTGCGGCCAGCGAATGGTAGACGGTTCTGGTGTTGGCGATCTCCGCCAGCGTCCGGGTCAGGTCCTGCCCCACGCGTTCGCGCTCGCGGGGAGCGCGACCCTCTTCTTTCGCGGCGTAAACCTCGCGGGTAGGGACTGGGTAATGCACAACCCCGCGATCCACCCGGCGCGTGGCCTCCAGCCGCACGCCATACTTTTCCGCCTCCTCGACCATGGCGAGGCGGAAATCGTCATAGTTGAAGCGATGGTTGCGCCCGAGGAAGAAGAACTCCCCTTCCTGGGAGCGGCGGTTCAACACCAGATGCGCATGGGGGTGATCGCGGTCCTCATGCACCGCGATGATGTAGTCGAAATGGCCCGCGTCGGTCTGGAAGAACCGCTCGGCCACATCCGTCGCGATGTCGCGCACATCCTCCCCACGCGTGCCGATGGGAAAGGACATGAGCATATGGGTCGTCTGGCCCAGCTTGGGCTTGAAGCCTCCATCCCACCGCTTGGCAAAGCGCTCGGTCAGATCCTTGATGTCGCCCGCCTCAAGTTTCGCCTTGCCATCCAGGAACCCGCTACTGTCCACGATATGGGTGGACTTGGTGGTGAGGTAATCGAGCTGGTTTGCGAGCTGCGATTTGGTATGCGTGCCGCCGCCCCGGATCGCCTTGAAGACTGCTGGCCGATGCCCTGCTGCCGCGCGGGTAAGCTGGGTCTGCTTGGCCACGTGCAAACCTTGCATGGAGCCCCGGACGCGGCTCCAGCCATCCCGGAAGACCTCGCCCGTGACAGCATGGACGGCATCATTCAGCCGCATGGGCAAACTCCCTCAGCGCGGCCGTGGCCTGCAGCTGCATCCCATCGCGACGGCGGCGCAGAAGCAGATCGATCTCGTCAGCAGAATCCAGGATGAACCGCGCCAACCCGCGCATCTGTGCGAGGCGCAACTCGGTGAACTCCGAGCCGGCCCCCTGCCCCATCCGGTTGGCCTGCGTCATCTGCTTGGCGATCTGCCCGACCCCATTGCCGACCTCGTGCAGCGAGGCGCGGTAGCGCGCCATCTCAGCTGCCATCTGCGCGTCCGGAACGAACACCCCGCCTGCCGCCTGAATGAGCCGCCGCAGCCCCTCGGCCCGGCTCTCGATCCCCGCCTTCGCCAGCACCTCGTCGAGCGCCGCCAACTCCGCAGCCGTGACCTTCACACTGACCGCTAAGACCGGAATTGCGGCATCTGCCTGGCGCTCGGCATCGGCTTTGAGCGTGTACTGGATCGCCCGCACCGACACGCCAAACCGTTCCGCCAGCACTGAAGTGGAAACGCCTTCCGCAGCCTCGCGAACGATCTCCATGCGGTCCGCATCTGTGAGACGTTTTGAGCGCGACATGCGAAGAAAGACCCCCTATTTCCTGCCACCTTCCACCAAGGCTGCCCCTACCTTACGATAATATACCGCACTGTCAATTATATACTTCCGTCGCATTCAGGCTCAGGCAGCCTTGGTGTCCGCTTCACGCCGCGGCCCGCAGGGACGCGGCTCTGCCGCCCTCACCACCAGGCGACCCACCTGTCCTAGGGGTCCCGTCCGCCAGCCCCGCCCGAGGGTCTGGCCGAACACGCATGTGTTCGGACGGAAACGCGGGCGGGCGCAAACCCCACCGACAGGGCGGATAGGCAGGGTCAAGGAGGGCCAGATTTGGCTTGCCAAATCTCTGCCGCAAAAACCGGGAGGCCCTGGCCGATAGGTTTTTACGGATGGCCCCCTTGAGGCTGACTGGCCGGTCTGTCGCGGCCCGACTATTCCGAGCGGCGATCGTCCTTTGAGCGCGCAGGGACCGGGACCAAGGGGAGGTCGCTGTCGGCGATCACCCGCGCCGGAACCGGCATCCCTGGAACTGGGGCAGGGCCGCCCCAAGATCGTCCTGGGGCGGCCCATCCTCGTCAGAGGATTCAGTCCTGGGGATCCTTCGCGCTCGGCGGGAACATCACCAGCTCCGAGACCGCGACGGGGAAGTCGAGCTTGAGGCTGAAGAACTCCGAGCCATCCCCATTGCGGGTGTTGCGGAACATGGCACCCACGCGCTGAAAACGGGTGCGCTCCTGGCCATCGGTGTCGGTGAACTTGACGGGGACGGTGGCGACGTAGTGGTTGGTCATTTGGGTCTCTCCTTTTTGCGATGGGGATCTGCCAGCACGGGGGCAAGAGGCCCGGTCGCAAGTGCAAATGCGGAGGGTTCGCGGCTCCGCCGTGGAAGCCGTATTTGTGCTTGCCGAAGCGTGAGCTGAGGGCACGATTGGGCCGACCCCGTGCGATCCACATCTATGAGCAAAAAGGAGTGATCCGGATGACCCCTGCCATCACGCAGCCGCCACCATCCGCGTCCCGCCGAGCCTGGCCGGGGTGCTGACGGAGCCCGCCGGCGTAGATGCAATGTTCCGAAACACGCCCCGAGGAACCTGCAGGTCTTCAGCCTTAAGTGGGACGTCTCGACCCCTCGCGTCTTGTCCCGCTGACGATGTGCGAGTGCGCACCATCCCCAGCCCGTACCGATGCGGATGGGCCGAACTCTGACGGGCTGGGTAGAGGGATAACAGTGCTGGACGCCGTGAGCTGCCGATCAAGTGTGACCGATCGCACGCGCCATGAGACATGACGAAAGGGCCGCGCCAAGCGCGACCCCCTCTCTTCAATCCTGCGACGCCTTCTTCGCCGGGTCCGCAACCCGCATGACCGTCAGGCCTTTCGCTTCCGCCTTCTGCCCGAGGTTCAGCGCGACCCCGTTGCCGCCGAAGAGTACAACCCCCGTCGCCGCGAACTTGTCGTCCAGCATTTCGTCGTTGCACTTGAACGGTGCCGCCCGCCCGTGCGCGGACCAGCGCGGATCGAACCGCGCCTGCGCCACTCCGCGTGCCCGGGCCCACCGGGCGGCGATCATCTCGGCTCCGTGTTTGCCACCTTTGTGGCAGAGGAAGATCTCCTGATTGCGGTTCTGCTTGATCCGTTCGCGAACCTTGTCGAGCGTGTTGAAGATCACATCGACATCGGTCCAGTCGGTGGCGCCTGAGACGATCAGGGGCACCCCCTCGACTTTCGACTTCTCGGCAGTCTCGCGGTCGTGCTGCTCCAGGAGCTGCCGTGCCTCGAAGACCGCCCCGGTTTCTTGCGCCCGGACGCTTGCGCGCGACCCGGCTGCAGGGATGAAGGCATGGCCGGTCTCGATCTCGTAGCATTCCGCGGCCGCCTCGCTCATCACCTCGATGGCGCCGACAATCTCGCGCAGCTGCAGAAAGCGCGCCTGTGCCTCTTCGAGCGCGGTCTCGGCGATCTCCGATCCGTCGTGGGATTTTGCCAGCGCGCCGATCTTGTCGGCGGTGCGGTCGACCTCCTTACCGAGTGCCACCTTGCGGCGCTGCAGGATCGTGGCGAGCCCATGGGCCAGCGGTTCGATTTCTGCCTCAAGCCCGGTTCCGCGCAGCTGACCGAGCAGAGCCTCGAAGCTCTCGCGGATGATGTGGTCGGTCAGGATGTGATCTTCCGGGATCGGCAGGTGGGCGTCCTTCTCGGTCAGTCCGAAAAGCTCGATGGTCTCGTAGGTGTTCGCAGTGTCGTAAGCCATGTCTGGTCTCCAGTGTTCGGTTGCAAGGCCACCACGTGAGTGTGGGGGCATGGCCGAATGCCTGGTTTCCGAATTTGCCCGGGTCAGGGACGGCGCAGCCGCCGGCTTGCCGGGCGCAAAAGTTTTCCGAGCGCGGCACCCGACACATGCGCGCGCTCACGCACGGGACCGCCCCAAGCCACAAGCCCCGCCCTCGCCGAAAAGTTTTGCGATCCTTGACGCGGGCTGATTTGGGGGCCATCCGGAGGATATGCTTCCGCACTCATGTGTGTGTGTTTTGACGGTAGGTTTGCCCGACCCGAGCAGGCAAACGGCCTGACCGGACGCGGGAGACGGATGAAGCGGCGGGATCGTTTTGCCTCGCAAAACAGACCAGAGCGCAATCCGGCGGAGCGGCCAGGGAGGGACGTGCTCGCGAGGCGGGCAAACCGGGATGCCGGGTGCGACGCCGCGGTGAGGCCGCATGGCCGAATGCGCGACGGACCGAAGGGCCGTTCTCCCCTGCGACACGCGAAGCCGAGCTGGGGAGGCCGCAAGGCATAAGCCAAGGTTGATGTGCAGGCGACTATACAAAGTATCTACTCCAGCATGCGACATGATGGGCAGGAAAGCGGACTTTCGATGTGCCTGCTCGACGCTCACTGTACCCTTCTGTCACAACTGGGTGCTATCGAACGGACCCAGGTCAATATTCGAGAACGCCTCTATTGCCTGTTTGAGGTCCTTGCCCGCGCGAACCCTTTCTTTGAGATTTTCGAGCGTCTCGCCGCTTTCTGCTGCAGCCACATGCGGGCGTACCTCATCGAACGCCCGATGGGTCGCCCTTCGAGGCAAGGCTCCCCCCGACATCGAAAATGCTGCCATCTCTGCATCTCGAAGCCCTCGTCGAACGCAGACATGAGCGAGGAGGAGGGGGCCCGCACCCTCCACCGTATTCGGCTCAGAATCTCCCGGCGTGAATATCTGCATCATACGAGAAGGCAAACCCATCACATGCGCCAGGTCGGGGATCATGCGAATGACAAACTTGCGTGCGTCAGGCGAGAACTCCGCCGAAGCCCCATTCGGCGATATCGTCTGCTGGATTTCTTTCAGTGGCGCGCCGTCCATCCATTGACGCAGAGTCGACTCAAGCTTGGGGACCGCGTACATCGCTTTCTCTTCATCCGATGCCAAGTCTCCATAGGTCTTCCCAAAGAGATCTTCGAAGGTCGAGGGCTTAATCATTCGGAAAAGGTGACCCGGATTGGCCTCCATCCACGAGAACATCCACTCGCAGATCCCGGCCACCGTGCTTGCCATGTCATCTTGGGCGTCGGCAAGCGCGTCAGACAAAGCTTTGAGCACGTCCTCTGGGAGACCCACCATGGAGGCGAGGTCTCGGTATCTCTGATCCAGCACGACAGCATCTTCATCCGGGCCGGACAAGACAGAAAGGGCGGCCTCCGTACGGCTAGCGACCCACTGTTCGTCACCCGCCTTACGCTTTAGGAACGCCGTGAGGCTCCGGGACAGATCGACCCGAGGCGACGAGCCTCCGTCCTCGCCATCTGAGGGCGTTTCCATTAGACGGCTGACGACATATCGTTCCAGATCTCCGGCGTCCTCCGCCTTGTGATGGACACGGTCCATGACGGCTTCGAATGGGTCCTCGAGCACCAAGCACTGATCGGATTGGCTGAAGACCTCCCGGAGCTGCGTCCATTGCTCACCAATCGTTCCCTCTTCATCTGACAGGGGAACAACCTTTCCAGGAACAATCAGCACGATACCCGACGCGCTTTGACCCGCGCGTCCTGCCCGCCCAGCGGCATTCAGCAACGCAGCGGCATCGAGAAGATCGCGACGGTTCGTTTCACGATCAAAGCGGCTGTCTTCAGCGATGATCACCAAATCGGCAGGAAGATTCATCCCCTGCGCCAAAGTCGGGGTCGCTGCGAGTACCCGCAGGCCGTCGTCCCTACCGTAAAGCCTCTCCGCCAAATCTCTTTCGTAGGGAAGCAAAAGGCCGTGATGCGCCGTGGCGGCGCTTTGCAGAAGATCGTTCTCGACGGCGAGATATACATCACCCGCGTCGCCCATTTCATCGATTGCCGTCTCGTATAGGTCCTTTTCGGCTGTAGTGAGTTCGGTCGGTGGAGCGTCGATGAGCGCCGATGCCTTTTTGGCGATCGACCATGCGTTCGGGATTGACTGGGAGAAGACGAGGGTCCGGAGTCCAGCCTTTGACGCCGATGC
The DNA here is from genome assembly GCF_042466275.1 of Sulfitobacter sp. R86518. Taxonomy (NCBI): domain Bacteria; kingdom Pseudomonadati; phylum Pseudomonadota; class Alphaproteobacteria; order Rhodobacterales; family Roseobacteraceae; genus Sulfitobacter; species Sulfitobacter sp. R86518. Next base: position 104,247 of record NZ_JAXHCA010000007.1, read on the forward strand.
CGCGATGTGCGACGCAAGCTCGCCCGAGTTTGGGGTGAGGCTCCAGTAGTTGTTCGCCGTCAGCAGAACCTGATGATCCAAGAGCGAGAGCAGGGCGTAGTCGTCGCGTTTCATCGAGGCCCATGTCTGTTTCAGACTGAACAGTCCTAATGGGGACGCGTGTAGATCCCTCTTGAGCCCTACAGGCGGAAATTTTGTCGTCTTATTCCTCCACGCCTCCCCAATTTTCTGGTTCAGACGTTCGATTTCGTTTGCCTGATAGACGACGCAGCCCCGCAACTGACGGGTTGGTTTCCAAACGTCGTCAAGGGGGATTGATCGACGGCCTTTCAGTTCTCCCCCAGTCAGCTCCCCAAGCCATTCAGCAATTTCTGCCGTGTTCTTCATCATCGCCGATAGGAGGACGAGGTCAGCCTCCGGGGCGACTCGCGTGAAGCGAATTAGGCAGAGCATCGCGTCGATGGCTCGCCGATCCCCGTCAGTCTTCGGATGAATCAAATGGCATTCGTCGAAGATCAGCAATCCGACATCCGCGAAGCTATCAGGCTCGATGTGACTCGCGTAGAGGCATGCCTCCGGGGTCATGACGAGTATGTCAGGCAGCTCTTCGAGCAGCGTGCCTTCCTCAAACTCCTCTGCTCGCTGTCCCTTAACGTTGGTGTTCGGGAAGGCGGCCCGCAGATCCCGGGCCGTCTGATCGACCAGCGCATGGGTCGGCGCGAGAAAAACCACCTTCAGGTTTCGCAGGAGAGCTGCGTGGATCTTCAGTTGAGCGGTAGTCGATTTACCTGCGCCTGTCGGAAAGCCAACAGCACAGGATGTACCCGGTTCGAGATAGCCTCCTCTGATTGCCGCAAGATGGTTAGTCCAGAGGTATGGCCTCTTCTTCGCGATTCGTGCCATCGAATGATGCCAGCGATCCGCAGGCACACCGTCCGGCGGGTTGATATTGATGACTGCCGCCTCGAGAAGTGCCGAAGTCGCCGTTTCGAGAAGCCGCGCCAGGTGGAACGGACCTGGAAACGAGGCGATCGGCATCGGCGGCAAGCCTTCGATTGCAATGGCATCGTCTGGTCTCGCTGACCTGGCGACGCCACGAAAGATCGCGGCAGGTCGGTCCCGATCCGCGTCCGGAATGCCTCCCAAGACAGCCGCGAGGGCACGGACGCCTTCGAGAAGTCGATGGTACAACGCATTCGCGGCTCGCGTGCCATCGACGCCTTCGCCAGCGACCAGCTCCGTGACCGGACGTCGCTCCTGGTTGAGGATTGTCCCAATCATTCCACGCGCTAACCAGCCCAGGTTTAGCACGAGTTCGTGCTGAAGCCGGTCTTCCGCCGGTGACCGAAGCGCCCGCGCGACCTCGGTGGCGTCGGCAGACGAGCCTGCGATCAAAAAAAGCAGCATTGCGGAGACGTCGGCACCGATCGCGTCCGCTGTGAATGTAGTAGTCCTCGAAGCCAAGCCGAGAAGAGCTTCGGCCTGGTAAACAAGTTGATGCGCGGACGCTGCCACAAAGCTTGCAGCGCGACGGTTTTCGCGCTCAGGTCTCGTCGTAACCAACACCTCATTGGTCGCGGCAAGCTTACGCGCGAACGCGATGGTCTCGCTGATGTCGCCCGCAGGAGTCTCGGTATCGCGCAATGCGATGCGGGCCGACACGATCTCAGCAAACGCTTGCGACAGTTGTTCCGGCAACCGATCTCGATCGAGGCCGGGAAGGTCTGGGGCGGATCGGATCAGATCGGCCGTCCTCTCGTCATACATTGATGGCGGCCTCCTCGGCATCGATGATGGAGGTTGCCCTGACGGCGATATTTTCGAACCAAGGCCGGAGATTCTGAACTTGGAAGGCCTCCACCCGGCGACGGTCGATCGCGCCGGAGACTGCCACCTCGTAGCCCTTGTAGAGAGCCTTGAGGCCTTTCTCCGAAGCGTGCGTGTCGTCGATCGTTACCGCAACCCGGTAGGCCCGCTTCTCCGTCCACAAGATGGCGGCCACCACGGCATCGGGATTAGGATGCCCAGCACCCGCAAGCAACGTTGAAACACCATCGACGAGTTCGGCATCCCGTCTGCCCGTCTCAAAGTCTTGAAACTCGGGCCAAACCCGATCCCGGACCATAGTTCGAGCATTCCCCGTTGCCTTCTCCTCAGAGATCACTACTCGCGCGATCTCCATGTCGTCGAACTCAACCAAGAGCCCATCAAGGCCCTTGTCCGCATGTCGCATGTGTGGCGACCGGATCATGCCCGGCCTGCCTGCGCGGTGCGCGGCAATCCACGAGATCACTTGGAACATCCAACCATCACGATGGGCCGGATCACCACTTGGGCCAAGTTTGAGTAGGTTCCGCGCACTTTCATAGCCGCCCATTGGGTAGTTGATGTCAACCAAACCGTCCTCGTGCAGAATGCGCTCGGCAACTCTGGCTTGGCCGATGGCCACCCGAGCAAGCAGCCCGGCCAACACATTTTCGTCTTCGACCGTCCATGTAGACCCGGTCCATAGATCGCCCTCTCGGACCGGTGTCAGCGCAATTACCATAGTGATCAGTCATTCTGTTCGGGGTCGAGTATTGCCCAGAGGACATCGATGCGGTGAATGTTAATGGATATTCCTACCCTAGTTAACATTACGCGGAGAATGGGTCGCAAATACCAGAATTGCAACGATCGCAGGAAGCCTCGGTCAATTCGCAACTGAATTAGAAAAATTAGATATTTAATATCGTTGCGTCGCAGTATTTGACCTCTCATTGAGTGGCAGTTTTGAGCAGGTGTAGCGCTTCAGTCCAGATCGACGTCGCCCAAGCGCGGCGCATGGACATGCGTCCGGACTAGGACTGCAGCCGCCGCGCCGGCGATGGCACCGAAGAGATGCGCCTCCCACGACACGCCGGGTTGGCCCGGAAGAACGCCCCAGAGAATGGAGCCATAGAGGACACCAACCACCAGTGCTGCGCCCAGCGTGATCGGGGAGCGATCCACAAGACCGCGCACGACGAAGAAGCCAAACCAGCCGAAGATCAGCCCCGACGCACCGATATGGATCGCCGAGCCGCCGAACAGCCACACGAGACCGCCCCCAAGGCCGATCACCACGGCGTTCACGGCCAGCAAGGCCCGCGTGGTCGTGATGACCAGAAGCCCACCCATAACCAAAAGTGGCGGCGTATTGGCCATCAGGTGCGAGAAGCTCCCATGCAGGAGGGGCATGGCGATGACACCATCCAACCCGCTGCCGTGCCTGGGGATCAGGCCGAAGGCCGGGTTCAGGCCGTAGCCGGTGATCCAATTGACAACCTGAACCGCCCAGAGCAGCGCGACAAAAGCTGCAAGCGTTGCGCCGCGCTGCAAGAAAGCGCGCATGTGATCCCGTTTCATCATGTTGGCGACAGTAGTCGTCCCCACAGCGCCTTCAACGGCTTTCGCGCGCTCCACACGGTGCCACCTCCGGGAAAGGGGGTTCGAGGCGGCCAACCTCGGTACGGCTCAAGCCAAGAGAATGGCTCCGATCTTACACGGTGTTCCCAGGCCGCAGCGGCATGATTTCACGCTCGGGGCGCTTCAACGCTTCGGCATATTTGCGGGCATTGTCGTCAATCGTGCCGTGCCAGAGCTTTGAGACAAAGGCGCGGGCGTCTTGGACCGTCATGTCCTTCAGCGAAGAGGACAGCGCCATGAAGAGCTCATCCTCGCTGATCGCGGCGGCATAGTGCATGGCGTCCGCGTAAAATGATGGATCGTTCAGAACCTGCTCGCTCAGGGGCATCCGCGCGAGGTTCTCTTCCGGAATCGCCATGAAGATCGTGTCCTGCAGGTCGGTCAGATAAGCCCTGCGCGACGTGGACACCGGCTTTCGTGCCGCCTTGGCCTCCAGATATGCCTGCCTTGTCCTGTCGAGCTTTACCTTTGCATGGGTCATGATGACATCACGCTGTCGTTCAGGCAGCGCAAACCCAGTGCAGCGTTCGATATGAGCAAGGAACTCTGCAACCTCTTCCTCAACATCAAAGTTGTCAAACCATGGAACCGTCCCTGATCCAGCCGCCACGCGCCCGCCCTCAACATTACATTAATATACTATTGTATCGCATTTGCACCAGATCGCAAGCGGTTGGCGTCCTTGACGCAAACGGACATGGAAAAAGGGGAACCGTGATCCCACGGCTCCCCTTTCGGTGCGGATCGTCTAATCTCGCGCGTTGGTCATGCGACCAGCGACAGCCCCGCGCCTGCGTCCTGCGGCTGCTCACCGCTGTCGATGAACGGGATGATCGAGAAGGTCTGCCCACCGCGCTGTTCTTCGTTCTGCACGGCGTTCACGCGCAGGTCGCCATCGGGCGTGTTGATCAGCAGCGACAGGTAGTCATTGCCCGTGCGCCTGCTTTTCGCCATCCAGGCCGAGCCGACGCGGATCGGTGTGCCCCGGGGCGAGCTGACCTCGATCCGGTAATCGGGGTGGGTCTCCTCGGATTTATAGCTGTTCTCGATCAGCATGAACTCCAGATCGAACATCATGTTGGCGATGTAGCCGGTGAAGGCGTTGTCGGCGTCCATAGCGGTGAGCTCTCCCGAGATCGAGCCGGATTTCATCAGGCCGTTTGAGACAAGTGGGATGATCTCGAATTCGCCGCTCTGGGCCGCGCGCGCCTCTTTCGTCTGCACCGCGTTGACCCGGAACGGACCCAAGCCGACATCGATCTGCATCGAGATGTAGGGGTTGCCGCTGGTATTGCCGGTCTCGTTCCAAGCCGTGCCGATGCGCACCTTGCGGCCTGATTTGTTGACTGCCGTCACGTCAAAATCCGGGCTGCGTTCGGACATCTTGGCCCGCGCCTCCAACTGGATGGCGATGTCAAAGCGCGTCGAGTGGATCATGCCGGTGTACTGAGCGGCTGCGGTCTCGACATTGCGGGTGAGGGTTCCTGCGAACATGGGATGGTTCCTTTTGGATTGGCCGGTGCCTGACGTCCTTGCCAGCGCATCCGGGATTGCTTTCTCGACCCCTTGAGGGATCACAAATCAGAATGCCTGCTTTCCTTTCAGCCCCGCCCACGGGTCAGAGCTGCCGTCCGAGTGGGTGTGCTCCCGCGCCTCAGTGTGCTCCGCCCCTCCCCTGCCCGTCTGGTCTTGATTGTCTGCCCGGATTTTCCGCGCTGTCCTTCGATCGCGCTATGAAGAACTTCGCCTCTTTTCCGTTCAACTGGTGCCCGCCCCGGTCGGTCAGGCCGATGCAGCTGCCGTTGGGCAGATAGGTGATGAGGTACTGCCCGAGCCGGTCCTTGTGGACAACGTAGCCAGTATTGGCCCAATGCACGGTCTGGCCGGCATCAACGGCCGCCTTGATGTCTTCGAGTGTCATGCGAACCTCCTTACGAAGAATGGTGGGGAAACAACGCAAGAAGCCCGGTCGTTCAACCGGGCTTACATGCAGCATTTGTTTGGCCAACGGCCGAGAGCTGTCAGGCACCTTGCGTGGC
>NZ_JAXHCA010000008.1:0-5262 GCF_042466275.1 Sulfitobacter sp. R86518
TTGCGTCGCGCGCGCCGCCATCCAATCCTTCAGGCCAAGAACCGTTCTTCCGGCGGCGACCTTGGAGGCCCAGGCAACCCTTGGGTCGCCGCAGGGCTCGGAGCCGACATGCCGGTCGATGTGGCCATTGGCCATCCATGGCTCAGGCTGTATCCGTCGCAGCCAGTCCGCCATGCTCGGAATGCGGCCCTGGCAGTCTTCACGGATATGCTGCTCGCCGATCCAGCGCACGGGAATGTCCCGACCTGCGCTATTGGTCAGGGTCAGGCCGAAGACACGTTCGGCTTCAAACAGGCCTTGGGCATGATGGCGCATGGCTCGGTGCGTGAAGAGCGCGAGGTGCTCTTTCGAGGCGTCAAACCAATCGTGCACAGCCTGATAGTCAGACGGCACCCCGCCGAATTTCCGGGCAGAGCTTTCAGCATGATGAAGCGGATGGGCCATCTCACAGCCCCTCGTCATAGCTGTGCGAGCATTCGACATAGCGGTCCGCGTGATCAAGGGTGATGCTGTCGGCGGCGATGTCCCAGGTCAGCGTGCCATAGCCGCCCTCATTGTTCTCGAACCCCGGGTGATGGTGATAGGCGAGCGACCAGGCGAAGTTGCCAACCTCTGTGGCAAGCGGCTCCGGCAGTTGGACCTCTGCAGGCTGCACCGTCACATCCTCGACATTGCCGGAGTCGCCATAGCCTTCGTATTCGGCAGTGACCTCGCTGATGCCAAGCGCACGTAGTTGCGCGAGCAGCTCCGTTCGGGATGCCTTCAAGGTGGTTTCGCGCTCTGCACGCCACTGAGCCGCCATTGCGGCATAATCGATCTGGGGATTGGTCATGGGTCTGTCCTCTTATCTGAAATTGGGGGACCGGGCATGGCATTGGTCTGCGCGCGCCCCGAAAACGCAGACCGGTGAAATCCAGATCCGCGACGCCCGACCGGAAGCCCGCTTTGACTTTTCAGGCGGCTTGTTCTGACGTCATGGCGGCTTCCTGCCCCACGATCCGGGCCAGAATGCTTCCCGTGTCGACACCTTCCCCATGCGGCAGGAACACCCGCAACTGGAAAGCGATGATCTCGGTGAAGCAGCCGAGGGCCTTGAGGCCGTCGATCATGCCCTTGTCGGCGCCGCCCAACTCAAGGCGCATCTCGCCTGCGACACGGCGGCGGGTCAGCGTCAGACCCCGGCCCAGATCGACCGGCGCCGTGGTGCCGAGGGCGGCGGTCAACAACTCCTGCGGCGTTTGCGGATTGGAGACGAGGAAGCGGGCGCGCAGCGCGGCCGCCCCTTCTTCGCTCAGCGTGCGCCCGATCATGGCGGTCGCCCCGTCGGGCGTGACCCGGTAGATGCGCTCATTGGTGGTCGGAATGTCCTTCCAGATCGGCAACAGCAGCCCTGTCAACAGGTAGAGCTTGGTCGTGGTGGTCTTGGGCAAGGAGGCAGCCTCGGCATCCCAAAGCCTTGCAAACTCGGGCTTACCGATGTTCTCCCAGGCCGAGGACCCGAACCGCGTCTCCTCCAGATAGCTCGACCCGTTGGGCCGCACCGCCTTGCGCATCAGCGTGACAATGTCCTCGTCATACATCTGCATAGGGCGCGCCGAGATGAGCGCCGCGCGGCCGGAGGCGCGATTGACCATCGGCAGCTTGTCCGGATTGCGCGATATGGCCTCTTCAGCGCCCAGGACATGGACCGGGTCCGTCACCTCGAGCCCGATGATCCGCGTCACGGCGCCAGATTTCGGGCAGGTCCAGAGATCCTCTGTGGAGACCTGCTCGATCTTTTCGCCGCGTAGGGTTTCCACGCCGAGATCGAGCGTGCCCGCCGCGCGCGCCCGTTCCGTCTGATCGGCAATCCGGCGCATGAACTCGGCAAAGAGCGCGTTCTGCATGTGGATGGGCAGGGCCAGAACCCGGTTGAGAAACCGCTGGATCGGGGGAAGCTCCTCAAGGAGCACCCCGTCCTTGTCGATCAGCCGCAGGGCCGTCCAGTCGGTGAAGCTCTCGTAGCTCATCGCCTCGGCGCGCCCGGCGGCAAGATCGGCGAAATACCCACGCAGCGCCGCCCGTGCGATCGGGCTTTCGAGATTGTCCTCCTCGCGGAACATGCCCTGCGAGCCGGTCTCGCGCTGACCCTTGGTCAAGGCCCCCAGCTGGTCGAGGCGCTTGGCTATAGTCGAGGTGAAACGCTTTTCGCCATGCACATCCGAGGTGCAGACCCGGAAGAAGGGCGCGCTGACCTGAGCCGAGCGATGCGTGCGCCCGAGCCCCTGGATGGCCGCATCCGCGCGCCAGCCGGGCTCCAGAAGATAGTGCCGCCGCCGTTTCTGGTTCTTCGCCGTTTGCGCCGCGTGATAGGACCGGCCCGTACCGCCTGCATCGGAGAAGATAAGGATATCCTTCTCGCCGTCCATGAAGGCTTGGGTTTCGGAGGAATTGCTGCTGGCGGCGCGCTTCTCGATGAAGAGGTGGCCATCGTCCGCCTTCAGAGGTCGGATCGACCTTCCGGTCACTTCGGCCACGGCATCGTCGCCAAAGGCCCAGAGGATCTGATCCAGCGCCGAAGGGATCGGGGCCAGCGTCATCAACTCCATCATGGCCGCATCGCGCAGGGCAAGCGCTTCGCGGGAGACAACCAGCGCGCCATTGGCGTCGCGCAAGGGTTCAGCCACCATGTTGCCGTCGATCTCCACGAGCTTTTGCGCATGGATCGGGAAGGCCTGTTCGAGATAGCCCAAGACATAGTCGCGCGGCGTCAAAGCACCCTCGACGAGTTCATCCTCGGGGTCCATCGTCTCAAGCCGACGCTTCAACAGGCTTTCGCCTGTAGAGACAACCTGGATGACGCAAGCCTTGCCCGCCGCCAGATCGTCCTTGATCGCGCGGATGATGGTCGGGGCTTTCATGCCCATCAGGAGATGGTTGAAGAAGCGCTGTTTCGTGCTCTCGAAGCGGGACTTGGCCGAGGCGCGTGCGGCCGAGGCATTAGTCTCTCCCGAGGCGTCGTTGACGCCGGTCGCCGTCAGCGCGGCTTCGAGATTGTGGTGGATCGTCCGAAACGAAGTCGCGTATGCGTCGTAGATCTCGATCTGGGCCGGGGTCAGCGCATGTTCCAGCACATCATATTCCACGCCATCAAAGCTGAGGGCACGCGCCGTGTAGAGCCCGAGCGTCTTGAGATCGCGCGCGACCACCTCCATGGCAGCAACGCCACCGGCTTCCATCGCCGACACGAAACTCTCGCGGCTCGGGAAGGGGTATTCCTGCCCCTGCCCCCAGAGACCGAGACGCGCGGCATAGGCCAGGTTGTGCACGCTCGTGGCGCCCGTGGCCGAAATGTAGAAGACGCGAGCGCGGGGTGCTGCCAGTTGCAGCCGCAGGCCTGCAAGGCCCTGCTGGGAGGGTTTGGCCCCCCTGCCCTGCTCGGACCCCGCCGCATTCTGCATGGCATGGGCCTCATCAAAGGCCAGCACGCCTTCAAAGTCTTCGCCCATCCAGTCCAGGATCTGGCTCAGTCGCGTGGTGCCGCATTTGCCCGCGGACCGCAGCGTGGCGTAGGTGACGAAGAGGATACCGTCGCCCATCGGGACGGGCTGGTCCGGTTTCCATTTGGAGAGCGGCTGGATGTCGGCGGGCGAGCCGCCGAGATCGGTCCAGTCGCGGATCGCGTCCTCGATGAGCGCGGCGGACTTAGAGACCCAGATCGCCTTTCTGCGTCCGGCCAGCCAGTTCACGAGAATGAGCCCCGCGCATTCGCGGCCCTTGCCGCAACCGGTGCCGTCGCCGAGGAAATAGCCAAGGCGATAGGCTCGTGCATCCGGGTCATCATCGGCGCGCGTCAGCTTGGTCTGGTCGTCATCGATCGCGAACCGACCCGGCAGGTCGCGCCCATGGGCGTCATGCGCCATGATGATGGTTTCCAGCTGCGCCTCGGAGAGATGTCCCTCCTCGATCAACCGGGCGGGCAGGCGCAAGTCATCACTGCCCGTGTTTGAGGGCATGGGCGGGGCAACCGAGGCCATGGCGATGCTTTCAACGAGCGGCGTGGGATGTTCCTGCGCACCCGCAATCGCGATCCGCTGCGGCCGGTAACGCGCATAGATGTCCGAGACCGGCGTGTTGTCGCGAGGGGTCTCAAAGCTTGTGAAGCTGAGCGGACGGACGGCATTGGCCCGGGGTTTGGAGGCGGCAACAGGCGCAGCGGCGGTCTTGCGCGGGGCAGAGGGTGCAACGGTCGGTCGCGCAGTAGTAACCGCTGCCGCCTGTTGTACGTGGCGCATCTTGGTCCGGGTCGCGGCCACGGAGTCGACAAAAGGAAGGGCCTCATCCAGATCGCACACAATAGCGCGGATCATCTCCCCATCCTCCTGCACCTTGTCGAAGACCATCAGCTGGGTTTCGACAGAGGTGCCGAGCTTGCGGTAGACCTGCCCCGGCATCGTCAGCGCGAAGCGTGGCGTCAGGAGACCGCAGGCGCGGGACCAATGCGCGGCATCGCGTTCGGGCGTGAACCCCGGCGGCATGATCGCCACCAGCCGCCCACCGGGCGCGAGACGCTTTGAAGCCGCGATGAGATGTTTGGCGGCGATGTGCTTGTCCCGCGACCGATCGACCGAGGAGGCGAAGGGCGGATTCATCACCACGACGTCGGGTAGAACCGGCGACTGCAGCAGATCGTCGATATGCTCGCCGTCATGGCCTGTGACCTCGCCGCCGAAAACCGCGCGCAGGAGGCGCTGGCGAGAGGGGTCGATTTCATTGATTACAAGCATGGCACCGGCCCGGGCGGCGAAAGCAGCCAGGGCACCGGTGCCAGCCGAGGGCTCCAGCACGGTCTCGCCCTTGCGGATCGCCGCAGCCCGCAAGACCAGCGCCGCAAATGGCAGCGGCGTGGAAAACTGCTGCAGCCGGATCTGCTGCTCTGACCGGCGCGTTTCCGTGAGAAGCCGTGAGGCAAGCAGCTTTGCAGCGGCGATGTCACCTGCCGCGCCGTCCCCACCCAGCAGCACCTGGATGGCCGCAGCCTGCATCATGTCATAGGCTATGCGCCAGTCCCAGGCGCCCCCGGCATCACTGCCATGAAACGTCTCGCGCATGATACGCGCGAGCGCTGAACTGCGCAGGGGCTGGTCATCGACCTCCGTGCCGATTTGCGCGAGGGCAGAGGCGAGATCGGCTTCGGAGATTGCGAGAGCCGGGTTGGCCGTTCTGGGTTTGGACATGGGGATTTTCCTTTGGATCAGGGTCTGAGTTCCAAAGGACAAAAAG
>NZ_JAXHCA010000009.1:0-100477 GCF_042466275.1 Sulfitobacter sp. R86518
CGGGCTTTTTGTCCTTTGGAACTCAGACCCTGATCCAAAGGAATTCCCCATGACCAAGCCCAAAACGGCGAACCCGACTTTTTCAATCTCCGACGCTAACCTCGCCTCTGCACTGGCACAGATCTGCGCGGAGATCGCCCACCAACCCCTGCGCAGCTCAGCGCTGGCGCGCATCATGCGCGAGACGTTTCATGGCAGTGATGCCGGGGGCGCCTGGGACTGGCGCATAGCCTATGACATGATGCAGGCTGCGGCCATCCAGGTGCTGCTGGGTGGGGACGGCGCGGCAGGTGACATCGCCGCTGCAAAGCTGCTTGCCTCACGGCTTCTCACGGAAACGCGCCGGTCAGAGCAGCAGATCCGGCTGCAGCAGTTTTCCACGCCGCTGCCATTTGCGGCGCTGGTCTTGCGGGCTGCGGCGATCCGCAAGGGCGAGACCGTGCTGGAGCCCTCGGCTGGCACCGGTGCCCTGGCTGCTTTCGCCGCCCGGGCCGGTGCCATGCTTGTAATCAATGAAATCGACCCCTCTCGCCAGCGCCTCCTGCGCGCGGTTTTCGGCGGCGAGGTCACAGGCCATGACGGCGAGCATATCGACGATCTGCTGCAGTCGCCGGTTCTACCCGACGTCGTGGTGATGAATCCGCCCTTCGCCTCCTCGGTCGATCGGTCGCGGGACAAGCACATCGCCGCCAAACATCTCATCGCGGCTTCAAAGCGTCTCGCGCCCGGTGGGCGGCTGGTGGCGATCATGCCGCCGGGGTTCACGCCCGAACGCGATGCCGCGCATTGGTCCCGCGCCTGCGGTCTCCTGACGCCACGCTTCGCGCTGACGATGCCGGGGCAGGTCTACCGCAAGCTCGGCACCTTCTGTCGAAACCCAGCTGATGGTCTTCGACAAGGTGCAGGAGGATGGGGAGATGATCCGCGCTATTGTGTGCGATCTGGATGAGGCCCTTCCTTTTGTCGACTCCGTGGCCGCGACCCGGACCAAGATGCGCCACGTACAACAGGCGGCAGCGGTTACTACTGCGCGACCGACCGTTGCACCCTCTGCCCCGCGCAAGACCGCCGCTGCGCCTGTTGCCGCCTCCAAACCCCGGGCCAATGCCGTCCGTCCGCTCAGCTTCACAAGCTTTGAGACCCCTCGCGACAACACGCCGGTCTCGGACATCTATGCGCGTTACCGGCCGCAGCGGATCGCGATTGCGGGTGCGCAGGAACATCCCACGCCGCTCGTTGAAAGCATCGCCATGGCCTCGGTTGCCCCGCCCATGCCCTCAAACACGGGCAGTGATGACTTGCGCCTGCCCGCCCGGTTGATCGAGGAGGGACATCTCTCCGAGGCGCAGCTGGAAACCATCATCATGGCGCATGACGCCCATGGGCGCGACCTGCCGGGTCGGTTCGCGATCGATGACGACCAGACCAAGCTGACGCGCGCCGATGATGACCCGGATGCACGAGCCTATCGCCTTGGCTATTTCCTCGGCGACGGCACCGGTTGCGGCAAGGGCCGCGAATGCGCGGGGCTCATTCTCGTGAACTGGCTGGCCGGACGCAGAAAGGCGATCTGGGTCTCTAAGTCCGCCGCGCTCATCGAGGACGCGATCCGCGACTGGACCGATCTCGGCGGCTCGCCCGCCGACATCCAGCCGCTCTCCAAATGGAAACCGGACCAGCCCGTCCCGATGGGCGACGGTATCCTCTTCGTCACCTACGCCACGCTGCGGTCCGCGGGCAAATGCGGCACCACGCGACTGAGCCAGATCCTGGACTGGATGGGCGAAGACTTTGAAGGCGTGCTGGCCTTTGATGAGGCCCATGCCATGCAGAATGCGGCGGGGTCCGAGCAGGGCAGGGGGGCCAAACCCTCCCAGCAGGGCCTTGCAGGCCTGCGGCTGCAACTGGCAGCACCCCGCGCTCGCGTCTTCTACATTTCGGCCACGGGCGCCACGAGCGTGCACAACCTGGCCTATGCCGCGCGTCTCGGTCTCTGGGGGCAGGGGCAGGAATACCCCTTCCCGAGCCGCGAGAGTTTCGTGTCGGCGATGGAAGCCGGTGGCGTTGCTGCCATGGAGGTGGTCGCGCGCGATCTCAAGACGCTCGGGCTCTACACGGCGCGTGCCCTCAGCTTTGATGGCGTGGAATATGATGTGCTGGAACATGCGCTGACCCCGGCCCAGATCGAGATCTACGACGCATACGCGACTTCGTTTCGGACGATCCACCACAATCTCGAAGCCGCGCTGACGGCGACCGGCGTCAACGACGCCTCGGGAGAGACTAATGCCTCGGCCGCACGCGCCTCGGCCAAGTCCCGCTTCGAGAGCACGAAACAGCGCTTCTTCAACCATCTCCTGATGGGCATGAAAGCCCCGACCATCATCCGCGCGATCAAGGACGATCTGGCGGCGGGCAAGGCTTGCGTCATCCAGGTTGTCTCTACAGGCGAAAGCCTGTTGAAGCGTCGGCTTGAGACGATGGACCCCGAGGATGAACTCGTCGAGGGTGCTTTGACGCCGCGCGACTATGTCTTGGGCTATCTCGAACAGGCCTTCCCGATCCATGCGCAAAAGCTCGTGGAGATCGACGGCAACATGGTGGCTGAACCCTTGCGCGACGCCAATGGCGCGCTGGTTGTCTCCCGCGAAGCGCTTGCCCTGCGCGATGCGGCCATGATGGAGTTGATGACGCTGGCCCCGATCCCTTCGGCGCTGGATCAGATCCTCTGGGCCTTTGGCGACGATGCCGTGGCCGAAGTGACCGGAAGGTCGATCCGACCTCTGAAGGCGGACGATGGCCACCTCTTCATCGAGAAGCGCGCCGCCAGCAGCAATTCCTCCGAAACCCAAGCCTTCATGGACGGCGAGAAGGATATCCTTATCTTCTCCGATGCAGGCGGTACGGGCCGGTCCTATCACGCGGCGCAAACGGCGAAGAACCAGAAACGGCGGCGGCACTATCTTCTGGAGCCCGGCTGGCGCGCGGATGCGGCCATCCAGGGGCTCGGGCGCACGCATCGCTCGGCTCAGGTCAGCGCGCCCTTCTTCCGGGTCTGCACCTCGGATGTGCATGGCGAAAAGCGTTTCACCTCGACTATAGCCAAGCGCCTCGACCAGCTGGGGGCCTTGACCAAGGGTCAGCGCGAGACCGGCTCGCAGGGCATGTTCCGCGAGGAGGACAATCTCGAAAGCCCGATCGCACGGGCGGCGCTGCGTGGGTATTTCGCCGATCTTGCCGCCGGGCGCGCCGAGGCGATGAGCTACGAGAGCTTCACCGACTGGACGGCCCTGCGGCTGATCGACAAGGACGGGGTGCTCCTTGAGGAGCTTCCCCCGATCCAGCGGTTTCTCAACCGGGTTCTGGCCCTGCCCATCCACATGCAGAACGCGCTCTTTGCCGAGTTCATGCGCCGGATTGCCGATCAGACGGAACGGGCGCGCGCGGCGGGCACGCTCGATCTCGGCGTGGAAACCCTACGCGGCGAAAAGATCGAGCAGGTCTCCACAGAGGATCTCTGGACCTGCCCGAAATCTGGCGCCGTGACGCGGATCATCGGGCTCGAGGTGACGGACCCGGTCCATGTCCTGGGCGCTGAAGAGGCCATATCGCGCAATCCGGACAAGCTGCCGATGGTCAATCGCGCCTCCGGCCGCGCGGCGCTCATCTCGGCGCGCCCTATGCAGATGTATGACGAGGACATTGTCACGCTGATGCGCAAGGCGGTGCGGCCCAACGGGTCGAGCTATCTGGAGGAGACGCGGTTCGGGTCCTCGGCCTGGGAGAACATCGGTAAGCCCGAGTTTGCAAGGCTTTGGGATGCCGAGGCTGCCTCCTTGCCCAAGACCACCACGACCAAGCTCTACCTGTTGACAGGGCTGCTGTTGCCGATCTGGAAGGACATTCCGACCACCAATGAGCGCATCTACCGGGTCACGCCCGACGGGGCGACCGCGATGATCGGGCGCACGCTGAGCGAGCAAGGCGCGGCCGCGCTGCACGCCCGCTTCCTCGTGTCCAACCCGCAAACACCGCAGGAGATGTTGACCGCCGCCCTGGGCACCACCGCGCCTGTCGATCTGGGCCGGGGTCTCACCCTGACCCGTCGCCGGGTCGCAGGCGAGATGCGCCTCGAGCTGGGCGGCGCGGACAAGGGCATGATCGACGGCCTCAAGGCCGCCGGCTGCTTCACTGAGATCATCGCCTTCCAGCTGCGGGTGTTCCTGCCGCATGGAGACGGGATCGACACGGGCCGCATTCTGGCTCGGATCGTCGGGCAGGGAACCACCAAAGCGGCAGAACAAGCCGCCTGAAAAGTCAAAGCGGGCTTCCGGTCGGGCGTCGCGGATCTGGGTTTCACCGGTCTGCGCTTTCCGGCGGCGCGCTGACCAATGCCACGCCCGGCCCCCCAATTACAGACAAGAGGACAGACCCATGACCAATCCCCAGATCGATTATGCCGCAATGGCGGCTCAGTGGCGCGCGGAGCGCGAAACCACCTTGAAGGCATCCCGAACGGAGCTGCTCGCGCAACTACGTGCGCTTGGCATCAGCGAGGTCACTGCCGAATACGAAGGCTATGGCGACTCCGGCAATGTCGAGGATGTGACGGTGCAGCCTGCAGAGGTCCAGCTGCCGGAGGCGCTTGCCGCAGAGGTTGGCGATTTCGCCTGGTCGCTTGCCTATCACCATCATCCGGGGTTCGAAAACAACGAGGGCGGCTACGGCACGCTGACCTGGGACATAGCACTAGACAGCATCACGCTCGATCATGCCGACCGCTATGTCGAATGCTCGCACAGCTATGACGAGGGGCTTTGAGATGGCCCATCCGCTTCATCATGCCGAAAGCTCTGCCCGGAAGTTCGGCGGGGTGCCGTCTGACTATCAGGCCGTCCACGATTGGTTTGACGCCTCGAAAGAGCACCTCGCGCTCTTCACGCACCGGGCCTTGCGTCACCATGCCCAAGGCCTGTTTGAAGCCGAACGTGTCTTCGGCTTGACCCTGACCAATAGCGCTGGTCGAGAAATCCCCGTGCGCTGGATCGGCGAACAGCATGTCCGTGAAGACTGCCAGGGCCGAATCCCGAGTATGGCGGACTGGCTGCGACGGATACAGCCCGAGCCATGGATGGCCAATGGCCACATCGACCGGCATTCCGGCTCCGAGCCCTGCGGCGACCCAAGGTTTGCCTGGGCCTCCGAGGTCGCCGCCGGACGAACGGTTCTTGGCCTGAAGGATTGGATGGCGGCGCGCGCGACGCAAGCGGCGCAGAGTGCCTTAAAGGACCCGGCTTTTTGCCAATTGAATGCCGCACGGAAGCCCGATTGGAAGATCGGGCCTCTTGAGTGTAAAACGCGGAGCAATATTGGGCCACGGAAGCGGCTGCGTTTTGCAGTTGTAGCGGAGTAAAAGTCCGCCAGTTTGTGCCCTTCGTTTATGCGGAGGGCGGGAGATGTATTCTGTGGATATTTATAGCCGCGTGCGCCGCGCGTGTTTGAAGGACGGCATGTCAGCGCGGGAGGCCGCGCGTTACTTCAATAAAGATCGTAAGACGATTGCCAAGATGCTGCGCCATGAGCTGCCGCCCGGCTATCAGCGTTCAGAACCGCCACGCCGCCCGACGCTTGATGGGTTTGTTGGTGTGATCGATGAGATCCTTCGCACTGACAAAGCCTTGATCAAAAAGCAGCGACACACAGCAAAGCGCATATTCGAGCGTTTGCGCGACGAACATGGATATGCGGGCAGCTTAACGACGGTGACCTATTACGTTCGTGAGCAAAAGCGGCGGACCAAAGAGGTGTTTGTGCCGTTGTCGCATCTTCCGGGCCATGCGCAGGTAGATTTTGGCGAGACGCTGGGTGTGATTGGCGGCGTGGAATGCAAGATCCACTTCTTTGTGATGAGCTTGCCCCATTCGGATGCGGTGTTTGTGAAGGGATATCCCGCCGAGACAACCGAGGCGTTCTGTGACGGCCACGTGTCAGCCTTTGCGTTTTTTGGCGGCATCCCGCAGTCCATTCTTTACGACAACACGAAGATCGCAGTCGCCCGCATTCTGGGGGACAAAACCCGCGTCCGGACCCAGCGGTTCACAGAGTTGCAATCGCATTACCTGTTTGATGACAAGTTTGGGCGGCCTGCGCGAGGCAACGATAAAGGCAATGTTGAGGGGATGGTTGGCTACACCCGCCGCAACTTCATGGTGCCCGCGCCACGCTTTGACAGCTTTGATGATCTCAATGCGCACCTTGAAGCGAAGTGCCTGGCCCGACAGGGCGAGACACTTCGTGGCCACGACAAAACCATCGGCGAGCGCTTGATATCTGATTTGGATGCGCTGATGGGATTGCCCGTTGCGGAGTATGAAGCCTGCGATCACGTCAGCACACGGGCCACATCGATCTCGATGGTGCGCTACAAAGGCAATGATTACTCGGTACCGGTGGCCTATGCACACCATGACGTTCATGTGCGTGGCTTTGTACACGAGGTACTGATCGGTTGCGGCAATGAGGTGATCGCACGGCACCAGCGGTCTTACGCATCCGCGGATATGATCTTTGATCCGCTGCACTTCTTGCCGCTGATTGAGCAGAAGGTTGGGGCCTTGGATCAGGCAGCGCCTTTGCAGGGTTGGGAACTGCCGGACGTCTTCGCGACCCTGCACCGCCTGCTCGAAGCCCGCATGGGCAAACCGGGCAAGCGGGAATACGTTCAGGTCCTGCGTCTGTTGGAAACATTCGACATGGATGTTGTACAGGGCGCAATCAGTCATGCCATTGATCTGGGTGCAATTGGCTATGACGCTGTAAAGCATCTCGTGCTGTGCCGGGTTGAGAAACGACCGCCGAGGTTGGATTTAGAGTTCTATCCGTATCTGCCCAAGGCCAATGTCGCCATGACGCGGCCATCCAGCTACATGAGTTTGATCGGAGGGACAGCAGCATGACTGACGCGCCTCAAATCCTTCTGCACCACCATCTCAAAAAGCTGCGACTGCCAACGTTCCAAGGCGAGTATGCCAAACAAGCGCAGCTTTGTGCGGCCGAGAACAAAGACCATGTGCACTACCTGGCACGGCTGTGTGAGATGGAACTGATTGATCGCGAGCGCCGGATGATTGAGCGGCGCATCAAAGCGGCAAAGTTCCCCAGTACCAAGAGCTTGGATAGCTTTGACTTCAAGATCATACCCAGCTTGAACAAGCCGCTGACGATGGAGCTGGCACGCTGTGATTACGTTGATCGCAAGGAAAACATCATCGCCCTTGGACCGTCAGGCACGGGCAAGACGCACATCGCTTTGGGACTTGGATTGGCTGCATGTCAACGCGGGTTGAAAGTACGCTTCACAACGGCGGCAGCCTTGGTTCATGATCTGATCGAAGCCCAAGATGAGCGGCGATTGCAGCGTCTTCAAAAACAACTGACCAGCCAGAACCTCTTGATCATTGATGAGTTGGGCTTTGTGCCCCTCAGCAAATCCGGCGCAGAATTGCTCTTTGAGGTCATATCGCAATGCTACGAACGCGGATCCGTCATCATAACCTCAAATCTGCCTTTTGATGAATGGACCGAGGTCTTTGGATCAGAACGCCTGACTGGCGCGTTGCTGGATCGTTTGACCCATCACGTCCACATCCTCGAGATGAATGGCGAAAGCTACCGGCTCAAACACAGTCGCAAAAACCGACAATAATCCACCCACAATCAAAGACAGGAAAATGCTGGCCCAAGGGCCAGCATGCGCTTTGGCCCGCTTCAGCTTTGTGAAGAGCACGCGCGCCAAAGCGCAAAACAACATCAAACGCAGTGGCCCCTTTTTATGCCGCGACCTGGCCCACTTTTACTCTGCGATTGACAGTCACGGATGAATTCAGGGAGCGCTATCCGGACATGCCGTCCCATCTCGCCCGCGGGCTCGGCGCGACCTACGCGGCCGTCGTCGAGATCCGGGACACGGAGGCCATCAATCAGGTCCGCCGCGAAATCGAGATGCGCGACGGGCTTGGGTCTGGCACGCGCGACGCACTGCTCGCAGCCCGCGGCGAAACTGCTTCGCAGTCTGGCCGTGCCGACCGCCTCGCAGACGAGATTGCGCGTGTCCTGGACCATGAGCGGGCGGGGGAGTTGTCCGCGCCCTTCGAGACCGAGGCGGAGCGGGACGCATTTCGCGACGAGATCGCGCGGGTGCTGGACGTTCGCCAACTCGACCGGCTCACATCTGGCGATGCCGATGCGCTGGAGAAGGTTCTCGAGGACCGTCTTGACCGGCTCTATGTCGCCAAGGTCTATCTGCAATCCGATGCCGCGACGGCCAACACGGAGGCCTTGCGCCAGGTGGTCGATGATCTTGCCGACACCGAATACGAAAAACACCGCACTGGCGATGTAGATGGCGAGACCGAGCGGGGACAGGTCCATTGAGCGCCTCCATGGGAAAAGCGCGGATCGCCACGGGCGTCCTGGTGGTAACGCTGGTGACCGCAGCCATAGGCTACACCATCGCCTCGGCGGTGCTGACCTATCAGGATCTCGGCTTCGGAGCCGAGATCGACTTTGCCTATATCGCGCAGAACTATCTGGCGATCCTCGATCGCCGCCCGGAAGACGCGCAACTTATTCACCTGATCATCGGCAGCTTCGCCGCCGCCGGCCTGATGCTGAGCCTCGCCCTCTCGGGGTCCGCTCTGACACGCTTTGGCCAGACCCATTGGCAGACCGCGCGCGAGATGAAGGCCAATGGCTTCTTCGGAGCGCCCGGTACCGGGTTCATCCTCGGCAAGCTGGGGCCGCCGGGCTCCCGCGCCAACTACATCTGCTCCAAGGTCTTCCCCCATGCGCTGATCGTGGCCCCCACGGGCCGCGGCAAGACCACGGGCTTTGTCATTCCGAACCTGCTGACCTGGCAAGGCTCCGCCGTGACGCTCGATGTGAAGGGCGAGTGTTTCGAGGCCACGGCCCGGCACCGCGCAGCCCAAGGCGACAAGGTCTATCGCTTTGCCCCCACCGATTGGGAGGGCAAGCGCACGCATCGCTACAACCCGCTCCTGCGCATCTATGAGTTGAAAGATCCCGCGCGCCAGCAGATGGAATTGCAGCTCCTGGCGACGCTCTTCCTGCAAAGCGACAATGACCGGGTGCAGGGGCTGCTCAAGGGCGGGATCGATCTCTTTGTGGCAGCAGGGCTCCTGGCCTTCCAGCGCAAGCGTCCGACCTTGGGCGAGATCTACCGCATCGCCGCCTCGGGCGGGAACAAGCAGAAGGAATATTTCGCGCGGGGCCACGAGGTGGACAACAGGGCCGCCAAGCTGATCTTCACGCGGCTGGCGTCGACCAACAACGATACGCTGACCTCATACGTCTCGCTCCTGATGACCTCGGGGCTCGATCAATGGCAGAACCCGGCCATCGATGAGGCGACGGCAGTCTCGGACTTTGATTTCCGCACGATCCGCAAGAAACCCTTTTCGGTCTATCTCGTGGTCCAGCCTCTGATGGTGAAGCCGCTTGCACCCCTGATCAGGCTGTTCTTTTCCGATCTCCTCTCCGCCATGCAGGAAAAGGACCCCGGGCCGGATGAGCCGTGGCCCGTAATGATCATGCTCGACGAGTTCAATCGCCTCGGCAAGATGCCCATCGTGGTCGAGAGCATCGAGACGCTGCGGACCTATCGCGGCCATTTGGCCGTGGTCACCCAAACCATCCCCGCCCTCGATGAAATCTATGGCGAAAACACCCGCCGCGCCTTGCAGGGGAATGCGGGCGTGAAGCTCTACCTGACGCCGTCCGATGAAAAAACCGTCGAGGAGCTCAGCAAGGCTGTCGGCAAGACCACGAAGACCGTCATCACGCGATCCCAGTCCATCGGCAAGAACCCCTTCGAAGGCCGTAGCCAGTCCACCCGGACCGAAGAAAGCTCTCTCCTGCCCGAGGATGAGGCGCGCCGGCTACCGCTCGACGAGATCGTCATGGTCATCGATGCCCAGATGCCGGTCCGCGCGAAGCGGATCCAATACTTTGACGATCGGCTGTTCAAGGCGATCCACGCGGCGCAATCAGGCGAGTTGCCGTTTCCGAAGCCGGGGGACAGGGGACCGCAGGGCACGCTGCCGCTGAGTGTGCGCGCCATGCCGATGACGCCGTTGGATGGGCCAGGGGGAACAGAAGCCGATGTGGAGAGGGCAAGCCAGGCTGGCGATGGTCAACCGTCAGGCCAAGCCGACGCCGCTCCAAAGAAGACCGCGCCTGTCGTTCAAGCCGTCATCACCGAGGAACAGCGTCAGATGGAGATGGATTTTGGGAGCCAGATTGCGGTTGCCGAGTCAGTGGGCGTGGATGATGAGGCGCAGATGCGCTCTGCTGTCGATGGATTGGATGATATGGAAGCGATGTTGCGGGAGGGGTGGGAGTAAAAAGCTGGTTGCTCGATAGGGTGGCGGACATCGCCTGCTTGTCGGGGAAGACGGATTCCGGACATTTGCAAAGGGTGCGAAAAGGTTCAACGCCATAAGCAGGCGCAGACATTCGGGGCTGGCCGTCGCCAAGGGTTGGCGTTCGTGCGAAGACCGAATGGCAAGTGTTTTGCGAACCAGTCAATCGGCTATGTGCTCGACGGCGCTGGCCACCATATAACATCTTGAGGGAAGTTGGCCCAAACTGTATCCATATCGAGACATGGCAAACAACTTGACCGCCGAAAAAGCTCTGATCTTCAGGATTACGCACATCAACAATGTGCCGTGGATCCTCAGGCATGGGCTTCATTGCAAGAATTCCGGAGTGCAAGACCCCAATTTCGTGCGAATTGGGAACCTCGAATTAATTCAGCGTCGGACTGCACGGAATGTACCTGTTGCACCGGGCGGATCGCTATCAGATTACATTCCGTTCTATTTCACGCCATTTTCGATGATGATGTACAACATCAAGACTGGCTACGGAGGAATTCGCCAGTTCCCGAACACGGAGATTGTGATCATGGCGTCCTCACTTCGGGGGCTCGAGGATCGAGGCGTAGCAACGGTGTTTTCAGATCGCCACGCATACCTCCAGACTGCGCAATTCTTCACCTCGCTCGACGACCTCGACAAGGTCGACTGGGGCATCCTGCAGCGTAGAGACTTCAAACGCGACGTCGATGATCCCGAAAAGACGGATCGCTACCAGGCCGAGGCGCTCGTGCACAGGCACTTGCCAGTGGAGCACCTTGCAGGCATAGTCTGCCTGAGCGAGAACGAAAAAGGAACACTTGAACAGCAACGGGAGGAGGTTGGGCTCGATCTCAAGATCGTGGCGCGACCAGGCTGGTATTTCTGATGGTAACTTACACGCAAGGCAATCTTCTGGAAGCTGACGTTGACGCGGTGGTGAACACCGTGAACACGGTCGGAATCATGGGCAAAGGAATTGCCCTCATGTTCAAGGAGCAATTCCCACGAAACTTCGAAGCTTATGCGCGCGCCTGCGATGAAGGCGAAGTGCGTACTGGCAAAATGTTTGTTACCGAGAACAAGGAGCTCTTTGGGCCGCGCTGGATCATCAATTTCCCGACAAAGACCCATTGGCGAGTGAAAACTAAGATTGAATGGGTCGAGGATGGATTGAAGGACCTTGTCCGAGTAATTCGTGAGAAGGGAATTAATTCAATTGCGATCCCTCCACTTGGCTGTGGTAATGGTGGCCTTGACTGGCGCGATGTGCGTCCTCTTATCGAGTCGGCATTGGCGGAACTTGAAGGGGTCAATGCCATTGTCTACGAGCCGACTTCCAAGTATCAGAATGTCGCCAAGCGCACTGGTGTTGAGAAGCTCACCCCGGCACGCGCACTGGTGGCTGAGATGGTACGTCGGTACTCACTCCTTGGGATTGAATGCTCAATTCTTGAGGTGCAGAAATTGGGATGGTTTCTCGAGCGCGGCGTGAAACGGTTCGGGGGTTCGGACGCACTCAAGTTCAGGTTCCAAGCAAACAAGTACGGACCTTATTCGCATAACCTGACGAAGCTGCTCGACAGTCTCGATGGAAGTTATCTCCGGTGCGACAAGCGCCTTGCAGATGCCGATCCCTTGGATCTCATTTGGTTCAACGACGCAAAGTATGATCGAGTGCAAGCCTATCTGAACTCGGGTGAAGGGAAGCAGTTCTCAAGCGTACTGGAATGGGCTTCGGCCACTATCGATGGCTTTGAGTCGCCTCTCGGCATGGAACTTCTGGCGACTGTCGACTGGATGATGCAGCACGACGATATCGAACCGACTGTTGAGGGAGTGATGGAAGGTCTTAAGGACTGGGCTGGCGGGGAAGTCGCTGGACAGCGCAAATTGAAAATCTTCGATCGCCGGTTGGTCGCCATCGCTTTGGGCCAACTTCAGATATCGAACAGGCTGCCTGCCTGTTAATCTTTGATTTCGTGGGCGGGAAGCACACATGCGGCGATGCCGCGTTGCTTCCGCAGCATCGTTACAACGCGGACATTCGTGGGAGCATCAAATCAACAAACCAATAACGGAGAGCATTCATGGCACTTAAACCAGGACCGAAGCCGATAGCAAAATCAACCGGGAAACCGGATCAGCGACGCCGTGACAACAAAACCACACCAGGGAACACACCGTCCCTGAAACCTAGCAAATCTAGCAAGCCCCCCGCAAAAAAATGAAAGAGGGTTCTCGTTAATTCGCCCTTCTAACCTCGCAGGCCGATCACTTCCACGTAGGATGGCGGGTCTCGGGACGGAGAGGCCGGTTAATTCTGACTAAGTCTGAACCTTAACGGTCGCAGCCGTTTGGGCATAAGACCGCAAAGCGCTGAGAGCAGTCCCGCGCGTCTGGCGCAGTATCGCGCCAAACTCTGAAACGCAGGGCGGAAAGCGGCCTCATGGCGTCGCGGCATTGCAGCCGCAGCCTAACCGTGAGACCAGCCATTCAGATTGATGGCCGCTGGCAACGGATTCATGACCACCTAACGGGTATAACGTCGACTTCCCCTAAGGGCCTGCAACACAATTGCAGCGACCGCTCGGACGTAGTCGCGCTTGCACCCTACGGCAAGTCACACTGCCGCCGCCCGCGCGCCGTTCTGGCCAACCGCGGGCCAGTCAGCGCCTAACTTTACAGAGACCCGCATTGCGTGGTCTCATTGGGAAGAAAAACTAATTGATCACAGGGACGTAGCGAATGAGTGAGGCGCTTCAGAAACTCTTCGAGCATGGCACGAAGTGGGTAAGGGCAGATTTCCACCTGCACACTCGAGCGGATAAGGAATTTCGTTATGACGGCGACGCTGACCGTTTCGTCGCCAGCTATGTCGAGGCCCTTGAAGCTAACGGAACACGCCTTGCCGTCATCACCAACCACAACAAATTTGACTTGGAAGAATTCAAGGCTCTGCGCAAGAGGGCGCGCAAATTCGGTATCGGTGTGCTCCCCGGCGTGGAACTATCCGTCAAGGACGGCGCAAACGGCGTTCACACACTCGTGGTATTTTCCGAAGCTTGGTTGGCCGATGGTCAGGATTACATCAACCAATTTCTTGGCGTAGCGTTTGCTGGGAAGGTTCCCGCGCAATACGAGCAGGAAAACGGACGTAGCAATGATGACCTGATCGAGACGCTCAGAAAACTGGAATCCTACAACCGCGACTTTTTCATTATCTTCGCGCATGTCGAGGCTAATAGTGGCCTGTGGAAGGAGTTAAGCGGCGGGCGAATGGGCGAACTTGCCGCTGAGCCGCTCATTCAAAAATATGCCCTTGGCTTCCAGAAGGTCCGCACCCATGACAAGCAGGATGGCGTTTGCCGCACGAAGGTCAAGGGCTGGTGGGGCGATCACTATCCAGCCGAAGTGGAAGGCTCTGATGCAAAAGAAATTTCTGAAATCGGCAAAGGTAAGAAGGTTTATCTGAAGCTTGGCGATGTTGGTTTCGATGCGGTGAAATTTGCCCTGACGGATCATGCTTTCCGCGTTGCGCCGGATATACCGTCCATAGGCCATTCCCACATCAACGCCGTTCGCTTTGAAGGCGGATTGCTGGATGGTAGGCGTGTTACCTTCTCTCCGCATCTGAATTGTCTGATTGGCATTCAGGGCAGCGGAAAATCTTCTATCCTGGAAAGCGTGCGCTACGCGCTTGATATCCCCTTTGGCGAAAAGGCACAGGACAAGGAATATAAGGATAAGCTCCTGCCCCATGTTCTGAAAAGCGGCGGCAAGG
This sequence comes from Sulfitobacter sp. R86518, assembly GCF_042466275.1. Taxonomy (NCBI): domain Bacteria; kingdom Pseudomonadati; phylum Pseudomonadota; class Alphaproteobacteria; order Rhodobacterales; family Roseobacteraceae; genus Sulfitobacter; species Sulfitobacter sp. R86518. The sequence continues at coordinate 14,221 of NZ_JAXHCA010000009.1, forward strand.
TAATTGTCGAAGCGACCGATCGGCATGGCGGTCGCTATGAGGTAAGGCGCATCTGGGGGCATTTGCCGGATGTTTATGTCGATGACGTGCTGCGCCCCGGTGTCTCCATTAAGGAGACGATCATCGCCAAGCCGCTTTACTTCGGGCAGAAGGACCTCTCCGCTGCTGGAAAGGGCTTCGGGCACGATCTTGTCGAAAAGCTCATGGGCGATAGCCTAAAGGGTGTGCGGCAAAAGATCGAGGAACGCGCGGGCGAACTAAAGTCGGCTATAGAGAGCTTCAATTCTGTCCGCGGCGATGCGGAGGACAAGCAAGCGCTGGAAGATGAACTGAAGGATGTTGAATTCAACCTGGAGCAATTCGACAAGCATGGCATCAAGGACAAGCTTGAAAAGCAATTGGCCTATAGCGAGGACCTGACCTACTGTCAGGGTATTGACGAGACGGCTGCGGCCTGGCGCAAGACGATTGATGATGCTGCAACCCAGGCCGAAGAAGATTTCAAGCTGATAGAAGTTCATGCCTCCGATCAAAATGCTGATTTCTTCACGCGCTACGCAGCCAAGGTGGAAGAGCTAAAAGGCACGGTGGCGACAGCCAAGGCTCTTGCTGCCACCATCAAGACCAAGTCCTGCGATCTGGATGAACTGCGCCAAGAGCTTGAAGGCGTGCGCGACGGCCTAAAGGAAGAATTTGCCGAGACCGAGCGGGAACTGGTCAAAGCGTTGGACGAACAGGGCGTTACCTCGATCCAGCCGGATGCCTATATCAAGCTTACGCAGCGCAAGCAGGAGCTTGAAGCTGAAATCGCCGAGCTGGCCAAGCGGACGGGAAAGGAAAAAACAAGGCTCGAAGCCGTCCTGATCGCCATGACATCGCTGAATGATGCCTGGCACGATGAATTCAAGTTAATCGCGGCGGCGCTGAAAATCATCAACGAATCGCAAGGATCATTGAGAGTAAATGTAGCGTTCAAGGGAGATCGCAACGCCTTCACGACCCATATCGACGGGTTACTTCGAGGCAATAATCTTCGCAGGGAATATTATAATGCACTTGCAGAGGCTTACTCCGATTTTGGCGAGATTTTCAAAGACCTCGAAAAGGCTTGTGCTCACGCGAAGGGAAAAAGCGAGGACTTCAAAAAGCACTTCATAGCAAATCTCTACGCACTCATCTCTTATCAGGTGCCCAACAGCTATGCGGTGACGTATCACGGCAAAGCACTTCTGTCGCATTCTCTTGGTCAGCGCGCCTCCGCGATGATGCTCTTCCTGCTTAGCCAGAAGGGGAATGATCTTCTGCTCATCGACCAGCCGGAAGATGATCTTGATAGCCAGACCGTCTACGAGGAGGTGGTCAAGCTGCTTCGGCAGATCAAGCCAAACCATCAATTCATCTTCGCGACACATAACGCGAATTTTCCGGTGCTTGGCGATGCCGAGACCATCACCACATGCAGCGCCAGCGATGATGACATCGCCATATCGGTTGGCAATATCGACGATAAGTCCTGTCAGTCCAACGTCATTTCCATCATGGAGGGCGGCCCGGAGGCATTTGAGCGCCGCAAGACAATCTATCAAATCTGGAAAGCCCGTGCCGTCTGACCATATCTAAAAGAACACGAAACGCTTCACCACTCTACTCTCGGCTACATTCGCCTCCGGTTTTTGCTGCACTCGGCTGTGAGCGGCCACTTCGGAGGCCCGAATGCAGCGCTGGCACACTTGGCTTTCCCGACTACGCTGCACACCGCCATAGATGATCGGTTCGGTGTAGCCGCAGCACAGCGAAAGTGAACCCGGTGAACGGCCGGACTGGGCCGTCACCGTCGTCCAAGCCGTCCCAGTCTCGCAAGCTGCGCCAGCATTTTTGATCCCGAGTCTGCGGATCCTGTGCCGCCTCCGGAACCCGTCTGCCCCATCCCTTGCCGCACTGGCATTTGCTGCACGCCCAAGAACTGCCGCGCCCTGAGGGCTGTGTATTCTGCGCCACTGGCCCCGCCGATGAGGTAGCGATTGTAGGCCTGCTGGCTGCCCATCGCTGCGCGAGCGAAGCTGTATCCGCCACCGAGGCCTCCGGAGAGGGCAGGCATCATGATGTTGCCGGAGATCGCGCGGACAATGAAGGGTGTTGCGATGATGAAGCCCTTGGCCATGAGGACCATCATGAAGAAGGGGAGAAGGGCACCAATGTTGGAAGCCCCTTCCGGATCACCCAACTCGCCGATGAGAGCTGAGGCCACCCCTGTAATGGTCGCGAAGACCCCTGCGATCACGATAGGGTAGATCGCGAATGAGATAAGCGCGGATAACCAGCGCGCGAAATAATCCTTGGTGACCTCGAAGAGGGTCAGGAAAATCATCACCGGGGCGATCCCGATCAGAAGCGCGATCATCAATCGGGAGGCCACGAGGATGAAGGCGGCCAGTCCGCCGAGGATCGAGAGCAGAAGCACTCCGACGATGTCGAGCATGGCGCCAGCCATCCAATTCAGCTCGGACCCGGCGGCATTCAGGTAATCGCCGAGCTCGGCGATCAGCCGGTCGAATTCTTCAGCGAAAGTTCCAGAAGGCCCCGGGCTGCCGCCGCCGACGGAGGCCACGAGCGCGCCCGCGATACTGTCGATCCCATAGAGAATAGCAGACGAGAACGCGTTGAACTGCATCCAATTGGTCGCGAATATCCCGATGAGCCCAATCTTGACCGCGAGCCAGAAGGCTGTGTGCCCATCCATGGCCCGGTATTGATAGATCATGTTGATTCCGACGAGGATCACCACCAGCGTTGTCCCCAAAACCAGGAGCGTGCCGACCGTTGCCGCAACCGCACCAAACTGGGTCTCAGCGGCGGTGTCGAGATAGGCTTGGGAGGTTTCAACGAAATAGGTGACGACGCTCATCGCGGGGCTTCCTTACCAATTGCCCGCGACGTCGCAGATGGCCTGGGCTTCGGGACGGGCGGCGTTGGCGTGGCGGTTGTAGGCGTCCGAGGCTTGCAGCATTTCCCATCGTTCGTCGCTCGCGTAGCTCTCATGAAACACGGCCTCGGCTGCGTCCCAAGAGGGGAACCGGGTCGCGCAGTCGCAGTTGCCGATCTCGACGACCCGCTCGAGATTCTGGGCGCGATAGATGTCCTGAACCAGAACCCGCTGATAGGCTTGGCGCAGGGGGATCTCCTGCATCCACAAGGGTTCAGCGGGCCGGTCCGGACAGACGTCAAAGCTGCGATCGAGGGTCGGCACGAGATCGCGCTCAGCGAAGGCGGGTGCCAACGTCAGGCCCAAGACCAGCGCAGTCAATACGAGGGTGCAGCCCGCCTGCCTCATGCCGTGGCTCCGGCGGGTGTGGTCTCACGCTTCAGGAAGACCGTGTGTCCCACATTGGCGAATTCCGAGGAGCTGATCGACACCACCTCCCAGCCTTCCGCACCTTTGGCATTCAGGCTGGCCTGCATGTCGGCAAGGCTGGTTTTTCGGGCCATGGGAAAGGACAGGATATCGTATTCAAAGGTCTTCATGGGGAAATTCCAATCTCAGTTGCGCCGGGGAGGTAGAATTCGGTGATGCCGCGTTTGCCGTCATGGCGACCGGCCTGGATGATCACGTCGATGGAATTCTCGATGTACTGGATCATGTCGGCATAGGTCATCGGGATCTCGGTCTTTAGTGCTGCGATCGCGAGGCGCTGCACGGCAAGTTGGGGAGTTTCGGCATGCAGCGTGGTCATCGAGCCGCCATGGCCGGTGTTGATGGCTTCCAGAAAGGTCATGGCCTCCTTGCCGCGCACCTCGCCCAGGATGATCCGGTCGGGGCGCATGCGCAGCGTGGCGGTGAGAAGCACATCGGCGGTCTGGAATTCTGCGTCGCGATTGGCGATGAGGGTCACGGCATTTGGCTGGGTCGGCAGAAGCTCGGCGGCTTCTTCGATGGTCACGATGCGTTCCTCGGCCGGTACGTGAGAGAGGATCTTGCGCGCGGCTACGGTCTTTCCGGTGGAGGTGCCACCCGAGACGATCATGTTCAGCTTGTTCTCGACGCAGAAGGTCAGAGCATCGTCGATGACGCCTGCAGCGACCACCTCGCGCAGTTCCCGGGTTTTCTCAATGCGGAGTTCTTCAAGCTTGCGTTCTTTGCCGTAGAGGAAATCGAGCGCGATCCCTTCGAGCGGCAGGCTCGAGAAGAACCGTAGGCTGATCGACATGGCGGAGAGCACGGCGGGCGGGGTGATGACCTGTGCGCGGATAGGGCGGCCCTTGTAGGTGATCGAGACCGAGACGATGGGGCGGTCCTTGCTCATTGTGGTATTGGCCGAGGAGGCGATCTGGTTGCCGAGGTCTTTGACTTCCGTCGTGGTCAACGCCTGGTCCAGCCTCCGCATGAAGTGATCGCCCCGGAATTCTCCCCAACAGCTACCGTCAGGGTTGATGCAGATCTCGATGACATCGTCGCGTGCGGCGGCATCGATCCGGTCGAGCGAGGTTTCGAGATAGCTCAGCGACATGGGCTCAGAATATCTCCAGATCGCGGTCGACCATCACCGTGACGCGCGCGCCCTGATCGACATAGATAATGGGGCCGATGGAGAGGTAGTCGCCAATCACAATGTCCGTGGCATCGGCGAGATCATCGCCCACGTCTTCGAGCACGTCCGCGGCGGTCTCATCCTGCACGTTTGCAGCGGCGGCGCTTGGGGCCGCTGAGATCAGAGAAATCAACGCCGCAGAGCCGAAGCGTTCATCGAAGCGGGTATCGACAAAGCCGGTCACACCTGAGCGACCCAGTTCATCGCCCCCGAAGGAGCTGATCTGGATCGTCTGGTTGTCGGGCAGGATGATCCGATCCCAGGCGATGGTGACCCGGCGCTGCGCGATATCGACGCCAGAGCGATAGCGCCCGATCAGGCGGGACCCGCGCGGAATGAGGAGGCGTGAGCCATCGAAACTGAACACGTCTTCGGAAACAAGGGCCCGGGTCTGGCCGGGCAGAGAGCTGTCGAGGGCGGTTTCCATGACGGCTTGGATCATGGTGCCCTGTAGAATCGTGTTGGAGGGATTGGCGATCACCTCGGCCTGCGTCACCGTCGAGGGCAGCGCCCCGTTCAGCACGAAATCCGTCACCTCGCCAAAAGTGCGTTCTGTCAGAGCCGTTTCATTCGCTCCGGAGGCACCGCCAAACGCGATGGTGGGCGAGGTGATGCGCCGCTCCTGGAAGGCGCGTTCCTCCGCGGCGCGGCGCTCCAGCTCGGCCATGCGCCGGGCTTCTTCCTCGCGGCGCAGTCGCTCTTGCTCGCGTGCGCGCAGCTCATCTTCCGTGGGGCCCACTGGCGCGGGTTGCGGTCGGCTGGCCTCGAGTTGGGCCAGTTCCAGATCCATGCGGAGTTGCTCAAGGCTGCGATCCCGCGCCGTCAGTTCGTCCTGAAATCGTTGCTGTGCGGCTTCCGAGGCGGCTTGTAGCGCCGCAATCTGAGCGGTCAGCGCGTCAATAGCCTCTGCGGCGGCGGTGTCTTCCTCGACAACTGGTTCAGGGGCGTTGCGCAACTCCTCGATCTGAGCCTGCAGGGCGCTGATCTGCGCCAGAAGCTCCGCGTTGGGCTCGACTGGATCCGGTCCGACAAACACAACCTCGGGCTCGGGCGGGGGCAAGGTCTCGATAGCGCCAAAGCCGTCCCCCTCGTTTTGGAAGACGTCCGGGGTGGCCGTCGGCAAGGCTTCCTCTTCGTCGGGCTGTGAGAGGAGATAGAGCAGGGCACCACCTGCGCCGATGACGAGGACCACGATCAGCGCGAGAAGGGGCGACCGGCGCTGCGACGCCGTGGGGGCGCGGGCACTGCCTTTCTCAAGGGCGGCGAGGCGTTTTTCCAGCTCGGTGTTCCCGGTATCGCTCATGAGGTGGCCTCCGCGGGCGGGATCGCCTCGATGCAGACCACCTCTTCGCCAAGTCGCAGGACCCATTGGCGGTTCACGCCGCTGACGCGGATCACGCCGTCTTCAGGAGTTTGCGTGTTGACCGTGCGCTCGCGGCCGCCCGCGTAGCGGAAGATTGCGGGCACAGGCGCGTTTCTTGGAAACGCGAAATACGTGAACGTCCCGTCATCCCAGATGCGGGTTGGCGTAAACTCGGTCCGCGCGCTGGCACCGTAATTGTAGTTTGGCGCTTGGGCGGCGATGGCTCGAGTCGGGCGCCCAGCGTCATCAGGATAGCGGAACTGCACCACATAGAAGGTCGGGCTGCGAACCTCCTCGACGTTGAGATAGTAGCTGCGCCTGTTCGTGTAGACGGTCACATTGGTATGGACCCCGCGCGCGACGGGCTTGATTGCAAATGCCTGGCCTCCGGGCACGCCATCGATCTCGAAGCCCTCGGTGTCGCCCGCGATGATCGAGCGGATGCTTTCACCCTCGCCGAATTCGACCGTGGTGACATGGGTAAGCGAGACGCTGAGACGGTAGACCTGACCTTCTTGATATGTTGCCAGCCGCACGCGGCTGTCATTTGGACCACCGCGCGGGATCGCTTCGGCAAAGGCAAGGGCAGGCAGCAAAACAAATATGGCAGCACCAAATAACTTATTGATCAAACTAATTCTCCAATCTGTCGGAACGGATGGAATATTCGAGGACCGTGAAGCCGAAAGGGTTGGTCCAGACCTCGTCGATGGAGCGGCGGGTCTCGGGGCGGAACTCGAAGAGAAGCGTGGCGGTGAAGAGCCCGGTCTGGACGCCATTGATGGATGTCAGACGTTTGCGCAGGCGGACCGTGGCGCGGTTGGTGCCGATGCGATTGATGCTGAGGATCTCCACATCGAGCCGGGCATTCGGGCCGTAGACTGTCGGCGGGTAGTTCTCGTTGGCGCTGTTCCAGATCTGGCGTAAGCCACTCTCGGCCGCCCGATCCGATCGGCGCAAGACGCTTCGGATGCGCAGATCGTTGTCGAGCTGGTTATAGACCTCCCGGTCGGTCACATAGCGGAAGACCTCCGCCTCGATGATCGCTTGGTTGGCGGTGACGGATGTGGCCCCAACGGACGCCTCGGGCAGGGCAAAACCAGTGGCGGGATCATACGGGACAACGACGGGGGGTGGGTCGACATCGAGGATCGAGACTGCTGCTGCGCTCAGACAGCCGATGATGCCGAAGACAAGACCTGTCAGACCAAGGCGTTGCCAGAGTTGTTCGCGGCGCAAGGCACCGTAGACCAGTTCTTCCTCGATGATTTCTTGTTCAGTCGCCACCCGTCATGCCCCCACGATCAGTCTGCCTGGAGGTCCGGTAGCGTGAAATCCATGAAGCGCTGTTCCTCGGCGATGGTGGCGGCGTCGATCACGCCGCCGGTGCCGTCACCCACGGTTTGAATCGCTTCCAGTTGCCACATCGCCACGAGGGCGATGGCCAATTCAGCGGTCACGCGCGTGTTGAGATCGATGCTTTCCTTGAGTTCGTCCATGTCGTCGATAAGCCCCACAAGACGGTCGACCCGCTCGAGCGATTGGCCGGCATCTTCATAGCTGTTCTGGGCGGCGGCTGAGACGAGCGCGCCGGTTGTTGCCTGCGTCGCCACGCGGTTGGCCCCGGAATTGCCGCTCGTGGCCATTTCCGAGAGCGTGTCTTCATCGAAGCCGAGATCGGCCAGCACCCGGTCCATCTGGGTTTCGATCTCGCCTGCGCCGGAGCCGGAGAGGCCAGAGAAGTCTCCGGTCTTGATCGCCTCAATCGTGGCGAGGATGTCCCCGAACTCCTGGTCGAGCAGACCGTTCAACTCGTCTTCCATTTCCGTGCGGATGATTTCCGGCAATTCGGCCAGGCGGGTCAGGGCTTCATATGTTCGTTGCAGCTCCGCAAGTTGTTCCGTGAGTGTGGCAAGCTGTTCGCGGAGCTGCGTCAGCTGCTCATTCTGCAGGATCTCGTCTTCGATCATCTGCCGGAGCTGATGGATGTTTTGCGCGATGTTCTGGGTGTCGACGACCGGTACACCTTGTGCTGCGGCAGGGGGTATGGCGCCGAACTGCAAGCCAACCCCAAGTGTTGTGGCCAAAGCTGTCCTCAAGAGCAGATGTCCCATCATTCAATCTCCCTGATCGTGAAATCCATGAACGCGCCCTCGGCCATGCGGGCGCTGGCCTGTGCCAGCTCTTCGGCAGACAGCACGCGGGTTCGCGCCGCCTGTAGCCGGATGCGTGCGGCGACAAGGCGCACGAGTTCGGCGCGCGCATAGGTGTTGAGCGCGATGCTTTCCTGCACATCCTCGGTTTCAGAGATCCGCTCGACGATGTCCGCGATGCGCAGGGCGCCCTGTCGGATCGCGGTGGGCGAATTGTTGCCATAGAACGCCGCGCCATGCCCGGTGATCGAGAGGTTGGCATTTGCCAGTAACGCGGGGTCGATCGTGCCAAGCGCTTCGATCCCCCCGATACGGGTCAAATAGAGGTTATAGCGTTCGGGGATGACCTGAACGTAGGCTCTAGTCTCGCGGAAGGGTGGCACGCCCCCATATTCGAACACGCGACCGGGGCCGGCGTTGTAGGCCGCGAGGGCGTTGATGATATTGCCGTCAAAGGTGTTGAGCTGGGCCGCCAGATACCGCGCGCCACCATGCACCTGCAGGTAGGGGCTGTCATAATATTCCGGGTTGATACCAAGATCGCTGGCGGTGCCGGGCATGATCTGGGTGAGACCATAGGCGCCGACGGGAGACCGTGCCCCAATCGTAAACCGGCTTTCCTGCCAGATGAGGGCTTGCAGCAACGCGCGCCACTGGACGGGCGAGAGCCCTGCGCGGCCAACTCCCGCAAAGCCGCTGGTCTCTTGGGCGACCCGGATGATGAGCTGCTCGATGTTCTCAGACGCATCCCCGAACATCTGCGCACCGCCGGGATTGGGATCGATTTCTCCCGTGCCATAGACGGCTTCCACGGCGCGGTGGGGATCGCCGCTGCCGCTTTCCAGCCCCGAGACCATGGCGGGCAGGCCCTGACCGCCGAAGCTGGTCTGGGCATTGAGGATGCGTCGGAGGGTTTCCAGCTGCTCCCGTTCGATCTCGGCGATGAGTTCGCGCACGGCAAGCTTGTCGGCCTGAACAGCCAAGTCTGCCTCGCGATCACCCGTTTCTACGATATCGCGTGCAGTCAGCCCGCTGTCATTGGTTGGCACGCCTTGGGACAGGGCGAGACCGGGCAACAGGCAAAGCGCCAGGATATGGGGCAGCCTAGACGTCAACGTCACCCTCCGGTGCGCCGAGGGGCGTGAAGCTGCAATCCGGCGCGACGGGTGCCGTGGACGCAAGGAATGTGAAGCAGTTCGCCTGCGGCTCCCGGTACTGGGTGCAGGAGGCCAGCGCGCCGAGCGCAGCCAAAGCGATAAGAATACGGATCATGAAAGTCTCCAGAAGTCCGGGCGGTTGCGGTAATCGGATCCGACGAGCGCCTCGCCTTTCTCCATGCCGCCGAGGATGGTGAGATTGGGCCCGAGGGCGCTAAGACCTGCATCGACGACGATGGAGCCCTGGTCATCACGGATCAGCGCAAGGCGGCTGTCGCTCCCGGTGTTGAGAAGCACATCGAGTTCCTTCTCATAGAGATTGAGCATCGCGTAATCGGCGGCATGGGCGCGGATGTTTGGGAGCAGGATCTGCGTCGGCACGGCCTCGATGATGGTCTTGCCCGTGCGCGTGCGCTCCAATTGGCTCGCGTATTGCGTCATCATCACCGCGACGGTGTTCTGCTTGCGCGCGGTCACCAGCCAGTTCGAGAGCCGTTCGGCGAAATACGCATTGTCAAGCGCCTTCCAGGCCTCGTCGATCACGATGATGGTGGGGCGGCGGTCCTCGATCTCGCGCTCGACCCGGCGGAAGAGATAGGAGAGGACGGCCATCCGTTCTTTCTCGGCCTCGCTGTCGAGAATGCCGGTGAGATCGAACCCGACGACATCGCCTTCGAGCGAGAACGTGTCTTCCAGCGTCTGCCCGAAGATCCAGCCATAGCGGCCCTCTTCGGTCCACTCGAGCAAACGCTGGTGCAGATCGCCGCCATCGTCGGTGGAGACAAAGAGCGATGCGAAATCCCGCCAGTTCCGTAGGGCCGGGTTTGTGGCCTGCGCGTTCTGGCGCACGACTTCCTGGATGCGGTTGGTCTGCGCAGGGGTCAGAGGCTTGTCGGCGCGGTAGAGCAGTGTGGTGAGCCAGTCCGAGAGCCACGCGGTGCCCCGCGCATCGGTCTCGGTCCAAAGTGGATTGAGACCGGTGGGCTGGCCTGCTTTCAGGGAGGCGTAGCGCCCGCCATTGGCGCGGACCGCCATCTCCATACCGAGACGGTAATCGAAGACGAAGATCCGCGCCCCTGCTCGACGGGCTTGCGTCATGAGAAAAGCGGAAAGCACCGACTTGCCGGATCCGGGCCGTCCCATGATCAAGGTATGCCCGCTGGTGGGTTCTTTCTTGGGGCTGCCTTGCTCGTGATAAGAAAACCGGTAAGCGCTCTGTTCGGGCGTGGGCAGATAGGTGATGACCTTCCCCCAAGGGGTTTTCTGAGCAGGTTTGCCGAGCTGCGTCCGATGAAACGCCGCGAAGTCGGCGAAATTACGGTTGGTGATCGCACTGGCACGCACGCGTTTCGGCTGGTTGCCGGGATGCTGACTGAGGTAGTGGGCTTTGGCCGCGACCCGCTCGCCGATCATCTTCACGCCTTCGGCGGCAGCGGCGTTGACGATCTCGGCGCTGAGCGTTTGCAACTCGTCCAGCGTATCGCAGAAGATCGTCACCACCATGTGGTGCTCGCCGAAGCTCTGGCGTTTGGCCTCCAGATCATCGGCGGCGATGTCGAGCGCTTCCATCAGCGACAGGGCCGCGTCCTGGGAGGCCTGCATCTGGCGCTTTTGCCGCTTGATGCGGCCTGCCATGAGGTTCGAATTGATCGGCGTGAAGGAATGGGTGACGATCATGTCGACCGGCAGGTTCAGCATGTCGAAAACGGTGCAGGAGGTGCCTTCCGAGTATTCCCCGATGGTGAAACTCTTGCCGTAGCGGTGTCCCACGACGCCTTCGGAGAGCTCGAAGTGATCGCCTTGAAACGTCACTCGCGTGTTGGCGACGTTGAAGGACAGGAAGCCATAGGTGTTCGCCGGATAGAGCGGCAGTTCCTGGCCAGTGTTGAGGGCCCCCAGAAAGCCGATCAACTCGCCGGACTTGGCCGAAAGCACACGTGGATTCAGCTCCGTCAGGCCAGACAGGAACACGTTCACGGCCTCGCCCAATCGGCGAAGGCGCTTCTCGGTCGCTTCCTTGAGGCGATCCGGCGCGCTGCGGTTCAGGAATGGCAGGACGCTTTTTGGAGGCGGGCGATGGATGATCGTAAGGGTGAGCGTCTTGTCGCGCAGCCCGCTGGTCTCTAGCTTCTTGCGCCAGAGCCGGTCGACTTCTCCCGCGAAACTGTCCTCGCGCAGCGGCTCGAGGTCCGGCGTGATCGCCTTCGAGACCTTATGGACGTAATAGCTGAACTCCGGCCCCAATTGCGCAATGATCCGGGCAAAGAGCGCGGTCACCTTGTCGAGATAGGCGTCATCGGTCGTGTAGCTATTGACCCCGTCGAGCCGGATGCACTGGAAAAGCTCGTTGACCCGGGTCCGCACGGTCTGGTCATCGACGAGGCTCACATAGGGCAGCATGTGCGCGAGGCGGGTCTCGTGCGCGTACCAGTCCGGCGTCATCGTGCGGAGATCAAGCGCGGCTTCACGGGGCATAGCTGTCCCCGCCGTGGATGGAGCGGTTCCGCGTGGGCGGCGTCTCTTGCAGCGCCGTCATCATCACGTCGATGAAGCGTGGGTCCCAATCCGCAGCCTTCCAGAGCACCGGGTAGAGCAGGGCCGCCACACCCAGCACCGCGATGTGCTGGACCCAGACGAACAAGAGCACCGAGCCGAAAAGCCAGACCATCGCGTACATGATGGGCAGGCCCAGAAGCTTGGGCGGGCGCACGAGGCCGAGAAAGAGAGGCGAGCGCTCAGCCACCGGCGAAAACTGCGGCAACGATAGTGGGAGCGGCGGCAACACCGGCAATGCCGACGAGAACCCAGAGGGCCTGTCGCAGATCGATGATATTGAAGAACCAGCTGAGGAACACGCCCAGAACGGCGAGTGTGGCGATCACGACGCCGAGCGGGCCGGTCAGCGCATCAACGATGCCCTGCAACAGGCTCTGAATCGGGGAAAGATCAATGCTTTGCGCAAGCGCAGGCTCAGCGAATACCAGAAAGAGCGCCAGCGAGGCGACAAAGAGGTGTGAAATCCAACTTGTTTGGAAAAAGCGGTATCGCCAATGCACTGCCGCGCTGCGCGCTCTCGTGACATTGCCGATAAGTGTTTTTAGGAATGATTTCCAAAAAGGCTGGGACATCATGAATTTGATCCTTCCAATCGGGCTACGACGGCCATGACGCGGGCCACGTGGTTCTGGGTTTCTCGGTAAGGGGGAATGCCGTCATACTGGCGGACCGCATCGGGTCCGGCGTTGTAGGCTGCGAGGGCGAGACGCGGATCGCCGAAGGCCCCCAGCATCATCGCGAGGTAGCGGGCGGAGCCGTCGAGGTTCTGCAGCGGATCACGCGGGTCGACGCCCAGATCACTGGCCGTGGCGGGCATTAACTGGCCAAGGCCAATGGCACCTGCACTTGAAATCGCATTCTGCCGATAGGCGCTCTCAACCTCGATATTGGCTCGATAGAGAGCCAGCCAATCCGTCACGGAAAGCCCCGCGCGACGCAGGCCGGGATGGCCGGCATAGCGCAAGGCCGTGGTCTGAATCCCAGAGAGAACATCGGCGCGGGGCAGGGGAGTCAGGCGGGCAAAGGCCGCAACTTGGACGCCCTCTTGCTCGGACTTTACCTCGCCGAGGATCGCGATCCCATCGGAGGCCGAACCCTGACCAATCCCGTCATTGTAGTTTCGAGCAAAGCTGCTTTGGGAGCGCGACGGGGTAAGAGAGCCGTCGCTATCCATGACCAGGACTATTTGCGCGGAGGCTGGCATGGCGACCAGCCAGAGGCAGACGAGGTTAGTTGTCAGCGCCCTTGTCTGATGGGGCTTTGTCTGGCGGGGCGAGTTTATGCGTGCGGCTTGTTCCCGCCTCAAGCGGCAGGTCGACATGCGCAAAACCAAGGCCAATGAAGAAAGACACCACGCCGGAGACCGTCTTGAACTCGCGGATCTTGATATCGTTGTAGGTCGTCCGCGTGCGGGCGGTGACGAGGAGCTTTTCCACCCCGTCATCAGAGACAACACGCATAATCCAGACCCCGTAATAGCTGGGGCCTTTCTTATGTGCCGTCTCCTGGCACAGGATTTCTGCACAATAGCCGCTTTCCACGAGTTCGCGGAACCTGGCTTCCGTAACCACATTTGGTGCTTCGATGTCCCAGTTCATGGCCCGGCTCACGCTTTCTTCAATGGCGCGACCCTAGGCATTTTCACTTGAAGCCCAGAGTTACGATAGTATACTTTCAACCGCAAGATGTAATATCATGCATCAGCTGTAGTTTAGTCACGCGGACACTAGTCACGGCTAGTGTCCGCGATCAAGGAGATAACAGGTTTGACAAACCCAAGGTTGACTGGACTGCTGCCATTGCAATCTGTGGTCCCTCTGATCTGCGTTCCCGGGCTGGTTTTGGCGGAATCCTGCTTCGCCCCAACCCGCCCTTTTCTACCAAGCGATTCGCTGGCGGCGCGGGAATATGCGGACATCATCCGTGGCGATTTCGAAGATTACATCCAGGATATCCAGAACTACTTCCGTTGCCTCGACGGTGAACGGGCCCGTGCCTTCGAGGAAGCGCGCGAAGTCAGCGAGGACTATGGCCGATTTCTGCAATTGGTAGGGGATTGATGGGCGACCTCGGGAGCATCAGACTTGCAGCCCATGGAAACCAGACGCCGATAACGCCCTCATATATCTACTTTTTAGATAACAGATTTCATCCGCTAGCGACGTTACAAAAGGTATGTGACGCGTGGCAAAGACAATCAGAAGCACGGGACAGGTGGCACTCTGCCAAGCGTTGGTCGACGCCCGAATCAAGGCAGGCCTTGGACAGGCTGAATTGGCGACTAAGCTCAGATGCCACCAATCCCTCATTGCCCGCCTTGAAAGCGGCCAGCGCCGGGTCGACGTCGTCGAGCTGGTTGTCCTCGCCCGCGCCATCGGCTTTGACCCCTATGAGGTTCTCGGGATCGTTGAAGCCGCCACGGAGCCCGACCATAGGATTTGAGAGCAATGCAAATTTGGGGCGTACCGCTTTGGATGTCCCTTCGTGAAATCCGCTACCTCAAGGAAGAGCAGTTAGCCAACATCCACCAATTGCGTCATGCTGTGCAGGCGAAGCCTGAGAACACGATGCCGCGATTGCAGCGCCAAAGTGCAGGAAGTCAGTAAACAGTGGACGATGATAATGGTGAAGGCGTCGCGATTGCCAATCTGATCGGGACCGACGGGCGCAGCGTTGTTGGTTGGGTTTATAGCTGGACTACAGGCGCGCACGCGGTGATGTGGGACGTCCATGGACCCCAGCCGGTATCAAAAATCCGGCCGGATATAAGTGACGAACAGAAGCAAGAAATCGACTTCGAGGCGCTCATGCGGATCGGAAGAGACGAGGGCGGGTGAGGAGGGCTACCCTGCGGCGTTTGCCGAAATGCCGAACCGTACTGCGACGACTAACGCGCGAGGTGGCATTGCACATGTCCGCGAAACCAATCTTACAGTCCGAGCCATTTCGCGTAAGTTCAGTAGTTCACCTGTTCAAAGCCGTAGTTGCCCTCGTAGTCACGCCAGTCGACGAAAACGGATTGATGATAGATACTGGGGCAATTCTGGCCCCATCGTTCGAGACCGGCATGGGCGGCTGGTAGGGCGGTTATGGAGGACCTCTGCCAGGCGAAGTCACCTTGCGTTCCATATGTGCCGAGGACCACGGTGGCACTACGGTTGCAATCGCCGTCGCGTCCGGATTCGTGCTGTCGCGCATACCGGACATCAAAGACGCGAATGGACTGCACGAAGTTGAACTCAGGTCCGCTGATATCGATGTCCGCGCGATCTTGAACGAGCCGGAGGGCCTGCTCGGCGGGAACAAGGTAGTCCGGGGCTTCTGAGGTGCGCCAAGCGGCCGCAATTGGGTCAGCGGTATCGCGCGCTGGATAGGATTGTCGCAGACCAGTGCTGTTGTACTGGAAGAACGCTTCAAAGATGCGGTCTGAACTGTTTGGTGCTGGAGCGGTCTCAAAGGAAGCGCCCATAGGGCAGCGCCAGATTTGAAGCGGAGGTTCCACCGGCCAAGGCGTAATTCGTCGGATGAATTCGGCGCGTGCTCGGGCGCAAGGAACGGAAGCAGGCCAGCCGCCAGACAAGCACAAGAGGATCGCGCAATCGATCGGGTATGTCTGCGCGCGAGCGGGCATCGGCAGCAAAGAACTTGTCACAGTCAAAGCGACTGCGACCGACGGGAGGAGCTTCTTAAATAGATGACGCATGCTGAGGGCCCTCTGTGACTAGGCTCAGCATATCTACGATAATATACTATCGCAACACTAAGATTTTGGACCGGTAAGAGTTATTATGTAATATATTGGCAGTATCAATCAGCTTTCCTTCGCTAATCAGCAATCCAAGCTTGACCTTCCCGTTGCTGGAAGCCCCATCTTAGGAGTTGGCATCATTTTGGAGGGCTAGAGCATGATACAGGTAACAGAACCGCACCCGCAAGAGCGGTCATCCGATCAGGCCAAGGATCCAGTTTGCGGCATGTCCGTCACTATGTCTCCGGAGGCCCGTCAGGCAAATTATGACGGTGAAACCTTCTACTTCTGCTCCGATAAGTGCCAGACCAGGTTCGAGGCCGATCCGATCTACTATGCCTCAGGTACGGCATCGGATCACAGCATGACCCCGAAAGCCGGGACTCAGTACACCTGCCCAATGCACCCCGAGATAGTTCGTGACGAGCCCGGCGCCTGTCCGATCTGCGGCATGGCGCTTGAACCGATGGTGCCGTCGGATGAACCCAGCGAAGAACTGACCGACTTTACCCGCCGAATGTGGATCAGTGCCGCCGCGGCCGTTCCTTCTGGTTATCTTGACTATGGGAGAGCTGGTCGGTCTGCCGGTCCGGGACTGGATCGGGCATCAACTGGCGACATACCTCGAGTTCCTGTTGGCGACGCCGATCGTGCTGTGGGCGGCGAAGCCGTTTTTCGTGCGGGGTTGTGCGTCGATCGTGAACCGCTCACCCAACATGTGGACGCTGATCGCGATTGGTGTCGGCGCGGCATATCTCTATTCGCTGGTCGCCACGTTCCTTCCTGGTGTGTTTCCGGACGAGTACCGAATGGGCGCGGGTGTCGGCACCTATTTTGAAGCTGCCGTCGTCATCATCACTCTGATTTTCGTCGGGCAAGTACTGGAATTGCGGGCGCGGGAACGGACCGGCGATGCCATCCGGGCGCTGCTCGATCTGGCCCCGAAAACCGCGCGACGCATTCTGCCCGACGGTACGGAATACGACGCACCGCTGGAAAACATCGTTGAGGGAGATCGCCTGAGGGTTCGCCCAGGTGATGCGGTCCCCGTTGACGCCAAGGTTGTTGACGGAACGTCATCCATCGACGAGAGCATGATAACCGGCGAGCCGTTGCCGGTCGAAAAAGGTCCGGGCGATACGGTCACCGGCGGCACAATCAATAAGATCGGCTCCCTTGTCATAGAAGCCGCCCGTGTAGGTGCCGACACGATGCTGAGCCAGATCGTCGAGATGGTCTCGAACGCGCGGCGATCCCGTGCACCGATCCAGGGGCTCGCGGACCAGGTTTCTTCCTATTTCGTGCCGACCGTTGTCGTGGTCGCCATCCTTTCCTTCGCCGCTTGGCTCGGCTTCGGGCCCGAACCGGCACTCGTCTTTGCTATCGCCTCGGCGGTGTCAGTGCTGATCATCGCCTGCCCCTGTGCTCTGGGTCTGGCGACCCCGATTTCGATCACGACGGCCGCAGGTCGCGGTGCGCAGGCGGGTGTCCTGATCAAGGACGCCGAAGCGCTGGAACGCATGGCCAAGGTCGATACGCTGATCGTCGATAAGACCGGCACCCTGACCGAAGGCAAGCCGACGCTAACCGATGTGAACGCTTTGGACGACGAGTCCGAAGAAACCATTCTGACCCTCGCGGCTGCCTTGGAAAAAGGCTCCGAGCACCCGCTGGCGGAGGCCATCGTCGAAGGTGCGAAAGAGAGAGGTATCAAAGTCGGCAATGCCGAGAACTTCGAAGCCGTGACCGGCAAGGGTGTGAGCGGAACCGTCTCGGGCCGCGCCGTCGCGCTTGGTAACACCGCGATGATGCGCGACATGTCCCTCGACACCTCCGCAGCAGAGGAGGCAGCAGATGTTCTGCGAAGCGAAGGCAAGACGGCCATGTTCGTGGCCATAGAAGGAAAACTGTCCGGCATCGTCGCCGTCGCCGACCCGATCAAGGAAACGACGGCCGAGGCCATCAAGCAATTGCACGAGGCGGGCCTGCGGATAATCATGGCTACGGGTGATAACGAACGCACAGCAAGGGCCGTGGCGCAGCGTCTTGGCATCGACGAAGTACGAGCCGGCGTTCTCCCGGAAGACAAAAAGGCACTGGTGGACGAGCTCCACGCGAATGGCAAAAAGGTCGCCATGGCCGGCGATGGTGTCAACGACGCGCCTGCCCTCGCTGCAGCGGATGTCGGCCTTGCAATGGGTACGGGTGCGGACGTGGCGGTTGAAAGCGCGGGCATCACTCTCTTGCGCGGCGATTTGAACGGTATCGTCAAGGCACGGACGCTGGCCGTGGCGACGATCCGTAACATACGCCAGAACCTGTTCTGGGCCTTTGCCTACAACACGCTCGGTGTGCCCTTAGCTGCGGGCGTGCTCTACCCGGTATTCGGGCTGTTGATGTCGCCCATGTTCGCCGCCGCCGCAATGAGCCTCTCGTCGGTCTCGGTCATCGCGAACGCGCTCAGACTAAGGCGATTGAGGCTTTAGACGATCCGCGTATTGAGCGTGAAGCTGGACGACACTTCTATTTCAGCAAAACGTGTATTGCTGATCTATGAGAACTTCAGCATAGTATGTTGCATGTTATTCAAAACGCGCCTTTTTCTGGTTGCTCTGTTGGTTGGCGCTGTTCTGGTGCAAATCAATCTTGCGTCCATTTCAAGCGTGGACCCAGCGCCTGAAATGGCCATGCAGAGCGATTGCTGCCCGAGTGATTGTCCGGATATGCCGGAATGCGATGCTGCCTGCATTTCCACGACGCAATGTCGTGTGGTCCCGATCGTGGCCGGGCTCGAACGGGTGATCCTGGCGAACCTGCCTCGCTCCGGACGTGCCGGGTTCTTGCGGACCGAGGCGACGGCGATCCTGCAACACGCGGACGGCGGATTGCAAAGACCGCCCAAGGCATAGCGGTTCTGGTGCTTGTCGCACCAAAAGCCGCGCGCCGATGTAACGTTTAGACCAGTTCCAGGTCGATACGATGGTCGGCGTTCCCGTTGCCCGTCAATACAGGCGTATCATGCCCCGTTATATTCACAGCGCCCTTGCTGCCCTCGTGGTCGCAGCCCAGCTTTCCGTGCCGGTGGCACAGGCCGCTGCATCTGATTACATTCTCGTTCTTGTCGAGACGACTTATGCCTTCGGAGACGATGCGGTTCTAGAAGTTCGTCTGATTGATACCCGCACCAATGCGCCCGTGGAGGGCGCCGTCATCTTTGCCACAAGGTTGGATATGGCGCCGGACGGGATGGAGACGATGACTTCACCGGTCTTGGCGTTACCCGGCGAAGAGCCGGGTCTCTATCGCTTCTCTGCCGATCTGACGATGGACGGAAACTGGCGCTTTTCCGTTGCGGCCAAGGTGCAGGGCGAGATGGAAACCGTTCAGGCACAGATCGTGATCGAGGTACAGCCATGAGCGCCTTTGGCAAACTGGTGCTGATCGCCGTCGTTGGCAGCGCGGCTGGATGGGTTGGCCTTGCGGCGGGCGGCAAAGGCTGGACGCCTGCGATGCTGACGGATGTGGCGCAGACGCAGCTCACAGCACTTTTGGGACGTAGAGCTGATGCGATGCCGGCCGAAATCCGATCGGCGATGGGCCCGATTATCTACTATCGACACCCTGACGGTCTTGCCGAGTGGTCCGCGGTGCCGACCGACACCGTCGATGGCAAGGCGTTTCTGCCGGTGCTGGCAAGCGAAGATGTGTCGTTTGACCCAGAGGCGCCCAACCCCCTAGAGGCGAAAATTGGCGAACGAACCGTTCTCTACTACCGGCATCCGATGGGCCTGCCCGATACGTCGCCGGTGCCTAAGCAGGATTCCATGGGCATGGACTACCTTCCCGTTTTTGCCGATGAGGCAAAAGATGCCGGATCGGTGACGGTATCGCCCGGCAAACTACAGCGCACCGGCGTACGTACGTCAGTTGCGGTGCTCAAGCCCATGGCAATGACGGTGCGAGCGCCGGGGATCGTCGCGCTGGATGAGCGTCGGGTAAGCGTCATTTCATTGCGTGCAGATGCTTTCATCGAAGAAGTTGAGGATGTAACGACCGGATCAATCGTTGAAGCGGGCGAACCGCTGGCGATGCTCTATTCTCCGGATATCGTCTCGGCGGCCGCACAGTATGTTTCGGACCTGCGAAGTGGTGAAGGGCGCGTGGAAGGCAGCCGTCAAAGGCTGGCAAACCTGGGAGTTCCCGTGTCAGTGATCGACAAGATCGCGGCGGACAGGCGTGCGCCGGTGCAAATCAGCCTGATGGCACCGCGGTCGGGCGTGGTTCTGGAAAGAATGGCCGTCGAAGGCATGATGTCCGAGGCTGGCGAAACGCTGTTTCGTATTGCCGATACCTCGGTTGTCTGGGTCTTTGCGGACGTGCCGGAATCCGCTCTGATCGGCCTTGCGGACGGAAACGCGGCCACGATCACCTTTCCCGGCCTGCCGGGCGAAACCTTCAGCGGCTTGATCGACAAGATATACCCTGAGGTCGATATGCAGACCCGAACTGCACGCGTCCGCATCGATCTGCCCAATACTGAGGGACGCCTGCTGGTCAACATGTTTGCTGATGTGGCTTTGGCGACGGGCGACGGCGCGCCCGTGGTGCAAGTGCCGGAAACGTCAGTGATCGACACCGGCGATCGCCAGGTGGTGATCCGGGACATGGGAGAGGGTAAATTCGCGCCGCAGGATGTGGTCGTGGGGCGACAGGCCTCCGGAATGGTGGAAATCCGCGAAGGTATTGCCGAGGGCGACCGGGTCGTCACCACCTCGACCTTTCTGATCGACGCGGAAAGCAACCTGAACGCCGCCCTGGCTGCGCTGGCCTCCCCGGAGGCAAGCGAATGATCGCGCGTGTCATCGAATGGTCCGCCCGGAACCTTGTTCTGGTGTTCTTTGCCACGGCCCTGATCATCGCCGCCGGGGTCTGGTCACTGCGCAACTTGCCGATCGACGCTATTCCCGATCTGTCGGACGTGCAGGTGATCGTGCTGACCGACTACCCGGGCCAGGCCCCTCAGGTGGTGGAGGACCAGGTCACTTATCCGCTGACCTCGGCCATGCTGACGGTGCCGCGATCCCGCGTCGTGCGCGGGTTTTCGTTCTTCGGCATTTCCTTTGTCTACATCATCTTCGAGGACGGCGTTGACCCGTACTGGGCGCGGTCGCGCGTGCTGGAATACCTCAACGCCGCAGCGGCTCGCCTGCCGGACGGGGTGACACCAGCCCTTGGTCCGGATGCGACGGGGGTGGGCTGGGTCTACCAATATGCGATCACCGGCGAGAACCTGAGCCTTGCTGAATTGCGGTCGTTGCAGGATTGGGTAGTGCGTTTCGGGGCCAGCCGTGCAGAGGGCGTGTCCGAAGTGGCCAGTGTCGGTGGCTTCGTTAAGCAATACTCGGTCACAGTTGACCCGGTCCGGATGCGCGCGCAGGGGATCACGCTGTCTGATATCGGCAAGGCCATCTCCGAGAGCAACATGGACACCGGCGGGCGCACGGTGGAGCTGTCCGAGTTCGAATTCATGGTGCGCGGACGCGGCTATCTGGCGGGGACCGAGGATATCGGCAACATCACCCTGCGCAGCATTGGCGGGGTGCCGATCAACCTGAAAGACGTCGCACGGATCGAAATCGTCCCCAGCGAACGCCGCGGCATCGCCGAGTTGAACGGTGAGGGCGAGGTCGCCAGTGGTATCGTGCTTCAGCGGGTGGGTGCCAATGCGCTGGATGTGATTGAAAACGCCAAGGCAGAACTGGACGTGGTGGCCCAAAGCCTGCCGGAAGGAGTCGACATCGTGCCGGTCTATGACAGGTCCGACCTGATCCTGTCGGCAATCGAGACGTTGAAAACAACGCTGCTCGAAGAAAGCCTTGTCGTGGCGGGGGTAACGATCATTTTTCTGTTGCACGTCCGCTCCGCCCTCGTGGCGATCATCATGCTGCCTGTCGGATTGCTCATGGCCTTCACGGCAATGAAATTTCTCGGGATCGGGGCCAATATCATGAGCCTCGGCGGCATTGCCATCGCGATCGGCGCGATGATCGACGCGGCCATCGTGATGATCGAAAATGCGCACAAACACCTCGAACGGGCCGCCCCTGACAAGCCACGCATCCAGGTGCTGATCGAAGCGGCAAGCGAGGTCGGCCCCGCGCTGTTCTTCAGCTTGCTGATCATCACTGTCTCGTTTCTGCCAATCTTTTCGCTTGAAGGACAGGAGGGACGCATGTTCGGCCCGCTCGCCTACACCAAAACCTTCTCGATGGCGGCAGCAGCGTTCCTGTCGGTGACGCTGGTGCCTGCGTTGATGGTGGTTTTCGTGCGGGGTCGGATCATCCCTGAACACAGGAATCCGGTAAACCGCGTGCTAATCGCGGTCTACCGCCCGATTATCAGCGCCGTGTTGAAGGCCAAGAGCCTTACGATCATCGTGGCCATTGCGGCACTGGTAATCACCATCTGGCCCGCGCGCCAGCTGGGGTCTGAATTCATGCCTGTCCTGAACGAGGGCACGCTTATGTACATGCCGACCACGCTGCCCGGGCTTTCGGTCACCAAGGCCGCCGAGCTGATGCAGACCCAGGACCGCATCATCAAGACCTTCCCCGAAGTGTTGTCGGTTTTCGGCAAGGCAGGCCGCGCGCTGACTGCGACCGATCTAGCACCGACGGAGATGTTCGAGACGATCATCCAGCTCCGCCCGGAAGACGAATGGCGTCCCGGTGTCACCATCGAAAGCCTGCGGCAGGAAATGGATGCCGCGCTGCAATTTCCCGGCGTGTCGAACGCCTGGACGATGCCGATCCGGGCGCGAATCGACATGTTGTCCACCGGCATCCGCACACCAGTGGGGATCAAGGTCTTCGGTACCAGCCTGACCGAGATGGAAAAGGTAGCCCGTGAGGTCGAAGCCGTCGTGCGCACGGTGCCAGGAACGACCAGCGCCTATGCCGAACGGGTGATTGGCGGCTATTATCTGGACATCACGCCCGACCGCGCTGCCCTTGGCCGCTACGGTCTGTCGGTGCAGGATGTGCAGGAGGTGATCGGCATGGCATTGGGGGCCAAGGCCATCACGCAGACCGTCGAGGGCCGCGAGCGCTACGACGTCGCAGTGCGCTATCCGGCGACACTGAGGTCCGATCCGGAGGCCATCGGACGCGAGGTTCAAGTGGCGCTGCCGGGCGGTGGCACAATTCCACTCGGGGACGTAGCCACCATCGAACGCACTCGCGGAGCCACGTCGATCCGCACCGAAAACGGACAGCTTGCCGTCTATATCTTCGTCGATATCGTCGGACGCGATCTTGGTGGCTACGTGGCCGAAGCGCAGGCGGCGGTCGCGGCTTCCGTCACCCTGCCACCCGGCTATTCATTGGGCTGGAGCGGGCAGTTCGAGTACCTTGAACGTGCGAAACAGCGGCTGGCCACAGTTGTGCCGTTAACGCTGGCGCTGATCTTTCTGCTGCTTTACCTGAACTTCCGCCGTCTGACGGAAACGCTGATCGTGATGCTGTCGCTGCCCTTCGCGCTGGTGGGCGGCATTTGGCTCATGTGGTTCATGGGCTTCAACATGTCGGTTGCGGTGGCCGTCGGGTTTATCGCGCTGGCCGGGGTGGCGGCTGAAACCGGTGTGATCATGTTGATCTATCTCGATCAGGCGTTGAATGAAGCGCGTGACCGCGCGGGCGGCCGCGACCTGACCCGCGACGAACTCTACGCCGCGATCATGGTGGGTGCAGTAGATCGCGTTCGCCCCAAGATGATGACAGTTGTCGCAATCATGGCCGGCCTAATGCCGATCCTCTGGGCGCATGGAACCGGGTCCGAGATCATGCAGCGCATCGCAGTGCCGATGATCGGAGGTATGGTGTCGTCAACCTTGCTAACCCTGATCGTCATTCCGGCGGTTTATGCCATCATCAAAGGCTGGAGCTTCAAGAAGGCCGGTACAGCGCCTGATTTGGCCCTCGGGCAGGCCGCAGAATAAGGGCAACAGCATTAAGGAGGCATTGGGAATCGAGATGAATGCTTGAAACCTATGGCGTCAGAGCGACTTCAACGACGCGAGTGGTGGTACTGCCGTCCGCGCCGCTGATTGGTTGCGTCCAGGCCACAAACGCCCCGGTTCCGCCAAGCGCCATCCTCGGAAAACCGACCGAACCGCCGCCTCGATTGATGTGGAGCGCCTGAGGCGCGACACATCCGGCATCTGGCGTTACGTGGCACATGACGATCGCTTCACCGCCTCCCACATATTCGATCCAGAGCGCCAATGCGCTGCCATCTGCAAATTGCAGGACGTCCACCCGACCTGCGGCTGCGCCGAGGTCAATGCGGAGCGGTTCGTCGAACTGCGCACCGCCATCGTCCGAAAAGGCGATACGAACCTTCGGCTCGTTCTCGGCTGCCGTGAACCAGATAACGGAAATCCTGTCGCCCATGGTATCAATGGCCGGGCCATTGACGGGGCATCCGGCGATTTCCCATCCGTCGTTATGGATCGTGGCGGGCTCCGTCCACTCCCCGTCGGCCTGCCGGACAGCCGATATATCGCGAATTTCATCGGCGGTTCTGTCACGATAGACCGCCACGATGTCGCCTGATGCAGTCCGCGTTGCAGAAGTCTGGCAACAGGTACAGGTGCGCACATCCAACAGGCTTTCTGGCTGCATCGTTCCGTCAAAGTTGATCTGCCGCGCGCGCAACTGCATCGTATTTTCGAAGCTGTCGCCTTCTGTCTGACTGCCATACTCCCGGCCATCCAGCCACAGCGCCGTCAATCCACCAAATTGGTCGGGTACCAACGAAACAAAACCATGCTCACGTTGAGACCTGTCATCGTGAGGGACAATCGAGTCAGTCCAGCTTCTGCCTTCATCTTTGGAAAAAGCGATTTTGACGTCGTATTGGTAATCGCCCGGTCCATTCAGCTCTAACCATTGTGCCGCCAAACCGCCACCAGCAAGCGCCACTACCGAAGGGAAGTCGGCCCAGTTGATGTAAATCTTTGACGATACATTAATTGTGCGGACGTCCGACCACTCACTGCCGTTGAGGATGGCCATGCGAACTTCCGCTTCGGTTCCGCTTTCTTCGGTCCAGCTCAGTAAAACCCTGCCATCCGACAAGGGTGCGAGTGATGGTTCGCGCGCATTGATGCCAACCGGTGATCCGCGGTCGGTCAATCTGAATAATCCGGTTTCCTCCGCGTATGATGCGGTGGACGAAGCGAGCAATGCACCAAGGATCAGAGTCGATGCAGCAGAACATTTACTCATGAACAGAATTTTCCCACCGTTATTGTTTTTCTGTGGCAAACCAAATGCTGATTGACCGTGCGCCAACTCCCCTTCTTTTGACCGACGAAAGTGCCTAGTCAATTCCGTTGGCCCGCTGCAAAGCTCGAATGTACGCCACGATAGCAAGGATGTCTGAGCGCGTCACGCCTTCAACCGCTGGCATGTTGCCAAATTCCCAGTGGTGCGCCCGAACTCCATTCTGCGCTGCAAGGACAAACGCCATGTCGCCGTGGTGGCTGGGTTCATAAATCTTGTGAACAAGCGGAGGAGCGACGCCATCTTGGCCCTGCGCGTTTCGACCGTGGCAAGCGGAACAGACCGCATCATAAGCGCTTGCGCCGATTTGCTCCTGCTCTGTGAAACTGTTTGGTAGCTTGACAGTAGCGAGAGCACCCGCGGAAAGCGCGATGCCCTCCTCCCTCTGGACGCCCGTCCGAGAGTGGCTCGGTTGCACAATGAACCATACTGCTGCAACGACGGCGACCAGAGCGAAAAATATCGCTGCCCATTTCATACTATCAAACTCTTTCATGATGTTGCGATGGCCCCTGCCTTTTTAGAGACGAAGCCGGGTATCTCAGTTGGGCTTGCTCGAATTGACTGACGTCCTGCGGCATGGTGTTGTCTGCTTGAACAATTGCGGATTGCTGGATCGATTTGTTGAAAAAGGTCGTGATTTCGTGGTACCGGATCCGCGTGTCTTCCAGCGTCTGATAGTAATTGAAGAGTTCTTTCAGCGGTGCCGAGAAGTCTTTGTGTGCGGCCAGGACGGCCACCAGGGCACCGAGTGTAATACGCCCTTCGATGACGAAATATCCTCCCAATGAGTAGAACAGGAATGGGGTCAGCGCGGTAAGAAAATTGTTGAGGGCCTTGATGAAGAACTTCAGGCGGAAAATTTTCCTGCGGACGTGCTCAAGCTCTCTAAAACTCGCTCCGGCCGGTAGCAGTCCGGTCGGATTGACCTGCCGTTCATGCAACTGTTCGCTGAGCTGTCTGCCGAGCTGTCGGACTTCCTTGATTCTTGTACGTGAAAGGGCGTTGACACGCCGTTGTAGCTTGGGCAGCAGCACGAGCTGGATTGGCAGCACCGTCAGTGCGGCGGCACCCAACACAGGGTCCTGAACGAACATGAAAAACAGGATCGTCAACAGTGTACCACCTTGTAGGATTGGCAGCGTGAGGACATCTGCCGCGAAGCCACCTATGGGCTCAACTTCCTGTGCGAGAATAGGGACGATTTCGCTCTGGTTCCGGGAGTTGGGATCGCTGCGCCATTGCCGATAGACCAGCAGCCGGAAGCGCCGCAGAAAACGCTCAGCTACAAATCCCTTGAACACGTTAAGGCCATATTTGTTTAGCCCATTCAGGATGATCGCCAAAAGGTAGAGACCACAGAGAAGCATTAGGAAAACGACCTGATCGACGTCTCGTCCCAAAACGGCAACGGGGAAACGATCAGAATCCAAAGCGTTGTTTACGATCTGCTTTGGCAGTTCGAGGGTCAAATATAGAATAGGCATCGCGATGAGGCTGACTACAATCATCAATGCCTGCTGCCTTCTGGAGTAGCGCAGGACCGTGCTGAAAAGGCTCCCTTCAAGCCCCCGTATGGGTTCAGGGAGGAACGTGGGGGTGTGACGGCGCTTCCAAAGCTTGAGAATGCCGCGAATAGCAAGATATGAGCCGACAGTGATCAGCAGCGCTGGTGCTAAGACCAGTATCAGATGAATGAACGGGTGAACCCAGTCTGGCGTCGCATCGCTGTAGTCGTACCCGAACGCGGCAGATACGTTGTGTACAAGCAAGTGATACCTGTCCAGGAGTGACATCAAAAATTCTAACCCTTGGATTTCGGCGCAAGGTGGTCGTGCACGATGATGACGCCCCACATGCCCGCCTCCCGGTGGCCGGGTATCAAGCATACGAACTCCAAGTTCATCATATCGGAGAACTCCCAGATCAACTCGGCATTTTGTCCGCGTGGGATCGAAACCGAGTTGGCGCGATCATGTTGCATATCGGGGTGTTCGCGCATCCACTGCTGATGTTTCGCAATTTCGTCAAAGGAGCCGAGAAAGAACTCATGATCCAGAGCGCCTGTATTTCCGATCAAGAACCGAACGACCGATCCCTTTTCAATCTGGATCGCGTCCGGCTCGAAAAGCATGTAGCCGCTTTCTGTCTCCCTGATGGATATTTCGATCGTCCGGTCGAATGAGGAACCGACACCGGGCTTCCCGATCGCATCATGGCCAGGCAATTCAAAGGCCCGCGCATGAGGTTGCTGGCCTTTGCCACTGGAAGCGTTCACTGAGAAAGCCGGAAAGACAAGCATAAGGGCGGCGGTGCAGATTATCAGGAAATTCATAATGCTCGGCTATTTCCGTAGCGCTTGATTTTATTGCCTCAAAGCGTTGGGGCCGGGCGTGTTCGCCTCGGCCCCATTGTCTATCTTCACTTCATCTGCGTGACAGTAAGCTTGCCCTTGACCCGGTCGGCGACGAACTCGATGTCCTGTCCTTCCGCCATCTTGGCCATCATCGCTTCGTCCGCGCGGAATACCATCGTCATCGCGGGCATATCGAGGTTGACCAGAGGGCCGTGGATGATTGTGACCTTGCCGGCCTTGGCGTCGATCTTCTTGATGGTCCCGCTCGTGTATTCCACGTCAGCCTGAGCCATCTGGTCCCCCACTGAGACCGCTCGGTGCATGCCGGATTCGTAGTGACCCGGGATCAGGCACGCGGCTTCGAACGTACCAGCATTCGCGAACGTCCAGACGACCTCACCCGAAGCGCCCGCATCGAGACGGATTCGGTTCGGGTCGTCGTGTTCCATGTCCATCTTGGCCATTTCGATCTTGTGCTCGGCGTTATTTTCAAGCGTGTCGAGAACAAACTCGTGTTCAAGCTCACCCTTGTTCGTGATGTTGAAGCGTATGGTTTCGCCCTGCTTGATGGTCATCTCCTCACTCTCGATCAGCATTTCGCCTTCGTCGTTTTCAAGCAGGGTTACATCAATCGTCCGGTCGACTTTTGCCGTATGGCCGGGCATACCGACGGCCATTTTGGCATGACCAACGTCAGCGAAAGCCCCCGTTGAAGCGAAAAGGACGAGAGAGGTGCTCAGAAGAAATTTTTTCATTTGGTTTTCCTGTAGGTTTGGTTTGCTTGGAGTCGATGAAGGGCCGTTCAGCCCTTCGAGTTTGGTTTTGGTGTGAGAATGGTCTTGGGACTGTTGTTCGACGCGAATTCGGGCAATTCGCCGGTCCATTCGTAGGCCATCTCGCCCGGAGGATTTTCGTACCAGCCGGGATCGGAGTAATCGTCCGCGTCGATGCCGTCCCGCACCTTTACGACCGAAAACATGCCGCCCATCTCGATGGGGCCGTAGGGCCCCCAACCCGTCATCATCGGGATCGTGTTGTCAGGCAGCGGCATTTCCATTTTCGCCATGTCCCCCATGCCGGACATGCCCATGGGCATGTATTCCGGCTGGAACTGACGGATCTTCTGGGTCAGCGGCTTCTTGTTGACCCCGATGAATGTCGGCACATCGTGACCCATGGCATTCATCGTGTGGTGCGACTTGTGGCAGTGAATCGCCCAGTCACCCAGATGGTCTGCGACGAACTCATAGGCGCGCATCGCGCCCACGGGGATGTCGATGCTGACCTCCGGCCATTGCGCTTCTGGCGGCACCCAGCCACCATCCGTGCAGGTGACCTTGAAGTCATAGCCGTGCATGTGGATCGGGTGGTTTGTCATCGTGAGGTTGCCGACGCGTACTCGCACCTTGTCGCCCTTGTTCACGACCAGCGGATCGATGTCGGGGAAGATCCGACTGTTCCACGTCCACAGGTTGAAGTCCGTCATCGTCATGATGCGGGGCACGTATGTGCCGGGATCGATGTCAAAGGCATTCAGCATGATCAGAAAATCGCGATCCACCGGCATGAAGGTGGGATCCTTGGGGTGGACCACGAACATGCCCATCATCCCCATCGCCATCTGGGTCATTTCGTCGCCATGGGGGTGGTACATGAACGTGCCGGACTTCACCAAGTCGAATTCGTAGACAAACGTTTTTCCTGGCGGGATGCTGGGATGACTCAACCCGGAGACCCCATCCATGCCCGAGGGCAGGATGAGCCCGTGCCAATGCACGGTGGTGCCTTCCGGCAGCTTGTTGGTGACGTAGATGCGGACCCGGTCGCCTTCGACTGCTTCGATCGTTGGACCGGTGGACTGGCCGTTGTAACCCCACAAATGCGCGATCATCCCGTCTGCAAGTTCGCGCTCTACCGGTTCGGCGACGAGGTGAAATTCCTTGACCCCGTTGTTCATCCGGTGCGGAAGGGTCCACCCGTTCAGCGTGACCACAGGTGTGTAGTCTGGCCCTGACGACGGACGCGCCGTAATCGCCGTTGCCGCACTGTCCATCTGCGCGGCTTCGGGCAGGCCCATGTTCAGGGTTTGACCCCAGGCTTTTGAAGAGACCAGCGTTGCACCTGCGGCGCCGGCTCCGAGTAATTGACGTCTGTTCAACATGTCAGTTCCTTTCAGTGTCCTGCGCCGCCACCGGCGGCAAGCGTTGCGCCTTCTCCACCAGCACCACCACCGCCTTCGCCGCCGCCATAGATCGCAGCGGTCAGATCGGCCTGTGCCATGTAGAACTCGCGTTTTGCGTTTGCCGCTTCCAGGGATGCGGCAAGTTTCTCGCGCACATCAGTCAGCAGCTCGAAAGTGTTGGTGATCATGCCGTTGTAGGACAGCAAACCCTCTTCTTCGACGGTCGTGCGTAGCGGCACCAGAACGTCGCGGTAGTGGCGAGCGATTTTGTATGCGGCATGATAAGAGGCTTCAGCACCGCGCGCTTCAGACCGGACGTTCACGGCCTTCTCTGCGAGCACGTTGGCCGCTTGAAGATAAGACAATTCCGCCTTGCGCATCCGGGCCTTGCCGGTGTCGTAGATCGGGATCGCGAACTCCACTTCCACCTGAGGCAAAGTCTTGGTTTCAATGTCGCCACTGCCTTCAACTTCACGCTCAAATTCGGCTCCCGCAACGATCTCCAGATCGCTGACAATGCGGGTCTGGTCGGTCAGACCAAACGCCTTGGCCTGCGCTTCCAGGCCAAGTTTGGCAACACGCAGATCCACCCGATTTCTTAGCGCCTTGGCCTCGATGTCGGTCACACGGCCGACAGAACGCGGCAGTGCAGGAAGGGCATCTGGCACATAATAATCGACTTCGGTGCCCCAGAGGCCCATCAACCTGGTCAAAGCCTCCTTGGACCGAGTGGCGTTCAATCGTGCCTGTGCAAGTTGCCCCGCCAGTTCGGCATTGAATGCCTGTTCGCGGGCCTGCCCAGCTTTGTTGAGTGCGCCGGTCTCGCCCAACCTCATCGCCAGTTCAGAGCCGGCGTCAGAGGTCGCTTTCGCGCGCCGCAGATAGCTCACTGCCTCGAAGGCGGCGACTGCATCGACCCATGCCTTTCGCGTCTGATTGGCCAGCGCGAGGGTGTCATTAACCGCACCAAGCTGAGCCTGCCGGAAGCTTGCATCAGCAATGGCCATGCGCTGTTTGCGCGTGGTGGCATCGAGGACGTTCGACCGGATCAGCCCTTCTATCGCCCTGTAGGCACCGAGCTCAGGCGCACCGATTCCCAGGACGCCAATTGAGACGATCGGGTTTTCCGGCGTCGATTGCTGCCAGGCCTCAGCGGCCGAGAGGCCAACATTGACGTAAGACGCTTGCAGACCCTTATTGTTCAGCAACGCAACCTGAACCGCCGTATCGGCCGAGATCGTCTTCTGATGCACCATGCTGTGCACCTGTTTCTTGAGAGCTTCGTTTTCGGCCTGCGTTTCCGCAAACACGGTCCGTTTGCCGATCGCTGGCGTGATCTGGCTGGCCACATTGGCAAAACCGGCCTTCGGTTCGGTGTAGCTTCCCGGTACTGCGGTTGCGCAGGCACCCAAGAAAAGTGGCAAGCCAAGAACCAGCGGAATCTTAGATACCCGCATCAGTTGCCCTCCGTCTGCTCTTGATTGACAGACCGCCAATCACGGGGGCCGGTCGGACCACGATAGGTGTAGCCAGCCAATGGATCTTGATAGCTGATCGGAGACGAAACGGTCGCGTTGACGACAGCCTGTTGTGTCGCAACGGAGGGCAAAGGGGTAGGCTCATAGGCGCATGCGCCAAGCCCGAGGGCCGAAGCCCCCATAAGTAGATGAATTTTCATGAAGGTATCCTGATTGATGAACGATGTCTCACGCAGAGTCTGCGCAAGGCTCACACCCGGATTGGGCGCCGTTTCAGATCAGGAATTGAGGGGGCCGCAGAAACCCTGATGTTTCGACGGAATGCGTCTGACCGCTCAGGATCATATATTCTTTCGCAGCAATAGGATCCGGGAATACCAAGTCTGCGTCTGGAATGACGACAGAAATGCATATTCCGTTACAACACTGAGTTGATTGATGCTCTGTTTCACCAATGTCGGAGGATATGTCATCCACGTCAACTGTCGCCGGGTGTTTCATGTGGTCGGCGTGGATATCAGTTCCCTGACCAACAGTCGGTTCGCTGAGAAGGGCGCTGATCGATCCAGAATGCTGACCATCATGCATTCCCGAGGCCGCGTGTGCCGCAGAAGGTGGAGACAGAACCAGAGCCAACGCAAAAGCGAAGCAAGTGAGGAATTTCACCC
Organism: Sulfitobacter sp. R86518; assembly: GCF_042466275.1. Classification (NCBI taxonomy): domain Bacteria; kingdom Pseudomonadati; phylum Pseudomonadota; class Alphaproteobacteria; order Rhodobacterales; family Roseobacteraceae; genus Sulfitobacter; species Sulfitobacter sp. R86518. The sequence continues at coordinate 45,812 of NZ_JAXHCA010000009.1, forward strand.
ATACCGAAGTGGCGACACGCATTCTCATGAACGGAAACTTGGACGTTTTGACAAATTAGTCAACGCTTACAGCGCGGGAAGGTTTGGCACATTCTAGCGAGGCAGGCGAATTCTCGCTGCAAGCGCTCAAAACTGTTGCGCAATAGGTACATAGCAACGTTCACCATTCAGACAGAAGAAGCGAAAATGGCAGGGAGTATGTCTTTAATGACTGGAATTGACGGGACTAAGTCAGTCTTTCCGATCCGTAGCCCGCATCGTGAATCGCTGCCTTCAGAGCGCTTTCATCCAATGCGCTATCTACCTCGACGGAACGCGCAGTCAGGTCACAGGTGACAGTCGCGTGTGGGTCTATCGTCACAATGGCCTTCTTTATCGACGCGGTGCAATGTCCGCAGTTCATGTCCGGCACGCTGAACCTGATCATCACGATCTCCTTCTTGCTGCTGCTACCTAGGGCGTTCCCCTATGGGAAGGTCAATGCCCGAAAAAATTTCTCGATGCACCTGTTGACCTTCCAGCGAATGGAACCCTTATCTCTCGGAGGATCAGAATCAGGAGATTTCCATGTCCGGTCCACACAACGTCCGAATTTCCCTTCAAAACATGTCCTGCGCCTCTTGCGTTGGGCGGGTGGAGCGTGGGCTTTCCGGCCTGCCGGGTGTCAGCGACGTTCGCGTCAACCTCGCCAGCGAGACGGCCCAGGCGCAGATCGACGGGCCGGAGCGCATCTCGGACATCGTCGAGAAGTTGGAAGAGATCGGCTATCCCGTCCGGACTCAGAGCGTTCGTCTGAACGTGGCCTCCATGTCCTGCGCGTCCTGCGTCGGGCGGGTGGACAAGGCGCTGGCGGCGATGCCGGGCGTGCTGGACGTGAACGTCAATCTGGCCTCGGAAACCGCCACGGTGACTTATCTCGAAGGCGCGGTCGTGGTCGCCGACCTGCTCAAGGCGGCGGTTGACGCAGGCTATCCCGCGACCCTGCCGCAGGACAGCGCGCGGGAAGACACGAGTGCCCGCAAGGATGAAGAGGCGCGCAGGCTGGCCCGCAGGACCGCTATGGCGGCGGCCCTCGCCCTGCCGGTGTTCCTGCTGGAAATGGGCGCGCACCTGATCCCCGGGATGCATGGCCTGATCGGCGAAACCATTGGCCACCGGGCCAGCTGGCTGATCCAGTTCGGTCTGACCACCGTGGTCCTGTTCTGGCCGGGGCGCAGCTTCTACACGCTCGGGTTTCCCGCGCTGCTCAAGGGCGCACCGGACATGAACAGCCTTGTCGCTGTCGGCACCTCGGCGGCCTATCTCTATTCCCTCGTGGCGCTCTTCGCGCCCGCGCTGCTGCCCGAAGGGTCGCGCGCGGTCTATTTCGAGGCGGCGGCGGTCATTGTCGTGCTGATCCTGCTGGGCCGCTGGCTGGAAGCCCGCGCAAAGGGCCGGGCCGGGGCCGCGATCCATAAGCTGCTAGGCCTTCAGGCCAAGACCGCACGAGTGGTGGTGGGCGGAGAGCCGCAGGACGTGGCTATCGAACGTATCACTGCGGGCGACATCCTGTTGGTGCGTCCCGGAGAGCGGATCGCGGTGGACGGCGAGGTGACCGAAGGCAGCGCGCGTGTCGATGAGAGCATGATCACCGGCGAACCGGTGCCGGTTGCCAAGTCGGTGGGCGACCCCGTCACAGGCGGGACGGTCAACGGCTCCGGTGCCTTTCGGTTCCGCGCGACGCGAGTGGGGGCGGATACGACGCTGGCCCGGATCATCCGCATGGTCGAAGAGGCGCAGGGGGCGAAGTTGCCGATCCAGGGGCTGGTCGACCGGATCACTCTGTGGTTTGTGCCCGCGGTCATGGCTTTTGCCGCCCTGACCGTCTTGGTCTGGCTGCTGGCCGGGCCGTCACCCGCCCTGTCCTTTGCGATGGTCGCCGGTGTTTCGGTCCTGATCATCGCCTGCCCCTGCGCGATGGGGCTCGCTACACCGACCTCGATCATGGTGGGCACAGGGCGCGCCGCCGAAATGGGCGTGCTGTTCCGCAAGGGCGATGCGCTGCAACAGCTTTCGACAGTGGATGTGGTGGCGCTGGACAAGACCGGCACGGTGACCGAAGGCCGCCCCGAGCTGACCGATCTGGTGCTGGCCGACGGCTTTGACCGCGCCGAGGTGCTGGCGCTGATCGCGGCGGTCGAGGCGCAGTCGGAACATCCCATCGCCGAGGCCATCCTGCGGGCGGCGGAGGCCGAGGGCGTTGCCCGTCACGACGCGCAGAAATTCACCTCCATCACCGGCTACGGTGTCCGGGCAAAGGTTTCGGGCCATGACGTGCTGGTGGGGGCCGACCGTTTGATGACGCACGAAGGGCTGGACATCGGTGCGTTGGCCGACGAAGAGCGCCGCCTGGCCGAACGGGGCCGCACCGCGCTTTACGCCGCCATCGACGGACGCGTTGCCGCCGTCATCGCCGTGGCCGATCCGGTGAAGCGGTCCAGCGCGGCAGCCATCCGGGCGCTGCACGATCTGGGCCTGAAGGTTGCCATGATCACCGGCGACAAGCGCGAGACGGCAGAAGCCATCGCGCGCGAGACCGGCATCGACCATGTGATCGCGGGTGTGCTGCCGGATGGCAAGGTCGCGGCATTGGACGATCTGCGCGGCACGGGCCAGCACATCGCCTTTGTCGGCGACGGCATCAACGATGCGCCCGCGCTTGCCCATGCGGACGTGGGCATCGCCATCGGCACCGGCACCGACGTCGCCATCGAATCCGCCGATGTGGTGCTGATGTCGGGCGATTTGCGCGGCGTGGTCAACGCGCTGGAAGTGTCGCGGCGTACGATGCGCAACATCCGCCAGAACCTGTTCTGGGCCTTCGGCTATAACGTGGCCCTCATTCCGGTGGCGGCGGGGCTGCTCTACCCGGTGTCGGGCCTGCTGCTGTCGCCGGTGCTGGCGGCTGGGGCAATGGCGCTCAGCTCGGTCTTCGTACTGACGAACGCGCTGCGCCTGCGCCGTGTCCGCCCGGCGATGGACGACGCGGCGAAGGCCGCGACTGCCCCCCGCATGTCCCCCCTCCCGGCAGAATGAAACAAGGAGAAAACGATCATGAATATCGGAGACGTGGCCGACCTGTCCGGCCTTCCTGCGAAGACCATCCGCTACTACGAGGACATCGGGCTGGTCGAGCCGCTGCGCAGCGCGAACGGTTATCGCAGCTTTCGGCAGAGCGACGTCCACAAGCTGGCGTTTCTCGGGCGAGCGCGTGCGCTTGGCTTCACAATCGAGGACTGCCGGAGCCTGCTGAAACTCTATGCCGATACCGACCGCGCCAGCGCGGAGGTCAAGCAGATCGCCGAGGAACACCTCGACCGGATCGACCGGAAAATCGCAGAACTGACCGAGATGCGCGCGACGTTGTCGCACCTTGTCGATGCCTGCGCTGGCGATCACAGGCCTAATTGTCCGATTCTCGCAGATCTGGCTATGGAAGAGGATAAGACCCGGACCGCCAGGGCAGCGGATTAAGCGGGCTTAGATACGTCCCGCAGCGGGCAGCGCCACCCACAAGGTGCGACTGGCTGCAGCTATTTCGGAACATTCCAGCGCGGGAAAGTTGTTCCACCTCTAGACTTCACGATTTCGAGAGAGGACAACTTCATGTCATATGGCCGCTTTTTCGCGATGATCGCCACATCTACCGTCGTCATGTTCGGTCTGATGTATCTCAATACCTACCTCTGGACGCATGTGTTCTGGTCGGAAACGCGGGCCTACATGGCTCTCCTGATGGGTGCCACCATGGCGATCATCATGCTGGGCTTCATGCTGTCGATGTATTCCAGCAAGATGGCTAACGCCGCCTTCTTCATCGGTGCCGCCGTGGTCTTTGCCGCCTCGCTTTGGCTGGTCCGCAGCCAGGTGACGGTGGGCGACACCAGCTACATGCGGGCAATGATTCCGCACCACTCGATCGCGATCATGACCTCCAGCCGCGCCGATATCTCGGACCCGCGCGTGCGCAAGCTGGCGGATGAGATCATCTATGCGCAGGACAAGGAAATCGCCGAGATGCGTTATCTGGTGAACGATATCGACGCCAACGGTGACAGTCTGGCACAGTCAGAAAGCGGACCGACGCAGATCATGAGCCTTGACGAGGCGCTATCAACCCCGGAAATCGCCATTCTCGACCTCGAATTTCTTACTACGGAGGACATTGCGCAGATGTTTCCCGGCGGCGCGGCGTGCACGTTCACCTACACCACCACAAGCAGGCCTGCGCTGGCGGTGGGCCGCATCGACGGTGGGAGTGTAGCTCTCGCCAAGATCAGCGGCGATCTGGTGCGGCTGGAGGCTGGCGACGCCGGAAGCACTTGGGGCACGGAAGGCATGACAGTGGCGTTGAGCGCGCCGAGCGGAACCGGCACATTGGACGCAAATAGTGGCGAAATGCAGGACGCCGATCTCGTTCTCGAACTTGGGTCCGGTCTGCGTGCAGGGTATCGCGGATATTACGGTTGCGGTGCCTGAACCAGAAACTGGAGGAAACACTATGCCGAATGACGCATCGAAATCAGCCCAACTCTACCGGATGGTCATGCCGGATCATCTTTGCCCCTATGGCCTGAAGTCCAAGGACCTGCTCGAACGCGAAGGGTACGAGGTTGAGGATCATCACCTGACGACACGCGAGGAAACCGATGCCTTCATGGAAAAGCACGGGGTCGAGACCACGCCGCAGACCTGGATCGGCGACAAGCGGATTGGCGGCTACGACGATCTGCGGGTCCATTTCGGCCTCGACGCGCCGGAAAGCGAGCGCTCGGACACCTCCTATCGGCCGGTGATCGCGATCTTTGCCGTCGCGTTTCTGATGGCGCTCGGCCTGTCATGGTACAGCTTTGGAACCATCCTCAGCCTGCGCGCGCTGGAATGGTTCGTCTCGATCTCGATGTGCTTGCTTGCAGTGCAGAAGCTTCAGGATGTCGAGAGCTTTTCGACCATGTTCCTGAATTACGACCTGCTGGCGCGCCGCTGGGTGCGCTACGGCTATCTCTATCCCTTCGGAGAGGCCTTCGCCGGTATCCTCATGGTCGCCGGGGCGCTCACCTGGCTGTCGGCACCCGTGGCCTTGTTCATCGGCACCGTCGGCGCGGTTTCGGTCTTCAAGGCCGTGTACATCGACAAGCGCGAGTTGAAATGCGCCTGCGTCGGGGGCGACAGCAACGTGCCACTAGGGTTCGTCTCGCTCACCGAGAACCTGATGATGATGGTCATGGGTATCTGGATGCCGATCCGGGTCTACCTGATCGGCTGACGGCCCCGCGACCTCTACAGAGGCGCGGCGTGTACGACCTTGCTGAGTGGTGGAGATGATCCTCACCTACCAGCCATCGCGCCAAGAGCTGGTTCGAGGTTCGTCAGCCGATCGTCGCGAGAAAGGGAAACGTCCCCAGCAACCAATAGGCAAACCGTGACAATTGCCCGGTCATGATGGCAATGCCCATGATGATCATGGCAACACCCGCGCCCTTGTAGAGCCAGCGACCGGCCTTGCCGATCTGCCTGACCCGCGCGGCGATGGCGTCGGTGAACAGCGCCGCCAACAGGAACGGCACCCCCAGCCCCGCGGAATAGATCGACAGCAGCCAGATGCCGTCCGACATGCCGCCGGACGTCGAACTGAGTGTCAGGATCGCGCCGAGGATCGGTCCTATACAGGGTGTCCAGCCAAAGGCGAAGGCCAGTCCCAGCACGTAGGCCCCAAACGGGCGACCGCCGGGAATGTCGAGATTGAAACGGGTATCGCGCGAGAACGTCTCCAGACGAAAGACACCCAGCATGACCAGTCCGAACAGAATGATGATCGCGCCGCCGAGAAAGTTGAGCTCGGAGCGCCATGTCAGCAGCAGGGATCCGAGCGCGCTGGCCCCGGCCCCGAGGGCGACGAAGACCGTCGAAAAGCCCAGGACAAAGCAGGCACTCAACCCGAGCGCCCCGGCGCGCGCCCGCAAGCCGACCGACCGCGTCGTGCGCAAATCCGGCTGACCCGCGATATAGGATACGTAGCCCGGCACCAGCGGCAGGACGCAGGGTGATAGGAAAGAGATGGCTCCCGCCAGGAATGCCGCGAAAATGCCGATGCCGGAAATATCCATCATACATCACGCTCGGTGCTGAAGGGCCACACGGCCCACCAGAACGCGACCAGCGGGACCACCATCCATTGCAAAACAGGTGACAGGCCCGCATCGAGGATCGGAATGATCGGCATCAGGTCCGAATAGGCCCATGCCTCACGGATCACGATGTTGAGCCATTCACTGAACAGCGTGTATCCCAGCCCGAACACCACCGTCAGGACGGTCACAGACCGCCGCGTGGAGGCGACCAGAGGCCAGCCCTGGCCCGTCAGCATGAGGGCAAGCATCAGCGCGCTCATGGCGATCAGGATATCACCACCCGTGCAATGGACGGCTGCGAAAACGATCTCACCCCAAGTGCCCTCGTTCCAGATCGTGTAGAGCGGCATATGCGCGAACTCCCAGAACAAGTTGGCCGGGATGATCACCGCAAAATACCGACGCAGAGCTGTCAGGGAAATTCCGTCTGTTAAGGACAGCCTGACGCCAGTCGCGACGACACTCATTGAAACACACCTGTCAGCCGGTCCCACCAGCTGAGCTCCCGGCGTCGATGCTGGGCATTGTTGATCAACTCGCTGACATAGAGGATCAGGTTCACGTTCTTGAACTCCATGCCATGGAATTTTGCGGCGAACCGCCCACCGATATCCAAGACATGAGTGACTGCCCCGTGCATCATCATGTCGCTGTCGGCGGTCATCGTGAACTCAAGCCCAAAGTCCCGCGCCAGAAGGCGCGTGGTGTCTTCAGCCTGATCGGGCTGCTTGGTCAAAATGACCCAGTTGCTTTGATCGAACCCATGCCGATCCGCGTAATCGCGCAGCACGTCCGGCGTGTCGTTCACCGGATCGGTCGTGATCGAGATGAACTGCACTAAATCCTTCATCGGCCCGTCGTTGATCGAGGCCTGTATGGCCGCGATCTTTTGGGAGTGGAGCGGGCAGACATCCGGGCAGTTGGCGTAGATGAAGTGCAGGATGACCACCTTGTCGCTAAAATCCGACAAGCGCACGGGACTCCCCTCGGAATCCTGCAGCTCGAAACCCGGAGCCTGCGCTGCATCGATGGCTTGGAAGTAGGGCTCCATCTCGAACATGCGCGCATCCAGGTTTTCACCCGGATGATCGGCGAAGGCCGGAGACGAAATCGTGGTCACAAGTATCGCCAAAGCGGCGCGTCGTGTTAGTGCTGTCAATTCTTGAATCCTTCAAAACTTTTGCCTGCCGATCCGTAGACCGACAGGCACTTTCGGCAATTTAGCCGTCAGAATTTGGCGAAGGCATCATGCCGCCGTCCATATTCTCGGTCATGGACGCCATCATCTCGGTGCAGGCTTCCATCATGGGTTTCATTTCGGTCATCATCTTCATCATGTCCATCATGTCGCCGTCCATCATGCCGCCTTGCATGGCCCCCTCATTCTGCATCATTTCGCCCGTTTCCGACGTGGTCTGTTCTTGGGCGCTGACGGCAAATGCACTTGCGGTAAGGGCTGTTGCGACGACGAAGGTTTTAAATGCTTTTCTCATGGTTTTCTCCTTGGGTTGGTTGGTCGTGTGGTTATTGAAAGAGCTCAGTCGGGAGACGCCCCCTCCGGCGATTTGGAGCAGCCCTTTCCAGACCCGCCCTTCATGCACAGACCCAAGCCGCACATCGCGGCACAGGGGGCCAGCGAGACCAGAACAGGCGCGAGCCCGATCGCGGTGAGCCATCCCCAGTTCAAGGCCATGCCGCCCCCCATCACAGTTGCCGCACCGACGAACAGCAATCGTCTGCGCGTCAACCACCGGGGCCAATTTCCTGCGCTTTCGATGTTGGCGGCACCCGCAATGTTGGAAGGTGATATTTCGGTCATCCGGAAAGTCCTTTCGATGATTAAAAGCTAGTCATTCCAGTAACTGGAAGGTCAAGGGTGAGCAGTGGACTTTTGCTGGAATTCATTCAATAAAGCTTCGCAAAAAGGACACCATCTCGGGATCATCCCATTCGGCCGGGCCGACCAGTCGCCCGAGCTCCCGCCCCTGCGCGTCGATCAGGATCGTCGTCGGCAGGCCAACGGTGCGCAGCGCGGTCATCGAAAGCATGGTCTGGTCGACATACATATTGAGATTGGTGACACCGATCTCGTCGTAGAAACGCCGAACGATTTGTGATCCGGCCCGGTCGATGGAAAGGGCAACCACTTCGAAGTCGTCGCCGCCAAGTTCCGCCTGAAGCGCATCGAGCGTCGGCATCTCTTCGCGGCAGGGGACGCACCAGGTTGCCCAGACATTCACGAGGATCACCTTGCCGCGAAAATCTTCCATGTCTCCGCGGCTGCCGTCATCTTTATCGTAGCGCACATTGGCGACAGGCTGCGGGGTGTCGTGAAGTGCAAACCCTTGCGGTGTCGCGAAAGCCGCGCCGACGGACAGTGCCCAGGCGATCAGCGCCGGTTTCAGATTTTTCATGGCGTTTTCTCCTTGGCGGATTGGGTTTTGTGGTCACGGACGATCGGCAGCAGCGTTTCCTGCAGGATTGCTCGTGTGATCGGACCAACATGGCGGTAGGCTATGGTGCCGTCGGGCGCGATGACGTAGGTTTCGGGCACGCCATAGACGCCCCATTCGATACCGGCGCGTCCGTTGATGTCGGCCCCGATGCGCGCGTAGGGATCACCCAACTCGTCGAGCCAGGCGCGCGCCTGATCGGGCGGGTCCTTGTAGTTGATTCCGTAGAGCGGCACCTCACCGGTTGCGCTCAACTCCATGAACAGCGGATGTTCGGCACGGCAGGGCACACACCACGAGGCAAAGACGTTCACCAGCGAGACATGGCCGATCAGGTCCTGCGTCGAAAGACCTTCTTCGCGGCCGAGCACCGGGGGCAGCGCGAAGTCGGGCACGGGTTTACCGAGAAGTGCCGACGGCAAGTCGTCGCCACCCCAAAAAAGCCCCCAACTGAACAGGACCATGAGGGCAAAAGCTATCAGCGGCACCAGCACGAACCCGGAGATTCTGCGTCGCGACACAGGGTCGGCATTTCTCTCGACCTCTTCCGTCATGGCTGCGCCTGCTCATCGGCAAGGGATCGGCTTTCCTGCGACGCGCGGATCCGGTTGGGCCATGTGCTCTTGATGTAGTCGATGATCGCCGTGATCTCATCGTCTGTCAGCACATCCTCATATCCGGGCATGTCGCTTTCGTACCCGTTCCCGACAATCGCCGCCGGTCCGCGTTTCACGATGTCGAACAATACGCGGTCGGGGTGATGCCAGGTATGGCCGGAGGCGTCGTGCGGTGGGGCAGGCAACCTTCCGTTCGGCAATCTGGAGCGCCAATCTAGCTGCCCCTCTAGGTTCGCCCCATGGCAACTGGCGCAATTCTCTTGATATAGGCGCTCACCCATGCGCACGTCGCTCTGCGCCGCAACCGGCAAAACCGTTGTGGCGAGCAGGACAGCCGAGAGCCTAATCGTGTTTTTCACTAAGTTTCCGCCTTCTTGTTACGAGCCACCTACAGAGGACGATGAGTGCCGCGAGCGACGACAGGACAAGCAGGACGCAAAGCGCCCAGACCAACCCCATCGACAACAGGCTGTCGCCGCTGCTGGCACCCTCAATCCGCATTCTGGCACATTTCTATTTTCCGCTGTCCGAACGGATGTATTTGACCAAGGCGATCGCCGCGAGCACCAGCACACCCACGATCAGCAACCAGACGACGCCCATCGCAATCATCATGCCGCCGCCCATCATTCCACCGTCCATCATCATGCATTCCATCCTTTGTTTTCCCTTGAAACCGGTCTGGCACGGATTCGCACCAGACCGCGCGATTGATCATTCGACCGAATATACGGTCGGGCTCAGACCTTCCTCGACGGTGTAAATCTTGAAGGGCTCCTGTTTCGCGCCGCCCATACCCGGCGACCCCAATGGCATGCCGGGAAGAGTCACACCGGCAATTTCCGGGCGCTCTTCCAGCAGCCTGTTGACGACATCAATCGGCACGTGGCCGCTGATGACGTAATCGTCCAAAAAGCCTGTATGGCAGCCTTGGAAGTCATCCGGGATGCCCGCATCGCGGCTGATCTGCGCCAGATCGTGGGTCGGCTTCACCTCCACCGTGAAACCGTTCTCGCGCAGATAGTCCGCGTAACTCTCGCAACATCCGCATTGTGGGTTCTTGTAGAGCGTGACCTCCTGCGCCGCGGCAGGCGCGGCATTCAGGCTCATCGCAAGGACGGCGACGGCACCTGCCGTGCCGAGGCTGGCAAATCCAAGTATCTTCTTTATCGGTTCATTCATTTTCATGGTCCTAAGTGTGTGAGTTTCAGGTTTTGGTCGTGCCAGGTTCGACACGGATGACGCCCATCATGCCCGCCGCCTGGTGTTCCAGAATGTGGCAATGGAACATCCAGTCACCGGGATTGTCCGCGGCGAACGCGATCTCGACCCGTTCTTCGGGTGCCATCAGGACGGTGTCCTGCCATTCGCGATACCGAGTTGGTTGTCCGTTGCGGGCGATCACACGGAACGAATGCCCGTGAAAATGGATCGGATGGTGCCAGGCGGTGCGATTATCCATCTCGAACACGTGCGACGTGCCCTGCGGCAGGACCAGCAAGGGGTCCATCATATGACCCGTCGCGGCTTCTCCGTTGATGAACCACATGTTGCCCTCGCGCATCTGGTCCATCATCGACCCCATACCGCTGCCCATCATCATCTGCCCCATCATTCCGCCGTTGAAGACGATCTGGTGCCGCGCGGCCGACGCCATGTCCGGTTCGACCAGCGGGTTGGGCGGCAGGTCCATCGACCAGTCCGGTACCGCGTCCCGCAACCTGTCCGGTCCGTAGGCAAGATCGACCAGCCGGTATTCGAGCCCCTCGTAGAAGGTATCGATGACGGTCACGGCGTCTCCAGGCTTGCCGGTCATGTCGATCACCAGATCGACACGCATGGCCGGGCCGATCACAACGATGTTGCTATCAGGGACATGAGGCGTCACGGGCTGACCGTCCAAAGCGACTACGACAGGCTCAAGAGCCCCGAAATCCAGCCCAAAAATCCGCGCGTTCGCTGTGTTGATCAATCGCAGCCGGATACGTTCGCCGGACCGCACCGCAATGCGCTCCGGCATCTGACCGTTGATCGTCACGGAATTCCCGATACGACCGCCATGCATGGCGTCGTGGCGGCTGCCGAAGTCACCCGCAATCTGTCCGTCGCGGGTCATGCGCCAGTCGTCCAGCATCCAGGTCAGGTCCCGATCCACGCGGATCGGGTCCGCTTCCTCGACAATCAGCGGCCCGTAAAGGCCGCGTCCGACCTGTTCGGAACTGCGCTGGTGCGGATGGTACCAGAACGTGCCCGCATCCAGCGCATCGAATTCGTAAAGGAATTCGCCCGCGACGGGGATCGGGTCCTGCGTGAGGAACGGCACCCCGTCCATCGCATTGGGCGTGCGGATGCCATGCCAGTGGATTGTGGTCCCTTCATCCAACCCATTCTGAGCCAGAACCCGGATACGGTCGCCTTGCCGGACCCTGATTTCAGGACCGGGGACGGATCCGCTATAGCTCCAGACATTAGTCGGGCCGTATGGCAACGGTCGCAGGGCGGCCTGTCCGGATGCCGCGCGTAGGACGAATGGGTCCCCAGTTGGATCGGCCATCGCCATTCGTGCAGGTGACAGAGCGGATAGGGCTGTTAATGCGGCACCTGTGCGAAGCACGTGCCTTCGTGAAATCGGTCTGTGGAGGATCATCGCATTTGCCTTGATCTGAAAGGGCCGCACTCAGCCAGCTTCGGCCAAGGCAACAATCAGGCCTCGCAGCAGGCGAGGCCGGTATCAGGTTCAAACAGGCAGTTTGGGAGGGAACGGATCAAGCGACGGATTTGCGCCGACTGGGATCAAAGGTTCGGCACCCCGGATGGCAGTACCAAAGGGCATCGCGAGCCGCTCTGACGGCATCTTGGCAAGGAGGTCAGAAGTACCGCTGGAGCCGCAAGGAACAGGACACCCACCTTCACAGGCAGTACCGTCAGCAAATCCAGCGGGATCGCAACCATTGCAGAGGCCATCGGCGCTTTCGGCAGTTTCCATCTGCGCCATCGCCGTGTCCGACATACTTGCCGACGACGCATCCGGCGCAGTCACGGCGCCGAAAGTCAGCATGAGAATCAAAACAAGGCGAAAAACGCGGATCATGTGGCGCTTATGCCACCTTCCAGTAAGGGGAGGTCAAGCGATATTCTGTAACTTAGACGTGATGCCCCTGTAGCCTCACGATCTTGAGGCGGATCTCATTTCACTCGAATCGCACATTGGCACACAGTACCCGGTTAAAGTCGCTACGTAGTAGGTCCGGATCCGCCAGAAGCATTATTCCATATCCAATTCAGTTAGTCCTTTTCTTGCAGAATTGTTGGCTACCCGTCACGCGCCCACGCAAGTGCGGACTCGGTATCGCTGGATTCGAACCACTGCATCTCGGAGCCCGTCAGTAGGTTGACCACCCGTGCGCCCCATTCCATCCATCTACGTTCTCCGAAAACCGCTATGCGACGGAAATCGTTCACGTGGGCGGTGTCGATCTTCAGATCTTCCAAGATCGCCGAAGGCTCTTCGTAGCCCTCGAAACTTGTAAGGTCGAGAACCAGACCCGGATTATCGGTTGTTCCAAGACGTTCATGAAGCAGCGCGTGCATTTTCTTGAAGTCTGCCTCTGTCAACTTGCCTTCGCAGACGAGCCCGATGACATCATCATGCTCGGTCAGCGTTTCCTTGAACATTGGTCTTCTCCTTTTCACTTGCGTTGCCGTGACCGTAGAGATCGGCGTTCTGATGAGCGCGATCCTCGTGCTCAAATTCGAGACTGGAATGGCTGATGCCGAACTCTTCCTTCAGCCGCTTCTTGATCGCGCTCTTGATCTCTTCGATCTTCGACCACCCCTCGGCTGCCACGACGACATGACAATCGAGCGCAGCCTCGTGCTCTTGCATTTGCCAGAGATGGACGTGGTGGACGTCGGCGACGCCTTCGACTTTTCGCACCGCTTCGACGACGGCCTCGTTGTCGATGTCCGGCGGGCTCCCGAGCATCAGGGTTCGGATTGGGCCGCCTATTTCAGTGAAAGACAGATACAGGATGTAGAGCGCGATGCCGATGGTGATGGCAGGATCAACCCAACGCATGTCGTAAAGGATGATCAGTGATCCACCGACGATAACCGCGACCGAAGCAAGCGCGTCCGACAGGTTATGCAGAAAAAGCGCGCGGATGTTCACGCTGCCCTTCTGCATCGAATAGGTCAGCATTGCGGTCAGCGTGTCGACCACAAGCGCAATTCCACCGAGAATGACGACGGTCCAACCCATGACTTCGGGTGGATCAATCATGCGCATGCCGCCTTCGTAGATCAGATAGAAGCCGATCACGATGAGGGTGGTGTAGTTGATTAGGGCCGCGACGATTTCGACCCGGCCATAGCCGAAGGTCATGCGCTCATCGGCTGGGCGGCGCGCGATCTTGCGTGCGGCGAAGGCAATGACAAGCGAGGCCATATCGGAAAAGTTGTGCAGCGCATCGGCGATCAGTGCCAGACTGCCCGAGAATATGCCCCCAACGACTTGCGCAATGGTAAGTAGCCCGTTTGCCCAGATGGCGATGGCAACCCGCCGATCGCCAGAATCCGGATCGATATGCGCGTGCCCATGGTCATGCGGCATTGGCAGGCTCCTCATGCGCGTGTGTCGCGCGTCGGTCAGTCTTGAGGCGGCCGCTGCGGAAACCACGTACGCGCGCATTCATCCAGTGGCGTATGATATGACGGTAAAGGGCACCACGCAGCCATCCAAAGGATTGCTCATGGGACAAATAGAAGGCGTCCGGCGTATCAAACACGCCGAAATCTTGCAGGATGCCGGTTTTCTGAATGTAGGTATCTTCTCCGTTCCAGGCAACGGGAGGCGCGCCAAGGCAATCCGTGCCCGCGCCATAACCGCAGAGACTTTCTGTGTCCGAGAATGACGTTTGCAGGACATTGAGGAAAGCGTCATCCAAGATGAAGCCTTCAAGGTTGATCCAGGCACCTTGATATTCGATCTCTACCCATGAGTGGAGAATTTCCTGCGGAGCAAGCGGATACACCAGCTCAGGGACAACACCGCGCTGCAAGCCTTTGTGGATCTTAAACCCATGCAACCGGCAACGAATGCCGACACCACGCAGCAGCGCCATCAAGAGCGTGCCTTTGGTATTGCACTGCCCGTAGCCGTCGGAAAGCACTTCGGATGCGGGGATGTCGTCAGCTCGATTGTATCCGAACGCGATTTCATTCCGAACGAAATCATAGGCAGCTCCGATCTGATCGTATTCGGATAAGCCGCGCCAGCTGCGGTTCTCAATTAGATGCGCAAGAGGCGCGGCATCAAAATTCAGTAGTTTGGTGGGTACAAGTAGGGGGTCGGTCATCTGCAACGGGTCGCTCCTCGAATCGTCTTGGAATAAGACTAATTGCTATAGTCACTGTAGCTTCAATCCTTTCTTTCAGAAAGAATCTCCCGCATTTACTTTCCCGTATGAACTGCTTTGTGGTGTTCGCCGTGTGCGTCGCGCAGAATGTCGATACCTCCCCAGGCCGCGATCCCGGCGACAATCACGCCGACGACGAGGTCCGGCCAGTTGGTTCCTAGCCAGGCGACGAGGCCGCCAGCCACGACGATTCCGAGGTTCGCGGCGAAATCGTTGTAACTGAAGGTGTTGGCCGCGCGGATGTTGACGTCCGGATCCTTGAGCTTAGCGAGCAGCCAGACGCAGACTGCGTTGATGGCCGCAGCAATCAGGGCCATGGCGATCATGATCGTCCCGAGCGGATCTGACCCGCCGATGTAGCGGCGCCACGCATCGTAGAGGATGCCTGCAGCGAACAGGATCAGCAGCCCACCGGAAACATTCGCCGCCCCGCGTTTCCATTTGTCGGATCGGGACAAAGCGAAAAGGCTGATCGCGTAGACGAAGCTGTCGGAGAGGTTATCGAGCCCGTTGGCGATCAGGGCACTTGAGTTGCCGAAGGCGCCTGTTGCGAAAAAGGCCACGGCCAAACCGATATTGAGCGCCAGAACGATCCAAAGCGTCCGTCTCTCCATTGAATCTTGTCTAGCGGCCATTTTGTGGTTCCAGCTTGTGTTGTACGACACATTAACTTCTGCGGCTGATCTGCGTTCCAGCCGGAATGTTGGCTGAATTCCTTCAGGCCCCGATTTCCTCGTGCTCGGTCAGGCATTCCGAATGGTCCCGCAACACCTCAAGCACCTTGCAATCTCCCATCCGCCCGCCGCTGCATTCGTGAACCATGCGTTTCAGTTCCGTGCGCAGCGCCTTCAGGCGGGCCATGCGCTGCTCCACCTGTTTGAGCTGCCGGCGCGCGATCGCATCGGCTTCGTCACAGGGTCGGTTGGGATGGTCGCTGAGGTCGAGCAGCTCGCGGATCGCATCGAGCGAGAAACCGAGTTGTCGCGAATGGCGGATGAAGGATAGTCGGTCGAGCTGTGCATTGTCGTAGCGCCTCTGTCCGCCTTCGGTCCTGCCAGGTTCGGGCATGAGCCCAATCTGTTCGTAGTACCGGATGGTCTGCACCTTTGTGCCGGTCTTCTTTGACAGCGTACCGATCGTGAGCATTTTCGCCTCCATGAAAAAGATATAGTTTGTGTAGGTTTTGCCGTCGGAATAAACAAGTGCCGGATTCACAGACGCGTGAGTTCAAGCTATACCATGATTTCGTGCTTGAACCTCTAGCGGCTAGAGGATGTATCCGCACATGCAATAAGAATCACAAACAGGCGCACAGGATTGTCCCTTACATCGGCACAGAAATTTCTTTGGGTTTTGGCAGGCGTGGCAGCGCTTGCCTTCGTATGGCTTTTGCTCTGGTCTGACTATCGTGTCGACAGCGCCCGAACTGACGCCGAGCCGCTTTTTTTCGCTGAATTCGAACTGACAGATCACCGGGGTATGGTTCAAACCGAGGAGGACTTTGCGGGGCGCTGGATGCTGGTGTTTTTCGGCTTTACCAACTGCCCCGATGTCTGCCCGACGACCCTATCTGAGGTCGCGGCGGTGATGGACGGTCTGGGCGACGATGCCGCCGAGGTCCAGCCGATTTTCATAACAATCGACCCTGAACGAGACACGCCCCCAGCACTCGCCAAATACGTCCCGCTGTTCGATGCGGGCATCATTGGGCTGACGGGCACGCCGGAACAGATCGCCGCCACGTCCGAGACGTTTCCAATCTTCTTTGAGCGCGTCGAAGAGGCCGCAGCGCCGGATGGGTACACCATGGGCCACACGTCGCATCTGTTCCTCTTCGACCCCGAGGCAGGCTTCGCCAACTCGTGGCCCTACGGCACCTCCGCCAAAGAGATCCTCGCCGATCTGGAAGAGAGGATTTGACCGAAATGAACCGCATATCCGGAGAAACAGCCCTCGGGCTGGCGTGGATCATCGCGCTCGTCGCCTCGCTTGCCGTGCTTTTTATCGGCGAGGTGCTGGGGCAGACGCCCTGTGTGCTGTGCTGGTTCCAGCGCGCCTTCATGTTCCCCTTGGCCATTATCCTCGGGCTGGGCCTGTGGTGGCGGGACGGCCGTGTGGGGCGCTACGGCATCGCATTGGCGCTTGGCGGCGGCGCAGTCGCCCTGTGGCACATGGGGCTGTACGTCGGTCTTGTTCCCGAACGCATCCAGCCCTGCACGGCCACCGGCCCCTCTTGCACCGATGACAACCAACTGGTCTTCGGCGTCCCTATCCCGCTGATGGCGCTCGTCGCCTTCGCGCTGATCGGGGCGCTGTCGGCCCTTTCATTGAAGGACACACGAACATGAACCGACGCGGCCTGATCCTGTCCGTTCTCGCCCTCGGCGTCGCCGGTTTCGGCGGAGCCACCTGGTTTGCAACCCGCCCCGGCCCGGTGGCCGAAGCGGAGCCTGTTGCTCCGGAACTTGCTGAGGCGATGATCCGCCCCTACTCGCCCATCCTCGGACCTGCGGAGGCGCCCGTCACGATCGTCGAATTCTTCGATCCGGCCTGCGAGGCCTGTCGCGCCTTTCATCCCATCGTGAAGGACATCATGGCCGAGCATGGGGATGCTGTCCGCGTCGTGATCCGCTACACGCCCTTCCACGGCGCGGCATCCGAGGAAGCGATCCGCGTGCTCGAGGCGGCGCGCATGCAGGACGTTTACGTGCCGGTGCTTGAGGCCGTTCTGCGGGAACAGCCGAGATGGGCGTCGCACGGTGCCCCGGCGCCTGGCTTGATCCTTCAGATCGCCGCCACGGCCGGACTCGATGCCGAGGCCGCGCGCACGCAAATGCTGGCACCCGATGTCGTGGCGATCCTGAACCAGGATCGTGCTGACGTCGAGACCGTGGGAATTCGCCAGACGCCCACATTCTTCGTGAACGGCAAGCCGCTCGATCCATTCGGGGAGGCAGAATTGCGTCGTCTGGTGGCCGCCGAAGTCGCTGCCGCGCAAAGCTGAATACAACGGGCAGGATCAGAACGATGAAAAAGTATATTTTGACCAGCACACTGGCGGCGCTTTTGACCCTTGGAGGGCTCTCGGTGCCCGCGCTGGCCGGACCCGAGGATGTGGTCGTCGAGAACGCGTGGTCCCGCGCCTCCATCGGGATGAACCGTCCCGGGGCCGCTTACATGACGATCCGCAACACTGGCGACGAGCCAGTGACGCTGACCGGCCTTGCCACACCGCTCGCGATGATGCCCGAAATCCACGAGACGAAGACAAATGCCGAAGGTGTAAGTTCCATGAGCCCGGCGGGGGAGATCGCGATCGCCCCGGGCGAGAGCGTCGCGCTCGAACCGGGGGGCCTGCACGCAATGCTGATGCGGCTACAAGAACCGATGACGGAAGGGGACACCTTTCCGCTGACCCTGCTTTTCGACGACGGAGGCGAAGTGACGGTCGAGGTGCCGATCCTCGGAATAGCCGCGCGGGGGCCAGAGGACTGATGCGGCGACGGGCGATCTTGGGGTACGGCGCGGCTGGTGTCGGGGCGGTCGCCCTGATGCTCTTCGTCGGTTGGTGGCAGGTCGATGGACCGGAACCTGTCGGGCAGCGGCCTGTCGCCCTGACCGAGATGGATTTCCGTCTGACGGATCATGAGGGCAACGCGGTCGGGCCAGAAACCCTGATCGGTCGCCCGACGATGGCGTTCTTCGGCTTCACCTACTGTCCCGATGTCTGCCCGACCACGCTCTCGGACATTTCGGGATGGCTCGACGATCTGGGAGGCGAGGCCGACGAGATGAACGTGGTTTTCATCACGGTCGATCCCGAGCGCGACACTGTCGAAACGATGGCCGAATATGTCGGCTACTTCCATCCTGGGATACGTGGCTGGACGGGACCGGAAGAGCAGATCGCGCGCGTCGCGGACGGCTTCCGCGCCACCTACGTGCGGGTGCCGATGGAAAGCGGCGATTACACGATGAACCACACCGCGAGCGTCTTCCTATTCGCAGCCTCTGGGCGGTTCGTCACCATGATCGACTATCACGAACCCAGAGAATTCGCGGTGCCGAAAATTCGCCGCGCGCTGGCAGAAGAAATGGAGGGGGCGACATGAGGCTCAGAACTTTGGCGGCTTGTGTCGCAATTGCGGGGACGGTTTCGGGAGCGGCTATCGCCATCTCTGATTTCATGTCGAAAGAACCCGCGCCACCGGAACTTGCTCAGGCAGGTGGCTGGATGCCCCAAGGTCCTGAAGCCTTTAGAAACGTTGACATCCTCGTGACGCCGCCCGCGACGGCATGGGCAGAGGATGCACCCGACCTCGGCCCCCTACCCCTTCTGCAGGTCGCGTTTGCCGACAGGCCGGTAAGGGCGATCGAGCCACCGTTGTCGACGTGGTCGCGCGACATTGCACCTGGCGAGACGCTCGATTTCTTGCTGTCCGAAGCTGGACTTGCGGCACCTGACAGAGCCGAAGTTGCCCTCGCGCTTGGCGCGGAATACGATCTGCGACGGCTGCGGCCTGGGCACTCGGTCACTGTCGCTTCGACCGTGGACGGCAGCCCCCGCATCGTCTCACTCGCCGTCGAGGACGGAGTGCGGATCGAGGTGGTTTTCGGCGAGCAGTTGTCCACGCAGGTCGTGGCTCCGGATCCGGAGATCTTAACCCTTGCCGGCGAAGCCGTGATCGACAGCTCGATCTTCGCGGCACTCGACGAAGCCGGCATACCCGCCCGTTTTTCGGTGGACCTTGCGCAGATGCTGGGTGGGACCGTGGATTTCCGCCGCGAGATGGCCGGTGGCGAGACACTAAGGCTTCTCTGGCGCGAGGCGCGGGTCGGCGAGGACAGGATCGGACAACCCGATCTTGCCTTCGCGGCATTGGAGATCGGCGGTTCGCTCTATGAGATCGTATGGCCTGACGACGGAAGCGGTCAGGCGACGATCTACGTCGATGGCGAGGTGCTGCGCGTCTTCGCACAGCCGGTCGAGGGTGCGCGCCTCAGCTCGGTGTTCGGGCGCCGAACGCATCCGGTCTTTGGCAACGTCCGGATGCACACCGGCGTCGATTTCGCAGCGGCACGTGGGACACCGGTTCAAGCGACGGCACCGGGGCGGGTCAATTTCATCGGCTGGCGCGGCGGATATGGTCGCGTGGTTGAAATCTTGCACGGCTCCGACACCATGACGCGCTACGCGCATCTGAGCGCCGTGCCGGAAGACCTGGCACAAGGCCAACGCGTTGCGGCGGGAGATGTGATCGGCCGCGTCGGCGCGACTGGCACGGCGACAGGTCCGAACCTGCACTACGAAGTTCTCGTGGATGGGCGCCCGACTGACCCCCTCTCTGACAACCGGCTCGCCGAAGCAGCAGAGAGCGAAGCGGATGATACCGCCGCGCTCTACCGCCTGGCCGAGGCGCGCGCGCTTCTGAATGAAAACCTCGGCAGCGAGATTGCCAAAACGACAACCGAAAGGCTCTGACCCATGAAACGTATGACCCAAGCTCTTGCCATCACGCTCGCCCTGTTCCCGGCGGCACAGGCCCTCGCAGAGGCAACGGCGATCGACGTCCGCAAGACGAACGGTTGCGGCTGCTGCCTCTCGTGGATGAACCATCTCGAAGAAAACGGGTTTGCGCCGAAGGGCGAGAACATGTTCGGTGGGGCGCTGGTTCGCTTCAAGCTCGACAACGGCGTGCCGCAGCGCATGGTCTCCTGCCACACCGCGCTCATTGATGGCTACGTGATCGAAGGCCATGTCCCAGCCGCTGACATCCGCCGCCTTCGCGAGGAGCGCCCGGACGCCGTCGGCCTCGCCGTTCCGGGGATGCCCTACGGCTCGCCCGGCATGGGGCCAGAAGACGACCGCGAGGCCTATGATGTCTTCCTCATCCGCAAGGACGGGTCGACGGAAGTCTTTTCGAGCTACGCCGAAGGATAATCTGGCCCGCCCATGGAAAATCTGTCTCCGATAACGCTCGGCTTTCTCGGAAGTCTCGCCGCCGGTTCGCTCACAGCAGTCGGAGCAGCTCCCGTGCTGTTCGGGCGCATCCCGTCTCGGGCCACGCGCGATCTGTCGCTCGGCTTCGCCGCCGGTGTCATGCTGTCAGCCTCGTTCTTTTCGCTGATCATCCCGGCATTGGATGCGGCAGAGCCAATATTCGAAAACGGCGCGATGCCTGCGGCCATCGTATGCGTCTCGATCCTTCTGGGCATGGGGGCTGTCGCGCTGATGAACGAAAAGCTGCCGCACGAGCACTTCAAGACAGGACGCGAAGGACCCGAAGCGGCGTCTCTGCGGCGGGTCTGGCTGTTCATCATCGCGATCACGATCCACAACTTCCCCGAAGGCCTCGCGGTCGGGGTCGGCTTCGGATCCGGAGGTATAGAGGGCGGTCTGCCGCTTGCTGTCGGCATCGGGCTTCAGAATGCGCCCGAAGGATTGGCCGTTGCTGTATCTCTGCTGGGCGAGGGATATCCGAAGCTGCGCGCCTGGAGCATCGCGGCGCTAACGGGCATGGTCGAGCCGATTGGCGGCCTGTTCGGGGCCGGGATCATCACACTGTCGGAACCGCTGCTTCCATGGGGACTGGCCTTTGCCGCGGGAGCGATGCTCTACGTCATCAGCCACGAAATCATCCCCGAAACCCATCGCAGCGGCCATCAGAACAGGGCGACGCTCGGTCTCGCAGTCGGGCTCGTTCTGATGCTGTTCCTTGATGTCTGGTTGGGATGAGGCAATGTCACTAAACAAGGTATCTCCGATGATCGGCGTCTTCGCAGCACTTGCTGCGTTCGCGATTGATCAGATCACCAAAGCCATTGTTGTTGCGAATGCCGCCACTTTAAGCGCCGGGATTTCCGTGTTTCCGGGATTCAACCTCGTCTTTTATCGTAATGACGGCGTGACTTTCGGGATGCTGGGCGGCGCTCCGTGGTGGAGCCTCATCGCTCTCGCTCTTGCCATCTGTGTTTGGCTAGGGGTTATGCTGTTTCGCGCCGAAAATGCGGTCGAAACACTTGCCTATGGCGCGATCATTGGCGGAGCCCTGGGCAATGTCATCGATCGTGTGCGGTATCGGGCTGTAACAGACTTTCTCGATTTCTACATTGGCACAACACATTGGCCTGCCTTCAACTTGGCCGATGTATTTGTCGTCAGTGGCGTGGGGCTCTTGCTCGCCGCGGCATGGATCAGCGCGCGGCGTTCGATCAAGTCGTGAAGCCGGAAATTCTGAACCGCATCGCTCTGCGCCACCGTTTTCTTTCGCGGATGACGCTTGGTTTCGTCGCCGGGGCGCTGACCGTTCTGACTTTCCCGCCTTTCTCGCTTCTCTTGCTTGTTCCCATTGCCTATTCCGCGTTGTTTGTCGGTCTTCGCGATCTCTCCTTCGGGCGCGCTTTCCTCGTCGGCTGGGCGTTTGGTCTTGGCCAGTTCGGTTTCGGGATTTCGTGGATCGCGGAAAGTTTCTACGTCGAGGCCGAGCGGTTTGGGACGATGGCGATCCCGGCGGTCGCGGGATTGTCCGCAGGTCTCGCGATTTTCCCAGCCATTGCCGCCGCGCTTTTTGCCGAAATCGCGCGGCGCGGAGCCATGGGCAGTCTCTTGGCCTGCCTCCTGTTCGCGACCTCCTGGACCGCTGCCGAGTGGTTGCGAGGTCACGTTTTGACAGGACTTCCGTGGAACCTCGCCAGCTACGCTCTGGTCGATTACGCCGCTTTTCGCCAGCCCACCGCCTGGGTCGGAAGCTATGGGTTAAGCTTTCTCACCGTGTTCGTTGCGGTACTCCCCGGCGCGGCTGCCATGGCGTCCGGGCGGCAACGATTGACCATTTCGCTCATGGCGCTGGCCGGCATAGCGACGATGTGGGCTGTCGGCACGCTTCGCCTCCAGTCGGATGCACAACAGCCACCCGGTGTCGATTTGCGCATCGTCCAGGGCAACATTCCACAAGAGGAGAAATGGGCGCCCGAGAACCGCGAGGCGACCTTCGCGCGCTATCTTGAGCTTTCAACCCGGCGCGGCGATTTCGACGTTCTTCTCTGGCCGGAAACCGCCTTTCCGGGTTTCCTCGATGAGGATACGGAGGCGCAGGCCCGCATTGCCGCTGCGCTACCGGAAGGCAGCGTGCTGCTCACCGGGGTGCCGGACCGTGTACGGAGTGAGGATGGGATCCAATATTTCAACACGGTTCAGGCATTTGACGAGACCGGCGAGATCCTGACCGGATACGCGAAACACCATCTCGTACCCTTCGGCGAATATGTGCCATTCCGCAGCTGGTTGCCCACCGAGCGGCTCACGGCGGGTCTGGGCGATTTTACGCCCGGACCGGGCCCGAGAACGCTTGCGCTTCCGGGTGTGCCGCTGGTCGCCGTGGCGATCTGCTATGAGATCATCTTCCCAGGCCATGTGGTCGACGACCTGTTCCGGCCGGACTGGATTTTCAATGCGACCAATGATGCTTGGTTCGGAACCAGCATTGGACCGGAGCAGCACCTCGCCTCAGCACGCATGCGCGCTGTCGAGGAAGGGCTTCCCATCGTCCGGGCCGCAAACACAGGGATCTCCGCGATCATCGACGCAAACGGTGACCTCGTCGCGCGGCTCGGCAATGGAGAAACCGGTGTCATAGATGCGGCTCTGCCCTCTGCTCATCCGCCAACGCTCTATGCGCGCTTCGGCGACTGGGCGCTGCTGGCTCTCATCTTCACTACTTGGACCGTGGGACTGGCTGCAGGTCTGATTGGCACACACCGGTGCAACAAGAGAACAAGAACGGAGAAAAAGTCATGCTGTTAATCGCGGGCATTGTCGCGGGTGCGATCTGGGGTGGATATCTGGCGCGACGCCGAAAAGGAAACCGGCTGGATATCCTCCAGTATGCGGCGAGTTCGGCGATCGCCTTCGGTCTTCTCACCTATTTCATATCGGTGGTCCTCTTGCGCATCTTTTTTTAAGAAGGGTTTCGAAACAGCACCGACATGAGACGGCTTTTCAACATATTGCTGTACGGGTTTCTGGCAATCTGCATCACGGTATCGGTTGGTTCCGGGTTGGTCTATTTTCTGCTGAGCGCATCCGTTCCCGACTACGACGAGGACTTCACGGTCGCAGGCTTAGGCGGACCGGTCGACATTCTGCGAGATTCTTCGGCAGTCCCGCACATCTCCGCAACTTCCGCTGCAGATGTCTACTTCGCGATCGGCTTCGTTCACGCCCAAGACAGGCTCGGTCAACTGTTAAGGGCAAGGCGAAAAGCGGAAGCTTCGTGGCCATCCGATGAGACATTGTCCGTTGCGCCAGCGGTCTCAGACGCGCTCGCGTCCTATGCCGCGGGCGTCAATGCGTGGCTCGAGCTTGTGTCGGAAGGCGGGCGTGGCAGAGGCTCTCCGGAGCTGCTGATCGCAGACGAACGGTCGATCGCGGCCTGGACACCCGGCGATAGCCTGAGGATTGCCCGGTCTTTCCTGAATGGCCTGCGACCGGGAAGCGCACGGGAAGGAATGCCGAGTATATCAGGTGCCATTATACCGACGGATCGCCCGAGAGTGCCCGAACTACTTGCGACTGATCCGCAGCAGCAACTCAATGCGTGGGCGATGGACGGTGACCGAACCGCTACCGGGACGCCAATTCTCGCCGCCGAAATCAGCGGTTCCCTGTCGCTTCCCTCGAAATGGTATCTCGCCGATCTTCAATTTTCGACGGGGCCGGCCATAGGGGCCACAATGCCGGGCGTACCTTTCGCTATTGTTGGCCGCAACGCGCGCGTCGCCTGGGCCTTCCGGTCACTTCCCGTGCCAGACGAGGAGGCGCCAGGGGGGCCATCATCCATGCAGACGGCAGGTTTCCTGACGATGCTGGAGCTGTTTGCGCGTTCAGCCGACGCGAACGATGCCACTAGAGTTGCCGCAGACATGTTGCCGAAGGGCATGGAGGCATTGGTAATTGATCGAGAGACCGTTGACCGTTGGCCAAAAGAGGAAGCCGTACGGGCGTCGTCATTTCGCGACATTCGACTGGCGGAGCTTGAAACGCGGCAATCGATCTTCTCGACAGAAGGCGTCATGGGTGTTCAAAGGGACACCGTAAGTTCCGTGGCGCGAACCCTCCTGCCCCTGATGGCGAAAGAGCTTTGGTTCGTGCAGTCCAGAGACAGCATCGAAGGCACCGATACAGACGACCTTCGTCGTGAGCTACTGGACAGGCTTGCGTCGTGGAATGGCGAAATGGATCGATATTCGCCGGAACCTCTGCTGTTTTGGACCTGGGTCTGGGCTCTGCAGCAGCGCATTTTGAAAGACGAGTTTCCGATAGCGAAGCAACTCTGGACCCGTCCGAACCCGGACTTTCTTTATGCGGTACTCAGCGATCGTCGCGGCAGCGCGATCTGGTGCGACATCCGTCCATCGTCACCTCGAGAGACATGTGAGAAGCAGGTTCGAGTGGCCTTGGATGATGCCCTTGGCTGGCTGGTCGATCGATATGGGCGCGATCTTTCGACCTGGACCTGGGGGGAGGAGCATACATTGGACATGCAGTGGTCGCCGATCAGTTCACGTGGGTTGCTGACCGACCTGCTGTCCCTTCAAGCGCCGATCTCAGGCGATCCCTTTACGCAATTCTTGACGTCATTTGGTGTTGAAGAAGACGTAAGCATTCGGCGAAGGCCGTGGGCGCGCCGTATTGATCAGAGGCGTTTGGGTGCGGCTTTTGGTTTGCGCGGTTTCGGGGCCCATTTCTTTGCAAGACGCTCGAAGTTATCGAGGATGCGGCCGATCTCTGCCTCATCCGGGTCGAACTGCCCCCCATACCATTCCAGCATCTGGCTGTGTTCTTCGTGCTTGGGGTCGGCTATGGCATCGAGGAAGTCAGCGTAGCCGGAGAAGCCACCCACATCCTCCGGAGGGCAAGCACCGATAGCCCTGACAAGGCGTGGATATGCGGCGCCCGCGATAGAGCCATCGATTTTCTCGATCTTGATCACGTGGTGCCAGTTGTCGCCAAAGTCATAGATGTAATGGATGGTCTTGGTTCCCACATCTTCGATCACGTCAAGCAGGCTGGTTTTGCTGGCGGGCATCGGGCCATCGTAAAAACCATCTGGGTCTGGCACGCCCCAGCCGCTGCCACCGGCTCTGAACTCATACAAGTGACTGTCAGTCCATCCCATGGCAGCCTGGATCACATCATGCAGGCGGTTCAGCTTGATCTTGAGGGGCACATCAAAGCGTCGAAGCACCTGAGGCTCGACATCGGACAATGTGACCTTGATGCGCGCGACCAGCGTCATGCAGCAATCCTCTTCAATCCTATGGCGGCCTTCCAATTCCAGGGTAACAGCTCTGGCAAGCGTGACACAGGCATCTCGGGCAGTCGCGCCAAGACGTCTGCCATCCATGCCTGCGGGTCGATGTCGTTCATCTTTGCTGTGACAATGAGGGTATACATGAAGGCTGCCCTGTCGCCACCGCGTTCAGACCCTGCAAAAAGCCATGACTTTCTGCCCAATGCGATCCCTCTGAGCGCCCGTTCGGCGGCATTGTTCGTGAGGCAGAGACGCCCGTCATCAAGGAATGCGGTGAAGGCCTCCCAGCGACCTGTGCCCTCGAGCATGTAGTTGATCGCCTTGGCAACTGGGTTGTGCTTTGACATCCGAGCCCGCTCGGCCTGCATCCAATCATGCAGATCATTGACCATCGGCGCTACCCACTGCTGGCGAGCTTCACGACGCGCTGCATCTGACAGGCCGGTGATGTTACGCTCGGCCGCAAAGATCGCATCGATCCGCGTCACAGCGTCCAGCGCGATGGGCGAGATTTCTTTTGCTACCTTTTTACCTTTGCGGGCTATGGCCTTGATGTCGGCCAGTTCAAAGAACTTGCGTCTTGCGTGGCTCCAACACAGCGCACTACGGACCGGGCCCGGGCTACGATCTGCGAGATACAAATCATTGTAGCCGCCATAGACGTCCGACTGAAGAACACCGTGCCATTCGGCCAGATGCCGTGTCGGGTGTTCTTTCCGGCGATCTGTTGAGAAGTGGAAGAGTGCGGCAGGTGGCGCACCCCCACCCCACGGTCGATCGTCGCGCACATAGGTCCACAGTCGCGCCGTTTTTGCGCCACCACGCGCCAGTAGCGGCACGGTGGTATCGTCACCATGCAAACGGCCAGCATCCAGCACGTGGCGCGCGATTAACGCATGAATGGGGGCCAGCGCCACACAGGTATGGCCGATCAGATCAGCCAAGGTGGACAGGCTCAGATCAATCCCCTCCCGTGCAATGCGCTCGGATTGCCGGTTCAAAGGTTGATGTTGTCCATACTTGTCGAAGGCGATCATCGCGATCAGTTGCGGCCCTGCCCAACCGCGCGGAATGGCGTGGAACGGGGCCGGCGGTTGGCTGATCTTCTCGCAAGCTCGGCAAGTGAACTTCTCGCGGACCGTTTGGATCACCTTCCACTGGCGGGGGATCACCTCCAGCGTCTCGGTGACATCTTCACCCATCTTTACGATCCGGTCCGAGCCACAGCAGGTGCAGGCGGCAGGTGCTTCGACGACGACCCGCTCGCGAGGCAAATGATCGGGGAACGGTTTGCGCACGGGCTTGCGTCGCGTGAAGACACGCACGGCGTTCGCCTTGTCCGCAGCATGCTCAGCTGCCAGCGCATCCTCGGTTGCGGCCGCTTCCAATTCCTCAAGCTGCAATTCCAGCTGATCAATCAGCCGCGTGCGACGCTCGGAGGTGATGCCATATTTGTCACGCCGAAGCTTGGCGATCTCCAGCTTCAATTCTTGGATCATTGCGTCTGTGCAGGAGGCCAGAGCGCGAGCCTGCGCCAATTCGGTTTCCGCAGCCTGCGCACGGGCGGTCTGCGCGGCAAGTGCAGCGCTTAATCTGGCAATTTCGGAAGCGGCGTCGGACATGGCAAATATTTACCACAGAAGCCGCTAAATACCAATAAAAACAGGCGCTTCAGCATAAATTATCCAGCCGCGTTGGGCCTTTGCGTCCAGCGTGGATTGCGCCAATCTATCCCCTCAAGAAGATAGCCCAACTGCGCCGCAGATATCGCAACAGCCGTCCCGTCTTGGCTCACCGGCCAGATGAACTTCCCCGCCTCAAGACGCTTCAAATATAACGACATGCCCACCCCGTCATGCCAGAGCAGCTTCACCAGGTCACCCTTTCGACCTCTGAAGCAAAAGATCTCGCCCGCATGCGGATCACGCCCAAGCCCCTGTTGCACTGTCAGCGCCAAAGTATTCATGCCTCGGCGCATATCCGTCACACCACCTGCAATCCACACCTTCGTTCCAGCCGGAAACGCGATCATGACCGCACCATCAAGCCGTTAAGCAGCTGCGCAGCAGCTTCCATGTCAAAACCTGACGGGATCGCCACACGACACCGCTTTCCGAGATCAATAGTCATGACAGGAGCTTGCGGCGCTGGCGCAGTGTCAGTGCCATCAGAAGCATCTTCGATCTTCATAACGCGCAAAAATTGCGGGCCAGAACCAAGCAATCCATTCTTATGGCGATAACGCCAATCATAAAGCTGAGACCGCGATACCTCATGGCGTCGTGCTACCTCCGCCACTGTCACGCCGTCGCCAAAGCTTTCCTCAACGATACGGATTTTTTCGTCATCAGACCAACGCCGGCGGCGGCCGGTATCAGAGACTGACAAAACTTGAATGCGGGGGGTGTCTTCGTGTGCGTCCATAAGGACACTCGATAAACGATCTCACAGCTCAGCAGCCAGACGGCCCTCGGCGGAGGTTTACAAGAAGACCGTCCATTCCTTGTGAGTGCCGGAAGCAATTTTCAGACGGTCATGTCGATATCGGAAGCAGCGGGATCATACTACATCTCGCCCGCCGGACAGTCGGGACATCCGCTATCTCAATTCTACGACAATCTCTTTCCCTCGTGGATACAAGGCGAATACCTCACCATGTCGACCGATCTGTCACTGGCCCGTGGCGGCGCTTCCGGGATATCGCGGCTCACACCGGCTACCTCCGACAACCCTCGGATGAGCGAGGGCCAGAGCGAATGATCACGAACTTCTTCTTCCTTTACGACCCTTTCGGCTATGTGCTGTCACCGGTGTCGCTCATTGTTGTCGGTCTTACAGCATGGCTGTTTTTGCGTGGGCTCAAAATACACGCTCGCTGTCTCGGAAGGGTTTCTGGTTGGCGTCGAACCGCCTTCTTTGTCGGCCTCGCGGCCGTCCTCGTCGCGACGAATGGGCCGCTCGCGCCATTGGGGCACAGTCTATTTTCCGTACATCAGGTCGAGCATCTTCTTCTGCGACTGGTAGGACCGCTTCTTATCGCGGTTTCTCAGCCCTGGCTTGGCCTTCAAGCCGGGTTGAAAAGGGAATGGCGCCGACGCCTTGCCGCGATTGGGCGTGCGCGCATCCCGCAATTCTTGGCGCTTCCTGCATCTGCCACCTCCTTGTTGATTGGTGCGCTTTTCGTCTGGCAAATCCCGATGATTTACGCCCTTACACAACGTATTGCAGCGATGGAAGCGCTGGCACATCTGTCTATGGTGCTGGCTGGGCTTTGGTACTTTGCTTTGCTGTTCGATCTGCGCGATCCACCTGAAGGAGCGCGGCGCGGTGCTCGGCTGATGTCAGGGTTCGTGGTGATCGTTTCCAACATCTTTCTAGGCTCCCTGACAACGCTCAAGGATGTGCCCCTCTATGGATCAGAAATCATCGCAGCGAGCGATGGTCGACTTCGCGCCCTGGCTGACGAGACAATCGGTGGCTACGTAATCTGGGTCCCGTCATCGATGGTTCTCATCGTGGCAATCATTCTGGTGCTGAACGGCTGGAACGCGGCGGAGGAACGGCGCTGGACGTCCCGCTACGACCTGATGCGCCAATCGAATGCGGCGGCGCTCGAGTTTCCGGAAACCGCGGAGGAACTGCGTCTGAAAGTAGAGAAGCCGAACCGGGACATGGGCCGTACGCTCGCACTTGGCGCATTCTCCATGTTCATGGTTGGCATGATTACCGTCGTGACCATCGTCTATGCCCTCGGATAGATTGAATTCGACATGAGACCAGACGTATTCTTCTCCGCTAGGGCCCGCCTGTTGCGCCACTGCCATGGCTGGACACATATTGTAGTGTCCTTACGCGTACCGGGTGCTTGCGCTGCCCCACGGCGGCGAGCGTCACTTTGGCCGTGATCGCCATCGAAGCGATCAACGTGGCCCTGTGCCGACGATTTGCCTGATCTGACGGAAGATCATCTCCTCCCATCAGGCGTAGATGTCGATCGGTGTTCCGTCTTTCACCATTGCATAGATGTCCTCGATCTGCCGATCTGTGACCGCGATGCAGCCAGCTGTCCAGTCGCGGACGTCCGTTGGGTCGATGCCGGGGCGTGGACCACCATGGATGAAGATGTCGCCGCCGGGGGAAAGGCCCTGCGCTTCAGCAAAGGCGATGTCGGCCTCATTCGGATAGGAGATGCCAACCGAAAGATGATACGTACTGTCGGGGTTGCGCTTATCGACTACGTAAGCGCCCTCAGGGGTCCGGCCGTCTCCCTCGAATTGCTTGTGACCCTCAGGAGCGAAACCCAGCCCGACCGGATAGGTTTGCAATACGCGATCGGCTCCGTCCAGAACAAGCAAACGCTGCCCCTTGTAAAGCCGAACACGGGTCACCTCGGGTCCGCCATAGCTGCGGAACTTGCTGGCACAGCCAGACAAAAACGCTGCCAACCCGCCCAGCAGGACGGCGCGGCGGGGAAATCGGATGGTTTTCACTGCTCGATGCCTCTTTCGTGAGGGCTGATATGGACACTACATTACCTTGCAAATGCTGCGTGATCAATGTCCGTGGGCAAGCGCGGCCTTTGCCATCGCTGGACCAACCTGCTCACCGCTGAATGCCTTGCGGGCCTACCGCAGCGCCTTGAGGGCGACCGGCAGGGAGCCACGGCAGGCCTTAATCGAACAACTCGTGAAGCCAGGATTTGCGGCGATAGCCGTGCTTGCCGTCGCCGCCGCCGTGTTTTCCGCGCCGGTAGCCGCGATCATCGTTGTAGCCGCGCGGCTCAGGCACCCGCTGAGGCGCCACATCAGGTGCCGAACGCTCGATGATCTTGTCCAGTTCGCCTCGGTCGAGCCAGACACCCCGGCAATCGGGACAAAAGTCGATCTCGATCCCCTGGCGTTCTGTCATACTCAAGGGCACCTCGCAAACCGGACACATCATCCTGCCCTTCACGCTCATGTCCCGTCTCGGCTCCTTTCCGCGTTCTCCCAGTTCAATGACCATGTGCCAGCGCCCCTTTGGCCAAGCCTTCGCCAACCTGTTCACCGCCGGACGGCGGCGCCTTGGCCTCTTGGCTGTTAAGCAGGCGCAGGGCGTTGGCCACCACCAGCAATGACACTCCTACGTCGGCTGCAATAGCGCCCCACATCGATGCCAGTCCGAACGCGGTAGCGACAACGAAAACGCCCTTGGTCGCCAAGGAAATGCCGATGTTCTGATGGATAATCGACATTGTCCGGCGCGAATGACCGATCAGCCAAGGCACCTTCCCGAGGTCGTCTGTCATCAGGGCAATATCCGCCGTCTCGATTGCCGCGTCCGAACCAACGGCACCCATTGCGATGGCGTAATGCGCGCGCGCCATGGCCGGGGCGTCGTTGACCCCG
This sequence comes from Sulfitobacter sp. R86518, assembly GCF_042466275.1. Classification (NCBI taxonomy): domain Bacteria; kingdom Pseudomonadati; phylum Pseudomonadota; class Alphaproteobacteria; order Rhodobacterales; family Roseobacteraceae; genus Sulfitobacter; species Sulfitobacter sp. R86518. The sequence continues at coordinate 77,168 of NZ_JAXHCA010000009.1, forward strand.
TCGCCGATCATGGCCACCATGTCATGCGTTTCGACCAGTTCTTCGATAGCTGTCACCTTGTCTTCGGGCAGAAGCTCGGCACGGACCTCATCGATGCCGACCTCGGCTGCAACAGCGCGCGCTGTCCGCTCGTTGTCGCCCGTCAGCATGACGATGGTCTTCACGCCCTGCGCGTGGAGCTGTGCCACGATGCCCTTGGCATCGGGGCGGATACGGTCGCGCAATTCCAGGATGCCGGTGACGCCGGTGTCGTCGCCCACGGCAACAAGGGTGCTGCCAGCCCCTTCGATGCGGTCGCGCAAATCCTTCGGAATGGCGTCGCCGAAACCCTTCTCCTCGGCAAACCGGTCCGACCCCAGCCAGATCGACCGGCCGTCTGTGCGTCCTTCAAGTCCCCTGCCCGGAACGGTTCGGGTATCTTCCGCGGCGAATACCTTGATGCCGTCGGCTTCTGCCCGCGCGAGAATGGCGCGCGCCAAGGGATGCGAGGAACGTGCCTCCAGCCCAGCGGCGAGGGCCATCAGATCTTGCGCCGATGCTTTGCCCAGCGGATGCACCGCCGCCACCTCGGGCTCGCCCATGGTGATCGTGCCGGTCTTGTCCATGGCCAGTGCAGTGGTCTTACCCGGTGCCTCGATATATGCACCGCCCTTGATCAGCACTCCGGCCCGCGCTGAGGCGGTGAGTGCGGCGACGATGGAGACCGGTGTCGAGATGACCAGAGCACACGGGCAGGCGATCACCAGCAGCACGAGTGCATTGTAGAACCAATAATCCCAGGCCCCACCGAAAATGAGCGGCGGCAGCAGGGCAATTGCAATGGCGAGAGCCATGACGATAGGCGTATAGATGCGGGCGAATTTCGCCACCCACTGCTCCACCGGCGCGCGGCGGGCATGGGCGTCGCCGACCATGCGGATAATCTTGGCCAACACGGTGTCCGAGGCGGCCTTCGTGGCGCGCACCGTAAGTGTGCCTTCGCCGTTGATCGTACCGGCATAGACTTCGTCGCCCCGTTCCTTTGGGACCAGCGCACTCTCTCCGGTGATTGGCGCCTGATCGACGGCCCCTGCCCCATCGACAACCTCACCATCCAATGGGATGCGGTCTCCGCCGCGCACGACGAAACGTGCGTTGATAGCAACCGCGGAAGCCGGTACGTCCGCTTCCGAACCGTCATCATAAAGAATTCTTGCCGTCGGCGGCGCCAGGTCCAGCAGAGCTGAAACCGCATTCCTCGCACGCCCGACGCTCCAGCTTTCGAGGAAAAGCGAGAGCGAGAAGAAGAACGCGACCGTCGCCGCCTCGAAAAATTCGCCGAGGCCAATTGCACCCGCGACTGCGACGACCATGAGCAGGTTCATGTCGGGCGACAGCCGCCGTGCGGACGACCATGCCTTGGGCGCCACGAGCCAAACACCGAACAGGATCGCAACCGCGAATAACCCTGCCTCGACCAGTGGCATCGGCGCTTCGCCGTGCCCTGCGAAGAGGCCGAGTGCCCCCCCCATGCCGGTCTCGATGATGTGCCACAGAAATCCCGCGGCCCAGAAGCCGCCACTGAGCGACGTAAACAGCCGTTGGCGTGCAAGATGGGCCGCCTGGTCGACCGACGCGTTTTCGGCATCCCAAGGCTTGGCGGTCATGCCGGTGCTTGCGACCAGTTCTGCAATTTCGCCGTCCGATACACTCTTGGCGCTGTCGAGAATAGTCATCCGTCCATTGATCACGTCGAACGCAAGATGTTCGGCCCCGCCGATCTTCGGGCCGACCACCTTGTTCAGGATTGCTACCTCCTCGGCGCAATCGAGGCCGGACACCTGAAAACTGCGCCCGTCCGCTGGCGCGGGGGTCGCCGGAACGGTGTCGCCGCACGTTCTGGCGCTCCCGCAGCAGCTGCCGCCGCTTGTCTGGGCATCTTCGGCGTGATCGTGGTCGTGACGATGGGTGTCGGACGGCATGAATGGACCTCTGGATTCGGGTGCTTTACCATGAAATAGCCCCTACAGTAGCTAGAGCTTCAAGAGCAAAATACGGTGGTATTTCAGTTTGATTTATTGCTAGAGGATGCGGTGACCGGCTCCATCACGCCTTGAGGCATGAAGAGCCGCTGGAGAGAAAAACAGACATGAAAGGAAGCTTGATGCGGGTTTTGATTCTGAAGCAAAAAATGATGGTCGCAGTGGCGCTGTCGCTCACGGCCGGGTGCGCAGTCCAGCCGACTGGACCGGGCGACGCGGCAAAACGGGGGGGCAACGTTCCCGAAGCCGTGATTGCAATGGCTGCTCCGGATCAGGATGTTGCAACTGCGCGCTTGGTACCGGAAGACGGGTGCTACTGGTACGAACACAGCGGCCCCGTAGAAACAACCTTGCTGCCGCTGCGCACGGCGAACGGCAATCGTATCTGCACCCCTCGCGAAACTTAATTACGTTTGCCGACCGCTGCTTGGCTTAGCTGCGGGCAGTCACGCTGTCCTCCGCCGAGTAAAGATAGGCCGTAGAGCCGGTCTCGACGTTCGGGTAAAGGTCATTGATATGGGCCATAACCATCCGTACGCAGCCCGAACTTGCGCGGCCACCGATACTCCGTGGGCTCGGAGTGCCATGGATGCGCAGAAGGGTATCGCGATCCCCGACGTAAAGATACAGCGCCCTTGATCCAAGCGCGTTTTCCGGTCCCGGTTCCATGCCATCGGCAATGTCAGCATAAAGTTCGGGGTCGCGATTGATCATGCTCTGTGTCGGTTGCCAGTGCGGCCACCTGACCTTGCGCTTGATTGTATAGACACCCGGCTCGTAGAGGTTCCCCCGCGCGATCGCCACGCCGTAGCGCATCGCGGTTCCACCCTCTTCAATGTGGTAGAGATATCGTGCGACCGCGTCGACATGGATATCTCCCGGCACGAGACCGGCCTTCGCGACCACACGTTGCGGTAGGAACCGCGGGTGCAATCCCCATGGGTTGGAAGTCTCGGCAACATAATCCTGAGGCGTCACCTGTGCGTCCCATTCAGCCTTCTGAGCCTCGGTGGGCCAAGTGTCGGCAAAAGCCATACCGGGACCGGTCACCGAAAAAAGCGCCGTTGTTGTCTGAATGAAGTGTCGTCTTGTCAGCATTTTGTACCCTTTCGGTTCCCGCCGGCGATTGATGGCAAGAACGGTATGTGTTCTCATTGAATAGATAGGACTTCTAGTGGCTAGAGGTTCAAGGGCAAATTTTCGTGAGCAAACATGCGATCCTGGCAGTTTCCAGTTTGCTTGGGAGGAGAAAACTGCTCGCACGATACCTGGTCCGAAGTTGCGCAGCGACACTTCGTGAAATCGCAGATTGTCTGGAAATTTAGGCACAGCGGCTTCGATATCGCGACCATGAGATCGGGAGCGTCACGGCACACGGAACTTACGCCACTCGCAAATACTACGATGCCATCTCCGGCTCTCATTCCGTTATTTCGCCCCGTAAGAACGCAAAGCTTGGATGGAGATCATAGCTGTAGCGGCGGCTCGTAATTAGGCCATACGGGCATCGCAGTCTCTGGGCTGTGCGCTCTGGCGACAATGGAGCGGTTATCCCCGCCGAAGCCGCGCCGAGACGAAGATGCAATGTGTGAAACTGCTTGGTCAGCCGCTCATCGCGTCGGACTTTGGCCGCCATGGTGCGAAGCTTCAGTTCCGCTTAGCAGTCGTCAACAGCTACACCGCCCTTGGCATCCCCGTCACAGAAGCTTTGGAATAAGTCCGTCCGGAGAATGGTTAACACCGCCTATCAGCCTATTTGTAGAACATTGCATCGAGGACCCCTCGATTGGTAAGTTAAAGTCTAAGGTCAACCCGCTTACTTCAACGGCAACCACCCGACTATGACCGCTGGGAAAACGCCGCGAACAGCGCAAGCGTCCGTTCGCTGACATGGTGCTCGATGCCTTCGGCATCGCGTTCAGCCGTCTCGGGGTCGAGCCCGAGGCTCAGGAGAAACCGCAAGACGATCTCGTGGCGGTGCCTGCATTCCTTGGCGAGCGCCCGGCCTTCCTCGGTCAGAAATACCGAGCGATACTTCGCACGGGTGATCAAGCCGTCCCGCGCCAGACGGCCAAGTGTTTTTGCGACCGTCGGCGCAGTCACGCCCATCCGTGTCGCGATATCGACCGGCCGGGCCTCGCCGTTCTCGTGGATGAGTTCGGCGATCAGTTCGACATAATCTTCCGCCACTTCGCTGCGCCGCGCTTCGCGCACACCGATGAAGGCCTCGGCGCGGGATTCGACCGCACGTGCCTCTGCCTCGGTTGGATCAAGGTTCTCATCATCCGTCATGCCGTCACCCTCGCACGATCGGGATTGACCCGTAAAGCCTAAGCGATGATTATTAGCCGAAGCTAACTTTTTGCGCCGGGACTTTGGCCTGCGTGTCATCTGAGGGGACAACGTCCATGCCTGTCGATACCAGCAAGCGAGGGCGCGATGTGTCGTCCGCCGTGGAGACATCTCGGCCCACAGCGCCACCTGCGATGGTCACGGAGCCAGTATCGGCGTCGCGACGCGCGTTGTTGGTCGGCGGTCTGGTGGCTGCCGGCGGAGCGGCCGTGGCCGCGAGCCGCGCGCAATCCCAGGCAACGCCCGACCCGATGGCGGGGCATGCTATGCCCGGCGGGGCGGTCGATCCGTATTCGGCCCATGACAGTGGCATGGCGCATGGCAACATGACGATGGTCGGCCAGGTCGACCACGCCCGGAACGGGTTCGACCCGACGGCCATGCTGACCGACTGGGAGATCGGTCGCACCGAAGTCCTGCCGGATGGGCGCACGTTGCGAACGTTCGAGGTGGACGCCATCGACGTGGAGATCGAGATCGCTCCCGGCGTTTTCTTTCCCGCCTGGACGTTCAACGGCCGCGTGCCAGGCCCCGCCCTGCGAGCGAAGGAGGGCGAACGACTGAGGATCGTCTTTCGCAACCTCGGGTCACACCCGCATTCCATGCATTTTCACGGCATTCACTCGGCGCGAATGGACGGCGTTCAAGGCGCCGGGCTGATCGATCCGGGCGAGGAGTTCGTCTATGAGTTCGATGCCAAGCCCTTCGGCTGTCATCTCTATCATTGCCACGCGCTGCCGCTGAAACGGCACATGCACAAGGGCATGTACGGCCTGTTCGTGGTCGATCCAGATCCGGCGCGCCACCCCGAATTTGCGGCCGTTGCGGCGTCGCGTGTGCTGGGCAGCCCGGAAAACGCCGAATGGCAGGAACTGGCGATGGTGATGAACGGCTTTGACACCAATTTCGATGGTGAGAACGAGGTCTATGCGGTAAACACGGTCGGCCAAGCTTACATGAACGCGCCGATCCGGATCGACAAGTCGCGCCCGGTACGTATCTACCTCATGAATGCGACCGAGTTCGATCCGATCAACTCGTTCCACCTGCATGGGAATTTCTTCGACTATTACGACACCGGCACCCAGCTCACGCCGACCCTGCGCACGGTCGATGTGATTATGCAGTGTCAGGCGCAGCGCGGCATCCTCGAGTTCAGCTTCGCCGATCACGAGGATGGGTTGTACATGTTCCATGCCCACCAGGCCGAGTTCACCGAACTTGGCTGGATGGGCTTTTTCGACGTGCGGGAGGCCGGAGCATGACCGATCAGACCCAACACAGCCGCCCGCCGAAGACCCGCCTGCTTCTGGTGCTAGCGCCACTGGCTGCCATGCTGGGCGCCTTTGTCTGGATTGCGTCGCTCGATCCCCTTCGCGGCTTCAATAACGGCGCGCCCCCGGTCGAGGCGCTGACCGTCGAACGGACGATCCTTGACGGGTCGGGGATTTCGCTCAGGGTGCGCGCCGGCGGATCGGAAGCAATGGTGGTCGCGCAAGTCGCAGTGGACGACGCCTACTGGACCTTCACGCAGGAGCCCGCGGGGCCGATTGCCCGGGGCGAAGCGGTCTGGTTGCGAATTCCCTATCCGTGGGTTCTCGGCGAGGCCCATCACGTCAACCTGCTGACCAACACGGGCGCGACCTTCGGGCATGAGATCGGGGTCGCCGTCTCGACGCCAAGTCCCACCTGGGGGCAACTTCGGCTCCAGGCGGTGATCGGGGCGATCGTCGGCCTTTTGCCGGTAGCGCTTGGCCTGATGTTCTATCCGGCCATGAAGGGCGTCGGGCGAAGGGGAATGAACTTTCTGCTGGCGCTGACGGTCGGGTTGCTGGCCTTCCTGCTGATCGACACCATATCCGAGGCACTGGAGCTATCGGCAGAAGCGGCCGCGATATTCCAAGGTTCTGCCATGGTCTGGCTGTCGGCGCTTGCAAGCTTTCTTCTATTGATGGCTATCGGGCGATGGCGCGGCAATCCGGAAGGCATCGCGCTTGCGTTCTACATCGCCCTTGGGATCGGGCTTCACAACTTCGGCGAAGGGCTGGCAATCGGCGGCGCATTCGCCGCCGGATCGGCGGGGCTTGGAACTTTCCTCGTCCTAGGCTTTGCCTTACACAATGTCACCGAGGGCATCGGCATCGCCGCCCCGATGCTTCGTGCCCGGCCGAACCTTTGGACGTTTGCCGCCCTGACCCTGCTCGCCGGTGGCCCGGCCATCCTCGGAATGTGGGCGGGCAGCCTTGCCTATGCGCCGCAATGGTCGGCACTGGCACTCGCCGTCGGAGCGGGTGCGATCCTGCAAGTCATGGTCGAGGTCAGCGCCTACCTTGTCCGTCAAAACGCCGACAGGCAGGCAGCGCTGATGTCACCAGTCGTACTGGTCGGGTTTCTGGGCGGCATCGCATTCATGTACGCGACGGCAGCATTGATCAAAATCTGAGCGGTGATCGGCTGTTTCGGCCTCATGGGGCGGTCGCCCAGCTCGATAAACTGACCCCGTCTGTCCACGGGGAGATCGCTATTTTCGTGCCTCAGTTTGTGCGCCCAAGAGACTTATTCTTTCGTGATTTCAAAATGAAGAATTTGAGGCTAGAGGGACTAGAGGATCCACCTGGATATCACAGATAGGTGAAAACACTGCAAACCCATCTGACCACTATTGCTGAGCCGCACGTCGAAATGTACTGTCTCATATTTTTGTTCTGTCACAATTCTGGGCCTCCGTTAAACCAGCAACAGATGCTACACACCAAAACGAGTGCTTCTTTAGATGTGTTTCATGGCATGGCCCGCCACATGCGGAAACACTCCGTTCCGGTCACCTCGCAGATTAGACCTTGTGCTTCCATCCAAGCAAGGTTGCGCTGGACGGTGCCGCGGCTGGCACCGGTCAGGGTCTCGGCTATTGGAGCGGAGACGACGGGCCATTCGGTCAGCACCGCGCGCAATGCTGGTGGTGTCTTGCCAGAAAGCGGGGCCATCATGGTTTCCGCCCGCGCTGACCATGCCTGGATGTCGTCGAGTTGCCGCATCGCGGTCAGGCATGCTATTTCCATATCGGCGTTGCGACGTCAATCGCCAGCGCACCTCTTCATCACTATCGGCAACGGAGTCGACGCCATCATTTTCCATCGATATCTGCCGCACAAGTCTGTGAACTCTATCTTTAGATTAAGGGCAAGAATATCGGAGCTAAAAGCAAAATCTCATATTTAGTAGGGGCAAAGGACAGCCGTTGATCTCGTTGAATTTCTCATCTCACAAGTAAGGGCTACGTGACACCAGATTTACGTGCGTCTCAGAGAAACCCAATACCGAGCTCAAAGCCTTTTCCACATGGCCAATACAAGATGAACAATTCATCTTTTGAATGCCGGACGTGAATGACTTTTCGCTTTCGATATTGAGACCTCTTGCTCCGGACAACTACAGAGATAGAGGGTCCAGCAGGTGGAAGGTCAAGGAATTTAAGGTCCGATTTCACAATCGTCGTCCGTTTCACTCGGGGACGAGGGCTGCAATCTTTTCAAGAAGGGTGCCGCGCTCGATCACACCGGGGATTATTTCATCACCCAATACGAACGTCGGCGTTCCAGTTATACGCAAAGCTTCTGCCAGACGCAGAGAGGCAGCAATGTGATCGTTCACTAGGTCTGATTGCATATCTGTTTTCAAAACTTCGAGATCGAGCCCCACATCGCCTGCAACTTCCATAACGCTTGCTTCAAAGGCTTGTCCGTTCAATGCCATCATTGCCTCGTGAAACTGCTGATATTTACCTTGGTTTCTCGCGGCAAGTGACGCGCGCGCTGCAATTTCGGAACCGGGCCCTAGGATCGGGAATTCACGATAAACAATGCGGACATCCCTGCTTGTCTCCAGCACGGCTTTGACTTCAGGTGCTGCGCGGCGGCAATATCCACAGTTATAGTCAAAAAATTCGACTAGCGTGACGCTACCATCCAGATTTCCGAAGATAGGAGCGTTCTGTTCGAAGTCGTCGCGCAATTCAGTTAAAGCTGTAGACTGCGCTTCAACAAGTGCTGCATTTTCACGTTCTTGTAGGATTGAAAGCGCTTCGATCAGAATTTCGGGTTTTTCCAAGATCGCTTCAAGCGCCAGACGCTTAATATCTGCCTCATTGAGTTCTTGCGCGGCCACAGTAGTGAAAGAAAATGCTGCGAAGACTGTTGCAAGTATAATTTTTGACAGGTCGCGTCGCGCTAGTGACATCTTAAATTCTTCCTAGAAAGTTGCGGGGTACAGGATCACACGCGTGTCCAGCGGAACCATATCATAAAACTGGACAATCTGATCGTTCACCAATCTGGCACATCCGTTTGAAACGGCACGGCCAATAGTGCTTGGGTCATTAGTGCCATGCACACGCAAAAAGGTATCCCCGCGTCCCGGTTGAAAGAGGTAGAGGGCCCGCGCGCCTAGAGGGTTGCTCAGACCGCCAGGCATTCCATTCCGAAACGGTCCATATTTCTTCGGTTCACGACGCAACATGCCCGGGGTCGGTGTCCAGCTGGGCCATTCTTTCTTTGCCCCCACATAGAATTCACCTGCCTCATAAAGACCCGGACGACCGATCCCGACGGTGTAGCGAATTGCAGTATTATCGGGTTGGGTCCAGAACAGGGCAAACTGGCTTGGAACAACATGGATTTCGTATGGAGCGGAGCCCTCTGGAATGCTCACTACTTGGGGTAAATACTCCGGCGGTAAATCATACTTTGGCAGCACTACATGGGCTGAAACTGGCTGACTGGTCAAAGCGCCAGCAGCCCCGGCGGCAAGGAGGAATTTTCTTCAATTCATGAAGCTGTGGCTTTCGAAAGGTGAACGTTGAATGAACGCCAGTACACGAGAAAAGACTTTAACAAGTCATGCTAAGTGCGCGATCAAAATAATTTCACTTGTGTTCCTACCTCAGCCAAAGCGAACAGTTCTTTGATATGTTCGTTGTAAAGGCCGATGCATCCGTTCGACGATTGGCGGCCAATTTTCCGCGTGTCCCCCGTTCCGTGGACGCGGTAATATTGCCATGAAAGGTAGAGGGCGTGTGTGCCCAAGGGGTTGTCAGGACCGGGTGGAAAATAGTCTGGCCAATCCGGGTTGCGGATCTTCATCGAAGGAGTTGGGCGCCAGCTTGGTCCTTCCACTTTCTTGATAACGCTAGTGTATCCGCGTTTTGTCAGTTCTTCGGATTCCGGAACGCTCGACGGATACAGCTTATAAACACTTTCATCCTCTGACCAATATTGCACCGCTCGGGAATCAATGTCGCACAGGATTGCACCGTGGTTTAGATTTTCGAAGTGATCCCGCCAGTTTGAGGTGCTGAAGGATGAAATATTGCGGCGCACTGGTGGTGTACCAAGTGGTGCTGTGGTTTGCGCGGTTGCAACGCCTGCTCCTAGGAACACCCCACTTGCGGCCGCACCGAGCAGCGCTCCGCGACGTGAGAAAGATGAGTCTTTAGTTAGCTTCATGATCAACCCTTCGGTCATGCCTCTTTCGTCTGTTTACAACCTTCACCCACTGGAGCTTCAAGCGATCAATTGTCACAAAAACGTGAGACGAACAGCGAACGAACGCTTTGGGCTGGAAAAGCCCTGTAGCATTCGAACGGAAAGTGGCTTAAACGATCATCTGGGGCGGCGCTAAAGCGTGGCAGGTCAAGCCTGTGTCAGCCTCGACAAATGACCTATACTAAGTCAGCTTTCCACATGCGACATCTCCCGTGCCCCGCCACCTCGCGGATCAAACCGCTTGCCTCCATCCAGGCGAGATTGCGCTGAACGGCGGCGCGGCTGGCTCCGGTCATGGCCTCAGCCATCGGGGCGGAGACCAAGGGCCATTCCGTGAAAACCTTTCACAAGGCAACCGGTGTGCGGCCAGATAATTGCGCTGCTCATCCCATCCAACCAGCGGGCCAAACGTTCGGGTGGCAAGCCCGAAACGCGCACCCCCCCGGCCCCAGCCATAGCGAGCGGCGCGAAGATGGCACCGCTTCCATCGCTGGTCGCGACCCTGGACGCGGTGACGGTAGCTTCGATCTGGTCGCCGTGGCGTCCGAGGCCCGCCAAGCTCCACAGGTTATACCCCATGCACGCCCGTGTGATCGGGTGGAGACCCTTTGCGGCTGCCATGAGGTCCAGCCACCCACCCGCGCGATCCTCGAAACGCTCAGCGCTGTCTCCAGTGTTCTCGGGATCGCGACGGTCGAGGAAGGCGGCCAAGTCAGCTTTCGGCCCAGGACCGCCTGTTAGGCGCCGAACAGCCCATGCAACTCTTGCCAGTGCATTTAGGTCATCCTGTGCACCTGACAGCCGCATCGATATCCAGAGCGCCAGACGATCAGAACTCACCCGATCCCCTGCGAACCAGCTGAGGTCCGCTGCCTCAATAAGAGCGAGGCGATGCCGCCAGCCTTCCGGGCCACGCAGCAGCCAGTCATCCAGAGCTCCCAAGCGTCCAGCCACTCTTGCCAGTCGCGCAGCGTGAACGCCTTCTGCTTTTGCCCAGACTTCGACGACAGCAGTGTCGGGCGGTTCCGCCCGTGGCCCTGGAGGCAAATCATCCGGTTCTTCTTCAAGTAACCTACGCAGAAACCAGAGATCGTCTTCGTGAGCCTCTTCATCCTCCTGGATGGTGATAAGGGGTTCGTCGTAATCATCGGTAAAAGTAGAGGCTTGCGTCTTCATGTGCACAAAAAGACTGATTTCTTGCGCATTACCCAAGCGTTTTTTTGGCAGCTGCCTGCGCCCTTTATATAGTACGCGCACTCGACTGCCGGCGGAACCTCTCAGTTCGCGCACAGCGCAAGGAAACCAAGGGATTGTGGCCCAGCCCGACGAGAGAACGCTTGATTGCATTCGTTTACAAATGGTCATTTATTGGCGGTATATGAAACTGCAAACGGCCTGTTTTGATGCCCCTGATAGGTTATGCCCGCGTATCAACCGAGGATCAGACCCCCCTGCCCCAGTCAGAGGCTCTGAAGACTGCAGGTTGCGTCGAGATATTTGAGGAGCAAGCCTCGGGCGGCAATCGTGCGCGGCCGGTGCTTGCGCGGGTGTTGGAACGCATCGGCAAGGGCGACACGCTCGTTGTCGTGCGGATCGACCGCCTGGCGCGGTCGTTGTCGCATCTGCTGGAGGTGATCGAGCGGCTCGAGGCCAAGGGTGCGTTCTTCCGTTCTATTCAGGACCCGATCGACACCGGATCCCCGCAAGGCAAGTTCACGCTGCAGGTTCTGGGCGCTGCGGCCGAGTTCGAGCGCGCCCTGATCCGGGAACGCACGAAGGCCGGCCTCGCCAGTGCCCGAACAAAGGGCCGCGTGGGCGGAAACCCTGGGCTCCGGGCCAAAGACCCAGCCGCTCTTCGCAAGGTCCGGCTGGCCCGACAGGACGGCTACATGGAGCGGTTGAACCAGACGGCACAGGACTGGGTGCCCCACGTGCGCCGCTTGCGCCCCGAAATGGCTTGGGAGGACGTGCTGCGCGTCGTTAACGGCCCCCTGCCCCACGACCGACACTGGACGCAAAGCCGCCTGCTGCGCGCCGTCAACGCCTATGTCCGGGACGGCTTCCTGCCTGCCGAGGTGCTAACCCGCGCCGGGCGCCGCGAAACGGACGACCGCCTACCCGCAATCGTCGCGGCCATCAAGGGCGCGGATCCCGACATCACGCTTCAGGCGATCTGCAGCCGCCTGGAGGCGATGCGCGAACGCACGCCCCGTGGGAGGACAAGCTGGCAGCCGTCTTCGGTGAAGATGCTGCTGGAACGGGCTGAAAGGTTGGGTCTGCTGGATTGAATTCAGCGGCCTCGGCTCTTGTGCCTGCTGCGATCAGCCACACTAAATCTAGAAAGAGCTTGCGCAAATCTCATCGCTCGGGCAATAGTCTCGAAAAATACCGCGCAATCACATAAAAAACGCGCCCACGGATCGAGGCATACATGAGCGAAGCTGAGCAGGACCTAGACATTGCCATCGGGCAGTACGCAGAGCTTCTCGCGTCGAACCTTCATGCGCAACGTGCCGCCCACTTTCCCCCAGACGCCAAAAAGGTCATGCGCACCTTGACCAGCGGTGAAGCCGCAGAGTTGCTTGGCGTTGATCATACCTACCTTCGCAAGCTTCATCGAGAAGGAAAGATCGCTGACGTCGAAACCACCGCTGGCAGCCACAGGCGATATACCCTCGATGATATCTGGGAGATTCGCCATGCCCTTGAGAAAAACGCGAAGAAGCCTGGAACCTACGTTCCGGGTCGCCGTGCCGGTGACGAGCTTCAAATCGTCTCTGTTGTGAACTTCAAGGGCGGAAGCGGAAAAACGACAACATCGGCTCACCTTGCACAGCGCTTGGCTCTCAAGGGATATCGTGTCCTTGCGATCGATCTGGATCCGCAGGCATCTCTCTCTGCGCTGCATGGTATCCAGCCCGAGCTGGACCTGATGGAGGGTGGCACACTGTATGACGCGGTTCGCTACGATGAACCGGTCCCGATCTCAGATGTGATCCGCAAGACCTACATCCGCGGTCTTGATCTTATTCCGGGCAACCTCGAACTCATGGAATTCGAGCACGAAACACCCGCCGCCATCCAGCGCGGTGGCGCCCGCGCCTTCTTCGCCCGTGTACGTGACGCGCTCGACAGTGTCGAAGCGGACTATGATGTCGTTGTCATCGACTGCCCGCCGCAACTTGGCTTCCTTACCATGTCCGCCCTCTCCGCATCCTCTGGGGTGCTTGTAACCGTTCACCCGCAGATGCTCGATCTGATGTCCATGTCGCAGTTCCTGCGCATGACCGCCGATCTGCTTGGCGTCATCCGAGATGCCGGCGCAAACCTCCGCTTCGACTGGCTGCGTTTTTTGCCAACCCGATACAAGGTGGGCGACGCCCCACAGACCGAGGTGATTGCCTTCATCCGGGGTCTGTTCGGCAGGTCAGTCCTGACCAACCACATGGTCGAGTCGACGGCTATCTCTGATGCAGGGCTGACGAAGCAGACGCTCTACGAGGCTGACAAGAAGGACTTCACGCGCCAGACTTTTGATCGCGCGATCGAGTCCATGAACGCCGTAAACGACGAGATCGCTGCGATCATCCAGAACACGTGGGGACGCAATGGCAAGAAAGCCTAAATTGGGTCTGCCCCTGCAGACACTTCGCAATGCTCCCGACGCTCTTGAGGGGCGCCGGCTACGCGGTGGTGTGTTTGAAATTGATCCTGGCCATATCGAGACAGCTGGACGGCTAGACGACCGTCTGCAAATTGAGATCGAGGGTCTCAAGGCGTCGATCTCTAAAAATGGCCAGCGAGTTCCGATTCTTGTCCGTCCGCTTGAAGATGACCGATACAGCCTGATCTATGGCCGTCGTCGGCTGGAAGCTTGCAGAGAACTTGGCATCAAGGTCCGCGCCATCGTCACCGAGATGGAGGGTGACCAGGCCCTTCGCGATCAGCTTTTGGAGAACCAGGAGCGGCGTGATCTAAGCTTCATTGAACGTGCGCTCGTGGCCTCCGCCTTGCTCGAAGGTGATCATCTGAGCCCTTCTGAACGGACCAACAAAGGTGTCGCCGAGGTTCTCAATCTGACCGAGGCCGGGGTGTCTCAGTTGTTGAGCGTGGTCCGTACCGTTGGAGAAGAACTGGTACTGGCCATCGGTGCCGCGCCAGGTATCGGGCGGCCACGATGGGAAGAGCTGAAGAAGCTGATCGGAACTTCAGAGGCTGATCGCGAACTGCTCGCTGCCTTGGCCAGTGAGGCAAAGAGCGCATTCCCTGGCGGCATTGATGAGAAGTCCGATCAGGCATTTTTGGCGGCCCTGTCCGCAGCCGGAAAGCCCGATAACTCCGAATCCGCACCTCGCCCGCGTGGGCGACCCGCCACGGTCATTCCGGGCGTTGGGGCGGCGACAGTTACGACTGGACGTCGTGGCAAACAACTCAAACTCGAGCTGAAGGCCGAGGACAGCGATTTTGTCAGCTGGTTGGAAGGCAATGCCCCACAGCTGCTTACCGAGCTTCACGAGCGCTGGAAGCGTTCGGAAGACTGAGGAAGAGCAACAAACAAAAAGGAGGCACGATACAGGCAAAAAAGAAAAAGGCCCCGAGAAGCTAACTTCACGAGACCTTTCTTAGGTTTCGCACGGGACCAGCCCGCTACAAAACTTCAGTTTTCGCACCTCTGAATGTAGCGTTCTGGCCCCTATCCCGCAAGCGCAAAGCGATTCGCGGGCCCAGTAAAATTTTGCCTTCGTGAATGACATCATGGAGTACACACCGATTTCACCGTTTATGCGGTCGATCTCGCACGCTCATCTGCGTGTGGTCGAGCGGCCCGAGGCGTCTGTTCCGGGCAAGCCCGTCAACAAGTGGGAGCTCCTCCGCGAGCTGTCCAAGGCCCAGGCCGCCTTTGGGATTTCCGAGCGCGATCTGACCGTTCTTCAGGGGCTTCTCAGCTTCTTTCCAGACGACAAGCTTGGCGGGAACGCTGAAATGGTCGTCTTCCCGTCCAACAAGGCCATTTGCGAGCGGCTGAACGGTATGCCCTGCTCGACGATGCGGCGCCACCTCGCGCGTTTGGTAGAAGCTGGCTTGCTTGTGCGGCGCGACAGCCCCAACGGCAAACGTTACGTCCGCAAGCATGGCGAAGAACGCGTGGCCTTCGGCTTCGATCTCTCCCCGCTTTACTGCCGGGCAGAAGAGGTCGCGCGAGCCGCAGAGGCCGTGCGTGAGGCTGAGGAGCGTGTCAGGCGTCTGAGAGAGGTTGTGAGCCTCATGCGGCGCGATCTCGCAGCCTTGGCGGAGTTTGGTGAAGAAGTTCAGCCTGGGCTTGGGCTCTGGGATCAGCTTCGCGATACGGCCGTCCTCACGGCCCGGGCCCTTCGCCGCAAGCTTCCACTCGAGGATCTCGCAGCCCGTCGCGCGAACCTAGAAGCTCTTCTTGACCAGGCACGCGACGCTATTGATGGCCCTGAAACAGAAGAAATGAACACCAGTGATGCCCGTTTCGAGCGTCACCATCATAATTCAAATAAAGAATCTATAGATCTTGAACCTGCCTTAGAAAAAGGCGGGGCGGCGGCCGATGTTCCAGAGAAGGATAACGATGAGCCTTTGGCTGACGTTGAAGGGCCGGACACACAGCGGGTGCCCAGGATCCCACTTCATCTGGTGATTGCGGCCTGTCCTTCGCTCAAAACTTTCTACCAAGGGGATGTTCGGCACTGGCACCAACTTTTCGACGCTGCCTGCCATGTGCGGCCAGCAATGGGCATCAGTGCGTCCGCCTGGGAAGAAGCGCAGCGGTTCATGGGGCCCGAGCAGGCGTCGATCGTTGTCGTTGCCATGCTGGAACGCTTTGCCGACATCAGATCGCCGGGTGGATATCTCCGCGCGCTGACATCGAAGGCAGCGGCGGGCGAGTTCTCCTGCGGGCCGATGGTCATGGCGCTGATCGGCCGACGGAGCGCGGCTTAACAGCTGTTAAGTGTCCGGTGAAAGTGGGCCGCTCTGATGTGACTTAACAGCTGTTAAGTCTGGTCTGACCGCCAAGTACTTTTTAGCAGATCAAGGACTGGAGGTTTTTGGACACCGGTGAGACAGATTGGGAAAATGGGTGTCGGCGGCTGTCGTGGAGAACATCTGATGATCAAGGCGGCTCAGAAAGCCACCCTGTTCTAATCGTGGGACAACCCCTTTGACAAGCGTGTGCAGAGCCAGCCCAACGTCTGGCGCATCAAAGTCGGAACATCGCTGGAAGGATGGTCTGGAGATATCGTACACTGGGGTCCACTGCAGGGCTTGAGCGCGCGGAATACCGCGGCTGCGCCTTCGGTTCACCACAGTAGGTCGAGCATCGCATTAAATAAACCTCTGCAGTCCCTGCCCTACTAGGTCTTGATGCCGAGGATGAGGTGACGCTGGATCAACTCATAGCCTTCACCGCCAATCCGAATATTGGGAGCAAGTTCATTTCTGTGATGCAGTCAGGTTAGACTGTCATAAGGTGCCCTACATAAACCGACCGAACCACGGTACGCGGTTCCAATCTGAACCAGGGCTTAAGCTTGTTGAATACCTCGATCAATTCGCGCGAACGGCGCTGTGTCTTGTCTGAGCTCATACGCGCCGCCCGTTGCAGTGCGTCCTGACAACGCCCAACTGTCATAGCGATCCGCGGACACGTGCGCAGCGGTGTCGTGATTTTGCTTGGTTCGAACTGGCCGGCCTATGCGAAGTTCTTGATGTGCCTGAGGACGCAAGCCTCGCAAAATCCATGATATCATATAAGCCATTGATAATAATACGAAACAAACGAATGTATTGGCTACATTCACCGATATTACTTGCCGATCCGGGGGGGCGATCCGGACATGCTGGATAGGATCGCAGTTATTGGCGGATATGTCGGGGTTTCCGGTCTGTTTCTGCTTACTGCCCGCAGAAAGTGAAAGTGTCCTTCGGGTTTTGTGACTGACGGATGAGGGCCTTTGGGGTCCCTCAGATGGGTCCGGGCCGGGTTCCGGTCTGCCGTTCCTGATGAAGGGCATTCCTATGCAATCAGGTGTCTTGCGCGTGCTCCGCGCAACCGCCGCCTCCTGGTGGCGGCATAGAGGGCTGCGCCGAACTGGCCAGACGGCGCTGGCACAGCGGCTCGAACGCCAGACCGTCCTGCGTGATCTCGGCTATCTGAAGCAGGCGGCGTCATTGCCAAACGCGCATGTGATCTGCGGGGAGGGTAGGACATTCCTCCATCCCGGTTGGACCACCGTGTCGACCTTCGCGCCGATCGAGCGCTTTCCCTTGGCCGCCCTCGCGGTCGCACGAGGAACGCCGTTCATCGATATCCGATCCGTCACCGATGTCACCGCCTTCGCGAACTTGCCGTGCGTGGCGCGGGACGGATCGGTCGACCCTGACTTTTCGGGTCCCGGCAAGTCCGTGTCGCTGACCACCTACATCGACATGGTCGAAGCCCTCGGTGCCAGGATCGCCAACGATCCGCGCCCCTGTCGGTCAACCTAGTCACCACTCCCTCTCACCAAAACTCGAAAAGGAGGCCAGCCATGGCCCGATCCCGCACGCCCAAATTCGATGCCTCCGAGGTCATCACAAACGAAATCATCCGCATCATCGAGCGCGGAGTGCTGCCGTGGCGCAAGCCATGGACCGCAGGTGGCAGCTCTCGTCCCCTGCGCGTGGGCGGAGAACCCTACCAGGGAGTGAACAACTTCCTGCTGACGATGCGGACCGTGATGGCGGGCCACAGCTCTCCCTTCTGGATGACACTGCCGCAGGCCAATGCCTTGGACGCAAAGGTCCGCAAGGGCGAAAAGTCCTCTGTCGTCGTTTACTACGGTCAAAGCCGGAAAGACGCGGGCGGCGATGAGCATGACCGCAGCGACGGGGATGATCGCTCCGAGGAAGCCCCTATCTTCCGCTTCCAGAAATCCTACCGCGTGTTCAATGCCTGCCAGATCGAGGGTTTGCCCGACAGCTTCTACCCTGACCCGGAGCCCGCGCCCGAGCATCCGCAGTCCGAGCCCATCCCGCACATGCAGGCGTTTTTCGATGCCATCGACATCACAACCGTCTTCACGGGCACGGAGGCGTACTATTTGCCGCCCGTGGACAAGGTTTATATGCCGTCCATCACGCGGTTTCAGGACCCGCGCAATTTCTACGGGGTCTGGGCCCATGAGCTGGCCCATGCCACGAAAGCCCCCCATCGACTGAACCGTGATTTCGGGTTCTCGAAGTTTGGCAACACGTCCTATGCGCGCGAGGAGATCGTCGCGGAATTTACCTCGGTGTTCCTGGGTCAGACGCTCGGCTTCACGGCGCATACGCTCGAGATGAATGCCGCCTACCTCCACAACTGGTTACGGGTCCTTCGGTCGGACAAGGGTGCGATCTTCAAGCACGCTGCAGATGCGCAGCGTGCCTGCGACTATCTGATCGCCAGATCGGAGACGGGCAGGGCAGGGCGCAGTGCCGAGGCCGCTTGACCACACGGAGAACGGAGACACCCATGTCACGTAAGGAACCCAAAACGCTGCGGGTGGCCTGCTTCAACGACGGCCGCCGCAAGATCATCACCTTCAAGCGCCGTGCCTATTGGTGGAGCCCGTACGAGGGCGCTTATCCGCTCTCGGCAGCGCTCGAGAGCATCAAGCACCAAGGCGGCTGGATCGAAACCATCCCCAACCCGAATTACAGACCCAAGGGGCTGTTCGGGTAGGGCACCTTCGGCCTCGATTCATCCGCCAAGCGGAAAAGAGAAAGCAGGCTTTGGGAAGGGTGTTCCAACTTCTCAAAGGAGATCCCCATGCCCATGACCGTTCAACCCCTGCCAGACCGTCCCGATCCGACCGTGATCGCGGCGCAGAACGACGCGTTTCGCAAGCTCGCATGCCTTGGAGTGCCGCCCGCGCAGCCCATCCAGGGCCGCATGCATGTCACCCGCTCGCTTATGGAGGCCGGCGATGGCTTCATGGCCGAAGCGGTGAAGGCCACCGGTGCGTTCGATACATTCGAGCCTGAGAATGATCCCGAAGGATGGCACGATTTCGGTGCGGTCGAGATCCGGGGCGAGACCGTGTTCTGGAAAATCGATCTCTATGAAGCAAACTCGGATTTCCGCTACGGGGCCGAGACCCCGGACAACCCCGCCACCACCATGCGCGTGCTGACCATCATGCTGGCGCGCGACTGGTAGAAGGGCAGGGGACTCCTCCCCCCTGACATCTGAGACGATGAAGGCCCGCTGCCCCTCAAAGGGAGAGTGGGCCTTTTGTCGTGGTGATCCCTGAAGCCGGGGATTTGTCACGCGCGCGAGTGCGTCGGCCACACCTCACCCACCTGAAAGGATATCCCATGACTACGAACTTTGCCCCTCTCACCGTCGCCATCGGCGATCTGGTCCCGCATCCCGCCAATGTGCGCAGCAACTCACCGGAAACTTATGACCTCGAGAACATCGCCCATCTGAAGGCCAGCATCGCTGTGCTGGGCCTGCTCCAGCCGCTTATCGTCCAGAAACTCGATGGGAAATACGCCGTCCTCGCCGGCGGCCGCCGCCATGCCGCGCTGAAGGAGCTGGTCGCCGACAAGGCCGCCAAGGGGTTCACTGCGAAGACCAAGATCGACTGCCGCCTTGTGCCTGACGACTGCGACGTCACCACGGCCCTGTCACTTGCCGAGAACATCACCCAGGCGCCGATGAACGCCATTGACGAGTTCGAGGCCTTCGCGCGGATGATGGAAGTCGACGGCCAGACGCCGGAAACGATCGCCAAGACATTTGGCACCACCGTGGCCACCGTCAAAGGCCGGTTGCGCTATGGCCTGATCCACCCCGATATCCGCGCCGCGGCCCGGGGCAAGGTGATCACGCTCGACACGATGAAGGCCTTTGCCGAGCATCCGAGCCAGGAGGCGCAGCGCGAGGTTTTCGAGGCGCTCACGAAAGACGGCGGCTATCTGCAGGCCTATACCGTCCGTCAGGCCCTCAAATCCCGCGGGGTGCAGGTCAGCGATGATATCGGGGCCTTCGTGCGCGCAGACTACGAGGCCCGCGGCGGCGCTGTCGCGGCTGATCTTCTGGAAGAGCATTCCGTGCTGGAGGATGCGGCGCTGGTCGAGACCATCCTGCTCGAGAAGCTCGGTGCCGCCGCCGAAGAGGCCCGTATGAGGCTGGGCTTTGCCTGGGCCGATGCGATGGTGCGGTATGATTACGCGACCATGGCCGACTATGGCCGCGTCTATCCCGGCCCGATCGATCCGGATGAGGCCGCCCAAAAGCGCGTGGAAGAGATCACCGCCGAGCTTGAGAAATTGCAGCTCGAGATGGAGGATGAGGGGCTCGAGGACGGTGCCTACAATGCCCTTTACGACCGCGTCGACGCTCTGGAAGAGGAAGCGCGCGATCTGCAGGAGGCCTACAGCGCCGAAGACCTCGCACGGTCTGGGGTGATCGCCTCGTGGCAGGGTGGGCAGATCACGCTCCATGTTGGTCTCGTCCGCCCGGAAGACACCATCAAAGAGGAGGGCGCGCGCGGCTCCTCGGCTAGCCCGACCGGGGAGGAGGCCCCGGACCCGGGCGAAATCACTTATCCAGCCTCACTGGCTGAGGACCTCAAGACCGAGCGAGCCATGGCGCTTGGGGCCGCGATGGCGCTGCATCCGGAAGCCACGCTCGATCTGACGCTCTTCAAGCTGGTGAGCGACGTTCTGGCCAGCGGCATGAGTGTCACGCAGGCGATCAAGATCGATGCCCGCAAGGAATACCGCAACCACGCCAAGATGGACGAGATCGACGAGACCTCGCTTGAGCAGGTGGCGGCGGCGCATGATGCGCTTGATCTGTCCTGGCTTGATGACAGCCGCGCGCCCGCCGATCAGTTTGCGGCGTTTCGCGCGCTGAAGGCCGGCGAGAAGGCCAAGCTCGTCGCCTATGCCACCGCCAGCACCACGCAGTCCTGCTTCGCGCGGGACCGATCGCGCGACAGCCTGATGCATGCGTTCGAGATTGAGATCATGCCCGATATCCGCGCCCACTGGACGCCGAACGCGACGCTCTTCAATCGCTTTAAAAAGGCGTGGCTCCTGAAGATCCTCGGTGAGGATCTGGGTCTCGCCCAGGAGGCGGTGACGCTCGCCTCATCGAGCAAGAAGGAGATCGTCGCCTTCTGCGACAAGCTCTTCGCTGAACCCTTCGCCACACTGACGGACGCGCAGCGCGCTGCCGTGGCCGCCTGGTGCCCGCCGATGATGCAGACCGCCGGTATCGCCTTTGATGAGGCGGAGCCCGCTGCGGAAACCCCTGAGCCTGACAGCGAGGTCGCGCAAGCGGCCTGAGCCATCATGCGACCCGCGCGAGGCATTCCTCGCGCGGGTCGACCCTCCCACACCCAACGGAAAGACATCCCTATGGCTATTCTCAAGTTCTCTGCCTCCGCTGTTGCGGCGCAAATCGCACATGCGCGCGCCTGCAAAACCTTCCTGCCCAACTGGAACGGGCCCGTGGACAGGCCGGCCCTGATCCTGATCGTCGGCAATGGTGTGCATCTGCGCTCAAACGGCATCGATGGCACGACCACCCGTATCGTCACCACCGAACAGGCCGATCCCTCCTTCGCCTTCGCCGACGGCATGAACCCGTTTCGGGATACCGACTGGATGGCGCAGCGCCGCATGGCGTTTCGCGATCTGACCGGCCAGTTCTATACCGACATCCTGGATGACGTGCAGGTGCTCATCGACCGGGGGCGGGGGGCGATCCGGCTCGCCACCGATGGCCACAGCATCCGCGTGTTCGTGCGCCGGGCCTCGGATTATCTCATCGGCGGGACCTACGAGGTGCCGTCAGGCCTCGGCGGCACCTTCCGGGTCATCCTCAAGGATGCCTGCGACACCTTCGCGATCGTGCAGAACTGCGGCAATTGCGAGGATTTCGACGCCATGCAGCCCTACCGCGTGCCGCTCGATGCGCTGATGGAACTCGATGATCGGAGGGTGGCGTGATGGGTTGGCTCTTCTACACCGACGGCCGCGTCAAAACCTACGCGGATGAGAAAGCGGAAATCGCCCGGCTTTGTACCTTCGAGGGCGAAAAGCGTAAGACGGAACTGGTCAAAGCCTGCAAGGTCGGCTCCACCTGGTATGCGGCGGCAAGGGTCATCAATCTCGACGGCACCCCTGTCGAAGACGCGACCTATGTGACCGATGCGGATGGCTCCATCACTTTTGGGGCTGTCTTCCTCACCCGATATGATGACGGCTGCTGGGGCTACAAGGACATGGAGGAAAGCGCGGGACCAGTCGAATCCCGCGCGCCACTAAGCCTGTTGGCCCTGCTGTCCGAGCTGAAAGACCCGGACAGCTACGCGCAGGACTGGCGTCAGCGCTGCCGGAATTGGGCTGCGATCCCGGACTACGAGGAAGGCGACAAGATCAGGCTCGCCACGCCCGTGACGCTCACCGATGGCAGTACATGCCAGATCGTCACCGCGACCCACTACAGGCGGGGCCGGCAAAAAAGCCGCTGCTACCGCATCGAGGAAACCGGCGGGCTCGTACGCCTGTCGAAGGCCTCGCTTGCGGGCTCGGAGCTGCTCAGCTCCGCGAAAGGTGCGGCTAGCCCGGTGCTGGCGGAGTTCCTGGCGGGGCAGGGTGGCTGAGTTTCCCGCTGAGACAACACCACGGGACCACGTGCACACATACTGCCGACTTGAAACCGTATCTCAAATGAGATACATCACTCCCATCAACTGGAGGACCATCCATGCCTGCCCAAACATCTATGCTTCATGTCCGTGTTGACGATCAGCTGAAAGCACAGGCTTCGGACGCACTTGCGGGCGTCGGTCTGACGCTCTCCGACGCGGTGCGTATTCTTCTGACCCGCGTGGCCGCAGAGGGCGGCTTGCCTGCCGGATTGACCGCTGATCCGGATGCCTATGACGCCTGGTTCCGGGCGAAGGTACAGGAAGCGCTGGACGATCCAAGGCCCACAACGCCCCATGCCAAGGCGATGCAAGACGCCCAGGCATTGATTGACGGGAAGCGCCTTGCCAAATCTTGAATGGAAAGCGACGGCCATCGCCGACTTGCTGGCAATCATTGACTACATCTCTGACGACAACCCGGATGCCGCCCAAATTCTCAAAGACGAGATTGAACACAAGACGTCCCTCCTTCCAGAACGCCCTCAGATGTACCGCGCGGGCCGTGTGGACGGGACTAGGGAGATGGTTGTTCGGCCGAACTACATCGTGGTGTATGCTGAAAGCCCTGAGATGGTGACCATTTTGCGCGTTCTTCATGCTGCGCAGCAGTGGCCATGATCGGGGTGCAGGCCCCCCGCTAAGAAATTGCCCGCTCTACGCCTTCAAAGTGTAGAGCGG
>NZ_JAXHCA010000010.1:0-176841 GCF_042466275.1 Sulfitobacter sp. R86518
CGACGCGCAGGCGTTGATGCAAAGCTTCCAGCACCATCAAGCCGCGCAATGCGGGATTTGCACACCGGGGATGATGATCTCTGCCGTGGCGCTGTTGCGCGAGGAGCCGCAGCCGAGCGCGGCGCAGGTGCAGGACGCCCTTGGCGGCGTGCTGTGTCGCTGTACCGGCTATCGCAAGATCATCGACGCGGTGGTCGGGGCCCATGCTGCCGACGGGCTGCCTGTCGCCTCTACCGCGCTTGGCCAGCCTGCGCGGCGGCTGGACGGGCAGGCCAAGGTCGACGGGTCAGAGGCGTTTGGCGATGACGTTGCCCCGGCCGGTGCTTTGGTCGCGCGGGTCATCCGCTCGCCCCATGCCTCGGCCGGATTTACCTTCGGCGATCTTGAGGCATGGCGCAGCGCGCAGCCCGGGATCCATTGCATCCTGACCGCAGATGACGTGCCCGGCCTCAACGCCTTTGGCGTGATCCCCGGCTTCATCGACCAGCCGGTTTTCGCTGTGAACCACATCCGGTTCCGGGGGGAGGCGGTGGCTTGCGTTGTAGGAGAGGCGGAGGCGATGATCGCCCTTGATCTGGAAAGCTTCCCTGTCCGTTGGTCGCCACAAACTGCGCTTGCCGATACCGATGCCGCGACCGCCCCCGACGCGCCACAGCTGTTCGAGGATCGCAAAGGGAACATCATGTGCGGCGGCTTCGTGCAATGCGGCGATGTGGAAGCCGCGCTCGACGCCGCCGACGTCACAGTCGAGGCGCAATATACCACCAGCTTTGTCGAACATGGCTATATCGAGCCAGAGGCAGGCTTTGCCCAAGTGATCGACGGGCGCATCCATGTGCATGCCTGCACCCAGGCACCGGGTATGGACCGCGAAGCACTGGCCGCGATCCTTGACCGTCCCATGGCCGACATCCGCATTGTGCCGACGGCGGTCGGGGGCGGTTTCGGATCAAAGATTGACCTGTCGTTGCAGCCCTTCATCGCGCTTGCCGCGCTCAAGACGGCTCGGCCCGTGCGCATGACCTACGCGCGCGCCGAGACGATGCAATCGACCACCAAACGCCACCCCGCGCAGATCACGATCAAGGTCGGGGCCAAGGCGGATGGGACGCTGTCGGGGCTGCGGTTCGACGGGGATTTCAACACCGGTGCCTATGCAAGCTGGGGCCCGACGGTCGCCAATCGCGTGCCGGTACATGCCTCTGGCCCCTACCACATCCCTGATTATCGCGCACGCAGCCGTGCCGTGCATACCCATTGCCCCCCCGCCGGCGCCTTTCGCGGCTTCGGCGTGCCGCAATCGGCCATCGCACAGGAAACCGCCTTTGACCTGCTGGCCGAAAAGCTGGGGCTTGATCCGCTTGAGTTCCGTTTGAAGAATGCGCTGGCGGACGGGGTGCCCACGGTCTGCGGGCAGGTGTTCGATCAGGGCGTCGGCATCGCCCCCTGCCTAGAGGCGCTGCGCCCCGCGTGGGAGGAGGCGAAAGCCGAATGCGCCCGGTTCAATGCAAAGAATGACACGGTGAAACGCGGTGTCGGGATCGCGGGGGCGTGGTACGGTTGCGGCAATACCTCGCTGCCGAACCCGTCGTCCATTCTGGCGGGCGTGCGGGCGGATGGCACGGTTGTGCTGCACCAAGGTGCAATGGACATCGGGCAGGGGGCCAATACGGTGATCCCGCAAATCTTTGCCCAAGCGCTTGGGCTGTCTGTCGAGGGGATCAAGATCCTGGGCGGTGACACCGATATCACGCCGGACGCGGGCAAAACCTCTGCCTCGCGGCAGACCTTTGTATCGGGCAACGCCGCGGTGAGGACCGGAGAGGCGCTGCGGGCGCAGATCCTGCGGCAGGTCAATGCGGGCCCCGCCGCACAGATCGGCTGCCAAGACGGGCAGCTCACGGTGACCGACGGCGGGCGCACGCAGCGCCTTGATCTGACGCGGCTGCCGGTCGATGCGCAGGGCTATGTGCTGCAGGCGCAAGAAAGCTATGATCCGCCGGTCAAACCGCTGGATGAAAACGGGCAGGGCATGCCCTATGCGCAGTTTGGCTATGCCGCGCATCTGGTGGTGGTCGAGGTGGATATCGCCCTTGGCCTGTGCCGCCCGCTGCGCTTTGTCGCCGCCCATGATGTGGGCCGCGCGATCAACCCGTTGCTGGTCGAGGGGCAGGTACAGGGCGGCATTGCCCAAGGGCTCGGTATGGCGCTGATGGAGGAATATATCCCCGGGCGCACCGAGAACCTGCATGACTATCTGGTGCCGACCATCGGCGACGTTCCCCCGATCGAGACGCTGATCCTGGAGGTGGCCGACGCCCACGGCCCCTACGGCGCGAAAGGTCTGGGCGAACACGTGCTGATCCCCACCGCCCCCGCGATCCTCAACGCGATCTACCATGCCACCGGTGCGCGCTTGACGCAGACACCGGCCACGCCGACGCGCCTGCGCGCCGCCCTGAAGGAGGCCGGACATGCCTGACGACCTGCGCGACCCCAAGCCTGTGAAAATCCGCTGCGATGCCTGCCCGGTGATGTGTTTCATCGCCGACGGCAAATCCGGCGCCTGCGACCGCTATGCCAACCACGCGGGCGAGCTGGTGCGGCTGGATCCGCTGACCGTGATCCAGTCGGGGGCCAAGGCCGTCGCTTTTCTGGATCAGGGCGACAACGCGCAAGATTGGGACGGCGACGTCATTCAGGGCGGGCGCGATTTCGTCACCGCCGTAGGGGCGGGGACCACCTATCCCGACTACAAACCCGCGCCCTTCATCGTCAGCCAAGAGGTCGAGGGCGTGGATATGATCACCGTCGTGACCGAGGGCATTTTTTCGTATTGCGGGGTCAAGGTGAAGATCGACACCGACCGCCACATCGGCGACGAGCGCGCCGTGGTGCGCGTTGACGGAGAGGCGATCGGCCATGTGATGACCTCTGAATACGGGTCCAAGATGCTGTCTTTGGGCGGGGTCGAACACCTGACGGGCGGCTCCAAGAAAGAGGGTCGCGTGACCTGTGACGCGCTGCTGCGCCTATGTAACCGTGAACCGGTCGAGGTCGCCATCGACGGCGGTGTCACCATGGTGGTCGAGGCGGGCAAAGCGCCGATCATCAACGGCGTTCCGGAAAAGCTGATGCGCGTGGGCTGTGGGTCAGCGACCATCGGGATGTTCGCCAAACAATGGCACGGGCATGTGGACGAGGTCGTCGTTGTCGATGATCACATCACCGGCGTGCTGACAGAACACGAGGCGGGCAAGGGGCTGGATATGACCCCCTCTGGCATCCGCGTGAACGGGCGACGGTCAACGCCGGGACGGTATTTTCAGGTGGCGGACCCCGGCACCGGATGGGGCGGCACCGATGTCGAAGACCCGCTGACCATCCTGCGTGACGCCGACCCGAAGCGTGCCTGGCCGGGGCTGCGGCTGCTGATGATCTCTACCACCGGAGAGCAATGGGCCTATTTCACGCTGGATGACGATCTGATCCCGCAACCCGCCAAGATCACGCCCGAGCTGCTGGTCGTCGCGGACCGCATCGCCGAGAATTGCGAACCCTCGCTTTGTTCGGTGCTGTTCATGGGGGGCGCGGGCGGCAGTCTGCGCGCTGGCGTGACAGAGAACCCCGTGCGGCTGACGCGGTCGGTCAAGGAATCGCTGACCCATGTGTCCTGCGGCGGGGCCGAGGCCTATGTCTGGCCGGGGGGCGGGATTACCGTCATGGTGGATGTCATGGATATGCCCACGAACTCTTTCGGTTATGTACCCACACCCGCGCTGGTGGCCCCGATCGAATTCACCCTGCGGCGCGAGGATTACGGCACGCTTGGCGGGCATATGGAGCATATCCAGCCCGTGCGCGATGTGGTCACCGATGATGTGCGACGGGTGGCGCAGCAACTGCTGCAACCAGACCCGAACGCGCGGGAAAACTACGGCTGGTCGAAGGACGAGACATGACGGCACAGGCGGCTCTTCTCCCCGGTGGCAGGCTGCACCTGTCCCACGGTCCGATTGATCTGGTCATCGGGGCGGATGGCGCACGTGATCTGGCGTTTCGCGCGGGTTTTGATCGCTTTGGCACGATCCTGTCCGAACTGACGGCAGAGCTGCCCCTGCTGCGCCGCCCTGTGGGCACCAAACCGAAAGGCAAGATCGCCCGCGCCATGTACCGCGCCGCCTTGCCCCATGCCGACGGGCTGACCACGCCAATGATCTGCGTCGCCGGTGCCGTCGCGGCAGAGGTCTTGTCGGCCATGGTGGATGCCGCCGATCTGACCCGCGCCTATGTAAACAACGGTGGCGATATCGCGCTGCATCTGACCGAGGGCGCGCGTTTTGTCGTGGGCATCGCGGGGCTGGACGGGCAGTCGCTTGGCACCGTCACGATCCGCAGCAATGACCCCATTCGCGGCATCGCCACCAGCGGGCAGGGCGGGCGCAGCCAGTCCTTGGGCATTGCCGACAGTGTCACCGTGCTGGCCCGATCCGCCGCGATGGCCGATGCCGCGGCGACAAGGTTGGGAAATGCCGTTGATCTGCCCGCACATCCTGCGATCCGGCGCAGCCCCGCCAACCAGTTGCACGACGACAGTGACCTTGGGGCGGCCCTGGTGGTGACCCATGTCGGGCCGCTCTCCCCTGCCGATGTTAACCAAGCGCTCAATGCAGGCGCGACAGCGGCGCAGGGTCTGCGCGACCGTGGCCTCATCTCTGGCACGGCGCTTTTTCTGCGCGACCAACATACTGTCATCGGCTTGCCCGAAACCCTGAAATCCCTAGTGAAAGCCCCCGAATATGCCTGAGGTTATGACCCGCAAAATCGTCACCAGCGTCGAAGAGATTTTCCACGAAGGCGGCCCCCGCGCCAATACGCCGCTGAAACGCGGGTCGGTCATGGCTGTGATCCAAAACCCCTATGCAGGCTCTTATATCGAGGACATCCAGCCCTTTATGGAAGACCTCAAACCGCTGGGAGTCGCGATGGCGCAAAAGCTGCTGGCGGCGCTCGGGGTCGAGGCGGCACAGATCGAAGGCTACGGCAAAGGCAGCATCGTCGGCACGGGCGGAGAGTTGGAGCACGGTGCGCTCTGGCACGCCCCCGGCGGCTATGCCATGCGCGACGTGCTTGGGGGGTCGAAGGCGATTGTGCCATCGACGAAAAAGGTCGGCGCGGCGGGGGTGCGGCTGGATGTGCCTGTGACCCATGTTGACGCGTCCTATGTCCGCAGCCATTTCGATTCAATCGAGGTCGGCCTGAATGACAGCCCCCGTGCCGATGAAATGGCAGTGATCCTTGTGATGACCACAGGGGCACGTATCCACAACCGCGCGGGCGGCTTGGATGCAAAGGAAATCGAAGGAAAGGATGGCCTGAGATGAGCGCCGAAATCCGCAAAATCGCCACTTGGGTCGAAGAAACTCACCGCGAGATCGGGCAGCAGATATCGCCCCCCACGCGCAAGGCCGTTGCTGTGGCCGTGATCAAAAACCCCTTTGCAGGCTCTTATACCGAGGACCTGACCCCGCTGATGGACATCGGCGCAGAGCTGGGGGGATTGCTGGGCGATAAATGTGTTGCGGCCCTTGGGATCACCCGCGCGCAGGCCGAAAGCTATGGCAAGGCCGCGATGGTGGGCGAGGGAGGAGAGTTGGAACACGCCGCCGCGATCCTGCACCCGAAACTGGGCGCACCGCTGCGGGTCGCGGTTGAAAAGGGGACCGCACTGGTGCCGTCGTCGAAAAAGATGGGCGGGCCGGGGCAGGTACTTGACGTGCCTTTAGGACACAAGGACGCCGCCTATGTGCGCAGCCATTTCGACGGGATCGAGGTGCGGTTGAACGATGCGCCGCGCGCGGGCGAGATACTGGTGGCCGTGGCTGTCACAAATTCCGGGCGCCCCTTGCCCCGTGTCGGCGGGCTGACCCATGCCGAGGCCGAAGGCAAAGACGGCCTGCGTTAGAGCCTATAGTTTCTCGAGCAGGGCCAGCAGCCGGTCCACTTCGCGCGGGGTGAGGTTGCCGACCGTCTCGGCCGAGATTTCCTGCGCGGTGGCAATCGCCTTGGCGGTCACCGCGATGCCTTCGTCGGTCAGCGAAATCTCCAGCCGCCGCATGTCGGTCTTTGACGGGGTGGAATGGACCAGCCCCTTTTTGCGCAACCGGTCGATCACGCCTTTGGTGGTCGCCGCGTCCATCCCGACCAGACGCCCCAGATGGTTCTGGCTGATCCGCGCCTCGTCGCGCAGCTTGGCCAGCACGGCGAATTGTGTCGGCGTGATATCCGGCATCCGCCGGTTAAAGATCTCAAGGTGGCGCTGGTTCGCGAGGCGCAGCTTGAACCCGATCTGTTGTTCCAACGCATAGTCTGCGGTCAGGGTCAGGTCTTGTGTGGTTTCAACCAAGGTTCTTATCCAGTGCTCTTGGGTCAATGCGTATAGATTAGGCACTATCATCCCACGGTTTCCATCTGGGGTCTATATCAGATGGGGTGTAAGAAATTGTTTGACAGCTAACAATTTTTTGGTCCTTCATGAAGCTGTGCAGAGCAAGGAGTGAACCGATGTCCTTTGTCAGAAACGCTTGGTACGTTGCGGGTTGGTCTACCGACTTTGGCGATGAGCTGGTGCCGCTGACATTGCTTGCGCAGAACCTAGTAGCCTACCGCACCAGCGATGGCCAGATCGCCGTGCTCGAAGATCGCTGCCCGCACCGGCTGCTGCCGCTGTCCAAGGGCAAGCGTATCGGCGACACCATTCAATGCGGCTATCACGGTATGACCTTTGGCGCGGACGGGGCCTGCGTGCGGGTGCCGGGGCAATCGAACCTGCCCAAATCCGCCTATGTTGACAGCTATCCGGTGCTGGAACGCTACGGCATTGTGTTCATCTGGATGGGCGACGCCGACAAGGCTGACCCCGCGCTTGCTTTCGATATGCCGGAATTGGGGCAAGAGGGGTGGCACGTCCACCATGGGGACAAGCTGCATATCCGCGCAAATTACCTCAACGTTGCCGAAAACCTTGTGGATCCGGCGCATGTCAGCTTTGTCCATCCGACGACATTGGGAAATGCGGCCTCCGAAAACGTACCCGTGCACGTCAAAACCGCAGATGAGGTGATCGTGGCATGGCGCTGGATCAGAGACGCGGAACCCATCGGCTTTTTCAAGGCATTCGGCGGCTTTAGCGGCAATGTGGACCGCTGGCATTATTACTATCTGCACATGCCCTCGACCGCCGTGATTGACTTTGGGTCGTCTGATGCAAAGCTTGAACTTCCCGAAGATCAGCGCAACAAAGGCGTGCGTATCTTTGCGCTCCATTTCGTCACACCCGTGACAGAGGACTATACGATCGACCACTGGATGCACCTGCGCAACACCGCCCTTGGCGATGACGCCGCGTCGGACCAAATGGACGCGATGTTCCGCGTTGCATTTGCCGAGGACAAGGCGATTTTGGAAGCCGTCCACCAAGAAGAACAGCGCCCCCAAAAACGCAAACCCATCCGCATCGCTATCGACAAAGCGCCCAACGTCTACCGCAAACGCATCCGCGACCGGATCGAGGCAGAGGCGACGGACGATCTGGGCGACCCCGTCGCACCGGTCTTTGTCCAGCATGACTGATCCATAAAAAGCAAAGCCGCAGCAGACGGCACACCCCAACACGAGAGGACCATCACATGAACAGAAAGACATTCCTGAACAGCGTCATAGGGGCCTTTGCCCTTGGCGTCACCGGCTTTGCCGCAGCGGCGCAGTCGGGCGACCCGATCAAAGTCGGAGAGATCAACCACTACAAACGTCTCGCCGCCTTTGCCGAGCCGTATAAACAGGGCATCGAACTAGCGCTTGAGGAAATCAACGCCGATGGCGGTGTGCTGGATCGCCCGCTCGAATTCATCTTCCGCGACGATCAGGGCGACCCCGGTGAAGCGATCAAAATCGCCGAAGAGCTGATGACCAGCGAAGGCACCGTGATGATCACCGGTTCGATCCTATCGAACGTCGGTCTGGCGATCTCCTCGGTCGCGGCGGAAAAGGGCTGGGTGTACCTCGCCGCCGAACCGCTGGCCGATGCCCTGACCTGGAGCCAAGGCAACCCCTGGACCTTCCGCCTGCGGACCTCGACCTATATGCAAGCCGCGATGCTGGCGGAACAGGCCGCCAAGACCGATGCCGTGAAATACGCGACCATCGCACCCAACTACGCCTACGGCAAAGACGCGGTGGCCGCCTTTAAGGAAGTGCTGACCGAACTGAAGCCCGAGGTCGAATTCGTCGGAGAGCAATGGCCCGCCCTGTTCAAGATCGACGCCGGTGCCGAGGTTCAGGCGCTGGAGCGGTCCAAGCCGGACGCGATCTATAACGTGACCTTCGGCCCCGACCTTGCCAAATTCGTCCGCGAAGGCACCACCCGTGGTCTGTTCGACGGGCGCACGATCTATGGCCTGCTTTCGGGCGAGCCGGAATACCTTGAACCACTGGCCGACGAAGCCCCCGAAGGCTGGGTGGTGACCGGTTATCCCTGGTATGACTTCTCGGACGAGGACGGCGCGAACAAGCCTTTCGTTGATGCCTATCAGGCGAAATTCGACGAAACGCCAAAGCTCGGCTCTCTCGTCGGCTATATGACCGCGCAAAGCATCGCCGCCGCGATCAGCAAGGCGGGATCGACCGAAGGCGACGCGATCCGTATGGCTTTCGAAGGGCTGGATGTAGCGACGCCCGTGGGCGACATCACTTTCCGCGAGATCGACAATCAGGCCACCATGGGCGCCTTTGTCGGGAAGACCATGCTCAAGGACGGTGCGGGCGTCATGACCGACTGGACCTATCTGGACGGCGCAGACTACCTGCCGTCTGACGAAGAGGTGTCGAAACTGCGTCCGGCAGAATAATCCGGACCCGCTGCCAAGGGGGGAGGCTCCCTTGGCAGCACTGACCCCCTCCCCAACATCAAGAGGTGCCCATGGGCCTTTTCATCGCACAGATTCTGACTGGGCTTGCCAATGCGGGTGCGCTCTTCATGGTTGCCTCTGGGCTGTCGCTGATCTTTGGCGTCACGCGGGTGGTGAATTTTGCCCATGGGTCGTTTTATATGCTGGGGGCTTATGTCGGCTATTCGCTGATGCAGGTGCTGCCGGGCATGGTCGGCTTCTGGGGTGCGATCCTGCTGGCGGGGCTGATCGTCGGGCTGATCGGGGTGATCGTCGAGATCTGCGTGCTGCGCCCTGTCTATAGCGCGCCTGAACTGTTCCAACTGGTCGCGACCTTTGGCGTGATCCTTGTCATTCAGGATCTGGCGCTGATGATCTGGGGCCCGCAAGATCTGCTGGGCCCGCGCGCGCCGGGGCTGAAAGGGGTGATCCGCATCATGGGGGAACCCGTGCCGCAATATGACATCGCGCTGATCATCATCACGCCCTTCGTCGCCATCGCCCTGTGGTATCTGATCACAAAAACCCGTGTCGGCACCTTGGTGCGCGCCGCCACCCAGGACCGCGAGATGGTCGGTGCCCTTGGGGTCAATCAGGCGTGGCTGTTCACGGGCGTCTTCTTTCTGGGCTGTGCGCTTGCAGGGCTTGGCGGCGCGTTGCAACTGCCCAAGGGTGGTGCCGATCTGTTGATGGATTTCAGCATTATCGGTGCGGTCTTTGTGGTCGTGGTCATCGGCGGCATGGGGTCGCTGCCGGGGGCCTATCTGGCGGCGGTGATCATCTCGGTCCTGAATGTGTTTGGCGTGACCTATGCGCCGCAATCGACGCTTGTGCTGATGTTTGTCGTCATGGTGATCGTCCTGATGTTCCGCCCCTTCGGCCTGCTCGGGAAAGAGGAGATCGCGGGCGAGCATGGCCAGACCGGAGAGCCGGAGCGCCCGATCAAGCCCGCGGGCAATCGGATGCGCTTGCTGGTGATGGCGGGGCTGTTCATCCTTGCGCTGCTGCCGTTCTACGGCGGGAATTTCGCCGTGGTGCTGGTGACCGACATCATGATCTTCTGCCTCTTCGCCGCCTCGCTGCATTTCATGCTGGGGCAGGGCGGGCTGGTCAGCTTTGGCCATGCGGCCTTCTTTGGCGGGGGGGCCTATGCCGCGGCGCTGTTTGTGACCTATGCCGACACCCCGATGGAGCTGGCGCTGGTGCTGGCCCCGATCTGCGCGGGGCTGGCCGCCGTGGTGATCGGCTGGGTCTGCCTGCGGTCCACCGGTGTCTACTTCGCCATGCTCACGCTTGCCTTCGGGCAACTACTCTGGAGCCTTGCGTTCCAGTGGGGCGATGTGACGGGGGGCGATGACGGGCTGGTCAACATCTGGCCGTCCGATTGGGCGTCGGACAATGATGTCTATTACTACCTCGCTTTTGTCTTCTGCATCGGGGGCATCCTGCTGCTGCGCCAAGCTGCGCATGCGCCCTTTGGCTATGCCATGCGCGCGGCCCGCGACAGTGCGCGCCAAGCCGAGGCGATGGGGATCAACACCAAACGCATTCAATGGGTCGCCTTTACCTTTGCGGGCATCATGGCGGGGCTCGCGGGCGGGCTGTTCGTCTTCTCCAAGGGCAGCATCTTCCCGAACGAGCTTGAAACCGCCCGCAGTTTCGACGCGCTGATCGTGGTGTTTCTGGGCGGGGTGAAGACCCTGTCGGGCGGCTGGGTCGGCGGAGCCTTCTTTGAGGGCGTCAAAGACTATCTGACCCGTTTCGAATACTGGCGCCTCGCCTTGGGCCTGCTGATCATCTTTGTCGTGATCCTTGGCCCCGAAGGCATCGTCGGATCGCTGCGCAAAGCGGGCGAACGCATTGGCCTGCTGAAAACACCGGAGGACGCGAAATGAGCCCGATCCTGTCTGTGCGCAACCTGTCCCGCAATTTCGGCGCCATCAAGGCGGTGGATGACGTGAGCTTTGATCTTGCCAAGGGCGAGCTGCTGGCGCTGATCGGCCCCAATGGCGCGGGCAAAAGCACCTGTTTCAATATGCTGATGGGGCAGCTCAAGCCGTCGTCGGGCACCGTGCAGCTGATGGGCAAGAACATCGCCGGCATGCAACCGCGCAAGATCTGGCGCATGGGGGTGGGGCGGACGTTCCAGATCACCGCGACCTATGCCTCGATGACCGTGGTCGAGAACGTGCAGATGGCGCTGATGTCGCATCACAAGCGGCTCTATTCCCTGACCACTTTCGCCCATAAACTCTACCGCGAAGAGGCGCTGGCGCTGCTTGATACCGTGGGCATGGCCGACCAGTCCGAACGCCACTGCGCGGTGCTGGCCTATGGCGACCTCAAACGGCTCGAACTGGCGGTTGCCCTCGCCAATGACCCGATCCTGCTGCTGATGGATGAACCCACCGCTGGCATGGCACCGCGCGAACGGATCGCGCTGATGCAGCTGACCGCCGATATACTAGAGCAACGGGGCATCAGCGTGTTGTTTACCGAACATGACATGGACGTGGTCTTTGCCCATTCGCACCGCATCATGGTGCTGAACCGTGGCCAGCTGATCGCCGACGGCACCGTTGACGAGATCCGCAACAACCCGCAGGTGCAAGAGGTCTATCTGGGCGGCGGCACCCTGTTCAAAGCGCAGGAGGATGCCCATGCTTGAGGTGAACGGCGTCAATTCATTCTACGGCAAGGCGCAGGTGCTGAATGACCTGAACTTTACCGTGGATCGCGGCACTGTCGTCGCCCTGCTGGGGCGCAATGGTGCGGGCAAGACCACGACGATGAAATCCATCATGCAGCTGGTGCGGCCACGGCAGGGCAAGATCATCTATCAGGGCCAGGACATCACCGGCTGGCCCAGCCACAAGGTCGCGCGCAACGGTCTGGGCTATGTCCCCGAGGAACGCCGGATTTTCACCCAGCTTACCGTGCTGGAAAACCTGGAGGTCGGCCGCCAGCCCCCCCGCGACGGCTGCACCATCTGGACCGAGGATATGGTGTTCGATCTGTTCCCCAACCTCGCCGAACGCCGTCACAACCGCGGCAAGGCGCTATCGGGGGGCGAGCAGCAGATGCTGACCATCGCCCGCACCCTGATGGGCAACCCCGCGTTCATCCTGCTGGACGAACCCTCCGAAGGCATCGCGCCGGTGATCGTCGAACAGATGGCCCGCGTGATCCTACAACTCAAGGCAGAGGGGCTGACGGTGCTGCTGTCCGAACAGAACCTGCATTTCGCGCAAGCGGTCGCCGATGGCGTGGTGATCATCGAACACGGCACACAGAAATTCGTCGGCACGCTCGCCGCGCTGCAATCGCAGCCGGAAATCCGGGATCAGTATCTGTCGGTTTAGGGGTGGTGCCCGCGATCACAAGGCTGGTTCAGGCAAAGGTCTCTGCCACGAGCTCTTTCGCGAAAGTCGGATCCAAGACGCCGCGGTTCAGCAGGCGATACCAGAATGCACCGTGGATCATGGTCGACAATACCTCGACGTTGCGCGCGGGTGAAAGCGCCCCGTCGTCCTGCGCCCGACGCAGCATCAGCGTCATCATCTGCTCGCGCGGCAGAACGAATTTGGCATGGAACGACGCGTGAAACTTCGCGTCTTGCTGTGACGATGCAATCAGCGACCGGATCGTTGCGCCGTCCAGCTTCAGGTGTTCGAAAACCTTGATCAGGAAGTCTTCAAGCTGCGCCCTATAGTCTTGCGCGCTATCCAAAGGCGGTTCAGCGGCATAAGAATTCGTCGCCTCGAAAATCGCGTCGAGGATGAGGTCCGCCTTTGTGTCCCAGCGATTGTATAGCGTTTGGCGCGCGACGCCCGCCTCGGCAATAATCGCCGCGATAGAGACTTTTTCGTACCCCGTTTCCCGCACAAGCCGCAGCGCGGCGGCCTTCAAAGCGGCGCTGGCTTCCTCATTCGCGGGGCGTCCGCCCGACTTCTTTACCGACATGCACAGCTCCTGTTCATCGATGCAGCGTGGTATGACGTTGATTGTTAGACTGCGATCTACTAAATGCAAGTAGACCGCAGTCTATTATCTCGTTGGAGCGAAGATGTCTCAAATTTCCCTATCCCCAAGCCGCGCGTTCGCTGTGACCGCGACCCTCGGCCTGCTCTCCCTTTTTCCGCCCTTGGCAACCGACATGTATCTGGCCGCCCTCGGCGATCTTGCGACGTCGATGGACGCCACCCATACGGCGGCCGAGCTGTCGCTCTCTCTCTTTTTTCTGGGGCTCTGTTTCGGGCAAATCCTGATCGGCCCGTTGACCGATACCTACGGGCGCAAGGGGCCGCTTTTGATCGGCACCGTCCTTTTCACCGTGACCTCTCTTGTTCTGCCGTTGCTCAGCGACATCGCGTGGTTCAACGCACTTCGTTTCATTCAGGCCATCGGGGCGAGCGCGGGCATGGTCGTGGGGCGCGCCATGGTCAAAGACCTGTACGAAGGGCGGAAGGCGGCGAAAGTCATGACGGTTCTTGTCATGTTGCTGACGCTTGGCCCCATCGCCTCGCCGACGTTGGGCAGCCTGTTGCTTGAAGCGTTTGGCTGGCGCTCCATCTTTGCGACGATGGCCCTTATCAGCCTTGTCGCGCTGGTCTTGTCCGTGATTACCTTGCCCGAGACATTGCCCGCCGAAGGCCGCCAGCCTCGGCCCTTCCGCACGGGTGCAAAAACCGCCAAGCGGCTCCTGTCCGAGCGCGGATTCCTCATCATGGCGCTGGTTGCGGGGCTTATTCAAAGCGGCATGTTCGCGTTTATCACGGGATCCTTCTGGGGTCTTCCAAGGGATCTTCGGGCTGAGTTCAGTCGGCTTTGGCCTCATGTTCGCGGCTATTGCGACCGCACTTATCATCTTTGGCCGCATCAATGGCATGCTGTTGAACCACTATAGCCCCGAACAGATCCTCACCGCCGTCTTGCCGCTGTTCTTCGCCGCTACTTTGGTGCTGGCGCTGCTGTCGCAGACAAGCTCGCTTCTGGTATTCGCCATCCCGCTGTGGATATCGATTGGCTGCGTCGGGCTGCTGTCGGCGAACGCGATGTCTATCGCGATGTCGCTGACAGAGAAAGGTGCCGGCATGGGATCGGCGTTGCTGGGGGCGATCCAGTTCGCCCTTGCCTTTGCCGTCTCTACCTCTGTCGCGATTGGCGGGGCGGGTACGGCGCTCCCCATGTCCCTTGGGCTTGTGGTCCCCGCGGGACTGGCAACGGTATTGTTCTTCGCGGCAGGGCGCTTCACCGTGCTCTCGTCATCGCGACTGACCTCCTAAGCCCGATGCGTGTTGAGGTGGGCAGCCGCAGCCGCCCCGACACCCGCGCAGGCGATCTGCGGTAAAGCGGACTGCCTGCGCGGGGGCTAGAGATGGCTCTTCTTGATCAAGGCGGCCTACACGCCTTTCACCAAGCGCAGCGCGTCATAAATCGCGGCGTGGGTGCCGCGGGCCGACACGGCATCGCCAATCCGAAACAGCTCAAACGCGCCACCCGACAGCGACATCCAAGCGTTACTGCACCGCATATATGAGCTGGGATATGTGTGCGGGCTGGCCGCTTGGCTGAGCACGATTTTACATAATCCTAATTATCAGTTACAGATTCCGCACAAAGGCGCGACAGGGAACGCGCCTCATTAGACGAGAACTGTTTCCTCTTTCGCCGGCGACAACGAACATCAGCGATAGCATCCCACGTCTCGATGCGGCTTCAGACGCCGGACGCCCCTATCTGGCGGCGGCCAATGCTGCGCGCAGGGTTTCTCTGTCACCGATATGGTTCGCGAGGATGAGGATCAGGCGGGCGTTGAATGCGTCGCTTTCGTCCTTGCTTCGCCCTTCATGTGCGCAAAGCAATTCATCATAGAACCCGTCCGGATCCTTGATGTTCGGTTGAAGGTTGAGCCCCATCGTTACTGCCCCTTTCCTGTTGCGATGCTTACTGCTGACCGGATGTCTGCGGCGCTTGCGCGGGCCCACCGTGCGGCGACATGTTGGTCCGGGCGGATCAGGTAGATGCCGCAGGGCGCGTCGCCGAGGTAGCGTGCCGCAATGGCACCGCTGGGATCGTCGGTTTGCGTGTTCAGCGTGACGGTGTTTACCGTGACCCCGCCCACCTCGGCCAGCGCGGGCGGGTCGGTATTGATCGCCAGAACGGTGAACACGCCGCCCACTACATCCAGCAAGAAGCCGTCCCTCAAGGGCGCGTCGCTGCAGGTGGCGCCAACACGGCTTGTCGCGGGTCCATTCAGCGCATCGGGGCCGTTCAGTGACAGCCCGTCATAGACACATGGCACGGACAAACGACCGGAATTCACCAAGGGCCGCGCAAAGGGGTGACGGTGTGCGAGGTTCAACACCGCATTGCGGAAAATCTTGCTCATCTCTGTTTTGGGGGTAAGGAAATCCGTTGCGCGGGTGGAATTCAGGATATTCTCGTCAGCGCCGTGGACCCGCTCTTGCGAATAGCTGTCGAGCAGGCGGTCGGGTGCCAAGCCCTTGATCACCAGATCAAGTTTCCACGCCAGATTGTCCGCGTCCTGCACGCCGGAGTTGGCCCCCCGCGCCCCGAAGGGAGAGACCTGATGCGCGCTGTCGCCCGCAAAGAGCACCCTGCCGTGCCGAAACTTTTCCATTCGCCGACATTGGAACGTGTAGATGGAGGTCCATTCGAGCTCGTATTCCGCCCCCTCGCCCAACATGGCATCCACGCGGGCGCGGATATTCTCGGGGTTCAGTTCCTTGGCGCGGTCAATGTCCCAC
Organism: Sulfitobacter sp. R86518; assembly: GCF_042466275.1. Lineage (NCBI taxonomy): Bacteria > Pseudomonadati > Pseudomonadota > Alphaproteobacteria > Rhodobacterales > Roseobacteraceae > Sulfitobacter > Sulfitobacter sp. R86518. The sequence goes on from NZ_JAXHCA010000010.1 coordinate 15,716, forward strand.
CCCAGTTGGAAATCGATCCGCCAAATGTCATCGGGCTGCTTGTGGAGAAGCGCCGACGCGCCGCTGTCTTTGAAGGGCGGCTCGAACCAGAACCAGCGTTCGGTCGGGAAATCGGCTTTCATCTTTACGTCAGCGATCAGGAAATTATCCTCGAACACGCGGCCCTCAAAGCTCAGGCCCAGCATCTCGCGCGTGGGAGACCGTGCGCCATCGCAAGCGACCAGCCAGTCGGCCTCAAGCTGGTAGGGGCCGTCGGGTGTGTTGATATCCAGCACCACGTGATCGCCCTGCGGTGTCACCCCCGTGACCCCGTTGCGCCCGCGGATTTCAATGGGCGCGCCGTCAGATTGCGCCACACGGATTTCATCCACGAGGTATTTCTCGAAATAGGGCTGTTGCAGGTTGATAAACGCCGGAGCCTTATGGCCGTCTTCGGGTTGCAGGTTGAATTCGAACACCCTTTCATCGCCATGAAACACCTTGCCGACGTTCCACTGAACGCCCTTGTCGATCATCGCTTTGCCCGCGCCAAGGCGGTCGCAGATCTCGAGCGTGCGTTTCGCAAAACAGATGGCGCGACTGCCCTGTCCGACACCTTCGTGATCATCCAATACCACAACTGGCGTGCCCTTGCGCCCAAGATCAAGCGCCAGCGCCATACCGATGGGCCCGCCCCCGACGATCACCACAGGGTGACGCCGGGGGGCAAGATCCTGATCCGCTCCCTTTAGGTAAGGGTATAGTTTGAACGCGATATCATACCGGACGTCGACCATGGTTTGCCCTCCCAGACCCGGCCTTAGCCCTGCAACTGCGCCCACATTTCCAGATCGCGCTTGTCTGTCCAGATACGCGGATGCCAGATGCCGCGGGCCTCGTCGAAGGCGCGGCTGACGTTGAACGGCAGGCAGTGCTCGTAGATCGCGTAATCCTTGAACTTCGGGTCGCATTCCGCGCGCACCGCATCCCATGCCTCTTTCAACGTGCCGCCTTTCATGGCGACCCGCTGCGCTGGCTTGAAGGTGCTTTCGACGAAATCACGCGTGCTTTCAATCGCACGTTCAACGGCGTCCTTGCCGATCAAGGCACCCCCCCGTCCCGGTGCGATCGCATCCACGTCATAGGCCTTGATGTTATCGAGCGTTTGCCCCCAGTCGCCGAAGTATCCGTCGCCGCAATAGCAGGCCGAATGATCCTCCACGATATCGCCCGTGAACATAACGTTCTGATCCGGCACATGGATCACCGCATCACCCGCCGTATGGGCGCGGCCGATGTGTTTGATATCAACGCGACGTTTGCCCAGATAGACGGTCATGCTGTCGCTGAATGTGGTGGTCGGGTAGGTCAGCCCGGGGATTGATTCATGCCCCTCGAACAATCGGGGAAAGCGTTGGAACTCGCTGTCCCAATCTTCCTGTCCGCGTTCCTCGACCATCGCGCGGGCAACGTCGGACATGATGATCTGCTGTGCCCCATAGGCAGAGGCCCCCAACACGCGCACCGCGTGATAATGGGTCAGCACCACGTGGCTGATCGGCTTGTCGGTGACTTCGCGCACCTTCTCGATGACCTTATTGGCCAGACGCGGCGTCGCCTGTGCCTCTACAATCATGACGCTGTCATCGCCGATGATCACGCCCGAATTCGGGTCGCCTTCCGCGGTGAAGGCCCACAGGCCCTCGCCGACTTCGTCGAAGGTGACTTTCTTTTCTGTCATATCCCCTTGGGATGCGAATGCTTTTGCCATGGTTCTGGTCCTTCTATTTAGGGGAATTTGTTGCGGATCGAACGGTGCTTTGGCACCTGCCCGACCCCACCTGATACCCGTCACGCCCTGCGGTACCGCGCCGGGTCAACGTTGTGCTTTTACCGGCCGGAGTCCGCTTCATTTCTTGCTCGGTGTCCCGTCGAACTTCTTTTCGATGTCTGCCCAGCAATCGATGTAATCATCCTGCAAGGGGGCCTCCTGTCCGGCGAATTTCGTGAGTTGCTGCGGGAAGCGGGTCTCGAACATGAACGACATCGTGTTGTCGAGCTTTTGGGCCGTCAGCTCTGCGTTGGAGGCCCCCTCGAAGGCATTGCGATCAGGCCCGTGCGGCAGCATCATGTTGTGCAAGCTGATCCCGCCGGGAATAAAGCCTTTGGGCTTGGCGTCATACTGGCCGTAGATATTACCCATCAATTCGGACATGATATTCTTGTGATACCACGGCGGGCGGAACGTATCTTCCGCCACCATCCAGCGTTCCCGGAACAAGACAAAGTCGATATTCGCCGTACCTTCGACACCGGACGGCGCGGTGAGAACGGTAAAGATCGACGGGTCAGGATGGTCGAACAGCACCGCCCCCACGGGACAATAGGTGCGCAAGTCATATTTCACCGGCGCGTAGTTCCCGTGCCATGCCACCACATCAAGCGGTGACTGCCCGATCTTGGTTTCATGGAACTCCCCGCACCATTTCACCGTCACGGTAGAGGGGACTTCGCGGTCTTCAAACGCGGCAACGGGTGCTTTGAAATCGCGCGGGTTGGCCATGCAGTTGGCCCCGATCGGCCCACGATTTGGCAGCTCGAACTTTTGGCAGTAGTTCTCGCAGACGAACCCGCGGCACGGCCCTTCAAGCACTTCGACACGGTAGACCAGCCCCCGCGGGATGATCGCGATTTCCTGCGGCGCGAGATCAATGATCCCCAGTTCAGTCGAAAACCGAAGGCGACCTTCCTGCGGGACGATCAGCATCTCGCTGTCGGCAGAATAGAAATACGCATCAACCATGGAGGCATTCACAAGATACACATGGGTCGCCATGCCGACCTGCGTATGGACATCCCCCGCCGTCGTCATCGTGCGCATCCCCGTCAGCCATGTCAGCGGCGTGTCTGTGTGCGGCAGCGGATCCCAGCGATATTGCCCAAGGCTCGTGACGTCCGCGACGATGTTGGGCGCGGATTTCCAAAGGGGCAGATCGATCTTGTGATACCGGTGCGAGTGTTTGACCGACGGGCGAATGCGGTAGCACCAGGTACGTTCGTTCTGATGGCTTGGCGCCGTAAAGGCAGTCCCGCTAAGCTGCTCACCATAAAGCCCGTAGTTGCATTTTTGCGGGCTGTTCATCCCTTGCGGCAAGGCATCCGGCAGCGCCTCTGTCTCGAAATCATTCCCGAAGCCCGGCATATAACCGGCGTTGGCCCCGGGAAGAGACGGGGCTTGGGTCATACGGGTCGGATGTTTTTCGACAGTCATACTCGGCTCCTCGCGTTCCACTAGCGATTGCCTAAAGGTTGCATTTGTAACTAACAACTGGTTTTTTAGCGCTGCGACAAGAAGGGGTGCAAGGGATCGGAAAAACATCTGGCGTCATTTCCGCCGCGCCAATGTCGGCCCCACTACAGCCGCCGGACACGTCCCGAACAGATAACGGCACCCTAGCACGGCATCCTTGCAAAAACCGTTCTGGACTTCACAACGCCTGTGCGCATTATCTACCGTTTGGTCTATGCAACGCCCAAAGCGCATATTGGAGAAGAATATATGAAAACGATAGTTCTCGCTGTTTTCAGCCTGCAGGGGAATGGTGCAGAGCGCGTTGTTCAAACACTGGCGCGAAATATAAACGCATTGGGTGGCACGGCGCATATCGTTATATTTAAAGACACTATTGATCTGCCGCTAGATAACGGAGTTCATATCCATAAATTTCCGTACCGTGCTTTTCGATCGCTACCTCGAAAACTCCGCCCCAAGATTGCGGCGAAATTTTTTGACCGATTTATCAGGAAGAACATCGGGACGCCTGATCTGGTGCTTTCCAACCTTCATCCCGTCGATTTTATTCTTTCAAAGAGCCGGCTCCCGAATATTCATTTTATCATGCATAATAATACGTCGCAGGAGTATGCTCTTGATGGTGCCGCAGACCCTCGCCTCAATCGACTGAAGCAGATCTACAGCGGAAAAAAATGTATCTGCGTTAGCAAGGGCGTCGAAGAGGACATGCAGGCGCTGTTTGGGAAATCGCTAGAGACCCGCACAATCTATAACCCGGTCGAACCGGCTTTGATCCAACGACAGGCTGATGAACCGGTGCCACCCCGGAAGGACTATATCGTCAACGTAGGCAAGTTCAAAAAAGCCAAGCGCCACGATCGTCTGCTACATGCATATGCGCAGGCAAAGACCCCGTATGACCTGCTGCTCGTCGGGACCGGACCCTTGCTGGAGGAAACCAAAGCATTGGCGCAGTCTTTGGGCATCGCGGACCGCGTGCATTTTGTGGGCTTCCAGAAAAACCCGTTCCCGTTGATCAAAGCGGCAAAATTCATGGTTGTATCGTCGGAATATGAAGGGCTGAACATGACGATCCTCGAAGCGATTGCCCTTGGTGTCCCCGTCATCAGCACGGATTGCCCCTCGGGGCCGGCTGAAATACTGCCCACACAAAATCTCGTGTCACCACCCGATAACATCGAAGCGCTTTCAGCCCGAATGACGCAAGCCTCAGACAACCCGGAGCGCTTCAGGATCGACTTCCCCGAAAAGTTCGATGCCAAGGCCGTGACCCGCGCTTATATGAGCCTCAGCGCTTGATGGATGTGTCCGGAAACATTTGACGACAAGACGGTGTGACGTCCTTGGGGCTTAATACTCCGCACTCAATATGCCCACGCGATACATAGCTTTCGTAGTCCGGTCACGGGTTGTTGCGCCTGAAAGTGGGGAATGCCTCGTGAATACCAGATATGTGGCGTCTATGAGTGATCTTGACCAACAACCTGAAGTCGTATCCTAAGGGGTACCTAACAATATCTGGTCCGATCAAGGTTTTGGCCACACAAGCTCTAGCTGGAAAAATAAAGGTACTGGATACTGTCCAGTTGTAAATAACGAGGAACTCTGTGGATACTTACCTGATCAACCTAAAGCGGCGCCCTGACCGACTGTCGGAGGTTTCGCGAAAGATGGCTGAACTAGGGTTGCCATTCAAAATCTTCCGCGCCGTCGATGGCCATGACGATGATGCTAAGCTCCCAGATTTTAATAGACATCTATTTGTGATCAATCAAAAAAAGCAGCCTGTTCGCGGTGAAATTGCTTGCGCAGCCTCGCACATCGCCGTTTGGCGGCAGTTTCTTGAAACAGACGAAGAATATGCACTGATCCTTGAAGATGATATTGATATCGCACCGGATTTGGAGATGGTTCAGAAGCAAATGCCCGGCCTTGGCCTGGATTTCTTGAATCTCTCCTCTAACGCGCCTTACACCTACACGCTGGATGAAGAGACACTCAGTCAACTTGCGAACGACGCAGTTAGAACACGCCCAACGGTGTTTGAACGGTCACGGCGTCGCCTATGGCGCAGGCTTGAATGGCGTAGACGTTGGCGGATTTTTCACCTTCATCCGCTCCCCAATGGCCATGTGGCGTGTGAATGTGATCCGGCTCCGCTACTGGGAAGCGGGTACATCGTTTCGCGTCGTGCGGCAGAGGCGTTTCTGCAGACCACCGAGCACCTCTTCTTTCCGATCGATCTCGTTTGGCGGCATGCCCCGGGCATGCTGCGGCAGGGCTTTTTAGCCCGACCTATTGTGACGCAAACTGACAAGGACTCCGATATTCCGGGGCGCTTTGACCAAGGGAAGATGGCACTGAAATACCGGCTTCTCAGACCCTTCCTAAAAAGCCGAAGACTACGCCGGCGGTTTGATGTACTGCGTCTTTACGGAGTGTTGCGCCACTAACCCGATAGGAAAAGCGAGACCAATGCGAAAGAAACCCGGACGGCTTAGACGGTTTTTATCCCTCAACCAGCATCGCAAACGCTGGGGGGCGCGCAGACATGCGGCGGCGGAACATAATCTAGCCAAGCTCAAAGCGACGATGATTGACGCGGGCGATCCGGTTCAGACGCGAGGGTCAGCGAAATCCATCGACCTGCATCTGCAAAATCTACGGACGGAATTTTCGGGGCAGTCTGCGCTGCTGCTTTATCATGCAGAGTTGATCGTGCTGATCCGGCGCGACCACAACCTGGCTGAAACCTATCAAAAATTCCGCACCCTGTGGATGGCCGAGGGGGACTTCCTGCGGGAGAAACTGAATATCCGCTGGCTTGTCTCAGCCACCGACACATTTGCGGCCCATGATAGCGACATGGCGGTGCGCGCGGTCGCCATGATGACAAGCGCGGTCGTCAACACAGTTAAAATGTACGAAAGTGAACGGTATCTGACGGATACCTTGGACACCACGATGACTCCTACCCATGTCGAGGATGTTCAACACCGGCTCATTCCGCTTTTCGAAGGCATGTCCTGCTTTACCGTCGGAACGGATGACACCCTGCGCAATATGGTCTGGAGGATGGAACCGTTTATGGCGCTTGATCCCGTCGGGCCCATTTTCCAGGAGATCTGGGCACGGCTGCAGATCAATGACACCGCATTTGCGCGCTTCAAGGCACAGCACAAACGGGATAAAACAAGCTGGTGGGACGAGGCTTAGCGCCGCGGCTCTTGAGGGGGCGTATAAAACTCGGCGGGTGACAATGATATCTCGCGGCGTTCGGCATCCACGGCATGCAGCAAGGCCTGCATGCCCATGCGAAGTTGGGCGGCGATGCGGCGCAGCTTGAACCTCGCGGTGGTTGGCTGCCGTGTCGGCACACCGGCCCCGATCAGCGAATGTGTCTTAAGCCCGACAGCAACGCCGTAAGCCTCCGCTTGGTCGATCTGGATCGCGCAGGCCGGTTCGACCTGATAGCTCTTAAGCTCGTAAGCACCACAGATCATCGCATCGGCAAGTGCTGCCCCTGTCTTTGCGCGCTGCAACAGTTTTGCCGCCCCTGACGGCCATAGCACATATGCGGCGGCACCGCTGCGATCCTGATAGAGACGGCGCATAACGTGGTCGTCTGTCAGCGGTTGTGCGTCTTTGGCGACAATCTTCCGACGCTGGCGTACCTCAAGCGTCAGATGGTCGACATCCACCAGCCCGCGACAGGACTTGAGCAATACCTGCGTCGCACGAGAAAGCACGACATCGTCCTCAAGGATCAACGCAGGTTCCCCCAAAGCCGCAACACGCTCCCATGCTGCTACGTGGCTCAGAAAACAAGCCTTCTCGGTTTCCTTAAGCGGGCGTTGCCAACTGGCCCAATAGGCCGCGTTATGCGATCCGCTCTGCGCATCGGGGGTAACGGCTTCGAGCCGTTGATAAGGTAGACCTAGCGCATCCATCTGTTGCGCCATAAAGGCCATACGGTCCCGAGCCGAAGCGACGTTGATGATGATCGACAGTATGAGGAGCCCCTCCGGACAGATGGCGTGCGACTACCGGCTTCTATCAACAGTCACCTCACACGGCAATCTAAGATGATTATTCTCGCCCCCCAGTGATCCTAATGGGGCCGAGGGCGGGAGCGGCCATCAGATCCGCTGCTGCGTGGCAGGCTGTGACACGCGTCCTAAGCCCAGCTCTACCCCTCTTCACCTTCAACACACATGTCATCCTCCAGCAAGATACGCGCGGCATCGCCCTCCAGGTCTTCGTACTGACCACTGCGTAATGTCCACAGGCAGGCGATCAGCCCTGCTGCGCCGAGGCATATGGAAACGGGGATGAGGACAACCAGAATATTCATCGACGCAGCGCATTCAGGACGACAAGGATGGAGGACGAAGACATGACCACCGCCGCCATCAGCGGTGTGGCAAAGCCCATGACCGCGACCGGGATCGCCACGCAGTTATAGGCGGCGGCGAGGGCGAGGTTCTGCCTGATGCGGCTGCGCGCCCGATGTGCCAGGCTCAGGGTCTGTGCGATGGTACCTAGAGTGCCCCCCAGAAGGACACCGTCCGAAGCGACCCTCGCCGCGTCCAGCGCAGAACCGGGGGCGAGCGATGCATGTGCGGCGGCAAGCGCTGCGGTGTCATTCAGCCCGTCGCCCACCATCAGCACCCGCCTGCCCTGTTCGGCCATGCCACGCACCAGATCGACCTTCTCGTGCGGCAAGACGCCGGCATGTATCTGATCAATCCCAAGCTTTGCGGCAAGGGCGGCGGCGCGGGCCGATGTGTCTCCGGTGATCATCGCGACCTGCCACCCGCCGGCGCGAAGCGCGGCGATCAACGCGGCGGTGCCGGGGCGCGGGGTCTCGGTCAGCGGCAGGGGGATGCACCGATCGGGCAGATGAAGCTCGGGCCCGTCCTCTCCGCGCACCAGCCCCACGGGCACACCATTCCAAAGGGCGGTGACCCCCTTCCCTGCGACCTCGACCACGTCGCGCAAATCGGCAGGAGCCCGCCCCGCAAGGGACGTCGCCAGCGCACGGGACGCGGGGTGGTGCGACGCTTGGGCCAGGCTCAAGGCAACTGACGCGGCGTCGGGGTCAAGCGCGGGAAGAACAGCCACCCCTTCGGTCAACGTGCCGGTTTTGTCAAAAACGACCGTGTCGATGTCAGCCAACCGTTCCAGCGCCGTGGGCGATTTCAGCAGCACGCCCGCGCGGAACAAGCGCCCCGTCATTGCCGCCGTCACTGCCGGAATTGCAAGCGCCAGGGCGCAGGGGCAGGTAATGATCAACGTCGCGGTGGCCACGGCAATGGCGTGATGCAGATCCCCCGTCAACGCCCACCAGATCGCGAAAGCCACCGCGGCCAAACCATGCACCACCGGCGCATAAAGCCGTGCGGCGCGGTCCGCGATGCCGCTGTAGCGGTGCTTGCCGGTCTCTGCGACCTCGACGAGGGCCGCCAAACGGCGCAGGGTGCTGTCTTCGGCGCGATGCGTGGCCCGCAGTGTCAGCGGTGCACCAAGGATCACTTCGCCCGCGCAGACCAGATCCCCTGCCGCCAAAGCGACGGGGTCCGCCTCTCCGGTCAGGGCAGAGCGGTCCACCATTGCGGCGGTTTCAGCTATGCCATCCACAGGCGCACGGGCCCCTGCGGCCAATGCGATCCGGTCGTCCGGCATCAGCACGGCGACATCCACGGTTTCGCGCCCTGTCGCGGTCAGTCGGGTGGCGCGCGGCAGTTCCAGCGCCGTCAGCTCTGCTGCGGCAGAACGCGCCGTCGCCCGCGCGCGGTGTTCAAGATACCGCCCCACCAGCAAGAAAAACGTCAAGGACAGCGCGGCATCAAACCATGTATGCGCCCCGCGGGCCGCAAAGGTCTCATAAAGCGATGTCGCAGCGGCCAGCAGGATCGCCAGCGCAATGGGGACATCCATGTTCACCCGCCCCGCCCGCAAGGCCCCCCATGCCGAAGCAAAGAAAGGCACCGCAGAAAACGCCAGGGCGGGCAGTGCTATGGCGGCCGAGACCCAGTGAAACATCACCCGTGTCACATCCCCGGCCCCCGACCAGACCGCGACAGAGATCGCCATCACATTCATCATCGCAAAGCCCGCCACCGCAGCACGGGCCAGAAGGTGCCGCCCCGCGTCGTCATTGGCGGGGCGCAGGGCGGTCGCGTCCAACTCATGCGCGTCAAAGCCTGCGTCGTTCAAGGCCTGAAGGGCGGTGCTGGCGTCACACCCGGGGGCGAGCACAAGGCGAACCCGCTTGGCGCTCAGGTTTACTCTGGCCGCTTTTACAGACGGCAGCTTGGCCAAAACTCCTTCGACCCCCGCAATACAAGCGGCACAGCGGATCTGCGGCAGCGCAAGGTAGACCGCCGCCTCGGTGTCGGCCACGCCCCTGCGCGCGGTGTCGACAGATGGGGCCAGCGCGATACAGCCCGGACAGGCAGCGACGGTCATCGCAGGCCCCGCAGCGGGATGCGGCGCCGAAAGAGCGTGCCGTCAGCGGCCCGCATCTCTATCCGCAGGTTCCAGTTGCCGGGGCCCGACGTGACGGGGGCAACCCATGCGGTGCCGTCCCAGCTGAACGCCGGCGAGATGTCATCCGCCACCGTCGTCGCACGCCCCAATGTGGCAAAGATGATCTCGGGCCTTACCACGCGATTGCCCCGATCTGTCACAGAGAGCGTAAGCATCGTGTCGGTCAGCGCCGTCCGCACGGTCCAGCCCAAAGCTTCCTGTGCAGCGCGGTCGGTGTCGAAGTTCTGCGAGGCGACATAGCTCGACTCGGTCTCTTTGCCGGGGAAAGTCCGCACCGCGTTGAACGCCAGCGCGAGGTTCACCGAGATGATGATCGAAAAGCCGCCGATAAACATCGCCAGCACATGCCAGCCGGTCAGCCGGCGTTCAGTCTGTACTGCGCTCATCAGATCCTTCCTTTCCGTTGAAAATTGTATTGCCATAGGCCCGCTCGCCCGAGGTGACATCTTCGACCCAAAGGCGCAGGTCACTGCGCTGCGCGCGGGCGGCGGCGGTCAGCGGCGGGGCAATCACATAGACGCGTTGCAACCGGCTGGTGTCAGCGGGCACGTTGACCACGGCGTTACTTGCGCCCTCTACCGCCAGTTCCAAAGGACTGTCGGCCACCAGCGACACTCTGAAATCCCGCGCTTCGGTGTGTTTGTTGCGCAGGCGGATGTCATAGGCGTTGCGGATGGACCCGTCCGACAGGGTGACAAAGGTCGGGTTGCGCACCGGCGCAATGGTCATGTCGATCTCGGGCCGTATAAAAAGCGCTACGACCAGCGCCACACCGATGGCGGCCCATGCCGTCGTGTACACAATCGTGCGGGGTCGAAAGATATGCTGCCAAAGCGGCTTGGGCTGCCACGGGGGCAGCGTGGCACCGGCAACGTCACCGGCGGGGGCGTCGGCATACCCCGCGACTGCGGCGCTTTGTTGCGGGGCGGTTGGCGGTTCGTCATCCAGCGCGAGATAGTCAATCAACCCCCGTGGCCGCCCGATCTTGGCCATCACATCGTCACAAGCGTCGATGCAGAGGGCGCAGGTAATACACTCCATCTGTTGACCCTCGCGGATATCGATCCCCATCGGGCAGACGGCGACACAGGCGTTGCAATCGATACAATCCCCCAGCACGTCGCCGCTGCGCGACTGGCGGTCTCCGGCGGAGTTTATATCCAGTGCGGCACCATAGCGCGCCACGGCATCGCCGCTCCCAATCGCGGCGGCGGCGGCTTGCTGGCGCTTCACCCCGCCCTTCCCGCGCGGCTCCCCCCGCCATTTGCGGTAGCCGACCGTCAGCGTGCCCGGATCCATCATCGCGCCCTGGATGCGGGGCCAGGGGCACATGTAGATGCAGATCTGTTCGCGCATGAAGCCGCCAAAGATAAAGGTCGTGGCGGTGAGCACGGCGATGGTGGCATAGGCCACGGGGGCGGCTTGCAGGGTCACGAGGTCGCGCGCGAGACGGGGCGCATCGGCAAAGTAAAAGACCCAAGCCCCGCCCGTCGCCACCGCGATCAGCAACCAGACCGCCCATTTCACCCCCCGCAAGCGCGCCTTGCGCAGGCTCCACGGCGCATTGTGCAGGCGGATACGCGCGTTGCGGTCGCCCTCGATCCAGCGCTCCACGGTCATGAAGAGGTCAGACCAGACGGTTTGCGGGCAGGCATAGCCACACCAGACCCGACCCATGGCAGAGGTAAACAGGAACAGCCCCAGCCCCGCCATGATCAGCAGCCCTGCGACGAAATAGAATTCATGCGGCCAAATCTCGATCCAGAAGAAATGGAAACGCCGGTTGGCAAGATCGACCAGAACCGCCTGATCCGGCAGGTTCGGCCCGCGGTCCCAACGGAGCCACGGGGTGACGTAATAGACCCCCAGCGTGAGGATCAGGATCACCCACTTGAGCCGGCGAAAGAACCCGTTGACCCGGCGGGGAAAGATCGGCTCGCGCGCGGCGAAAAGCGGGGGGGCGGCGTTGGACATGGGCGGGGGGCTCCGGGGTTACGTCTTGCGGCCTACACCCGTGGGGCGCAGGCCGCTTTGATCTGCATCAAACAACAGGTGTTTCTGTGCTGCGGCTCAGTCGGCAGGCGTATCTTGGGCCGTGTCCATCGCGGCCTCGCCCCCGCCCAGACCGTGAACATAGGCCGTCACAGCGCGCACATCGGCTTCGCCCAAACGCGCCTGCCACGGCGGCATGACCCCCATGCGCGGCGTTTTCAGCTGTTGGATGATCGCCTCGTGACTGCCGCCGCGCAGCCAGATCGCATCGGCAAGGTTTGGCGCGCCGATCTCGCGATCCCCAAGGCCTTTTTCACCGTGGCACGCGCTGCAATTCGTGGCGAAGATATCCGCACCCGCTTGGGCCGCTGCCTCGTCATGCGCGAGCCCCGAAAGGCTGCGTACGAAATGGGCCGTGGCGTCCAGTTCCGCAGCGCCCAGCCAGTCAAAGGACGGCATCTGCGAAAGACGCGCGTCGGCGTCATCCTCGTTGCGGATGCCGTGGCGCACGGTATAGGCGATCTCGGCCATCGTACCGCCCCAAAGCCAATCGTCATCCAGAAGGTTCGGATAGCCCGAGGCCACCACACCCCCTGCCCCCGCGCCATGACATTGCGAACAATTCGCCGCAAAGACCGAACGCCCCGCCTGCACGGCGAAACGGTGCAGTTCTTCGTTGTCTTTCAGAACCCCCATATCGACGTTGATCAGGCTTTCTGTCAGATCGGCATTCGACAGATCGACACGCGCGATTTCCGCCGCGACCTCGCCACGGGTGGAATAGCCCAGCAACCCCGCGGTCGCGCCCGAAACCATCGGCCACGCGGGATAGAGGATGGTATAGATCACGCCCCAGACGATGGTGGCGTAGAAGGTCCAAAGCCACCACCGCGGCAGGGGTGTGTTCAGCTCTTCGATGCCATCCCAGCTGTGGCCCGTGGTTTCGGTGCCGGTGGTGGGGTCGATCTTGCGGTTGTCGGTCATTGGCGGGCTCCGTCTTGGCGGGCTTGGTCGGGGTCGTCGTTGCGAAACGGCACATCCGCCGCGTCATCATGCAGCGCGCGCGAGCCGGGGCGATAGGCCCAAGCAATGACCCCCAGAAAGATCAGCGTCAGGATCAGCAAGGCCCAACTGTCGGCCAGTTCACGCAGGAAGGAATAGGTGTCCATGGCGGGCTCCTCAGCGGGTGGCATCGGGCACAAAAGTCGAGAAATCGACCAACGTCCCGAGCATTTGCAGATAGGCGATCAGGGCATCCATCTCGCTGACACCGGGCTGCCCGTCAAAGTCGCGCACCTGCGCACCGGGGTAGCGGTCAAGCAGCGCGTCATAATCCCCCATCGGGTCAACCTGCATGCGGAAATCTCCGCTCGCGCTGGCGATCATCTCGTCGGTGTAGGGCACGCCAACCATGCGGTGGGTCGCCAGCAGATCGGTCACATCCTCGCTTTCCAGCTTGGCCTCCATCAGAAAGGCGTATTTCGGCATGACGCTTTCCGGCACGACCGACTGCGGGTCCATCAGATGGTCCACATGCCACTCGTCCGAATAGCGCCCACCGACCCGCGCCAGATCCGGCCCGGTGCGTTTCGAGCCCCACTGAAACGGGTGGTCATACATGGATTCGGCGGCGAGGCTGTAATGGCCGTAACGCTCCGTCTCGTCGCGCATGGGGCGGATCATCTGGCTGTGGCAGACATAGCAGCCCTCGCGCACATAGATCTCGCGCCCCGCCAGTTCCAGCGGCGAATAGGGGCGCATGCCCTCGACCTTCTCGATCGTGTTTTCCAGCCAGAACAGCGGAGCGATTTCAATGATGCCGCCGATACTGACCACCCCGAGAGAGGCGATCAGCAGCAGCGTCGCATTGCGTTCAAACCGCTGGTGAAAGGTGATCGTCTGCGTCTCGGGCGGCAGCTCGTTGGGGATTTTGCCCTTTTTCATCCCTTCGCTGGCGGTCACCACCTTGGGATCGTCAGCGGGGTCATAATTAGGGCTGTGGGGGTTCTTGGCCATTGATCTTACTCCGCTGGCAGGGCGACGGTGACGGGGCGGGCTTGCGGGGCGCGGATGGTCATCCACATGTTCCAGACCATCACCGCACCCCCCGCGAGGTAGAGCACCCCGCCCAGACCACGGACCACATACATCAGGAATTTGGCTTCGACGGTGTCGGCAAAGCTGTTAACGAGGAAGCCGTTGGCATCGACCTCGCGCCACATCAGCCCTTCCATAATGCCCGAGACCCACATCGACGCCGCGTAAAGAACGATGCCCACGGTCGCGAGCCAGAAGTGCAGGTTGATCGCCGACAGCGAATGCATCTGCGCCCGCCCCCAAAGCCGCGGTGTCAGGAAATACAGCGCGCCGAAGGTGATGAGCCCGTTCCAGCCAAGCGCACCGGAATGCACGTGCCCAATGGTCCAGTCGGTGTAGTGGCTAAGGCTGTTCACCGCGCGGATCGACATCATCGGCCCCTCAAAGGTCGACATCCCATAGAAGGCGAGCGAGGCGACAAACATGCGGATGATCGGATCGGTGCGGATCTTGTCCCATGCGCCTTCGAGCGTCATCAGGCCGTTGATCATGCCGCCCCAACTGGGCATCCACAGGATGATTGAAAACACCATCCCCAGCGTCGCCGCCCAATCGGGCAAGGCGGTGTAATGCAGGTGGTGCGGACCCGCCCAGATATACAGAAAGATCAACGCCCAGAAGTGGATGATCGACAGCTTGTAGCTATAGACCGGACGGCCCGTCTGTTTCGGCACAAAGTAGTACATCATGCCCAGAAAGCCGGCCGTCAGGAAGAAGCCCACGGCGTTATGCCCGTACCACCACTGCGTCATGGCATCCTGCACGCCCGCAAAGACCTGCACCGATTTGGAGCCCCAGATCGACACCGGAATGGCGAGGTTGTTGACCACATGCAGCATGGCCACGGTGATGATGAAGGCCAGAAAGAACCAGTTCGCCACATAGATATGACGCTCGCGCCGGTTCAGGATCGTACCGAAGAACACGGCGAGGTAGGTCAGCCAGACGATGGTCAGCCAGATGTCGACGTACCATTCCGGCTCGGCATATTCCTTCGATTGGGTCGCCCCCAGCAGATAGCCCGTCGCTGCCAGCACGATGAACAACTGATAGCCCCAGAAAACAAACCAAGCAGCGTTGCCGCCCCAAAGCCGTGCCGCCGACGTGCGTTGCACGATGTAAAAAGAAGAGGCGATCAGGGCATTGCCGCCAAAGGCGAAGATCACCGCGCTGGTGTGCAGCGGACGCAGACGGCCAAAGTTGGCATAGGGCTGCGCCCATTCGATATTCAGCGCGGGAAACGCGAGTTGAAAGGCGATGTATGTCCCCGCAAGGAACCCGACAACACCCCAGAACGCCGTGGCAATCACGCCATAGCGGATCGGCCCGTCCATATAGCCCTGCGGCGCTGGCGCGTGGGGCGCGGCGACACCGTCGACCGGCATATTGCTCAGTTGCCAGAAGAACAGGCCGGCGGCGATCACCATGATCAGCAGCGCATGGACCATATAGGCCGGATCCCGCGCCCAATCGGCCGCCAAAGCTGCGAAAAACACAATGAGCGCAAGCACGACCAACTTGAGCGTATCGAACATATCCCGAATCCCCTTTATTTCGGGACAGGGTTCTCATGGCGGCAGGAGCGGTGCCTTGATCTAGATCAAATGCAGCACGGACTTGGCAGGAATTCCAGGGGTGAATCTATCGGCGGGTGCGCGCGCTATGTCAGACCAGCCCCAGATCATTGCGCGAGATAATGGCACCCTTATGCCTGATCACCTGCCCCGCACATCTCTGCGCGGCCGATATAGCGTCCTCGGTCGGCAAGCCGCACAGAAGGCACGCAATATAGGCGCCGTTAAAGGAATCTCCGGCGGCGGTCGTATCGATAATGTCCCTGACCGGGGCCACGGGGAAGGCCGTCAGCTGGCCACCCTCTAGGTGGATCGTATCCGCAGGCCCGTTCTTGACCACAACATGCCCGGCGCCAAGATCGGCATAACGTTTCGCGCTGTCCTGCGGTGTCCGATCGCCAAAGGCCGTTGTTTCATCGTCGAAACTTGGCAGTACAAGATCGCTCAGCCCCGCGGCCCGCGATATGACATCAAGCATCCGGTCTTTATCCGCCCAGAGGTGAGGCCGGATATTCGGATCAAAGGCCAAAAGCCCGCCTTGCTTTTTATGCTCTACCAAACCGGCCAGGAGTGTCTCTAGGTCGTCGGGCGGCAGGATCGCCAGTGTGATGCCCGAGAAATAGACCACATCCGCCCCTGCCACATCGCGCCAAAGCGGGCCGGGGTGGCGCACCATCATCTGCGCCGCCGATGTATCGCGCCAATAGGTAAAGCTGCGCTCGGCCCCGTTCAGCTGGATCGTATACAGACCGGGGCGCCGATCGGCGATGCGTGGCGTCTGCGCGCAGCGGATCCCGCCCGACCGAATAAAGGCCAGCATCTGGTCCGACATAGGGTCCGTGCCAACAGCGGTGTGAAAGGCGACATCCGCATCATCGGCGGAATGCGCCCGTGCGTACCACAGGGCGTTGAATACATCGCCGGAAAATCGTTGCCGCCAAAGGTCGTCGCCCGCCGACGACAGTTCGATCATACATTCGCCGATGCCAAGAAGTGAGGTCATTGCACATGCCTTGCGTGTGTTGATCCGATGTCTGAATGGTCCAGCGCGGCCAAGGCGCCTCTGAGCTCCGCCAATCCTTTGAGCCGCCCCAGATAGGAATAGCCCGGATTTGTTTTCTGCTGCTGTTCGAACGCCAGCAGGTGACCGTGATCCGGCCGCATGGGGATAGCGCGGGCGGGCTGCCCCTGTTCTGCCGCGCGCAGGGCCGCGAGGACCGCAATCATATCGGTGCTCCCCCCAAGCGCTGCGGCTTCATGAAAGCTACCATCCCCCTCGCGCTGCACATTGCGCAAATGGGCAAAGTGGATATGCGCGCCAAAGCGGCGAGCCATGTCGGGCAGATCATTATCCGCACGGGCCCCCAGTGATCCGGTACAGAAGGTCAGCCCGTTCGCAGCGCTCGGCACCGCATCAAAAACAAACGCCAAATCCTGCGTGGTCGAAACGCAGCGCGGCAAACCGAAAAGCGGGAACGGCGGATCATCGGGATGGATGGCAAGCCGCACTCCCAAGGCCTCTGCCTCTGGCACGACGACGCTCAGGAACGCGGCCAGATTGGCCTGAAGGTCGCGGTGCGACAGGGATGCGAAACTTTCGATGCCCGCCAGCAGATCCGCCCGCGTAAACCCTTTCGCGCTACCGGGGAGCCCTGCGATGATATTCGCCTCTAACGCGGCGATCTCGGGCTTTGTCATATGTCCCCACCGCATCTGCGCTGCGGCCAGCAGATCGGGGGCGTGGTCGGCCTGGGCGTTCGGGCGCGCAAGAATATGCACGTCGAACACCACGAAATCCACCATGTCAAAACGCAAGGCCTGCCCCTGCCCGTCGATCTCGAAGCTCAGATCGGTGCGGGTCCAGTCCAGCAGCGGCATGAAGTTGTAGCAGATCGTCTGGACGCCCGCGCGCGCCAGATTGCGCATCGTCTCGATCCATGCCGCGATCTCTGCCGTGGCACCGGCACCCTTCAGCTTGATCGCATCCGGCATCCAGATCAACTCGCACACATCCCAGCTCAGGCCCGCCTCCTCGATCCGCGCCTGAAGGGCCGTGATATCCCTCAGCGGCCAGACCTCGCCGGGGGCGTAGTCGTGCAAAGCGGTCACAATGCCCGACGCGCCGGCCTGCTTGATATGGGTAAGCGTGACCGGATCAGTGGGGCCAAACCAGCGCCATGTTTCTTTCATGGGATATCCTATTCGATCAGATGTCTGCGCCGAAAGGTCATTGGAATGACATCGGCATGAGCGTGCGCGGCAGCCATAGGGCGATCTGCGGGAAGAGAATGACCAGCAACAAGATCACCAGCATCGGGGCCAGAATGATGCAGACATCCCGCAGCACCTTGACCACATTCATCCCCCCGATCGACGCAGAGATCAGCAGACACAAGCCGTAAGGCGGCGTCACCAGACCAAAGGCCAGCGAGATGATCCCGATGATCGCAAAGGCCACCGGATCAATCCCCGCCGCCCGCGCTACGGGCAAAAGCACCGTACCCAGAATGATAATGGTCGGGATGGCATCGATGAACAGACCGAAAAACAGGAACAGCGCCGCAATGATCAGCGACGTGCCAATGACGCCAAGCTCGTGCGCGGTCAGCACGTCCACGATCAAACGCGGCACGTTGTAGAACGCCAGCATCCAGCCAAAAGCCGAAGCCGTCCCGATCGCAAATAGCGAGATCGACGCAAAACGGCCCGTGTCATAGAAGATCCCGCCAAGATCCCGCACCGACACGGTACGATAGACGAAAACCCCAAGGATCAAAGCATAGCCCGCCGCGATGATCGCGCTTTCGGTGGGGGTCACAATGCCCCCCACGATGCCGCCGATCACCAGAACCGGGGTCAGCATCGCCAGCGCCGCGCCTTTGAACGCCGACCAGAACTGCCCGAATGTGGGCCGCAGGGTGACGGGATAGTCGTATTTTTTGGCATAGCCATAGACCGTCGCCATCAGGGCAAAACCAATCAGCAAGCCGGGAATGGCCCCCGCCAGAAACAGCGCACCGACCGAAATCTGCATGACCCCGCCCCAGACTACCATGAGGATGCTGGGCGGAATGATCACCCCCATCACGGACGAACAGGCCGTGATCGCGATGGCAAAACGGGTGTCATAGTCTTCTTTGACCATCGCGGGGATCAGGATCTTGCCGCAGCCCGCCGCATCCGCCGTGGACGACCCCGAGATACCGGCAAACAGCATCGATACGGCGACATTCACATGCCCCAACCCTCCGGGCATCCAGCCAGTCAGCACGCGGGCAAAATCAATCAGCTTTTGCGTGATCAACCCCGAATTCATCAGGTTCGCCGCCAACAGAAAGAACGGCACGGCAAGCAGGATGAACGAGTTATACGACTGGAACATCCGGTCGATGACAATGAAGGGCGTCAGCCGGATATCCAGCATCACAATCGGAATTGTCGCGATCCCCAAGGCAAAGGCGACCGGCACCCGCAGCGCCACAAGCAGGATGAAACCGCCCACAAGAATAAGACAGGCAAGGCCCGTTGAAACGATCATGATACGGCCCGCCCCTCTGTGCGGTAGACCGCAAATGCTTGATACAAACGGTAAAGGGCAAAGACCGCCCAAAGCACACCGGCGATCGGGACAGAGATATGCGTGAACATCAGATTTGCACGCATCATGACCGACGTCTGGTTGCCCCCGAACTTGGCGTAATCAATGCCGTACCATGCGAACAACAGCGCAAAGCCCGCGACCAACCCAAGCACCAGCGCTTGTTGCAAGAACGCCAGCAGCGGATGTTTGGCACCAGGGATGACCTGAACGTCGAAATGCGTCCCCTCCCAAACCGCCAGGGCAGACCCGAGCATCACAACCCATACAAAGATGAACGTGGCCAGCTCTTCGGTCCATAAATAGACGGGGATCACCCCAGTGTAGCGCGCAATGACCTGCAGGCCGACGGGGATCGCCAGTGAAAACATCAGCACCCCCACAACGAAGCGGAGCAAGGATGCGAGCAGTTCCAGACCACGCAGGATCATGTGCTTACCGATCAGCTTGAGTGAAAATAAAATCCCCCTCGGGTCACAAGAACCCAAGGGGGGCATCCGCGGGGATTACTTGGCGCGGACCGCTTCAAGCAGGTCCGATGCACCGATCTCGGCGGCATAGGCATCCTGCACCGGCTTGACCATTTCCAGCATCTTGTCGCGGTTTTCGAATTCGGACACGGTCAGCTGGCCCGCATCGACCATCTCTTGCAGCTTTACGCCGTCCTCGCGCGATTCCAGCTCGCGGCCATAGGCCCCTGCCTCTTCGCCCGCTTCAAGCACGGCGGCCTGCAGGTCTCCGGGCAGGCTGTTGAAGGTCTTGCCGCTCATCACGATGGGGCGCACGGTGATCGAATGGCGCGTCAGCGTCAGGTTCGGGGCCACCTCGTAGAACTTGAGGTTCTGAATGCTTGCGGCCTCGTTCTCGAATCCTGCGATGACGCCGGTCTGGATGGCGTTGTAAACCTCGTTATAGGCAATCGCCGACGGGGCCGCCGTCAACGCCTGGAAGATCTGCGCCTGGATCGGCGCGCCCATGACCCGCATCTTGTGGCCCTTCAGATCATCAAAGGTCACAACAGGGTTTTTGGACAGCAGATTGCGCGTGCCCCCGCCGGTGTAGCCCACGATCTTGATATCCGCTTTCTCCAGCAGCTCGTCCTCCAGCGGCGCAAGCACATCGCTGGACAGGACCGCATTCCAGTGGTCCAGATCGCGGAACAGGAACGGCATGTCCATCAGCGGGATGGACGGGGCGAACTTGGCCATGTTGGACGGCGCAAGGATCGTGTAATCAATCGCCACCCCCTGGTTCAGGAAGGTGACGTAATCGCTTTCGACGCCAAGCTCGCCGTTCAGACGCAAGTCAAACGTTACATCGCCGTCGTATTTCTCGCCGACCAGTTCCTCGAATTTGCGCAGTGTTTTGGTAAAGGCGTGTTCTTCGTCGAACATGCTGGCCCCCCGCAGAACCGTCTCGGCCTGCGCGGTCGCGGTAAAGAGCGTCGCAGCAACGGCGGCACCCGAAACAAGCTGTGCTGTCTTGGTGAAAAAGTGACATGTTAGTCCTCCCTGATTGTTGTCTGACCAGATACGTGCCTGACCAGATTCTCCCTGACGTGAAATATGTCGTTAGTATTTGTAATGCGTCAAGTTTATTTGTAATTATTTGTATATCTCAAGTTTATCAGCGGCTTACCCCCCCGCGCCGCTGCCCCGCAGAGGGTCAAACGACCGGCAGCAGCTCTGCCGGCAGGTCTTGGTAGCAGACAGGACGCAGGAAACGGCGGATCGCCAGCGTCCCGACCGAGGTCGCGCCAAAGTTGGTCGACGCGGGATAGGGCCCGCCGTGGACCATCGCCCCGCTGACCTCCACGCCCGTGGGAAAGCCGTTGGCCAATATCCGCCCCGCCTTGCGCTCTAACACCGGCATCAAGGCCTTGGCGGCAGCGGTATCGCCCGCGTCCATTTGCAACGTGCAGGTCAACTGCCCGTCCAGCCCTTTAGCAACCGCGGCCATCTCATCCGCATCGGCCACGCGCACAATAATGCCAAGCGGCCCGAAGACCTCATGCGCCAGCGCGTCGCTGTTCAGCCAATCGGTGCCAGAGACCTCGAAGACAGCGGGGGTGACACGACGCGCCTCGCCCCGATCGGAAGAGACGAGCGCGCGCGTACACCCCGCGCGCGCGATACGATCACGCCCGTCGAAATAGGCATCGGCGATCCCCGCCGTCAGCGTTGTTTGGGCAGGGCTTTCGTACAACGCGGCAACCGCGGCATCGCGGAAGGCATCGGCACCGGGGCCGTCGGTGACCACCACCACGCCCGGGTTCGTGCAGAACTGCCCTGCCCCCATCGTCAACGACGCGGCCCACCCCGCGCCGATCTCTGCGCCACGGGCGGAGGCTGCGGCGGGCAGTATAAAGACCGGGTTGATCGACCCAAGCTCGCCAAAAAACGGAATGGGTTCGGGCCGCTGCGCGCATAGATCAAACAGCGCCCGTCCGCCGCGCAGTGATCCGGTAAAGCCGACGGCCTTGATCAACGGATGCTGCACCAGCGCTTGCCCGACCTCTAGCCCGCCCCCCTGGATCAACGAGAATACGCCCGCGGGCATGTCGCAAGCTGTAATGGCGGCGGCAATCGCTGCGGCCACGACCTCTGCCGTGCCGGGGTGCGCGTGGTGCCCCCTGACAACCACCGGACAGCCCGCCGCCAAGGCCGATGCCGTATCCCCGCCTGCCGTCGAAAAAGCGAGCGGGAAGTTCGACGCCCCGAAGACCGCAACAGGGCCAATCGGACGCTGGAACATCCGCAAATCGGATCGCGGCAAAGGCGTGCGATCCAGCAAGGCCGCATCATGGCGCGCGTCCAGAAACTTGCCTTCAAGGATATGCGTCGCGAACATGCGCAGCTGACCTGATGTGCGCCCTGTTTCACCGCGCAAACGTGCGTCTGGCAGGCCGGTTTCCTGGGTGCCGATCAGGGCCAATGTGTCGATACGGGCGTCAACCTCATCCGCGATCGCATTCAGGAAGGCCGCGCGATCCTGCGCTGTGGTGGCGCTGTAGGCGTCAAACGCATCCTCGGCAGCCTGCGCGGCGCGGTCTACCAGATCAACGGTGCCGGCGGCGAAAATCCGTGGCTCCCCTTCGGCGGGGTCGGATGAAAATTGCTCTGCCGCGCCGGTCCATTCGCCTGCGATCAGGTGTTTGCCCATCAGTTCCATGCTGCGTTTCCTTTAGCTTCTGTCAAAAATCCGGCGGCCGCGTGCATCCGCAGCCGCCGGTCGTGTCGTTGTCAGGAAAACAGCATGCCGCCGTTGATATCGACGTTGGCACCTGTGATGAACGCCGCATCATCCGACGCAAGGAACACCGCCAGCTTGGCCACATCTTCCGAAGTTCCCTCGCGTTTCACGGGCGAGACATTGGCCACATGGGTGCGCACTTCGGGTTTGGTAAAGATGTTGTGGAAATCGGTATCGATCATCCCCGGGCAAAGCGAATTCACGCGGATTTTCGGACCAAGCTCTTTCGCCAGACCCCGCGTCAGCGTCATCAGCGCCCCCTTTGATGCGCCGTAAGCCGAGGCACCGGGCCCGCCGCCATCGCGACCGGCCTGCGACGCGAGCCCGACAATCGACGACCCTTCGGTCATATGGGGCAGACATTCACGCACCATCAGCACAAAGGATGTCAGGTTCACGTCCATGACCGACTGCCAGTGATCCAGCGTCATCTCCGACATGGTGACCCGCGCGACCAGCCCGCCCGTGACGTGGACAAGCGTATCGACCTGTCCGAATTCCTTGACGGTCTTTTCTACCAACGCGGCAACATCGGCCTCTTTGGTCATATCGCCCTGCAGCGCGAAGGCATTGCCGCCCGCCGCCTTGATCTCGGCGACGGCGCTGTCGGCCCCTTCAGAGCTTGCCATATAGTTGATCGCCACATTCGCGCCCCGCGCCGCGAGCTCAAGCACGCAGGCGCGGCCGATATCGCGGCCACCGCCGGTTACAATTGCGGTTTTCCCTTTGAGGTCCATGATCGTCTCCTGAATATAAAATTCTGCGGAGGAACCTGACCGAGCAGTGCTCTCCGCGTCTCCCTTCGATGCACAATGGGGTTCAAGGGCGGCGATGCACGCCCAACAACTGCATTATCCGTCCCCTTGCTTAGGGCAAACCTCAGGGCGCGACAATACAAATTATTACAAATGTAGAGATTGGTAAGTCGAGAAGGCCTTTGGCCCCAGCGGAAAAGCCCGAGAAAACAGTAGAATATGCGTCATATCAAGCACAAAGCCCGATGAGAATCGCTGCGGCCTACGGCACGCCTCTCACCCAAATCTGTTGACAACATCCAATAATAGTTACAAATTATTACATCTGATTAAAGCCGGGGGGAGGCATACCAATGGACACCACAGCAGACGCATCACAGGGCTGGATGACATCGGGCCCCGGCGCGCAGCGGCGCATCTTGTGTCAGGACAAAGCGCTGATGATGGTAGAGTTCATGTTCGAAAAGGACGGCGTCGGCGTGCCCCATTCGCACCCCCATGTGCAGACGACCTTCGTGTCCTCTGGCCAGTTCGAATTCACCGTTGGGGGCGACACGCAGATCCTGAACCCCGGCGATGCGTTGATTATCCCGTCGAACGTCGAACACTCCTGCCTGTGCTTGCAGGCGGGGAAACTGCTCGACAGTTTTGCACCGCGGCGGGATGATTTCATGGCGGCCCACGGGCTGCCGCTAGAGTAAGCGGTTAGCCTTCGAACACACGGTTCTTTGCATTCTCGACATGGGCGCGCATGGCGGCGCGGGCTTCGGCCTGATCCCGCGCGATGATCGCGGCGAGGATGCGGCGGTGTTCTTGCTGGACAAGCTCCATCCGCTCGCGCGGTTTGCTGAGCGACAGGTTCCGCGTCAGGTTAAGGCCAGTCAGGATGTTCGACTTCATCGAGGTGCGCGCAGTTGCGAAATACTGGTTGCCGGACGCCTCGCAGATCGCCTGATGAAAGGCCTCGTCCGCTTCGACGCCCAACTCCCCTTCGCGAATGCAGCGGTCCAGCTCCTTGAAATGCGCGCGCAGCTTGGCCAGATCCGCTTCTGTATGGCGCACGGCGGCGAGGAACGCCGCCTCCCCCTCGATCGCGGCGCGGAATTCGAAGGTGCGCTGGATATCAGCGATGGACCCCACGGGCGCAAAGGTCAGCACCGCCGTATCGGGGCGGCGCTGCACGAATGACCCGGACCCCTGCCGCGACACGACCACCCCGTCTTCGCGCAGCTGCTTGAGCGCCTGACGCAGCACCGGCCGGGACACCTCCAGCATCTCGCTCATGGCGTGTTCCGTCGGCAGCTTATCCCCGACCGCGGTCTCCCCGCTGGAAATCATCGCGAGGATTTTCTCGTAGGCGTGATCCGCGAGCGTGCGTTCCTTGGCGGGCTTGCCCATGGCGGAACGGCTCGCTTCTGCGCCTGCTACCGGTTGTTTTGTTCCCGCCATGCTTTAAATTCGTCCTTCGTTGCCGGATCTGTCGGTGGGTAAAGCCCAAAAATCGAAGCACCATTTTGCACCATTTCCAGAACGAAGTCTTCGAAAACGGTCATCTCTTCGGTTTCTGACGCTATTTCTGCCACCAGATGCTTGGGGATGCAAACGACGCCTTCATTGTCGCCCACGATAATATCACCTGGAAAGACGGAAACACCGCCACATGCGATAGGATCATTGATCGCGACGGCGTGGTGTTTGGTCAGGTTTGTCGGCGCACTGGGGCGCGTGTGATAGGCGGGCATCTCAAGCGCCGAAATCTCGGGCGTGTCGCGGAACCCCCCGTCGGTGACGATCCCCTTGCAGCCGCGCTTCATCAATCGGGTGGCCAGAATACACCCCGCCGAGGCCGCCGTTGAATTGCGCCGCGAGTTGATCATGAAGACGGACCCGGGGGGGCATTCCTCTACGCCCTTGCGCTGCGGGTTGGCACGGTCCGCAAAAGACTTTAGCCCGTCCAGATCCTCGCGCGCGGGAATATAGCGCAGGGTATAGGCCGGCCCGACCATATTCGGCCCGGGGTTCATACGGTACGGCCCCTGAATAAAGACGTTACGAAAGCCGCGCTTGAACAATGCGGTGGTCAGCGTTGCCGTGCTGACATGCATGAGCTTTTCAAGGAGTTCTGGCGTCGGTTCAGTCATGGTGAATACTTTCTACTATGGTATTTCGGGCGTTTTGAAAGGCGTGAATAAGGTCGGCTCATTCAAGCAATGAGGGCAGGAACAGCGACACCGCGGGGACATATGTGACCAGCAAGAGCGCCATCAGAATGGCCAGGTAGAAGGGCCATATGGTCCTGAGCGTTTCCTCGATCTTGACCCTGCCAACGGCACAGCCCACGAACAGGCAGGTGCCGACAGGGGGCGTGCACAGACCAAGCCCGAGGTTGACCAGCAGCATGATCCCGAACTGGGTGGGGTCCATGCCAAGATCGCGCACAATGGGCAGGAAGATCGGGGTGCAGATCAGGATCAGCGCGGCCATATCCATGATCATCCCCAGCACCAGCAGCATGATGTTGATCATCAGCAGAACGGCGATCTTTTCTTCCGAGATGCCAAGCATGAAGCTGCTCAGCTTTTCGGGCACCTGATACAGCGCCAGAAGATAGGCAAATGAACTGGCAAAGCCGATCAGCACCATGACCATCGCAGTTGTGCGCACGGCAGAGACGACGGCGGTCTTGAACCCGTTCCAGTCAAGGCTGCGATAGACGAAATAGGTCAGCAGCAGCGCATAGATCGCACCGAAGGCACCAGATTCAGTCACGGTGAAAATACCCGACAGCACCCCGCCTACGATAATTACAGCCGTCACCAGACCCGGCAGCGCATGCAGCGATGCAACGCCGACCGCACGCCAGCCGGGGAAGGGTTCCGCCGGATAGTTGCGTTTGATCGCAATGACATAGGCCGCCACCGCAAGGCACAGACACATCAGCATGCCGGGCACCACCCCCGCGAGGAACAGCTTCGAGATCGAGATCCCCCCGCCTGCGGCCACCGCAAAGATAATCATATTGTGGCTGGGCGGAATAACGATGCCTGCAATCGATGATGTAACGGTCACGTTCACCGCGTAATCGGAATGATAGCCACGTTCCTTCATGACAGGGATCAGAATAGACCCGAGCGCCGAGATATCAGCCACAGCCGATCCCGAAATTCCGCCGAACAACATGCTGGAAAAGATGTTCACCGATGCCAGACCGCCGCGCACGTGACCCACAAGGGCCGAGGCGAACTTGACCAGACGCATGGCGATACCGCCGTGCAGCATCAGCTCGCCTGCGAAAACGAAGAACGGGATCGCCAGCAGCGAGAAGACAGAGATGCCGGAAACCGACCGTTGAAAGGTGATCAGCAGCGGAAAACCTTCGTACCAAAAGGCGGTCAGGGCTGCGATACCCATTGCAAAGGCGACGGGGATACCGATCACGACGGAGACACCGAAAATGCCAAGAAGGATTGTCAGACCCATGATTAAAACAGACCTTTTTCATGATAGGGTATACCGCGCAGAAAACAGGCGATCCGAAACACCGCGCGCAGTCCGGCAAATAGAAAGACAAGCCCGCCGCACATCGCAGCCGACAAGGACCGGAAGCTTTCAGGGATGTTCAGCATGGGGAGCATTGTGCTCCACCCGAATTTCACCAGTTCAATACTTGCGACCAGCATGATCAGGCCAAAACCGGCAAGGACGATATCAATGACGAGTTTCAGGAAATTACTGACCCGCCAGCCCATCATGTCGCGGAACAGCGTCACCCCGAGATGTGTGTTCTCATGGATCCCGACCGCCGCGCCCAGATAGGTCACATAGCAGATCAGCAAAAGCGCCAGCTGTTCGACCCATGTCGGCGTGACGTTCAAGACATAGCGCCCGAACACCAGCCAGCCAAAGGTCGCGATCAGCACGACGATGGCGATAGAGGCCGCGAGCATGCAAAGAAAACTCAGCCCGTCGAGCGCACGCTCGGTATGCTTCATCCAGAGGGGTGCGTGTTCCACGGCCCTATTCCTTTGTGAGAGAAAGGGTGCGCCCCGTTACAACAGGGCGCACGATTGTCCAGCCGCGCTGATCAGTCAGCGTTGCGGAACAGATTGACGAGATCCGTCATCTCTGGATTGGCCGCCAGATACTTTTCGTAGACGGGCACCATCGCTTCCTGGAACGCCGATTTGTCGGCGATCTCGTTCACTTCGACGCCACCGTCCATGATGATCTTCATCGACGCCGCCTCGCGTTCGCCCCAGAGTTTGCGCTGCAGATCGGTGGAGTTTTTACCGGCGGTTTTCACGATTTCCTGCTGTTCTGGTGTCAGACCGTCAAAGGTCTTTTTGCTCATGCACAGACATTCGGGAATGATCAGGTGCTGGGTCAACGAATAGTATTTCGCAACCTCGAAGTGGCTGGTGGATTCATAAGAGGGCGGGTTGTTCTCTGCCCCGTCCACAACGCCGGTCTTGATCGACTGGTAGACTTCCGCAAAGGCCATCGGGGTGGCGTTGCCGCCCATGGATTCGATCATGCCGACGAACAGGTCGTTGTTCATCACGCGCACTTTCATGCCTTGGACGTCTTCGGGCGTATTGATCGGCTTGACCGAGTTATAGAAAGACCGCGCGCCGGCGTCATAGTAGCCAAGCGGGACGATCCCCTTTTCCTCTAGCGCTTCGCCCAATGCGGCCCCCGGTTCGCCGTCCATCAGCTCATACATCTGGGGCACGCTTTTGAAGACGAAGGGCAAGGACACGACGTTGGTCGCAGGCACGGCCTGCCCCATCGGCCCAAGGCTGAAGACGCCAAAATCCATGATCCCGAGACGCAGCTGTTCAATCGCATCGGGCTGCGAGCCCAGAACGCCAGCGTGGAACACCTTGCCCTTGATCTCGCCCCCTGTCTTTTCGGTAACCTCTTCCATGAAGGCTTCCATACCGTGCGATACAGGGTAATCCTCGACGTGGATATTCCAGCCGCGCCAGTCTTTTGCCTGCGCCGTTACCGGCATGACAGCCAGCGTCGATGCCGCGGCAATCGCGAAGGCACCACGGGTGATAATTTTATTCAGTTTCATATTTGTTTCCTCCCAAAGACAAATTATTGCAAAAGTGATCACATGACTTACAAATATTTACAAGTACTATTTTTCGAGTTTTAATGGGGACGCGCCTGACCCTGTCGTTTTGATCTTCATTGCACCGACCCGAAAATTTAGAATTTAAAAGGGCTTAAGGTCTGCGAAGAGACAAGTAAGGCGACGGAAATTTCGCCCCTGCTGCACGGGCGGGCCAACACATAGGAAGAGATAGATACATGACAAATTCGCATTCCAACCAGATAACCAAACTGCAGGCGGGCACCGCCTTCCCCCTGTTCGAGGTGCCTAAATTCGGTGGCGGCACCATGACGGTGGGCGGCGCGACCGACGGCTGGACGCTGCTCATCGTATACCGTGGCAAGCATTGCGGACGCTGCAAGACCTACCTGGGCAAGCTGGAACACAACTATGCAAAGTGGGAAGACGCGGGTTTTGCAGTGAAATGCGTCTCGGCCGACCCGCTGGAGAAAGTCAGCGATGATGTCGCGCGCTTCGGGTGGACCTTCGACATCGGCTACGACCTGCAAGAGAGTGACATTCGCGCCATGGGGCTTTACGTCAGCGACCCTCTGTCTTCGCAGGAAACCGACCGTCGCTTTGCAGAGCCCGGTATTTTCTGCCTGCGCCCCGACGGCACGACGCAGATCATAGCCATTTCTAACGGTCCGGCGGCGCGCCCCGATCTGGATGAACTTCTCGACGGGATGATATTCACGATCAACAACGACAAACCTGTCCGCGGGAACGCCTAAACCCGACCTGAGCCTACCAACCGCAAGACAGCCAAGAGGAGCACCCCCAATACAACACAACGGCTCCCGCTAGGCGACAGACCCGAGTTCTGCCAAACCGCTGGATACAGCGGGCCTACGCGAACGGGCACCGATCCAGCGGGGCCCCCAAACTTTATCGAAAGTTATTTTGTCACGCGGGAATAAACCGCACCCCCCGGACGTCACTTGGTCATAGAGCCTTTGCCCACGATGCAGAGCAAAGGCCCGGAACCACGGGAGGAAGACATGAAAGTCATTGAAAACGTTAAGCGTCGGCATTTTTTGATCGGATCGGCCGGCACGATGGCAGCCGTCGCGGTCGGGGCACCGGCTTTGGCACAATCAGGCGGAGAGCCGTTGCCGGATTACGTCGCCTGGAAAGACGCCGAGGACATGATCGTCCATTCCAAGCAGACGCTCGAGACGAAACGCGCCGCACAGGGGTCAGAGCTGATCACCCCCACAACCGAACTTTACATCCGCAACAACTTGCCCGCCCCCTCGGACAAGATCGTTGCCGACCGCGATGCCTGGGAGGTCGAGATCGACGGTGTTGCAAACCCCGGCAAGATGACCGTCGGTGCGTTGAAAACGCTTGGCGTCGAAACGGTCGTGTGCGTGCTGCAATGCTCGGGCAACGGGCGCGCTTTCTTCGATCACGAGACGAGCGGGTCGCAGTGGTCTGTCGGGGCGGCGGGCAATGTTGTGTGGACAGGCGTCCCCGTGCGCGCCGTTATTGACGCAATGGGCGGCGCCGATGCCGATGCCGTCTACCTGACCGGCACCGGCGGAGAGGATATTCCCCAAGGGCTGCCGCCTGAATCGATCCAGGTTGAACGCTCTGTCCCGAAGGCTGCGATGGATCGCGCGATCCTCGCGTGGGAGATGAACGGCGAACCCGTGCCGCTCGCGCACGGTGGCCCCCTGCGGCTGATTATCCCGGGCTACTACGGCGTCAACAATATCAAGTATCTCAAACGGTTGGCCCTGACGGTCGAGGAATCGCCCAATAAGATCCAGCAGACCGGCTACCGCGTCCGCCCTGTCGGCGAAAAAGGTGATCCCTCGCAACCCTCCATGTACGAGATGTCGGTGAAATCGTGGATCACCGGGCCGCTGGTGGATGCCGCGACGGGCAAGGTGCAGATCCACGGCGTCGCAATGGGCGGTGTCAGCGGGCTGGAGAAAGTCGAAGTGTCCACAGACGGCGGGCAGAATTGGGCCGATGCGCAGTTTCTGGGCCCTGACCTTGGCCCCTACGCGTGGCGACCCTTTGTGCTGATCACCGATCTGACGGAAGGCACTCATATGCTGGCCAGCCGGGCAACCAATGCCGCAGGCGACGCCCAACCAGAGAACTTTCCGCCAAACGAACGCGGTTATGGCAACAACGGATGGCGGGCACATGCCGTCGACGTGACTGTCAGCTGATACCATAGACCGGCGGCCTTGGCCGTCGGTCCGACCCTTACCCGGAGACATTGAAATGACCCCATCCCTGACGCCGCGCCTTGGCGGTGCCCTTTTCCTTGCGCTGATCGGCAGCGCAGCAGCAGCCGACGCCTCTCTTGACGCCGGGCGCGCCCTTTTCAACGAGACAGCGCAGCCGCAATGTGCCCTTTGTCACAGCTTGAAAGACGCAGGTGCCGAAGGCGAGATCGGCCCGAACCTTGATGACTTCAAGCCCACCGTCGAACAGGTCCGCGCCGCCGTGACAAGCGGGATCGGCATTATGCCCGGCTTTGCCGAAACGCTGACCGACGCAGAGATCGAAACGCTATCGACCTATGTGGCGACGGTCGCGGGCGGATCTGACGCCGCGGCCAACAGCGACGCCAGCGCGCCGACCGAGGACGCCGCCGCAGCAGAGCCCGAAATGCCCGGTGCCGAGATTCTGGCACAAGGCGACCCCGCCGCGGGCGAGAAAGTATTCAGGAAGTGCAAAGCCTGTCACACGGTCGAAGAAGATGGCCCAAGCCGCGTCGGGCCAAATCTGTACGGGATCGTCGGGGCCTCTGTCGCGGCGGTGGACGGGTTCCGCTATTCCGGCGCGCTGACCGACCATGGCGGCGACTGGACACCCGACCGGCTTGCGACTTTCCTTGCCAACCCCCGCAAGGCCGTGCCCGGCACCAAGATGAGCTTTGCCGGGCTGCGCAAGCCGGAAGATCAAGCCGATGTGATCGCCTATCTCGCCAGTTTGTCAGACGCCGACTGACCTAACCGACGCAAGGCCGCGCCGAACGAACCGTCTTTGAAAGTGCTGCCATCACGCTTTCAGAGGCGCGTTCGCGCGTTTCGAGCTTGAGATAGCGGGCAATGGCATCGAACCGGGTGCGGTCCATCCCTGTCGCGACGATAATATGGTGCTGTTGGTCCCGTGAGCCCCAGCTCGCGATCTGCTTTTCTGACGTGCTCTTACCCTCTGGCAGTGCAAACCCGCCGCGAAGGTAGGTCAGACGACATCCATTCTGGCCCGCATAATGCATGATATCGCCCTTTTCTGCCACGCGGGACGCGACGGCTGTCAGGTTCGCGCCCTCAAGATCCGGCACACCTGCCAAACCACCCCCCGCCACGGGGCGCAGATCGCCAGAGCCTAGATCATAGGTCTGTGCTGCAAGTTCGGTGTGAATGTCGAAAGCCGTAGGGGAGGCGACGAAGCCAGACCCGAACACCATCGCCGAAGCCACCGCTGCGGCGACAGCGCCGCCCCAAAGCCAACGGCGCGGGTGCCGGTTGCTGTTTGCGGCCCTCGTTCGCGGCGTAGCGTCTGGATCGTCCAACACCGGACGCATCAACGCCAAACCGCGCGAAACGCGCCGCACATCCTCAAGCGCCGCAGCCAGCGCGGGTTCGGCTGCCAACCGCGTCTCCAAGGCACGCATTTCCGACGCGTTCAGCGCGCCATCATGGTAGGCGTTGACCTGTTCCCAGTCTTTGTCGTTCAGCTCGCTCATGTCTTCCGCGTCACTTCCTGTTTTGCCGTTCCAGCCCCATCGACCATGTCCAGCAACGCCCGACGCGCGCGGCTGATCCGGCTCATCACTGTGCCGTTTGGCACATCCATCACTTTCGCCGCCTCGGCGTATTTCAGGCCCATAATGTCCACGAGGCACAGCACCTCGCGGGTCTCGGGCGGCAGCTTCTCGAACGCCAGCCGGATCAATACATCCCGCGCGGTATCTGGTCCGCCTGCTTCATCAGATAGACGTTTCTCCTCCGCCGAATATTCACGGCGCACGCGCCTTTTTCTCAGCTCGTCATAATGCAGGTTGCGAATGACGCGGAACATCCACGGGCGCAATTCCTCCAGCAGCTCGGGTCTGCGATCAGACCGCAACCCCCGCTCCACCGCGTCCTGCACCAGATCCTCTGCCGCGTCGCGCGACTGACAGATGGCCGTGGCATAGGCCCTCAACTCAGGCAAAAGAATCTCGATAAGGGTACGCTGCGCCATATCAATCCGTACCGCGTTTTCAGGCCGGATCAAAGCCAACACAGACCGCTGTCGGATTTCTTCGTGCAGTGTCTGGCGTAGGGATTGCGTCGAGAATATCCGTGATGCTTGCCGGAAAAATCGCGGCGCACGCGGCTGAATCTGAAACGGTATTCAGGTGGCTTCACCGGCAGGGTTTAAGCGTTCGCCATTATTTAACATAACGTTGATTAAAAATTTCTAACTCCCAAACAAACGTCCCACCCGTATCAACCTGACAAGCATCGAAACCCACAAAGCAAAAAAAACCGCAGCATTTCCGCCGCGGTTTCTTCATCTAACATCTGGCCCTATTCAGGCGATGGCTGCCTTGATCTGGTCGGCGAGCGACATGGGATCAAAGGGTTTGCTGATCACCTCTGTCGCGCCGATGCCGCGCAGTTCTTCCAGCTCGTTCGGTTGGGCACGGGCGGTCATGAAGATCGCGGGCACATTTGCGAAATCCGGATTCTCGCGCAGTTTCTCAAGCGTTTGACGGCCGGTCATGCCGGGCATCATCATATCCAGCAAAAACACGTCGGGGATATAGTCCAGCGTCTTTTCAAGCGCCTGTTCGCCGCAGTCGCATTGCTCCACCACGAAATCACCCGACAGTTCGAGTGACATTTTGGCGATTTCGCGAATATCGGCGTCGTCTTCTACGTGAAGCAATTTAATCATACGGGACTCTTATCCAACGTTCTCTAGTCTTTCAAAATCATTCTCTGGCCCAGAATGGCGCGTTTTGACAGGTAAAGTGAAGGTGAAAGTTGTCCCCCGCCCTTCTTTACTGACAAAATCGATCGTACCACCCAAACCTTCAACAATTGCTTTACAGATGCTCAGCCCCAAACCGGTACCGCCTTTGGTCGCCCGATCGGAATTCGCCATATCAGCAAACCGTTGAAAGATCTTATGCTGGTCTTCGGGCGCAATGCCCATACCCTCATCGCGTACAGACACACATACGTTTTCAGGGGTTTTATCGACGCAGATCTCCACCGTGCCGCCCGGTTTGGAAAACTTCGCAGCATTCGACATCAAGTTGGTTAAAACTTGAATGATACGGTTGGCGTCAGTCTCGATATAGGTGGGCGTATCCACCCCGTGGCATTTGATCTGCAAGCCGAACCGCTGATGCGCGGTCGCATTGGCGCGCAGGGATTCGGCCACCAGTTCTGACAGGTCGGCGGTTTCCACTTCGAAATCCAGACGCCCGGAGGAGATCTTCTCCATATCCAGAATATCGTTGATGATCAGCACCAGACGATCGGCATTGCGATGCGCGATCTCCAGCAGGCCTTCGGCCTTGGGCGGCAGCTGGCCCGCGGCTTTCGACAACAGCAGCCCCATCGACCCTTTGATCGAGGTCAAGGGCGACCGAAGTTCGTGGCTGACCATAGAGATAAAATCCGCCTGCAAACGTTCTTGTTCAAGCCGTTCGGTGACGTCGTGCAGCATGATCAGCAGACGCCCGTCGACTGTCCCCTTGTTGAGCCACTTGATCGACCCTTCAAAGTTCGTGCCCGATATCGTTGCGCTGAACGTCATATAGGTGTCGCCGATATCCATCATCCGTAGACAGGCGTCGAGCACATCCTCGCAGCCGCGCTCGGCCGCCATATCGCGCACCGTTTGCCCGTTCTTGGGCCGCGTCGACCAGCCGAACCGCGCCTTGGCAGCAAGGTTCATATAGCGCAGTTCAAGGTTGTCTTCGGACACGATCCAAATGTCGTCGCGCAGCTCGTGCAAGGTCATCGCCGTGTCGCGCCGCGCGATCAGCTTGGTGGTAGAGGTGATGTCCGTCCGCGCCGAGATCGACCCGATCCAGCGGCCATTCGCATCCAGCAACGGGGTCACTGTCGTCTGTGTCACGCAGTTTGACCCGTCACGATTGCGCAGCGTCGTTTCACCCTGCCAGCTTTTGCCCTGCCGCAGCAGATCGCGGATTTCAGTGGCGGTGGTTCTATTGTCCTTGGAATACAGCATCGCGACCGGTTTGCCGATCAGCTCTTTGCGGGTATAGCCGGTTGCCTCGAGCAACAGATCGTTCACCTCGACCAGCAGGTTATCGGTGTCGACCACGTTTACCATCGTGTGCATCTTTAGAACACGCAGCTGTTGGGCAACGCTGTCATCAACCGTCGCACGCGCCGGCGTGGCCCGCACGTTCGCGGCGATCAGCGGCACCAGACTGGCAATGGCGATGGCCCCGATAACCGGAACGGTTTGCGCCGGTGCGCCCGACAGCAGCGCCGAGGTCGCGGCGTACCACCCCCCAGCCAAGGCCGATCCGGCGACGAAACCGGTGGCAATATGGCGCTTCTTTCCGTTCCAAGACATATCGCGTCCTTACTTACAAAAAGAAGGCACCATCCCTAGCCAAGCACCCTCTCCATCCCTTGCGCCATCATAGACAAAAGTATCTAGACATTTTTAAGGCGATTTTTAGTAACTTTATAAACAACCATAAGGAGATCAACTCGCTCTTTGTGTCGGACCTACAATACTTTCGATAATGTGGTTCAGGTCGGTCTGAGACTTCACCAGATGGGTGCCCACCCGACTATCCTTCTCGCGCGCAGCGTCAGAAGGTCAGCCCGACCACCCGCGCCGTTGGCTGAAGCTCAGCGATATCGTCCAGGACGGCAGCGGCGTCGCCATCTGGCACGGTCCAGTCAAGGATGATCACGTCCAGCGGCCCCGCGCTCAGCGCATCGTGGACCTCGTTCAGCCGCGTGACGTTATGCACATCGGCAAAGGGTCTCAACCCTTCGCGCAGCACCTCTGCAAATTCTTCGTCATCCTCAAGGTGCAACACCCTAAGATTGTCCTTCGTGCCGTCGATCACTTCGAACGTGCGGGCATCGGGCAGCACGTCATACCCTTCGGCATCGGTGGCCAGCGGGCAGGTGAACCAGAAAATCGTGGTCCCGCTCGGCTTGCTTTCAAAGCCGATGTTGCCGCCCTGACGCCAAACGATCTGTCGCGTGATATTCAGCCCAAGGCCCGTCCCGCCCTTGGCCCGCGTGTCCGATCCATCGGCCTGAGAGAACGCCTGAAAAATCCGGTTCTTGAAATTCTCGGGCACACCGGGGCCAAAGTTCTGAACGTAAACAATCGCCATGTCGCCAATGGTCTCGGCCTTGATCGTGACGTCGGTGCCTTCGGACGAATATTTGCACGCATTCGACATCAGGTTCGCCAGCACCTGCATCATCCGTGACCAATCGGCGGTCACATTGATGTCGGTGTCGGGCAGATCCATCACCAGTTTGGTGTTATGGGTGACGGCAAAGGGCATCATCTCTTGCACGGCCGAAGAGATGACCTCGTTCAGGCTCATCGGGCTGAGGTCAAACTCGATCTTGCCCGACGATATCTTTTCGAGGTCGAGAATATCGTTCACGATGGTGGTCAGACGGTCGGCGTTGTTGCGCGCGATCTCGATCAGGCGCAGCGCCGAGGCAGGCATGGTGTCACGCGCCGACATCTCGATCAGGCCAAGCGCCCCCTTGATAGAGGTCAGCGGCGTGCGCAATTCATGGCTGACCGTGGAGACAAATTCATTCTTGATCTCGTCGATCTTCTTTTGGTCGGTGATATCGTTGACCTGCGCGATAAAGACATAAGCTCCTTCGTTTTTGTCGAAGGTCCAGGTGATGTTGAACAGCCCCCACCGCTGGCCGCCGTCCTTGTGCAGGATCGGATGTTCGCCGCGGTAAACCTCGTTCGACCCGCTTTCGGTGAACTTGGTCACGATATCACGCATCAGCTTCACATCTTCCTCGGGGATGATCTGCGCAAGGTTGAACCGGTCGGTCATTACCTTTTGCGAATATCCCGTCAGCTCGCACATGGCGTTGTTCACGCTGGTGAACTGTCCGTTGCTGTTCAGGGTCGCCATGCCAACGGGGGCCGCATCCAGCACGGTGCGGAAACGCTTCTCGCTTGCCTCAAGCGCGTTGCGGGCGTGACGCAGCCCGGTGATGTCGCTTTGCGTCCCGACCATCCGTATCGCCGACCCGTCGTCGGCGCGGTCCACGACCACGGCATCCGACCGCATCCAGCGCCAGCTTTCGCCGAACTGCATCCGGTATTCGGTCCGCGACCGTTCTGCCTTGCCGGTGATACAGTGCTGATCCGCCTCGATCAGACGGGGCAGATCGTCGGGGTGGATACGGCTCAGGAACTCTTCCTGCGTATCCTCGACCTCCGGACCGACCTCCATGATCTTGCGCCACGTCGGCGAGACCACCGATGTGCCCGACATCAGGTCGATCTCGAACACGCCAATCTCTGACCCCGCGAGGGCATGGTCATAGCGCTCCTTGATCCCGGCCAGTTCCCCGACGGCCCCGACCTCGACCGACACATCCCGCACAATGGCGGTGATGCGTTTGACGCCATTCAGCGTCTCCCATTCGTTATAATGTAGATCGAGATGCAGCGTGGATCCGTCATGTTTGGTGCC
The DNA here is from genome assembly GCF_042466275.1 of Sulfitobacter sp. R86518. Lineage (NCBI taxonomy): Bacteria > Pseudomonadati > Pseudomonadota > Alphaproteobacteria > Rhodobacterales > Roseobacteraceae > Sulfitobacter > Sulfitobacter sp. R86518. Next base: position 52,660 of record NZ_JAXHCA010000010.1, read on the forward strand.
CGTGGCGTTATAGCCTGCCTCTGCGGGCAGCCACCCCGCCTCTTTCACGAATTTCTTCAGGGGCAACCCGCCCATCCCGTCTTCCTGCTTGTCGAAAATCTCGAGCGCGGCGTGGTTGGCAAACAGGATCTCGCGGCGTTCATCCAGAATGAAGATGCCCACGACACTGTTCTCGATGATCGACCGGTTTTCCTCTTCGCGGGCGCTGATCTGCTGTTCGCGCAGCGCGGCCACCTCGGCCAGAGAATCCCCGCGTTGGCGAATAGCGCGCAGCACCACGATCAGCATCGCGGTCAGAGCAATCCCTGCGATCAGCGCAAGCAGCGGCGTGCCACCGGGGAACAACGCCTCGAACAAAGGGGTGCTTTCATATTGGACGGTCCAGGTCCGCCCGAAGAATTCGGTGGCATAGGCCACACTATACTTACCCGCCGCATGTTCGTGATCCTGACTAGCATAGATCAGAGCCTCGGGGTCGGTCGTGTCGCCGTCATAGACGTGGAAATCATACACATTGTTCTGGTTCGGCGTCAGATCCTGCAACAGGTTGCGGCCGATGAACGGCGCATAGACCCAGCCGCGAAACGTCCCCTCGCGCGGGCCGGAGGCATAGAACAGCGGGCGCAGCAGCAAGAACCCCGGTTCCTTCATCGCGTCCTGCACCAGCAGGATGCGCGGTGTCAGCTGCGGGGTGTTGGTTTCGCGCGCCCGATCCGCCGCCTCGCGCCGCCCTTTTTCAAAGCTGATATCCAGCCCGACGGCTTCCTTGTTGGGCAGCACCGGCGCGATATATTTGATCACATATTTCTGGTCATGGTTCGTTTCCGGCCTGATCTCGAACCCCGGCGTCCCATTGGCACGCATATCGGCGACGAAAGCATCTTCGTCCACCTTGGCCACGGGTTCGACAAACCCGATGCCGTTGATGCCGGGCAGATAGTTTTCGAAATCCAGACTTTCGACAAAGGTCTCGAAATCGTCGTATTCGATATTCTCCGACGATTGCATCATCCCTGCGGCGCCGTTCAGACTTTGCAGATAGATGTTCATCCGACGATCCAGCGCCTGAAGCCCGTCTTCGGTGATGCGGGTGAATTCGGCCTTGGCCGCGGCGCGGTTCATTCGCGCGCCTTCAGCGTAGATCCCGAAGGTCACGAGAAGGCAGACAACGACCAAAATCAAATCTAAGCGCTTGAACAAAACTATACTCTCACATTTCGCAAAACTGAAAAGCGCCTAATCGATGAAAGCCACCCGCTGATCATGTTACCGGCATCCCTCACTTATAAGTAGCACCGGTTTCCCTGCCAACGTTAATTATTACTTGCGCACAGGATTAAGACAGAAACCTCAACAGAATCTAAAGGCGCCCCAACTCAGGGTTGCTGATCATACGGGATGCACAATCATAGCACGGAAGTCGTTGACGTTCGTCAGCGTCGGTCCCGTCACCACCTGACAGCCGATCCGACCAAAGAAACCGTGGGCGTCATTTACCGCTAACGCCGATTCTGCGTCGGCGCGCGCGGCCCCCGCCCGCGCCAAAGTGTCGGGTCCGATGATCGCCCCCGCCACTTCTGCCGCGCCGTCGACGCCGTCGGTATCGCAGGCCAACCCCCAGATACCGGCCGCCCCGTTCAGCGCCAGCATCAGCGCCAAGGCATATTCCGCATTCGGTCCGCCAACGCCATTCCCGCGCCGCGTGACCGTCAGCTCGCCGCCCGACAGGATTACAATCGGCGCATCGCCGGAATGTAGACGCGCCTGTTCTTGCAGGGCCAAGGCGGCATGGGCGCGGGCGACCTCGCGGGCCTCGCCCTCTAGGTCATTGCCCAGACGGATCACACGAAACCCCTCTGCCTCGGCCAAAGCCTGTGCCGCATCCAGCGATTGCTTGGGGGCCGCATAAATCCGGTTCATCACACGCGACAGCCGCGCATCATCCGGCGGCACGACCTGCGACCCCGCAGCGAGCGCCCGCGTGACCGAGGCCGGAACCGCCACGCCCCACTGCGTCAAGATCGCCTGCGCATCGCGCGAGGTGGAGGCATCGCCCACCGTGGGGCCCGACCCGATCATCGCCATATCATCCCCCGGCACATCCGAGATCATCAACGTGTGCATCGCCGCCGGATAGGCCGCCGCCGCCAACTGCCCGCCCTTGACCTGCGACAGATGCTTGCGCACCACATTCATCTGCGTGATCGGCGCGCCAGAGGCCAGCAGCCCCGCGTTCACCGCCTGTTTCTCGGCCAGCGTAATCTCCCCCAAGGGGGCGGTCAGCAGCGCCGACGCCCCGCCCGAGATCAGCGCCAGCACAAAGTCCTCCTCGCCCAAGCCCTGCACCAGCTCTAGCATCCGCGCGGTTGCGGCCTGTCCGGCGGCATCGGGCACGGGGTGGGCGGCCTCGACAATCTCGATCCCCTGACAGGGGCGGGCGTATCCATAGCGGGTGATCACCAAACCGTCGCAGGGGCCCCAAGCCGCCTCGACCGCCTCGGCCATGCGCGCGCTGGCCTTGCCTGCACCGATCACCACCACACGCCCCGCCGGTTTCGGCGGCAGATGCGCGGCCAGCGATTGCATCGGATCGGCCACGGCGACCGCGCGGTCGAACAAGCGGCGTAAAGTCGTCTCCGGCGCGGTGTGCATGGCGATCCCTATCCCGTCATCAAAAAAGCCGCCCCCGAAGGGACGGCCTGTTTTACACTCACGCGGTCTGATCGAACAGCCTTTTGCGTGCCGCGGCGTATTCTGTCGCCATCCGCTCGACCACCTCGGCGGCGGGGCGCACATCCTTGACCGCGCCGATGCCCTGACCGGCTCCCCAGATCTCTTTCCAGCTTTTGGGCTTCTCGCGATCGGCACCGAAGTTCATGTTCGACGGATCGGACCGTTCAAGGTTGTTCGGGTCCATGCCCTGCGCCTCGATCGAGGCTTTCAGATAGTTGCCCCAAACGCCGGTGAACAAGTCGGAATACACAATATCCGAAGCCCCCGAATCCGCGATCATCTGCTTGTAGCGTGCGTCGGCATTCGCCTCTTGCGTGGCGATAAACGCCGACCCGGCATAGCCGCCATCCGCGCCCATGGCCTGCGCCGCAAGAATGCTGTCGCCCTTGGCAATCGCCCCCGACAGGAACAGCGGCCCGTTGAACCATTCGCGGATTTCCTGGATCAGCGCCAGCGGCGACAAGGCACCGGCGTGCCCCCCTGCCCCTGCGGCCACGGCGATCAGACCATCGGCACCTTTTTCAATCGCCTTATGGGCAAAGCGGTTGTTGATGATGTCGTGCAAGACAACACCGCCCGCGCCATGCGCCGCATCGTTCAGCCATTCCTGCGCCCCAAGCGACGTGATCCACAGCGGCACCTCGTGCTTGACGCAAATCTCTACGTCCCGTTCAAGCCGCGCATTGGATTTATGCACGATCTGGTTCACCGCATAGGGGGCGGCGGGATTGTCGGGGTTCGCTTGGTTGTGACGGTCCAGCTCTTCCTTGATGCGCGTCAACCAGCGGTCCAGCTCAATCGGCTCCCCTTCCGCTTCGCGTGCGTTCAGCGCTGGAAAGCTGCCCACGATACCGGCCTTGCACTGTGCAATCACCAGATCAGGGTTCGAGATAATGAACAGCGGGCTGCCAATCAGCGGGATACGCAAATTGTCGAAAAGGGCGGGTAGCGTCATCTTGTTCCTCCGGGACGTATTATTTTCCTGCAACTTGTCAGGATGTGCGCGCTTTGGAAATGACGAACGTTGCGTCCGTCACTCCCTTCTTGTGATCGGGACTACAGCGCCTCGATGATGGTGACATTGGCGATGCCGCCGCCTTCGCACATGGTTTGCAACCCGTATCTTTGGCCGCGCGCATGCAGGCTGTGCACCAGCGTCGTCATCAGCCGCGCACCAGAGGCCCCCAGAGGATGCCCAAGTGCTATCGCGCCGCCATTCACATTCAACTTGGCCGGATCGGCCCCGGTGTGTTTCGCCCAGGCCATCGGGATCGGCGCAAAGGCTTCGTTGACCTCGAACAGATCGATGTCGTCGATCTTCATACCGGCCCGCTCCAGCGCGCGGTCGGTGGCGGGCAGCGGTTCCTCCAGCATGATCACCGGATCGCCTGCGGTCACCGTCAGGTTCACGATCCGCGCCTTCGGGGTCAGCTTGTATTTCTTGAGCGCGGCTTCGGACACGACCAATACGCCCGCCGCCCCATCGCAAATCTGCGACGCGTTCGCGGCAGAGATCATGCCGTCCGGATCAAGCAGTTTAACAGAGGAAATCCCGTCAAGCGTCGCATCATCGCGGATGCCTTCGTCGCGGGTGTGCATCCCGCCGTCGATGGCCAGCGGAATGATCTCTGCGTCAAAGGCCCCACCATCCCGCGCAGCGGTGGCGCGGCGGTGGCTTTCCAGCGCATAGGCGTCCAGTTCGGCGCGGGTGAACCCGTGCTTTTGTGCGACCATTTCCGCGCCGATGAACTGGCTGAAATTCTTGGTGCCGTAGCGCGCCTCGATCCGGTCGCTGAACGGGCCCTCGCCCAACCCCGCCTTGGCATAAAGCGATACATTCGACCCCATCGGCACCCGTGTCATGCTTTCGACACCCATCGCGACAACCACATCCTGCGTGCCCGACATCACGGCCTGTGCCGCGAATTGCACCGCCTGTTGCGAGCTGCCGCATTGCCGGTCGATGGTGACCGCAGGCACCGATTGCGGCAGGTTCGACGCCAGCACACAGTTGCGCCCGAAGGCAAAGGATTGCTCTCCGCCCTGGCTGACGCAACCGACGATCACGTCATCAATCACCGCGCCCTCGATCCCGGACCGCGCCACCAGCGCATTCAACACCTCGGCCCCCAGATTGGCAGGGTGCCAGTCGCGCAGCGCGCCGCCACGGCGCCCCCCTGCGGTGCGGGCTGTCTCTACGATATAGGCATGTGCCATAACGCTTTCCCCTCTATTCAGTCTCTATTTCGGTGCCATGCGGATCGCGCCATCAAGGCGGATCGTTTCACCGTTCAGCATCGGGTTGTCGATAATCGCCCCGACCATCTTGGCGTATTCCGACGGATCGCCCAAACGGCTGGGGAAAGGCACCTGCGCGCCGAGCAAATCCTGTGCCTCCTGCGGCAGCCCCTCCAGCAGCGGTGTGAGGAACAGCCCCGGTGCAATCGTCATCACCCGGATGCCATAGCGCGCCAGCTCGCGGGCGACGGGCAAGGTCATGCCTACGATCCCGCCCTTCGACGCCGCATAGGCCGCCTGCCCGATCTGGCCATCAAACGCCGCGACCGATGCCGTGTTGATAATCACGCCGCGTTCTTCGCCCACGGGCTCTGCCTTGTGCAAGGCGGCGGCGAATTTCGACAACACGTTGAACGACCCCAGCAGGTTCACATTCACGACATTGGTAAAGCTTGCCAAGGGCAGCGCCGCGCCGTCACGATCCACGACCTTGGCAGGTGGGCCGATGCCCGCGCAGTTTACCAGAATACGCGCCTTGCCGTGCAGCCCTTCGGCCTCTGCGATCGCGGCCTCTACCGCGCTTTCGTCGGTGACATCAACGCGCAGGAACTTGCCCCCGATGGCGGTGGCTTTTTCCTCGCCCAGTTCAGCGTTCATATCAAAGATGGTGACCTTGGCCCCGGCCTGCGCCAGAAACGCTGCCGTGGCCCCGCCCAATCCCGAAGCGCCACCGGTGACGATGGCGGCCTGTCCGTTCAATTGCATGGTATCCTCCCCTTCCCTGCTGACGCAGGGGCAACAGTTTAATTACGGGGAATGTCGCCTGCGGTTTCGCGGATTACAATGGCAAAGCGTGGGCCCCCCCGTTCAGCCGATCCGGTTCAGGCGGTGATCACGACCTCGGACACGTCACTATCTACGGCCTGCAATGCGGCCAGAACGCGGGGGATCAGATGGGTCTGTACATAGGCCCCGTGAAAACGGCTGGGGGCCTGAAGCGTGACACGCCCCCCTGCCCGATCCTGCCGCGTCAGATTATGCAGCCAACTGCCATAGACACCGGCATCTTCGGCATGGAGCACGGCCTGCGCCAACGCCCATTCGCTGCCCCCTTCGACAGGCGGTGTCGGGGCGGTGCCACGCACGGGCAAAGGCACCACCCGCGTCGGCTCCGGCGCGCCCTGCATGCGCAGATCAAAGTCCGGGCCGACCTGCGGCCATTGCGGGCGCGTCTTTTCAAGGATCGCATCAAGATCGAGCCCGTATTCCGTCACCCGTCCGCGCGCGCCCTGACGTTTGACCACCAGCCAGCCACAGCCGCGCAGCTTTGCCATCTCGCGTTTGACGGTGCGTTCATCGACGGACCAAAGCTGCGCGATCTCGCGCTGACCCACGGCCAGTTCATTGCGCGCCCAGTTGTAGCGCGCCGTTACAAGTGTAATGAAGCGCAGCACCAGACGGTGATCATGTTTCCCGCCGGCAAGGGCATAGGCCCCCAAGGCGGTGATGATATCATACTTGCGCGCGGCGGCGTCACGCCCCACGGGTTTCGGTGAAAGCATAGCTGCTCCGATCTGGCACGGTGTGAATGTGCAGCCTCAGTTCGATCTCTTGATGGATCCTCGGGGCGTAGACAACGTCTTTTCCGCCTCTTCCCTGATTTGCGTCCGGAAACCCAATTCTGTCAAGGATTGGTTTTGCACCGACCCTCTTTCTTCCCCATTCAAATTTGAAAGTTGAGGTATCATTGGTATAGGGGGTCATCCAGAGCGTCCCCTATTACAGCGTTTTTGTCCCCCAATATGTCGCGGGGCCGATCCTGCTGTCCCCCTATATTTCCGCCCCGGAGCTATAGCGCCGCGCCTATCGACCGAATCGCGCCGAGGCCCTGTGGTATAAGGGATATTGAAAACCTGTTTATAGAATAAATGTCTTTCCATAAGATGCAAATTCAGCGTAAATCCAAATTGAGTAGTAATTAGCGTTCTCTTTCGGGTTTTCCGGTGCCGCCACAGCGTGCGGGGCGGCGGTTCCCCGCGGGGAACGGGTAGGGAAAAGGACAGCTTATGTTTACCTATGCGGACCTGGCAAAGCTTCAGGCGCAGTCGCTCAAGATGCAGGGGCACATCCGGCATCAGACCTATTCGCCCGAGATGGAAAAGACCCTGCGCCGGTTCTCGAGCTGGGAAGTGGCGGAGCTGATCTTCAAGACCAACCCGTCGACCCTGCGCGGCCGGCTGGCCGCTGATCCGTCCCTGCCCGAGGGGCAAGTGGAAGAGGAAGGCCGCCAGCGCTGGTATTCGCTGGAAGAGATCAACGAGCTGCGGCGCAAGCTGAAGATCAAGAACCGGTCGCTGATGCCGCCGCGCCCTGCGGGCAAGCGGGCGGTGCGTGCCGCGATTGCCAATTTCAAGGGCGGCGCGGGCAAGTCCACCGTCGCACTGCATTTCGCCCATGCGGCCGCGCTTGACGGCTACCGCGTGCTGGCCGTGGATTTCGATCCGCAGGCCACGCTCAGCCATTCGATGGGGCTGTCGGATGTCTCGGAAGAGGTCACCGTCTGGGGCATCATGGCCCGCGACCTGATCCGCGAGACAGAGCGGATGAACGCGGTGCAAGGCGGCGCGGAAAGCGGGGCCACCCTGCCCCAACGCAAACTGCCTGCCTCTGTCACCGGCATGGGGCTCAGCGAATTGCGCGCCACCGATTTCATCAAGCCGACCAGCTGGCCCACGATCGACCTGATCCCCAGCTGTGCCAATGCCGCCTTCGTTGAATTTGCCAGCGCGCAGTACCGGCACCTGAACCCCGAATGGTCGTTCTTTGCCGCCGTGTCCCGTTATCTTGATACGATCCCGCCGGACGCCTACGACCTGATCATCTTCGACTGCCCTCCCGCCATTGGCTACCAGTCGATGAACGCGGTCTTTGCGGCGGATGTTTTGTATATTCCGTCCGGCCCCGGCTATTGGGAGTATGACAGCACCACCAGCTTCATCGGCCAGCTCTCGGAAGCGCTTGAGGACCTGGGCCGCTTCCGCGGGCGGCTGCCGTCGGGCACCGATCCCGTCAAGGCCTTTGCTGACATCAAGTTTCTATTGACCCGTTTCGAGCCTAATAACGATCTGCACCGTGCGATGCAGTCAGCATTTAATCAGGTCTTTAAGCCACATGTAGCAGAGCACCCGATTGAAATGACCCGCGCGGTTGAACAGTCAGGCCGGTTCCTGTCGTCGATCTACGAGATGGACTACCGCCAGATGACCCGCGAGACCTGGCGCCGCGCGCGGGCCTCCTTTGATCGGGCCTATGATGAATTCCGTGCCACGCTTGTCGATGCGTGGGATAAACTGGAGGATGAATAATGGTTAAGAAACGCTCTGTTTTCGATATCAACTTCGATCTGGATGAAGAGGAAGACGCGGGGTTCCCCGCGGGGAACGCACCTGCCGAATCGCCCGTTGTGAAAGAGTACAACATTCAGGGCCATCCGTTGCAGAACTCTGATCCTGTGCCCAACCCCCCTGCCCCGTCGCGACGCGGCCCGATGGCGAGCGCGATCTCGGAAACGCTTGAAGCCACTTCCGAGCGCGCCAGCGCAGAGGCCGCCATTCGCGCGGAAAACGACGCGCTGGCGCATGAGCATGTGCGGCTGAAACGGCTGGGGTTGATCACAGACCTGATCCAGACATCGGACGTGCATACCGACAAGCTCACCCGCGACCGGTCGGCCAATGTCGACCCCGAACTGGCCGAGCTGAAACAGTCGATCCAGTCCGTCGGCCTTTCCAACCCCATTCGGGTGGAGCAGACGGATAACGGGTATGAGCTTATTCAAGGCTTCCGCCGGCTCACCGCCTTCCGCGAGCTTGCGGCCGAAACTGGCGACCCGCGCTATTCCCGCATCCCCGCCGCGCTGGTTCCCCGCGGGGAACCCCTTGCGGATCTATACCGCAAGATGGTGGACGAGAACCTTGTGCGCAAAGATCTGTCCTTTGGCGAGATGGCGCGGCTGGCCCTGTCCTATGCGCAGGATTCGGGCGTCGAGGTGAGTGACGCGGTTGGCACGCTTTATGCCTCTGCGCTGAAACAGAAGAAGACCTATATCCGGCAGTTCGCTCGTGTCCTTGCCGATCTGGACGGCGCGCTGCGCTACCCCGAGGCGATCCCGCGGGCGCTTGGGCTGGATGTCTATCGGTTCCTTGATGCGCAGGCGGGCAATGCGATGGCGCTGAAAAAGGCGTTGATCAAACAGCCTGAACGGGATGCCGATGCCGAACTTGCAATTCTGCGGGCAGGGATCACGGCAAAGAAAGCCGCACCAAAACCTGCGGGGCGAAGCTCTGCCAAAACCTCCTTGCGGCTTGGGTTGCCACAGGGGGAGATGCGGGTGATCGCGTCGGACGGGAAGGTAGAGATGCGCTTGCCGCGCGATTTCTCGGCCGTCAGCAAGGCGCGATTACAGCGCGGGATCGAGGCGTTCCTTGCAGCGCTGGATCAGAAAGACTGAAACTCGAAGGGGGCAGGGCGGATCGCCTTGCCCCTTCTTCTTTGCGCCGGGTCGGGCCTAATGGGCGAGATAGGCCCACATATACGCGCCAACCATCGCCGCCTTGCCCGAATCCTCAACCTCTCCTATACTCCTGCCCTATACGCATAGTGCGAGAGGGTGCCATGGGCCGTGTCAAAGTGAATCTTACATTGGATGCCAGCGTCGCCGAAACGGCGCGCGCGCTTGGGCTGAACATGTCGCGGTTGGCCGAGGCCGCGATTTCGGACGCCGCCAAGGCAGAACGCAACCGCCGCTGGCGGATCGAGAACCAGCAGGCGCTGGATGCCTATGCGCAAGAGGTAGAGGCCGAGGGCCTGCCGCTTGAACGCTTCCGCAGTTTCTAGGTCGCGTTATGGCGCAGTTTGATGTGTACCGGCTTGCGGGCGGGCAGCTTGTGGTGGATCTGCAAACCGACCTGATTGGCATCGACGCCTCGCGCGTGACGGCACCGCTGCGCGAGGCGGGGCGGTACGCTGCCTTTCCCGGTCTGACGCCGCAGGTAGAGGTCGACGGCACCGCATGGATCGTGCGGGTGCAAGAGCTGGCCGCCGTGCCCGGCACCGCGCTGCGCGACAAGGTGACCTCGCTTGAGGCAGAGCGCGATGCGTTGAAGCGGGCCTTGGATATCCTGATCGACGGGCTGTGATTGTGCCCGCGGCTTACGGTTCCCCGCGGGGAACCTCGCCCACATCTTTCGGCACCTGATACCCTTTGATCACCGCGTCGCGGGCGCGCAGTGCTTTGTACCAGCGCAACACATTGGGGAATTGCGTCAGGTCCACCCGCTGCCATTCATAGCGCGCGACCCAGGGCCAACAGGCCATATCCGCAATCGAATAGTCACCGCAGATGAAGTCCTGCCCCTTGAGCTGTTTGTCGAGCACGCCATAAAGCCGCTGGACCTCTGTCGCATAGCGGGTTTCGGCGTAGGGGGCTTTGCCCGGGTTGAACTGCAAGAAGTGATGCGCCTGTCCGGCCATCGGACCCAAGCCGCCCATCTGCCACATCAACCATTCATGCACCTTGGCACGTCCGATCGCATCGCTCGGCAGGAATTTCCCATATTTATCAGCGAGATACCACATGATCGCGCCGGATTCCATCAGGCAGAGGCCATTGTCGTGGTCCTTGATCGCGGGGATCTTGTTATTGGGGCTGATTTTCAGGAAGTCGGGCGCGAATTGGTCGTCCTTGGTGATGTCGATGGGGTGGGTGGTATAGGGCACGCCCAACTCCTCCAGCAGGATAGAGACCTTGCGGCCGTTCGGGGTGGTCCAGGTATAGAGGTCGATCATTGCGGCGTCCTTCGGCTTGCGTCAGGGGGGAAAACGGGTTGCTATACCCTTGGTATAAATCAGCTTGCGCGGATCACAAAGGCGCAGATCGGGGGGATGATGGAGAGGAAGATTGCACTGGTTACCGGCGGGGGCAGCGGCGTCGGGCGCGCCTGCGCCGCAGCGCTGGCAGAGGCGGGGTTTACGCTGGTGCTGACGGGGCGCCGGATGGCCCCGCTAGAGGAGGCCCGCGCCGCGTTGGCGGGGGAGGGGCATCTGACGATCACCGCCGATGTCGGGGTTGAGGCAGATGTGCTGGCGCTGTTTGACCAGATCGAGGCGCAGTTCGGGCGGTTGGACCTGCTGTTCAACAATGCGGGCGTCAACGCCCCCGCGGTCGAGATTGACGACCTGTCGCTGGACGACTGGAACGCCATTGTGGCCGCGAACCTCACAGGGTCGTTTCTATGCGCGCGCGCGGCCTTCGGGTTGATGAAACGGCAGTCGCCCAAGGGTGGGCGGATCATCAACAACGGGTCGATCTCTGCCCATGTGCCGCGCCCGTTCTCGGCACCCTACACGGCGACGAAACATGCGGTGACAGGGCTGACGCGGTCGCTGTCGCTGGACGGGCGGGCGCATGACATCGCTTGTGGTCAGATCGACATCGGCAATGCCGCCAGCGAGATGACAGAGCAGATGGCCCAAGGTGTGCTGCAACCGGACGGGTCACGTCGGGCAGAGCCGCGCATGGATGTAGAGGATGTGGGCCGCACGCTGGTCTATATGGCAAGCCTGCCACCCGGCTCAAACGCCATGTTCGTGACGGTGATGGCGACCAAGATGCCCTTTATCGGGCGCGGCTAGGGGAGGGGCCCCGCCCGCGAGAAATTAGCGGGCGGGGTGTCGGTATGTGTCTCTAATCGGCGGTTCAGAGTCTACTTCTTTGCCGCATCGCGCAGTTTCGTAATCGTGGTGCGGGTAGAGATCTGTTCGGGGTTGGTGACCAGTTCGATCAAGGCCGGGCGACCGCTGGCGCGGGCACGCTCAAAGGCGGCGGCGAAGTCGGCGGTTTTGGTCACGCGCTCCGCATGCGCGCCGTAGCCCTCGGCCATTTTGCAGAAGTCCTGATTGATCAGCGTGGTGCCCGAAATGCGTTCGGGGTGGTCGCGTTCCTGATGCATGCGGATGGTGCCATAGATGCCGTTGTTGAACAGCAGCACGATCGGCGTTGCCCCGTATTGCGCGGCGGTGGCGAGCTCTTGCCCGCTCATCATGAAGCCGCCATCGCCGACGAAAGACAGCACCAGCTGATCCTTATGCGCCAGCGCCGCAGAGACGCCCGCCGGAACGGAATACCCCATCGCGCCACAGGTCGACCCTACGATGCGCCCCGGGCGGCCAAAACGCAGATAGCGTTGCGCCCAGCCGGTGTGGTTGCCAGCGTCCAGCGTCACGATTGTATCTTGCGGCAGGCTGTCGCGGATCTGGCAAAGGGCGACGCCCATGTCGAGCTCCCATTCCGCGCCATTGGGGCTGTCGGTGTCGGTCAGGTAATCGCCATGCAGCTTTGCGCACCAATCCTGCCAATCGTCAGCGCGGCCCAGATCAACGTCACCAAGCGCCGATGCCGCAGCGGCGGGGGAGGCGGCAAGGCCGAGGTCGGGGGAATAGACGCGGCCGATCTCGTCCGCGTCAGGGTGCAGGTGCACCAGACGGGTATCGGGGTTGGGCGATTGCAGCGTGGTGTAGGTCTTGGTCGTCATCTCGCCCAAGCGGGCCCCGATGACGACCAGCAGGTCGGCCTCTTTCTGGTGGGCAAAAAGCGTCGGCGCGGTGGAGGTGCCGAAATCGCCCGCAAAGACGGGCGACAGGTTGTGCACGATATCCTGTCGCCGGAAGGAGGTGGCGACAGGGATGTTGTTGGTCTCGGCAAAGCGGGTGATCGCGGCGGCGGCATCCTCGGTCCAGCCGGAGCCGCCAAGCAGCATCAGCGGGCGTTTGGCCTGTGCGATCTCGTCCTTCAGCGCGTCTACATTTGCCGTGGAAAGCTGAGCCTGCGTGGCGGTATAGGGCCGCGCATCGGCGACTTCGACGATATCGGTCAGCATGTCCTCGGGCAGGGCGATGACCACGGGACCGGGCCGGCCAGAGGTGGCGACGCGGAAGGCGCGGGCCATATACTCAGGCACGCGCGACGCATCATCGATCTGGGTCGCCCATTTGGCGATGGGGCCGAACATGGCGCGGTAGTCGACTTCCTGAAAAGCTTCGCGGTCGGTGGTGTCGCGGGCGATCTGGCCCACCAGCAGGATCATCGGCGTGCTATCCTGTTGCGCGATATGCACGCCAATGGCGGCGTGGCAGGCACCGGGGCCGCGGGTGACCATGCAGATGCCGGGGGTGCCGTGCAGCTTGCCGTAGGTTTCGGCCATATTCGCCGCACCGGCTTCGTGGCGGGCGTTGATCAGCGTGAACCGGTCTTGCACGTCATGCAGCGCGTCCAGCACCTCGAGGTAGCTTTCACCGGGCACGCAATAGGCGGTGTCGGCCCCGTGGATCAAAAGCTGGTCCACAAGGACCTGTCCGCCGGTCCGGCGTTTGAGGGGGGCGTTCTGGGTCATTGGTCGGGCTCCGTCCATGTCATCTGGTATTTTCGATTGCCGAAGATGCAGCACGCCGGGGCGGGTTTTGCAATGCCGTTAGGGAAACATTGGCGGTGAAAAAAAATTGACGGATGGAAACGTATCCCGCACACTCAACCATGACGAAAGTGGTGGGTAGTTTTGGCGGATGGTTCTCATAAAACTCTAGGATTGCAGCTAAATGTCATCGGGCCGTTCGATTTGCGGCGCACCGATGGGTCACGTGTCACCATCACCTCGAAGAAGGCGCGCGCTGTGCTGGCGATGTTGGCCGTCGCCCCCGGTGGCAGGCGCGAAAGACGTTGGTTGCAATACAAGCTATGGAGCGAACGCGGAGAGCGTGAGGGTGCGGCCAGTCTGCGCCAGACGCTGTCTGCCCTGCGCCGTGCGCTTGCCCCGATGGGCGATGTGCTGGAGGCGGATCGCACCACGGTCACGCTGTCGCTGAGCGAGGTCGCGGTAGATGCGCTTGAGCTTTCGTCGGTGGCGCAGCGGTTGCCGGGGCAGGCGGAGTTTCTTGAAGGGCTTGATATCAGGGACCCTGAATTCGACAACTGGCTGCGCGAGCAACGCGCTTTCTGGTCCCGCCAGCTAGAGACCTCGCAGGGCGGTCCCGACCCGTCAGAGGTTGACTTCGCCCCGCCGCTGGATGTGCCTTGTGTGACACTCATGCCCTTTGCCAGTGCCGAGCCGCTGACCCCTCAGGCGCAAGAGCTGGCAGAGCAGGTGTTGGACCAGCTGGCGCGGCATCGTTGGATCAGCTTTATGGATTGGGCCGTGCACAGTGGCCGCAGCGCCGCCGGTGCCGCGCGGCCTGCGACGGCGAATTATGTGGTGACCGGCCAGTTGCGCCAGAGCGGCGGGCGGTTGGTTTTGATGGTGGAGCTGACGCATCTGACCACGGGGCAATCGGTGAAACGCGCGCAATTTACCGCGCCGCTGGCCGATGCTGCCGATATCGGGGCGGGGTTTGCCGCCGTCGCGCGGGATATGGCGATTGAGGTGGCGGGGAATTTCAGCTGTGCCTTGGCGCAATCCTACGAACAGCGGTCCCAGTCGCGGCCGGCACAAAGTGACGAGGCGCTGGTGTGGCAGGGGCGTTGGCATATCAACCGTCTCACGGCCGAGGATTTCGAGAAGGCGCAGGCGATCTTCGAGGATATCATCGCGCGCAACCCCGGTCATATAGAGGCCCATGTCTATCTTGCGCTGACCACGCTGTGGCGAGTCTGGACCTGCCGCGCCGATCCACGTGACATCAAGCTGGCGCGGCGACAGGCGCAAAAGGCGATCAAGCTGGATGTGTCGGACGGGCGGGGCTATTGGATCGCGGGCTGTGCGGAATGTTGGCTGGGCAACAAGACGGCCGCTGTGCATTACACGGACGAGGCGATCCGGCTGTGCCCCTCGCTGGCCTTTGCCCATGACCAGCGCGGTACGAATCTGGCCTATGATGGCAACCCCTTGGCGGCGCTGGAGGCGCTGGAACATGCGATCCGCCTGTCGCCCCACCACCCGCAGCGCTTTTGTTTCGAGGGGGAGACAGCCCTTGCCGCGCTGCTGGCCGGGGATCTGTCGGTCGCATTGCAGCACGCGGATCACGCCTTGTTGCTGCGCCCTGCCTATTGGTACGCCCATATGATCAAGGTCCTGGCGCTGCACCGCATGGGCCGCCCCGACGCCGTGGCGCGTGCCAAGCGCGAGTTGTACGAGTTCGAGCCCCGTTTCAACCGCAGCTATATCAACTGGCTTCCCTTTTCGGACCGGTCGCTGAACGCGCGTATGATTGAAGAGATGTTCTAGGTACGGCGCGCCGGCTGGTGACCCCCGGGGGGGCCTTTGCAGAAGGCATCCGACGCATGACGAAATATGCAGACAACTACGCTGGTATCCGGCAAGCGCAGGCGGAGGAGCGGGCGCATCCCTCTGATCTGGGAACGCGGCATTTCACGCTTGATGCGCTGAACGGCAGTTGGGTCGCACAGCTGCAAAGCCGGATCACGCAAGGGCTGATGAAACATGGCGGGCTGCGCCTGATGCAGCGGATTGCGCCGGTGGTGCGGTTGGGGCCGTATCACTTTGTCACGCGCCATGCCGATATCGTGGCGGCATTGCATCGGCCCGATGTTTTCGGCGTGCCCTTTGGCCCCGAGATGGAAGAGATGGCAGGCCCGCCGGTTTTTGCTTTGGGCGATGATGCACAGACCCATGCCGCGCAGATGGCGATTTTGCGCGACCCTTGGGCGGCGATTGATCCGGTGACCCATGTGCGCCCTGTGGTGCGCCGCGTAACCGAAGCCTTGCTGGAGGATAGCGGCGGGCAGATCGACATGGCGCGCGATGTCTTTATGCGCGTCACGGCAGAGGCCTGTCTGAAGACCTTTGGCATCGCGGCCCCGAGCGCGGAAAACTTTGCCGCGTTTTCAGCGGCCTGTTCCTCGCTGATCTTTGCCGACCCCTCGGGCACGCCTGCGGTGCGTCGGCAGGCGATGATCGGGGCCAAGCGCATCTGCGATCTGCTGGATGCCAGTATCGACGCCTATGCCAATCTGTCCGCCGACGAACGGGCGGACCCCGCACAGGCTGGGTTCTTGCAAGGGTTGATGGATCAGGTCGCGCGGCAGGGCGATGGCGGACCGGTTTGGGAGCAGTCGGACAAAGACACCGTGCGGGTGATCTTGTTCGGGGTGATCACCGGCTTTGTGCCTACCACCGCGCTTGCGGCGGGCAAGATACTCGACCAGATGCGCCGCAAGCCGGACCAGTTCCATCAGGCGCTGCGCTGTGCCGCGCGGGCCGAAGCCACCCCCGATGACCCGCAGGCCCGCTTGGCCCTGCGCGACATATTGTTCGAGATCGCCCGCTTTAACCCGTCGCTTTTTCCCGGCCAGTTCCGCCTGCGCAAAGAGGCCGGCGATACCCACGGCCTGCCCGAGGCGCTGCGGCGGATCAAACCCGGTGCCGTGGTCATTCTGGCAACAGCGCAAGCCCTGCATGATCCGCGGGTGGTGAAACACCCCAACCGCTTCATGCCCGGCGAAGGGTTCCTGGCCAAGGACGGCACCGCGCTGCCGGATCTGTCCTTTGGGTTGGGGATGCATCACTGTCTGGGGCACGAGATGGCGCATGAGATCATCACCGAGGCATTCCAGATCATCCTGTCGCGCCCCGGCATCGCCTTTCTGCCCGAGCGGCCAAAGTTCTATGGCCCCTATCTGGGCCGCTTGCGGATGCGGTTCGACATGGTGGAAGGCCACGCGGCACAGTCGACGATCGTGGCGCCTGTGCCCTTGAAAGAGGGGGTGGATATAGAGGCGCTCCGCGCGGTCTTGGCGGGGTTGCAGGAGGAGACATCGGATTTGAAGCAGGGGCTTGAGGGCACGGGGATCGTGCATCTTGCAAGCCTCAATCTGGTCAATCTGGGGGCCGAGACGCGGCTTGATGCGCGGCCCACCCATCTGCTGGCAGAGTTCAACACCGATGGCATGCCGCGGGACGCGCTGGCGCGGCTGGCGCAACGGATCGACGCGCCCTGTTCGACAGTGTTGCCGTTTCTGAAAGATGCGCAGGGCGGGTTTATCGCGGCAGTGCGCGCGCATCTGCTGCACCCCGATACCAAGCCCTGGGGCACCATCGGGGTGAACTTCAACGGCACCGAACATATGCCCGTGCGCCAGATCGAGGAGGAGAAAAACCTCTATGACTGGGCCGAGGCGCAGGTGCGACAGCGCGCAGCCGAGGGCACTACGGACCCTGCCGATCTGGTCGCCGATATCCGCAGACAGATGCAGGAGGACCCTGCGAAAGCGGCGCTGCTGTACCGTCCATCCCATCGCTATCCGCGATTCTCGCGGCACAAGGATTTCCCCTTCTCAGGGTTTATCGCGAAATATGCGGGGCTGGGGCTGAAGCCCTTGGCGGTCTTTGCGCTGCTGGCGTTGGTGCTGCCTGTGGGGCTGGTCGCCTTTGGTCTTGTCAGTCTGTTGCAGGCGGCGGATGTCTATGTCTCGCTGTGGATGGTGCCGCTGTTGCTTGCGCTCACGGTGGCGGGCGGGGTGCTGGCATGGTTGCGGCGGGTCGAGACGCGCGAGACGCCGGATGACCGCTATGCGCCCCATGATCACGTCGCCGCCGTGCAAGCGATGGAGGATCTGCCCGGCTATGCGCAGAACCACATCACCTCGGTCAGTGCCTTGAAGCCCGGCCTGCTGCGGCGGCTGACCACGGCGCTGGCGTTCCACATCATCAAATATATGAAAATCCTGTGGTTCCGCCCCGGCTTTGTCACCGATTTCGCCACGATCCATTATGCGCGCTGGTATTGCCCCAAAGGCAGTCAAAAGCTGATCTTTCAGGGCAATTACGACGGCAGCTGGGAAAGCTACCTAGAGGATTTCATCACCAAGGTGCACCGTGGGCAGACGATGGCGTGGAACAACTGCGTGGGGTTTCCGCGCAGCCGGTGGTTTTTTCTGGATGGGGCACAGGACGGCGACAGGTTCAAACGCTGGGTGCGGCGCCAGCAGGTGCAGACGCAGGTCTGGTACAGCCGCTTTCCGCAGCTGACCACAGGGATGATGCGCACCAATGCGCTGGTGCGCGACGGGCTGGCGCGGGCGCTGACCCATGACGAATATCGCGCATGGGCCACCTTGTTCTACACCGCGCCGCGCCCCGCCGATGCGATCGAGACGGACCAGGTGCAGACCTTGTTGTTCAACGGGCTGGGGCGGCATCCGTTGATGACGGCGCGGGTGCTGCGCTTTGACACGGGGCAGGGGGGCAAACGCCTGATCGCGCAATTGCTGCAAGAGGCGCGCAATGCCGAGACCCCCGGTGCGCCCTGGGATGCGCGGCTGAGCTTTGGCGACGCCTATCCCGATTATCCGGCGCATTTCATTGCCCTGTCCTCTGGCGGGCTGTCGCTGCTGGGGTTTCCCGACACGCCCCACGACGGGCGCGCGACGTTGCCCCATGCCTTTGCCAGCGGCATGGCGGCACGGGCGCGGGTGTTGGGCGATGCGGGCACGCCCGCCGATCCCGCCCGCTGGCGGTGGAGCGACGGCGCCGCGCACGCTTTGCTGCTGTCCTATGCCCGCGATCCTTCGGAGCAGGCGGCGACCGACGACACGCTGACCGTGATGTTCGAACAATATGGCATCGCGGTGGACAGTATCGTGCGGGCGGATCTACAACGCCGCGGCTTGGCCCATAGCGACGGGTTCGGCACGCGTGACGGTATCTCGCAGCCGATCATGCGCCACACCCAGGCCTTTGCCAAAGGCAAGGCCGCGCCGGATGATGTGGTCGGCGCGGGGGAGTTCATCTTGGGGTATCCCGATTCCCGGGGCTACCTGCCGCTGGCGATCACCGTGCCCGCCGATACGCCGGCGGCGCAGGGTCTGTCGGCGGTCGAGCGGCCGGTGACGGATCTGGTGCCGCGCTTTGGGCGGCTGCATCTGGGGGACCAGCGTGATTTTGGCCGCGGCGGGAGCTTTCTGGCGGTGCGGCAGATCTTGCACAATGACAAGGCTTTGAAGGATTTTGTGGCGGCCAAGGCGCGCGGGCTTGAGGCGCGACATCTGCCGCAAAAGGGCATCGCGGATGCGATCCGCGAGGATATGCAGGCCGACATCAGGATCCGGCAGGGCGACCGCATGCCCGGCGACAAGGATATCGTGCTGGGGGATATGCAGCGCGGGCAGATGGATCAGTCGCCCTATGGCGATGTGCCTATGGGGCCGGATGCACGGCAGATCTGGATGGAGCAATGGATCACCGCCAAGATCATCGGTCGGTGGGCCGACGGCAGTTCACTGGCGCGCAACCCGTCGGTGTCGCGCAGCCTGCGCAACCGTGCGCGCTATCACGCGGTCGTGCGTCGCTATGTCGGGCTGCGCCTCAAGGCATTGCAGGCCGCCACGGACCAGCGCCCTGCAACCGACGGCCATCTTGTTGCGCTGCAGCAGTTCCTTGACCGGACACGCACGCCAAGGGGAAGCGGCCGTTTGGGCGTGCATGGCGGGCTGAGCATGGATGAGACGATCTGGACGGCGCAGGGCTGGGCCGCGTTCAACGATGCCTTGTCAGAGCTGGAGCATGAGGTCGGCCCGCTTGACATACCGCGCGATCTGCTGCGGCCGGTGATCCCCGACAATGATTTCCGCCATGGCGAGGACGACCCCTTGGGGCTGTATTGCCCGATCGGGTCGCATATCCGCCGTGCCAATCCGCGCGACAGTTTCCGCCCCGGTCACGAGATCACTTTGCAGATCAACAACCGCCATCGGCTGTTGCGGCGGGGCCGGACCTATAGCAGCGCGTTTGACACGCCGCAGGACGCAGGCTTGGTCGACGCGGGCTGGGTGCGGCGCGATACCGAAACTGTACCGCCGGTTGAGCAAGAGGAAGGCACCTTCTTTATGTGCTTTAACGCCAATATCGAACGGCAGTTCGAGTTCGTGCAGCAGACCTGGATCAACGCAGACGGGTTCCACGGCGGGCGGCATGGGCCGGACCCTTTGATCACGCCGAAACAGAAGGGTGATACGTTCATTATTCCGGGGTCGGAGGAGTCGCTGGCGCTGGATATGTGCCCGATGTCCCGCGCGGAAGGGGAGGGGGTCGCACAGCCTGCGCCGGTGGATTTCACCCGAACGGTGGCGGGGGGGTACTTCTTTATGCCAAGCAAACAGGCGCTGGCATATCTGTCGCAACTATAGGTTAGGCCCCTGAGCGTTTAGCGACGAAAAACCGCCTGATGCATTCTTTTTTCACGATTTTTTCACGGAGCGCTGCGCAAAAATTTACGGTACGTTTACGGTCGATTTTTAACCTTTCTTAACCTGCTGCGATTTCGGCAGGCACCCGCCCGCTTGGGGCTATTTAGAAAGGGCATTGAAATGAAACTTTACATGCAATTGATGACAACGACCGCGCTGGCGCTGAGCGTCGCGGCCTGCGGGTCATCGAACGGGGTCGACAAGGTGATTGATGTGACAGACATCACCGAAGAGGCGCAGGCCAAACGGACCTTTGCGACAGACGAGGACGGTGATCCGGTCGATGCCGGTGCGGCCATTGCGTCAGGCAAGACACTGACCGCGCGCGCCGTGGGCGTCGCCTTGCAGAACCTGAACTATCACACCGGGGAAACCAGCACGACGACTGATGTCACCGCGTCGATCAAGCGCAATGATGATGGCGCGCTGACCGTGACCATCGACGGCGAAGAGCTGGCGTTCACCCCTGCCGACGTGAATGGCGAAGGTGACGGCTACGAGGTCGAGGTGGATGGGAAATTCGCGGGCGTCTACAACTATAATGGTCCGGTTGAAGATCTGCTGACGGCGGGCAACGGCTTTGCCCAGGTGGTGCAGATTTTCCGGTCGTCCGAGAACGCCGAAGGTCACGTCTCCGGCGACAGTACCTTTGCGATCTTTGGCACCGAGACGGCGGATGAAGATTTGAAAGATCTGCCAAAGGCCGAATATACGGGCCGGTCGCGGATCAATGTTGTGCCAAACAGCGGCTTCGAATCGAACAGCGAAAGCCGGTACAAGGTGCGTAGCGAGATCGCGATGACGGCAGACTTTGGCGCCGGCGAGATCTGGGGCACCATCGGGAACACCACCATCGAAGACCCCGAAGACGGTGAACGTGACGCCGTTGAAGGGACCATCGCGATGGATAAAACCACGTTCGACAACAATGGTTTTGCCGGGACGTTGACGGCAGATGCGGACTTCATCAGCGATATCGACGTCAATAGTGCCGAGGGGACGTACTCCGGTGCGTTCTATGGGCCAAATGCCGAACAGGTTGCCGGTGCGCTGACATTTGGTATCGGCGCTGACGACGGGTCGCTGAACGGGAACGGCTACTTCTCGGCCGACAAAGTCGACTAAGGTCGACGACAACGGGATAGAGAAGCGTCGATCAAATTACGGGTCCCGCTTCTCTGGGCGTGGGCATGACCTCAAGCCATGCCTGCGTCTCCCCATTATTTCATGTGGGAGACGCAGTGCAGAGTTCAGGTTTCACGCCGATTTAACTGCTTGAGGGTTAATCCATGAAACATTTGCTTTTTGCCGCCCTGATGGGCGTTCTTTTGGCGTGCCAATCGCCCGGACAGGCGCAGGCCGCGACGCCACAGGACTATCTGGAACAGGGAAACTATGACGCCGCGCGGGCCAGTCTGGCGCAGTTGGTCAAGGGGGATCCGAACGGGCCCTTGCATCAGGCCTATCTGGAAGGTCAAATCCTGATGCGCCAGAACCAGCCTGCGGCGGCGGTTGATCTGTTTCGCGATCTGGTGCGCATCGCGCCCGATTATGAACCGGCAAGACGAGAGCTGACCCTGCTGCTGGCCTATCGCGGTGACGTGACCGCTGCGCGCTATCATGCGGAACGGTTGGTCGCGGAAACCGCCGACGAACAGCTGCGCGCCGGATTGCAGACCTTTATCCTGAACAATAGCTCGCGCAAGCCCGGCGGCTTTGCCCTGCGGTTCGCGCTGTTGCCGTCGTCGAACCAGACCCGCGGCAGTGCCGAGCAGGAGATCCTGATTGGCGGGGTGCCGTTCACGCTGAACCCTGCGTCGCGCGCGTCTTCCGGGGTGGGGCTGGCGATTGGCGGCACCGCGTGGCGGCGCTGGCAGTGGAATGAAAGATGGTCCGGCGTGGGCACGGCCAGTCTGGATGCGAAATTCTACGATTCCGCGCTGAACACGGAAACCACGGCCGTCGCACGGTTCGATGTCATTCGTGGCGGGCAGCGGGGGCGGTTCTCATTCGGGCCGATTGCCGAGCTGAGCTTTTCTGATTCAGACATCGTGCGACGACGGTGGGGGGCGGAGCTGCGCGGCACCTATCAGCTGCGTCCGCGTGATCTGGTGTCGGGTGCGCTGCGGTTTGATCGGCAGACCTATGACCAAAGCCCGTTTCGGGACGGGCACCGGATGCGGGCCTCTGTCTCGTACCAACATCGGCTGACGCCGACGCTCGGGCTATCCTTTGGCCTGTCGCAGCTACGCGAAACGACACAGCGCGCGCATCTGGATCACCATGAAACCGGCGTGTCGATGGGGATCGACAAACAGTGGAAATCGGGCCTCTCGACCGGCGTGATACTGGCATACGAACAGGACAGATACGACGGCATCTTCCCCGGCACCACGACCCCGCGCGAGGATGACACCACCAGCCTCACCTTCACCGTGCAGCACAACAAGGTGCAGATCGGGAAATATGTGCCGCGCATCACCTATACCTACACGCGGGCGAAATCGAATGTGGCGTTGTTCGACTATGACAGCCACGACATCGGGGTGAGTCTCTCGCTCAAGTTCTGACGTGGGGCGGGCAGCCTGATGGGGTGCCCGTTCCTGCAAACACCAAAGAGACGGCCCGAATATCCCGACAAAACACAGGTTTGCGGGCCATTCGGGCATGCCCTTGCCGTAAAACTTTCATAAATTTGGATTAATTCGCCTGCCTTACCTTGCGGCGCCTCGATCCGAGGTGCAGAAAGACGCCATCTACGCGGTGGTCTGCAAAGCAAGGGAGACACGTATGAAAGACTGGAACGCTTTGGCGAGCGCGCTGTATGACGGCAGCTTTCGGCCCATGTTCATCAACGGTAAATGGTGTCCGGCCCAATCGGGCGCAGAGATGGATGCGCGCAATCCGGCGAACGGGTCTTTGCTGGCGACCGTACCGCAGGGGGGCGCGGCGGATATTGATGCCGCAGTGAAAGCAGCTCGCGCGGCGTTCGAGGGACCTTGGGCCAAGTTCACCCCGTTCGAGCGTCAGGCGTTGCTGCTGCGCATCGCCGACAAGTTCGAGGCAGAATGGGAACGCCTGTGTCTGTCGGACACGTTGGATATGGGGATGCCGATCCAGCGCACGCTGGCCAATAGCCGTCGCGTGTTGGGGATGTTGCGGTTCTATGCGGGGCAGGCGGTGATGATCCATGGCCAGACGATCCCGAACTCCTTCCCCGGCGAGATTTATTCATCCACCGTGCGTGAACCCGTGGGCGTGGTCGGGGCGATCATCCCGTGGAACGCGCCAATCGCCGGTTCCGTCTGGAAGATCGCGCCCGCGCTGGCGACCGGCTGCACCGTGGTGTTGAAACCGTCCGAGGAGGCGTCGCTGACCGTGCTGATGATCGCGCGGTTGATGCAAGAAGCGGGGCTGCCCGACGGGGTGTTGAATGTGGTGACCGGAATGGGGGCCGATGCCGGTGCCGCGCTGGCGGCGCATCCGGATGTGGACAAGATCGTGTTCACCGGCTCAACCGCCACCGGTCAGGCGATTGCCCGCGCGGCAACGGGCACGTTGAAACGCGTCTCGCTTGAGCTGGGGGGTAAATCGCCGGTCATCGTTTGTAAGGATGCGGATATCGACAAGGCGGTGCCGGTCGCGGCCATGTCGGTCTTTGCCAATTCGGGTCAGATTTGCATCGCCGGATCGCGGTTGTTTGTGGCGCGCGAGATCCATGATGAATTCACCCGTCGTGTGGCGGAGTTTGCCGCAGGGCTGAAGATCGGGCAGGGGATTGACGAGGGCACGGACATCGGGCCCATCATCTCGGCCCGTCAGGCCGAACGGATCGCCGGCTTCCTGTCGGATGGTCCGGCCGAGGGCGCAACGGTTCTGACCGGCGGGCAACGCGCCGAAGGGGCGGCGCTGGAGGGCGGGCATTTCATCCAGCCCACCGTTTTTGGCGGCGTCACCGACGACATGCGCATCGCCCGCGAAGAGATCTTCGGCCCCGTGATTTCCGCGCTGCCGTTCGATGATCTGGACGAGGTCGTGACCCGCGCCAATGACACGCCCTATGGGCTGGCTGCTGGTGTATTCTCGACCAATCTGGGGACGGCGCACAAGCTGGCACATCGGCTGAAAGCAGGGTCCGTCTGGGTGAATATGTATCACGCCATTGATCCAGCGGTGCCATTTGGCGGGGTCAAGATGTCGGGTTATGGCCGCGAAGGCGGGACCGAGCATCTGGAAGAATATCTGGACACCAAAGCGATCTGGATCAACGCGGATTAAACCGCGCTGCGGGACAAAGGGAGGAACGCGATGAAAGTTGGCATTATCGGTGTCGGTCTGATGGGCCACGGCATTGCGCGGAACGTCTTACGCAAGGGCAAGTTCGAACTGGGCTTTCTGGATCACCCCGGCAACCAGCCGGTAGACGAGATTACTGGCCTTGGCGCGGTGGCCTATGACACGCCTGCCGCGCTGGCGGCGGTGAGTGATGTGATCATACTCTGCGTCACCGGATCGCCTCAGGTGGAGGCGATTGTCACCGGCGATCACGGGCTGGTGTCGGCGTTGAAACCCGGTGCGGTGGTTGTCGATTGTTCGACCGCGCTGCCCGACAGCACCCTGCGTATGGGCGACGCGGTGCAGGCCGCGGGCGGGGCCTATCTGGATGCGCCGATGACGCGCACGGCGAAACACGCCCATGACGGGGCGTTGAACCTGTTGGTGGGGGGTGACGCGGCGGTGCTGGAAAAGGTCCGGCCCGTGCTGGCAAGCTTTACCGATACGGTCGACCACGTCGGTGCGCTTGGCCACGGGCACCGGTTAAAGCTGCTGCATAACTATGTGTCGGTCGGGTTCATGACCCTGCTGGCCGAGGCCGCAGCGCAGGCCGCCGATGCAAAGATCGATCCGCAGGTCTTTGTGGATGTTCTGGCCGGTGGCGGCGGGGCCAGTGTCGCGCTGGACCGCCTTGCCCCCTATATCACGCAAGGTGACCGCGAAGGGCTGCCCTTTTTCGTCAGCAATGCACAAAAAGACATCGACTATTACCGTGCCATGTCGACCGCATCGGGGGCGCAACAGACCGTCGCCGATAACGTCTCTGCCGCGCTCGCCCGAACGGTCGAGGCGGGGCATGGTCAGGCCTATGTGCCCGAGCTGGTAAAGTTGTTCCGGAAATCCGCGCAGGGCTAAACCAGCGTTGCGCGGTGCCACGAGGGCTGCATCTTGTCAGCTTTGGTGGGTTTAGATAGCACATCCACAAGGTTACTGGGAGGTTACCATGAAATTCAATCTGACACATTTTGCGGCCGCAAGCGCCTTTGTCGCGCTGGCGGGTGCTGCCGCCGCGCAGACCGAGATCAAGATCGGCTATGCTCTGGCCCCCGACAGCCACTACGGCGTCGCGGCGCAGAAATTCGAAGAGGTCGTGCTGGCGGAAACGGGCGACCAGTTCAGCTTCAAGCATTTCCCGTCTTCGGGTCTGGGCGGCGAACGCGAAGTGATCGAGGGGCTGCAACTGGGCACCATCGAGGCAACAATCGTATCCTCGGGTACGCTGGCGAACTTCGTCCCCTCCACCGGTGTTTTTGACATTCCGTTCCTGTTCAGCGGGTTGGACCACGCCCGCGCAGTGCTGGACGGGCCCATCGGTCAGGAAATTCTGGGCGAGTTCGACACTGTCGGCCTGCACGGTCTGGCCTGGGGCGAACAGGGCTTTCGCCACATCACCAACAACCGCAATGCGATCCACACGCCTGCCGATGTCGAAGGGCTGAAGATCCGCACGATGGAAAACCCCGTGCACCTCGCGGCATTCGACGCCATGGGAGCCGCCCCCACGCCGATGGCTTGGCCCGAGGTGATTTCGTCGTTGCAGCAAGGTGTGATCGACGGTCAGGAAAACCCGCTGTCGGTGATCGTTTCGGTCAAGCTGAACGAAGTTCAGAAATATCTGACCCTGTCGGGCCACGTCTATTCGCCCGCGATGCTGCTGGTGTCCAAACCTTTCTGGGATGGGCTTGACGATGATCAGAAAGCCGCGATGGAAAAAGCCGCAACTGAAGCGGCTGCCGCGATGCGGGGCTATGTCGACAATGTGGAAACCTCGGGTGTGGAAACGCTGAAAGAGCGTGGCATGGAAGTGAACGCCCTGTCCGCCGAAGAGAAAGCCGCGTTTCAGGCGTCGATCAAATCGGCCTATGAAGGCTACTATGACACCTACGGCCAAGAGCTGGTCGACTCGATCGTAAACTTCGAGTGAGCAATACCGCCGGCATCCAAGGGGTGCCGGCGACATCGGGCGAGGGGAAGCCGTGAAAAGACTGGAAACCATTTTCGTGGCGTTGAACGGTTGGGCGCTGATCCTCATGCTTTCGGCAATGACGCTGGTCGTCGGTGCCAATATCACCCTGCGCTATGTGACCGCCCATTCGCTGCCTTGGGCGGATGAGGCGGCGCGCTATCTGATGATCTGGATGACCTTTGGCGGCGCGGGTCTTGTGCTGCGCACCGGCGGGCATGTCGCGATCACCAACCTACAGGATGCACTGCCCAGCATGGGGCAAAAGCTGCTGCGGGCGGGGATTGCCTTGGGGCTTTTGGTCTTTTTCGGTTTCATGGTCTACGTCGGCATCCAATATGCGCAGCGCATGCAGTATCAGGTCACACCCGCACTGCGGATGCCCTTCCTGTATGTCTACGCCGCGATGCCGGTCGGGTTTGCGCTGCTGATCGCCCACCTGCTGCTGATTGCGCGCCCCTTCATCATGGCGGGGGATTATAAACGTATGGATGGTGCCACCGCCGACCCACTGCCCGGAGGCGCAAATGGCTGAGATCCTTTTTCCCGCGCTTTTCGTCCTGCTCGCCCTTGGTCTGCCCGTGGCCTTTGCCATGGCGATATCCGTCTTTGTCGCGCTGAGCTTCGGGTCGTCCTACCCCAACCTCGTTGTGGTGAAAGAGATGTTCTCGGGCCTTGATAGTTTCCCGCTGCTGGCGGTGCCGTTCTTTATCCTCGCGGCGGAGATCATGACCGGCGGGGCGGTGACCCTTGCGATGCTGCGCTTGGCACAATCGCTGGTGGGACATCTGAAAGGCGGGTTGGGTCATGCGAATGTCGTCAGCTCTGCCATGTTCGCGGGGATCTCCGGCTCGGCGCTGGCCGATGCTGCGGGGCCGGGGACGATGATGATCCGCATGATGGAGAAGGGCGGCTATGGCCGTGCCTATGCCGGAGCGCTCACCATCTCGAGCTCGGTCGTGGGGCCGATTATCCCGCCGTCGATCACGATGATTATTTATGCCATGCAGGACCAGCAGGTATCGGTCGGGTCGCTGTTCATGGCGGGTGTGCTGCCGGGTATCCTGATCACCGCAGCGGTGCTGCTGGCCAATGCGCGGGTCAGCCACAAACGCGGCTATGCCAGCGGCGCGCCGATGCCCCCCTTGGCCGAGATCGCGCGGATCGCGCTTTACGCGCTGCCCGCGCTGATGCTGGTGGTGCTGATCGTCGGCGGTATCCGTTTTGGTGTGTTCACCCCGACCGAGGCGTCGGTGATCGCGGTCTTCTATGCGCTGTTCGTCGGCATGTTCATTTACCGGTCGCTGCGGGTCGCGGATCTGCCCGCGATCATCCTGCGCGCGGCCTTGGTGTCGGGGGCGGTGCTGTTGATCCTTGGCGCGGCGCGGGCCTTTGCCTGGGTGTTGATCATCGAAGGCGTGCCGCAGTTTCTGGCAGAGACGATCATTGCCTGGGATCTGTCGCCGATTGTCTTTTTGCTGGCGGTGAATGCGCTTTTGCTGGTCTTTGGCCTGTTCATGGACCCGCTGCCCGGGGTGATGATCCTTGTGCCGATCCTTGCGCCGATCAGCTTTGCGCTTGGGATCGACCCGGATCATTTCGCGATTATCGTGATTGTGAACCTGACCCTTGGTCTGACCACACCGCCGGTGGGAAGCCTGATTTTTGTCGTCTCGTCGGCGGTGAACATCAAGCCATCGGCCCTGATCAAGGAAATGCCACCGTTCTTTATCGCACTGATGGGGGCGTTGCTGTTGATCACCTTTATCCCTGCGCTGTCCACGTGGTTGCCGACGCTCAGCGGGTTCTAGGGGAAACTGTCCTTTGATATCGGGTTGTTTGCCAAGGATAAAACCCAATTTAACCGTGCCTTAAGCAAAATAAACTTTCCCAGATTCGTGAAGTGTGGTCATGTTGGGGAAAAAGTTGGGCAGGCAATGACAATAACTTATGCAGCAGCGCGCAATGCGCCGATGTTGGCGTTGGAAGATGAACGTGTCCTGTTAAAGGATTGGCAGGTCAGCAAAGATAAGTTCGCGCTTGAATCCTTGGTGCTGTCCCATGCGCGTATCGTGTTCTACTGGGCGCGCAAGCTCAGCGATGATCAGGCCGAACGCGAAGACCTGATTTCCGAAGGGATACTGGGGCTGATCCACGCCGCCGATCTGTTTGATCTGGATCGAGACGTGCGGTTTTCGACCTATGCGAAATGGTGGGTCAAGAACGCTACGATGACCGCCCGCAACCACCTGCGCGCCATTGTCGAGACTCCGGCGGGCGTGCAGAAAACGGTGCAGCATTCCATTGACGATGATGATAGCTTTGCGCTGCTGGCGTCGGAAGACCCCAACCCCGAAGAGGCCGTGATCGCGCAGTCGTCGCAAACCCTGATCCGCGCGCGATTGCTTGAGGCGATGGAACGGCTTCAACCGATGGACCGCGAGGTGCTGCGGGCGCGGACCTTGCAGCAGCCCCCCGAAAGCATTCAGGATCTTGCCACGCGGATGGAGGTCACCCCCGCCAAGCTGCGCCAGATCGAACGCCGCGCGATGTCACGGTTAAAGTATGAGCTCGCGGCGCGTGGCGTCATGACAAGCAAGATGCATTGAGATGAATGTCGCTCTATCCGCATTGATGACGGGGCAGGCTGGCGTGAAAACCGGCAAGGGCTCCAGCGCCGTGCCCGAAGGGTTCGCCGCGCTGATGGGGACCGTCGCAATTGGCGAGGCAGGTGCTGCGGTGCCGCCCTTCACCCTCGACCCCGATGGTGAGCCTATTCTGCTAGGTAGTGACGATACCACCTCCGAAGGGATGGCAGATGTGCTGGGGCTTTCCCTGACCACAGAGCAAGCGGGCGATCCGACGGCCCTGTCGATGGAGGCATCCTTCACCGGTCTGATGTCGGCCGCCCAACCGACGGGCGAGGGGGCTACCGCTCAAGGAACTGGGCAAGTAACCACCGCAACCACGGTCAGCGCCCCCGCAGTCGCTGTGCCACAGACGTTCGTGCAAGGTGTCGCGGGCGACGCAGACCCCCAGTTGCCATTGGCCGCTGACGCTGTAGCGGCCAACGTGACGCAGGCCGCTGTTAAGGTCGCGCCCGAAACGGCTGCACCTGCGGCGCGATCCCCTGTCGAGGCGAAAGCCGATGTCAAAATCGCGGCGCCCGCACCGCAAACCTCTGCTGTGCCGCAGCCCGTTGCTGCCACCGCGACAGCAGTAGCGGCACAGCAACCGATCGCTGCCACGGCAGAGGTTCAAACCGTTGCGCAAACGCAGGGGGCGGCGGGGGTACAACCTGTCCCTAAGCCGCAGGTTAGTGACAAGGTTTCGACCCCGCCGCGTGCAACACCCCAAGCCGCGGCCGCTGTTGAGGGAACCGCCCCGCCAGAACCATCAATCGACGCGGATACGCCCGTCGCGCCCTTGCGACAGGCCGCTTTCGGGGCGGAGCAGCCGACCTTCTTGAACGCAGGTCAGAATGGCGCAGCCGCACCGGGCAAAGCGCCCGTTGATGTCACCGCGACCTTCCGGCCCGCCGAGGTGGTTCAGGCGCAGCCCGTGGAAAGCAACGCGCTGATCCTCGCCGACCAAGCAAGCGATCTGAAAGCCGCCGCGCCAAGTGCCGAGACGCAGGCCAAACCTGCGCCGAAACCCTTTGCCGATGCGCTGATCTCGCAAGTGAAGGCCGTCGAGGCGAAAGAGGGCCGCACCTCGGTCAGCTTGCATCCGCGCGGGTTGGGGCAAATCGAGATCGAGGTCGTCACCGACAAGGACAGCGGTACCCGCGTTGTGGTCCGTGTCGAGAACCCTGCCGTGCTGCAAACGCTGCGCGATGAACGCCAGCTTTTGGCGCAGGGGCTCGGGTTTACCGACGCGGGCAGCTTTGAATTCCAGCAGGGGTTCTCGGACGAGGGTGCGCGCGATCAACAACGCTCTACCGCGGGGTTCGGTGGGGGCATTGATGACGGCGTAGGCCCCGTGACCGCTGGCGTTCAGCACAAAAATGTGGTGGATGACGGACAACTTGATATTCTCACCTAAGGGGGTGTGATCCATGCTGACAAGCCAGACACTGTTGAACAATTTCACAAGCTCAAACCAAAGCTCGGCGCAGGATTCACTGGGCCAGTTGGGCGAGGATTATACCAAGTTCCTGACGCTGCTGACCGCGCAGATCCAGAACCAGGATCCGCTTGAGCCGGTCGATAGCACGCAGTTCGTTGCACAGCTTGCGCAGTTGTCGCAGGTGGAACAAGCGGTGCAGACCAATACCCAGCTTGAGACGTTGACCAGCCAGATCAGCGGCTTGCTGAATCTGGGGGGCACCGATCTTTTGGGGCGCGATGTCACGGTGCAATCCGATGTGGTAATGCTGGAAGATGGCACGAGTTCGACCTCCTACGAGGTGGGGGCCGGCGCAGCCGAGGTCAGCGCGAAAATCTATGATCCGCTGGGGCGCAATGTGCGTACGATCAACGGTCTGTCCACGGTATCGGGCACCGCGAACCCGCTGGGGTGGGATGGCAAGGACGATTACGGCAACGCGCAATTGGCGGGGAAATACACCGTGGTGCTGACGGCGAAAGATGCCGCTGGCAACAATATCGCGATCCAGCCGTCGCGCAGTGCCCGCGTCGAAGATGTACGTTTCCGCGAGGGAGAGATCATCTTTGGACTGGACGGCGGCGAAACGGCGTCGTCGATCACCGTGAAATCGGCGAGCTGATCGGATCCGTCAGTTCCGCAGGCTGGTATTGGCGTAAAAGCTGTTCAGCCGCGCAGTGCGGACCGCCGGGAAATTAACGTAGAGCTTGCGCACGATTTGCGCGGCAAGCTCTGCTTTGCGGGCTTCTTCTTCGATCGGTTGGGCGAGGCTCAGGTCGGTTTCCGCAAGCTCGGCGATCGCTGACACGGTGGCGTCACGCAAACGGGCGCGCCCGACGGCACCGTTGATCTCGTGAAACGACGAAGCCCCCATGACATAGACATCCATGTCAAACACCAGATGCAGGATCTTGCGGCTCTGGATGATCTGCATGGTAAATTTGCCCAAGGGCATCTTGAACATCAGCTCTTGCGACGCCGCCTGATCCGAGGGGGCCGATGTCGTTGGCCGCATAAAGCGTTCCCCGACATAGCCCATGGCCCCCGCACCAATCACGCAAACGGCGATGATGATGTATTTGATCACACCCGCGTCCCGCCTTAGTAGGGCAGGAACACTTCAAGCGCGTCCTGACCGTAGCGCGCGGTTTGCACCGTCGAAATCTGCCCGCGCCCACCATAGGTGATCCGCGCCTCGGCGATTTTGTCATAGTCGATGGTGTTCCCGACGTTGATATCGGACTGGCGGATGATGCCAGCGATGCGCAGCTCGCGCAGTTCGTTGTTCACTTTGACCTCTTGCCGTCCGGCGATCACGAAATTCCCGTTGGGTAGGGTCTGGATCACAAGGGCGGCCACGCGCAGACGTATGGTCTCGTTCCGGCGGATCGACCCTTCGCCTTCGCTGGACGAACTGCTCGACAGGCCAATCAGCTGCCCGCTGTCGGTCGAGGTGTCGAAGTTCAGGATATCGGGGTCGTCCACCCCGGTGGAGGAGGACCGGCTGCGCCCTGTGGCATTTTGCAACTGCGCGCGGTCATCGATATCGATCAGAACGGTGACCAGATCGCCCACGTCGCCGGCGCGACGGTCCTGGAACAGACGCGGTGTTGAATTGCTCCAGAGGCTGGCCTGATCCGCGCGTTTGGGCTGTTCGGGCGCTTTGGGCAGAGGCATCGGAATGCTCACGCGGTTGACCTCGCCCATGTGGTCGGGGCTCAGCGTCAGATCGCTGACCGTGGGGTTGTGGGTTTCCTGAAAATCACCACAGGCCGCCAGAAAAAGCGCCGAAGCTGCTAGCAGGCAGCCGAGCCGAGCGGGAAAACGAAGGGATGTCATTGTACGACCTCGACGACGCCTGCTGCCATCGCGATGGTCGACAGGGCCTTGTTGCTGGAAAGATTGACGACGCGCAATTCCTGACCCTTATGGGCATCATCCAGGGCACGTCCTTTGGCCGTTAGCTGCAGCCCGCCGTGGGTCAGGCGGATTTTGACCTTTTCACCGCGGCTGATGATACGGGGCGGCATGACCGAATTGCGCGGGACGGGGCGGCCGGTGACCAGCATACGACGCACCTGCTGGCCGACGAGTTGATCATATTCATTTATCGCATAGCTGCCGACCCGCTGCATCGGCATTTCGACCAGTGACACGTCCTGGGCGCGGACGATTTCATCGGGCACGATGCGCCGGTTGGGAACAGGCACGGTCAATGTCACCATCGCCAGACCCCATACGCGTTGCGGGACACCGCTGTCGGTTACCACATTTGCGATGAATTGGCCCGAGTCAGGGTCGATCCAGAACTCCTGCACGAAGTTGCCCTTCTTGATCATCCCCTCGGCCATGCGGATATCCAGCTTGGCTTTCGCGGGCAAAGTAGCCCCCAGTTCGGCGACGGCGCGTTCCTCGATCAGGTCGGTCACGGGCACGGCTTGTGCAAGCACAGGGCCCGCCACCACAAGAGCGGCGGCAAGCTGGAACAACACGAAAAGGGCAATGGCAACACGTTTCATCGGTTCAACCCGTTACTTGATCTGGTTCGTCGTGGTCATGATCTGATCGGCGGTCTCGATCGCCTTGGAGTTCATCTCGTAGGCGCGCTGTGCCGAAATCAGGTCGGTGATCTGCTGGATGATGTTGACGTTCGACTGTTCAAGATATCCCTGCCGTGTGATGCCGACGCCGGGGGTGCCGGGGACGTTCTGCACAGGCTCACCCGACGCGGCGGTCTGCTCCATCAAGTTGTCACCGACAGGTTTCAGGCCCGCTTCGTTCAGGAAGGTCGCAAAGTTCAACTGGCCCAGTTCCACCGGTTCAGGGTCGTTTTCAACATAGGCCATGACCACGCCTTCCTGGTTGATTTCGACCTGACGGGTCAGTTCGGGCACGATGATCGCGGGCTCTACCTCATAGCCGTTCAGGGTGACCAGCTGGCCTTCGGCGCTCAGTTGGAAGTTCCCGTCGCGGGTAAAGGCCTGTGTGCCATCGGGACGGTTTACAGTGAAATAGCCGCGCCCCTCGATCGCGAGGTCCAACTGGTTTTCGGTTTGCACCAAGCCGCCCTGGATGTTGTGACGGATCACGCCCGCCGCTTGCACGCCCAAGCCGATATCAGTACCTACAGGCCGCGCAGTGCCTTCTTCGGAGGTCAGAGATCCGGCGCTCGCAAAGCTTTGATAGACCAGATCCTGAAACGCGGCGCGCCCGCTTTTAAAGCCGGTGGTGTTGGCGTTGGCGATGTTGTTGGCGATGACGTCAACGTTGGTCTGTTGCGCCAACATGCCCGTGGCCGCGATCCCGAGTGCTTTCATCTTATGCTCCTTCCGGCGGCGTTATACGCGCCCAAGTTTCTGGATGGCCGTGCGGGTCAGATCATCGTCCGACCCCATCAGTTTGACCGAATTCTCATAGGCCCGTTGGATGTCGATCAGACGGGTCATTTCAAGGACGGCGTTCACGTTGCTGCCTTCGATAAAGCCCTGCTTGACCTGCGGGTTCTCCATCTGCTGCGGCTGGCCTGCGTTCGGGGGCAACTGGTACATGCCCGCGCCCATGGGCAGCATCTGCGCCGCCTCGTTGATCGCGACAACGCTGACCGCGCCAAGCACCGCGCCTTGGGGGTTGGTCACGGTGCCGCTGGTGGTGATTACCACCTCGTCCCCCACATCATCGGGAAGCACGACAGGCCCGCCGCCCACGCCAAGCAGGGGCATACCGCCTGCGGTTTTCAATTGGCCGTCGACATCCACAACAAGACGCCCGTGACGGCTGTAACCGGTTTCGCCGCCGGGCAGCTGGAAGCTGAGCCAGCCGTCACCGGCCACGGCGATGTCCATCGGGTTGCCGGTCTGCATTAACGGGCCGTTGGCAAGCTCAAGGTACGTCCCGCTTTCGCGCACATAGTTGATCGCGTTGTCGCCGCTGCCATCGGGCACGGATTCAAGCACGGGATGGATCGCCTTGTAACCCGAGGTCGTGGCGTTGGCGAGGTTATGCGCCGTCGTGTCCATGCTGCGGGTCAGCGCGGTTGCCTGAGAAAGCGCCACATAACTGATATTGCTCATCTCATCCTCCGGCGGTGCTGAAGCATCACGAAAAAACGCATTGTACATGTCATTGCAAATACAAATTTTCATGAATACAAGGATAAGGCAAGTTCTATTTACACTCTCAAGGATAGGTGTGCGCCAGTATATTTGCATATCGGTGGTTAAAGCGTTGCTGGTTCTTGCGGTTCCGGCGGGTGTGCTTGTGGCCGCGCCCTCTGATGTGGTTGATACGCTGGATCACAGCGCGTTGGACGCAGGGCAGACATGGCGGCGGGATCTGGATTTGCGGCGCTGGTCTCCGGACGGGTTGCGCGATGATTTGCGACACAGCATCGCCAAGCTCGGCAGCCAGCGGGGCAGCGACCAGACGCGGGTGATGATGGATGTGGCCGAACTCTATATGGCCCATATGCTGCTGTTCGAGGCGGGCTCTATCCTTGCCGAAGTGACCCCTGATACGCCGATTCATAAGCGCCGTCACCGTGCACTGTCCGACGCGGTGCGTCTGCTGGCGGGGGAGGCACCGACCGCGGTAACGCCCCCATTCAACACGTCTCCGCTGGCCGGCAACCGACCGGATCGCGCCTTTTGGGCTAGTCTGGACGCGATTGCCACCTCCGACGTTCGGCGCTTGTCGGATAATATCGAGCCAAGCTTTGGCGGGCTGAGCACACAGCCGGAATCCGTCGTGCGGGCCGTTCTGCCTGTGCTGCTTGAAGCGGCGATTGAGCTGGACAAGCGCGAATATGTCGATGCGACCCTGCGCCTGCTGGACGAAATGCCAGAGCTGGCCGGGGCCGAATCCGGTACATTCCTGCGCGCACGCGCCGCGCAAAAGCGGGGGGACGCGGCGACCGCGCTCAAGATCTATCTGGAAGCGGCAGAGGGCTGGGACCAATACGCCGTGCGCGCCCGTTTGGCGGTTGCGGATATGGCGCTTGCCGATGGCGGAAGAGGGGCGCTGTTGGCGGCACAATCGACCCTAGAGGGCGGATCAGAGGCTTGGCGCGGCGGGCGGTACGAGCTGGAAGTATTGCGCCGGCTTGAGCGGGTGTACCACGCATTGGGCAATCATCCCGAAGCCGTGTTGACCCTTGGCCGTATTCTGCTGCGGTTCCCCGAACGTGCCGAAGCCGCCCCGATCGAGGCGCAGGCGCAAGAATTGCTGGCAGATATCTATAAGGCAGGGGGCGAGGGGCAGTATCCGCTGTCGGCTTGGGTCGCGCTGCATCTGCGTTTGCTGCCCTATTTTCGCTATACCGAAGGGTTCACGGCGCAGATTGAAACACTGGGTGACTACGTCCTGAAACTGGGGTCGACCGATCTGGCGGCCAAGGAATACCGTCGTGCCGTGCGTATCTTGCAAGAAAAGCAGGAAGAACAAGGCACCTCCCGCGCGGCCGAGATTTTTCGCCTGAACATGAAGCTTGCGCAAGCGCAGGTGCAGGGCGGGCAATTCGCCGATGCGCGGCTGACGTTGGAACTGATGGACGTCAGCGTCGCCCCCGAGATGGAGGAGGCGCATCAGAGTTTGCTGGCGCAAACCCTCTCTAAACTGGGGGATAAGCCTGCGTTGCTCAAGGCGTCCGTCGATGCACCAACGGCGCAGCATTTGCGAGATGTGGGCCTCGCGCTGTCGGAGGAGGAGCGCTGGCCGCAGGCGGCGGACGTTCTTTCGCAGCTTTGGCGGGCATATCCGCAGGATTTTTCCTTGCAGGATGCCACACGCCTGTTGATCGCGGCCTATCGGTCCGAAGACCAAGAGACGTTACAGCAGGTGACGCGTTCCTTCCCCAGTCTCACGCCGTCTAAAGACCTGATTTCTTTGGCGAATAGCATATCCGAGGTGCGCGATAACGTGCTGCCGCTGAGCGCGGGCGGGGCGGCGAAGCGGCTGGAGCAGCTAGAGAATGCGTTTGAAAGCATCGCGAATTCAGGGATATCTCCATGAACTCGGCTGCAAATTTCGGCTAAACCAAGGTTAGACAAAAATAAATCGCGAAAATTTAACCTTCTTTAAACCAATTCGATTATTTGTCCTGTTAGGCAAGAATACCAAGAACGACAACGAGGTAGGAAAATGAGCATTTCAAGTGCGCTTCAGACGGGTGTCAGCGGGCTGCGCGCCAACTCCAAGGCGGTTGGCAGCATCTCCGAGAACATCGCAAACTCGAACACGGTGGGGTACCGCCGCGGGTTCGCGCATATGGTCACGACCACTGCCTCGGGCGGGAATGGCGACGGGGTCCTGTCGGTCAACGCCGTTGAAGAGCTGGACATCGCGACAGCAGGCGGCCTGATCTCGACCAACTCCTCTACCGATCTGGCGATTGGCGGGAACGGTTTCTTCGCGGTGTCGATGAACCCGAACGAGACAGTGCAGACCAACTACATGCTGACCCGCGCGGGATCGTTCCTGCCGGATGAGCAGGGCAACCTGAAGAACGCGGCGGGATATTATCTTGCGGGCTACCCCTACGGGCTGGAAGGGGACATCGGGTCGGTCGACCGGACGTCCTTCAAGGATATGGAAACGGTCAACATCGGCAATCTGAACATCTCTGCCGGCGTGACCTCGACCATCACCGCCTTTGGCAACCTGCCATCGCAGGACACAGGCCAAGCCGATCCCGGCGCACCTTTTGTCACCTCGTCCGAGGTGTTCACCGCCTTGGGTGAAAGCCAGCGCGTGAGCTTTTCCTGGGCACCTGGCACCACGGCGAACACATGGGATCTGGCGATTGCGGATCAGAATGGCAATGGGCTGGGCAGTGTTACGATCGAGTTCAACAACGCCGGACCAGCGGCGGGCTCTCCGCTGAGCTATAGCAACATCAATTCCACCGCGACGGCACCGGCCGCCTTTACCGTGGACCCTGCGACAGGCGTGGCGAAGATCACCCTTGATAACGGGGTTGTCCCGCAAGAGATCGACATCACCCTTGGCAAGCCCGGCGCATTTGACGGGATCAGCCAGTTCGCGGGGGACTTCAGCCTCGCGTTTGATCGGGACGGGTCCAGCGCGGGCGAGCTGGTGCGCACCGAGATCACCGAAGACGGCACATTGTTCGGCGTTTTCGATAATGGCATGCGCCGCGCGCTTTATGACATTCCCGTCGCTGTCGTCGCCAACCCCAACGGGCTGGTTGAAGTGAAGGGCAACGCCTATCGCTTGTCGGGTGAAACAGGGTCGTTCTCTGCGTTGCAGGCCAATTCTTCGACCGTGGGGTCGATCAACGCCGGGGCGCTTGAAGGATCTAACGTGGACATTGCGCAAGAGATGACCGACCTGATCAAGGCGCAGCGGGCGTTTTCGACCAATGCCAAAGTGATCACCACCGTCGACGATATGATGGATGAAACCACCCGTCTGAAACGATAAGCCAGACGGTCTGACCGGAGCATGACATGAGCCTTTCGGGCGCGCTGAATTCGGCCACAGCCGGTTTGCATACGACACAGGGTCAGTCGCGGATCGCGGCGGATAACGTGTCGAATGCGATGACCCCCGGTTATGTCCGGCGCGAGGCGGTGCTGGTCACCGCCAGCGGCGGGCAGGGCGGTGCCGTCATTAGCGAGGTCCGCCGCGAAGTCGATGCGACGCTGCAACGGATGTCGCGGCTCGAAAACAGTCGGATGACGCAGTATCAGTCTATTCAGGAAGGGCTGACCACCTATACCGCCTATCTGGGGCAACCCGGGGACGGCACATCGCCCGCAGACCGGTTTAACGATTTCCAGAACAGCCTGACAACGCTGGTCAATATGCCGTCGTCGAACGGGGCGCAGACATCCGTTGCGCTGGCGGCAGAGGATTTGGTGCGGTCGGTCAAAGGGGCGGCGACAACGCTGTCCACGACGTTGAACGACGTGAATATGGAAATCCGCTATGAAGTCGCGGACCTGAACACGGCCCTATACCAGTTGCGCGATCTGAATGCCTCGGGCAGCGGCTTTACCCCCGGTTCGCTGGAGGCCGCGCAGTTTGATGAAAAGGTCGACACGATCCTTGACCAGATTTCCGGGATCGTTGACACGCGGATACATCGGTCTTCGAACGGGTCGATCAGCCTTTATACGGTCAGCGGGGCCGCATTGCTGGAGGGGCGCGTCGTACAGGATGTGACCTTTAACCCCAGTGACGGCACATTGATGGCGGGCAATCAGGATATCACCCCGTTCAAAGACGGTGTGCGTGGTATTCAGCACGGCAGTCTTGCGGGGCTTTCCGAGCTGAAGAGAGAGACTATTCCGCAGTTTAGTCAACAGTTGGACGAATACGCGCGGGGGCTGATCCAGACCTTTGAAGAGGCCGATGCCAGCCTTGCGCCGGGCGAGGCGGGGCTGTTCACAGATAATGGGATCGCGTTTGATCCGGCAAATATCACAGGTCTGGCGAGCCGTTTGCAAATAAACAGCAAGATTTCCTCTACTGGCGAGGCGGAGGTTTGGCGTATCCGCGATGGTCTGGGGGCCACGTCCCCTGGTGCAGGGTCTGAAACGGTGCAGATCAACGCATTTCTGGCAGGGCTCGACACGGCGATGAATGCGGCGACGGGCACGGGTATTCCGGCCGAGGTCACCTTGCGTGATTTTTCGGCAGAGATGATCACCAGCCAAGCGGCCACGCGCGCGCGGGCAGAGAATGACTTTAACGCTGCGGCCTCTGCGGCCGAGGTCGTGATGTCGGCGCGGCGCAACTCTGAAGGTGTGAATATTGACGACGAGATGCAGCAACTGCTGTTGATCGAACAAAGCTATGCGGCAAACTCCAGAGTGCTTACAGCAGTGTCAGAGATGATCGACACGCTGATCGCAGCGGTATGAGGCAGGGACAATGGTTCTAGGTATCAGCAGTTTTTCGTCGTTCCAGTTTAACCTTTTCAACCGGCAGAACGTGCAGCGCACGACGCTGGAATTGCAACGGGTGAGCGAAGAAGTCTCTACCGGAAAAAAGGCCGACATCTATGCCGATCTGGGCCCGCGCGCGGCCTCGGTGATGAAGCTGCACGGGCGCGAGGCGAATACCCAGACCTTCATGACATCGAACGAGGTGCTGGCGAGCAAGCTTGACGCGATGCTTGCGTCCGTCGATGCGGCACGCACGCAGGTACAATCGGTGCTGGAAAGCGCGCTAGTCAATGCCACACGCAATGGCAACGGGGCCGAGGTGTTGCAGATGCAAGCCCGCGCCGCGCTGGAAAGCCTCGTGTCGACGATGAACACGTCGTATAATGGCGAGAACCTGTTTTCGGGGCTGGAATCCAACAAGACCTCGCTGACCCGCTGGCCTGAAACCAGTGCCGACACAGGCCGTTCACCGCAGTCGGTGGTTGAAGAGATTTTTGGCACCGGTCCAACCGACCCAGCCAGCGCCCAAGCCATCGCGGATCAGCTAGAGACCGTGTTCAACTCGCAAGACGCCGACGCCAGCCGGAATTTTCAGGGCACCTTCTATCAAGGCTCGCCCGAGCGTGATGCCAGTGGGGCCGAGACAAAGCAGATCAGCGCCTGGGTGAATACCGGCCAAGAGGTCGTCTACGGTGTGCGCGCCAATGACCAGTCTTTCCGCGATGCCTACAAAGGGTTGGCGATGCTGGCCGTGACCGACGTGAGTCAGATGGACGAAGCGGCCTATAGCACTTGGATGTCAGAAGGTGGTCGACAGCCTGTCGGCGTCGCAAGAGGGTATGTTGGATATCTCGGCGCGGATCGGGTTCAACCAGCAGATCGTCGAGAAGACCCAAACGCAGCTGACCGATCTATCGCTGGTGCAGCGGACGCAAATCTCGAACTACGAAAGTGTTGATCCCTACGAGGCGATCACGCGCATGAATAGTCTTGAGACACAGTTGCAGGCGAGCTATCAGGTTTCCTCGCGGCTTTCGAGCCTGTCGATCCTGAATTACCTGCGCTGATCAACCGGCTTTCGACGTCACTTCAGGCGAGCTTAGCTTGTAGCCGCGGCCATGCACGGTTTCGATATACTGCCAGCCTGACTTCGACGCGGAAGCGAGCTTTTTGCGCAGCTTGCAGATGTAGACGTCAATGACCTTATCGAAGGGCTGATCGATGCTGCTGCCGTAGATTGCGTCATAAATCGCGTCTTTAGAGATGACTTTGTTCGAGTTCAGCGCAAGATGCTGGAACACCGAATATTCGCGTTTCGACAGTTTGATGCGGCTGCCCGATACAATCGGATCGCGCCCGTCGAAATAGGCGGTCAGTTCTCCGACGATCACGCTTTCAGAAGCATGGCCATAGTGGCGCCGGATGATCGAATTGGTCCGCGACAGCACTTCGGCCCCACGGATCGGGCTGACGATCACATCATCCGCGCCAAGGTTCAGCAGGTCCGACGTATCCTTGGCGTTGCGGAAATCCTTGAGCACGATCACTGGGTTGACGCAGCCTGCGGTACGCATCGCGCGGATATATTCACGCGTATCGTCACATTCACCGATCAGAACGGCATTGGTCTGATGGCCCGGTTGCAGCAAAGGGCCAAGGCCCGTCGTGAAAAACTCGGCGGTGACGAACTGAAGCTCGATACCTGCGCTGCGCAGCTCTGCCGTAAGGCCGGCGCATCGTTCTTTCCGCTGTTCGAAAATATACATGCGCATGTTTGTGTGCCCTAAACCCTGACTATTCCTATCGGTAGCAAGTATATTCTGCGGTAGCAACAATTAATAG
The DNA here is from genome assembly GCF_042466275.1 of Sulfitobacter sp. R86518. Classification (NCBI taxonomy): domain Bacteria; kingdom Pseudomonadati; phylum Pseudomonadota; class Alphaproteobacteria; order Rhodobacterales; family Roseobacteraceae; genus Sulfitobacter; species Sulfitobacter sp. R86518. Next base: position 94,037 of record NZ_JAXHCA010000010.1, read on the forward strand.
ATGATTTAACTTGTATAAATCCGGTTATTACGTGATTATGCCAAGGATAGTTGAACTGTTCTTGTACCGGAGATTTCGCAATGGCGCACAGCCAGCGACGCCCCATGACCCGCCTGTTGCGCTGCCTGCAGGCCCTTGCCGCCGCAACACTTTTGGTTGTGCCCGCGATGCCGTCCTGGGCCGAGGTCCGGATCAAGGATATTGCGCATTTTGAAGGTGTGCGGGAAAACCATCTGATCGGATATGGCCTCGTTGTCGGGCTTCTGGGGACGGGGGACAAGCTGAACTCCAGCCCGTTCACCCGTGAATCCATTCGTGGGATGCTTGAGCGGCTTGGCGTTGCGAACCTTGATGGCGAGGCGCTGAAAACCAAGAACACCGCCGCCGTGATGGTGACGGCCAAGCTACCCCCTTTTGCGCGGCGCGGCTCGCCCATCGATATCACGGTCTCTTCGCTTGGAGATGCGACAAGTCTGCGGGGCGGCACCTTGTTGATCACCCCGCTGACGGGCGCGGATGGTGAGGTCTATGCCGTGGGGCAGGGCGCGGTTGCGGCCTCGGGCTACCGGGTGGATGGCAACGCCGCGAGCGTTGTGGATGGCGTGCCGACCATCGCGCGGATCGAAAACGGAGCCATCGTCGAACGCGAGATCGAATTCAGCCTGTTTCAGCTCGACAGTATCCGGATTGCGCTGAACAACCCCGATTTCACCACGGCGGATCGCGTGCGCGAAGCCATCGCGAAACACCTTGGGTCCAGTCAGGTCGAGGTGCTGGATTCCGGCACGATCGAGGTCTGGGTCGGTGACAAGCGCAACGCGCCCGAGACGATCATGGCGGTGGAAAACCTGCTGGTCACGCCGGACGCCGTGGCGCGGGTCGTGATTGACGAAAAATCGGGCACCATCGTCATGGGCTCTGACGTGCGGATCGCGCAGGTCGCGATCAGCCAGGGTGGCCTGACCGTGCGCGTGCGCGAGAATTTCGGCGTCAGCCAGCCCGGTCCGATCAGCCTTGGCGGGAATACGGCCGTGATCAGCGAGGAACCTATCTCTATCGGGGGGACGACCGTGATCGTGCCGGAGACCGAGATTGATATCGAAGAAACTGACGGCAGCTTTACCATTCTGAACGGTGACGTGAGCCTGCAAGAGCTTGTTGACGGGCTGAACGCCATCGGCGTTGGCGCACGGCAAACCATTGCGATTTTGCAGGCCATCAAGGCCGCGGGGGCGCTTCACGCCGATCTGGAGATTATCTGATGACCGGTTCAATCCCCCCGTCACTGCCTAGTTTCGACATCGCCAAACCCGACCGCGCGGTGCAAACAGGTAAAGAATTCGAAAAGGTGTTCTTAACCCAGTTCGTCGACGAGATGATGAAAACCGCCGGTGCCTCTGCTTTCGGCGGGGAACAGCAGGCGGATATGTGGCGGTCCTTCATGTCCGAAGCCGTCGCCGGCCAGTTGGTAGAGCAGGGCGGCTTGGGTTTTTCCGGTAGCGTGTCGCAAATGCTGGACGCCTACGGGCAGGGCAAGGCCAAATTTGCGGAGCAGGGCGAATGACCCCGCGCACCTTCCGTTTCGGTCAACGCGGCACCGCGCCCGAGGGCGAGGCCCCTGACCAGCTGGTGCTGACCCCGCAGGACGAGGAAAACATTCACGCCTATGTCGCGAAGATCCACGACACAATCGACGTGCTGAACCGCGAGGTCCAGGCGATCAAAGCCGGCAATCTGGATGTCGTTAGCGCGATCTTCGAAGAAAAATCCCGCGCGTTGAAGTGGCTGGAGCTGCAAACCCCGTTGGTCGAACCCTTTATGGAGCACCCGATTATGGTTGAGCTGGAGGTGAAGGCGCAGCTCAAGCAGTTAAAGGGGGCGATTGAAGAGGATAGCGCAATTTTATCCCGCATGGCCGTCGCCGCCCGCACCATTCTGCGCGAGGTCAAAAAAATCAGTAATCGTAACGCGCTAGACGGAAATTATGGCAAGATGGGCCAACGTGTGAGCGGCGTTGCGGATAAGAACATGCACGTCGATCAGAAATTCTAAAGCGCGTTCCGCCGATTTCACTCAATTTGTTAACCCTGCTTTAACCTGAACTGCTATGTAGTTCAGGTTAGCCTTTTACGGCTGACCTCAGTCAGAAGACTGGATCAATACGAGAAGCAAGGAGAACATTAAATGTCGTCCATTCTCACCAATAGCTCCGCAATGAACGCTCTTTCCACTCTTCGTGACGTGAACCGTGGATTGAACGAAACGCAAGACCGAGTGTCCACAGGTTTGAAAGTCGCGTCCGGCAAGGACAACGCCGCCTATTTTGCCGTCTCTGAGACGATGAAGGGTGATAGCGGCATGTTCAAAGCCATTAACGAAGGCATGACCGCTACAAAAAACTCCGTCGCAACAGCTCGTCTGGGCGCTGAAACAGTAGCAGATATTGCCCAGCAGATCGTTGAGCGTGTAGCGTTTGCTCAAACTGAAGGCGTAAATCGTGCGGACGTTCAGCTTGAAATCGATGCGCTTGTCGAAAATATGACATCAGCAATCAACCAATCTACCTTCAATGGCGACAACCTCGTCGATGGAGACTACGGTTTCGAAGCCGATGGAACGACAGCAAAGACATCGGTAACCGTGGTAAACGGCATCACTCGTGGTGCATCCGGCGGCATTACAGCAACGACCTTTGAGTTTTCAGAAGTGAACTTGGGGGCGATCAAAGACGAATTTGCTAAGATTGATGTCACCAATACGACAACAGGTGCAGCAGATGGCGAGACTCTAGCTACGAAACTTCAGTTTGCTGAAGTGGAGCTTGCAAAGTCAATCACCGCCGCGACGTCTTTGGGTATCACTGAAAACACGCTTGATGGACAAATGCAGTTTCTTGACGCTTTGACAGACACGCTGGATTCCGGCGTGAGCTCGATGGTTGATGCGGATATGGAAGAAGAAGCGGCGCGTTTGCAGGCCTATCAGGTTCAGCAGCAGCTGGCGACGCAGTCCTTGTCGATTGCAAACCAGGCGCCTCAGAACATCCTGAGCTTGTTCCGTTAATTCGGTTTAAACGTTATATGAAAAAACCCCTCTCCGCCACTGGTGGGGAGGGGCCCTGACGAAGTGGCCACCGGCTTGGACATACGTCCCGCCGGTTTTTTATTGCGCTGGCGTCGCTTCGGCGCGGGCGCGTTCCTCGAAAAAACTACTCAGCGGGTCATCGATGCCGGATTCAAGGATCATCCGGTAGGTGTCGGCAAAGCCTTCGGCGGCTGGGGTCTTGTCGCCGCGGCTTTGTGACAGAAATGGGCTGGCCGCGCGGAAAAATGTGATGGCTTGGTCCGTTTCCGGGTCGGACCCGGCTTTATACGCCCCCAATCGGATCAGATCTTCCATATCGGCGTAGCGGCCCAAGGCCTTGCGCGCGACTTTGGTGATCTCGTATTCTTCGGGAGAGTGGCAGCCCGGCAGCATCCGTGACAGCGATTTTTGTAGATCGATCGCGGGGAAACGCCCCTGTTCGGCGATGCGCCGGTCGAGCACCAGATGCCCGTCCACGATCCCGCGCACAGCATCCGCGATGGGTTCGTTCATATCGTCCCCATCCACCAGCACCGTATAAAGACCGGTAATATCACCTTCTGCCGCCATGCCGGGCCCCGCGCGTTCCAACAGATGGGGCAGTTCGCTGAACACCGACGGCGGATAGCCCCGAAGGGTTGGCGGCTCGCCGCGGGCGAGGCCGATTTCACGCTGCGCCATCGCAAAACGGGTGACGCTATCCAGCAGCAGCAGCACCTGCTTACCCGTCGATTTGAAGTATTCGGCAATCGCGGTTGTGGTTAATGCGGCCTGTTTGCGCAGCAGCGGTGCCTCGTCCCCGGTAGAGACGACGACGACGGCGCGCGCCATGCCTTCCTCGCCCAGATCCTCCTGGATGAACTGTTGTACCTCGCGGCCGCGTTCGCCGATCAGCCCGATGACAATCACATCGGCATCCGTATTGCGGGCCAGCATGGCCATCATGGTCGATTTGCCGACACCGGAACCCGCGAAAACACCCATCCTCTGGCCACGGCAAATCGGTGTGAAAATATCGATGCATTTGATCTGTGTTTCCAGCTTCTCGCCCACTTTCTTGCGGTCGAATGCACCGGGTGGGTTGGCGCGAAAGCGGGTTTTGCGGCGCGGGCGGCGCGCGCGGGTATATTGCGTGAGCGGGCGGCCAAGCGCATCAACCACCGTGCCGATCCAGCTGTCGTCGGGGGACACCATATCGTCATGCTCGATCAATTCGACGGTATTCCCGACGGACACGCCCTCCCATGTGCCGAACGGCAGAACGCATAGATCACTGCCCTGTGCGCTGACGACTTCGCCATCGATGTCTCCTGCGGGGGTGTGCACCCGGCATTGGCTGCCGATCGCTGCCATCGCCTCTAGCCCGCTGACGGTGAGGGTCATGCCAGTGATGGACCTGACGGTGCCCGAGATCTTTGCGCTGGCGCATGAATAGATGGACTTTTGCAGGTTTGCGAAGGCAGAAGTCAAAATATACTCTTTCGAAAATATTCTATCCTTGCTATATAACAAGGATAAATAATGAGTCTAGTATGAATACAGATCCCACATCCTTGTTCAGTCTTGCACCCAAGCGTTTGCAGTGGCTTGCCACGCGGCAAAATGTCGTGTCAGAGAATATCGCGAATTCTGACGTTGCGGGATACCGCGCGCAGGATGTGCAAAGCTTTGCCAGCTATTTGGAAGACGCAGGTCGGTCGCAACGTTTGCAGGAGGCCGAGGTGGTTGAGGCGCGGGTTCTGGGTGGCACTACGGCAACCGGGAATAACGTGAACCTGGAAGAGCAGTTGGTCGAGGCGAACAGCGCCTCGGGTCAGTTCCAAATGGCCGCGAGCCTGTACCGCAAAGCGCACGAGATGGTCTACGCCGTCGCTGGCCGGAAATAACGGAGAGACGCGCGATGGATTCCCTTTCCAGAATTTCGGCAACAGCAGCCAGCGGGATGCGGGCGCAGGGTGACCGGTTGCGCATCGTCTCGGAAAACCTTGCCAATGCCAGTTCGACCGCGCAAACGGCGGGGGGCGACCCGTATCAGCGCAAGACGATTTCTTTTGAAAGCGCTACGGATCCGTCAACGGGGGCAGCGATTGTGCAATCTGCAGGCGTGCTGCGGGATGATGCCGATTTCACACTGCGGTATGAGCCATCGCACCCCGCGGCGGATCAGAACGGCTATATCAAGATGCCGAACGTGAACCCGCTGATCGAAATGAGCAATATGCGTGAAGCCGCGCGCAGCTATGAAGCAAACCTTTCGATGCTGGACAAGGCGCGTGACATGCGCCGTCAGTTGGTCGAGCTGTTGAAGTAAGGTGCCAGAATGACAGATTTTTCCGCCATCCGTTCTTCCTACGTTGAAGCCGCCTATGCAAAGACGGTGCAGGGCGAAACGCGGGGTGCAAAGCCCGCTGGCCCCGCCCCAAAAGATTTTGCCCAGATGGTCGGCGATGCCGCGTCGCAGGCCGTGGATTCGGTGCGCGAAGGCGACCAGATGGCGATCAAGGGGCTGACAGGGCAAGCCAGCCTGCAAGAGGTTGTTCAGGCCACCATGGCGATGGAGCAGACAGTTCAGGTTTCGGTCGCGCTGCGTGACAAACTGGTGGAAGCGTACCAAGAAGTTATGCGTATGCCGGTTTAACGTCAGGTTAACACGCGCCATGTTTTTCGGAGGTCCGCTGTGGATTCTGTCACTATCTACGAAATCATCCGGCAGACGTTAACCGTGACATTGATCGGATCGGCACCTGTGCTTGTTGTGGCGCTTGGCGTCGGGCTTGCCATCGCGTTTTTCCAGGCTTTGACACAGATTCAGGAAATGACGCTAACGTTCGTGCCCAAGATCGCCGCGATTTTTGTGACGCTCGCCATCAGCATTCCTTTTATTTTTTCGACACTTGTCGGGCTCTCGGACCGGGTGTTCGATCTTGTTTCTAACGGGGGGCTCTAGGGTGCGGCTCACCGTCTTGTTCATGGTTCTCTCGCTGCCCGTCTCTGCCTTGGCGGACAAAGGCGGTTGGACGGGGTTTTACACGTCATCCGCTCCTGCCGTGAAGTTGGGTCGGCAAAACGCCACGTCAAACCCGATGCGCGTCTGCGTGGACGAGATCCTTTCGGCTGAACAGCGCTATAACATTCCCGGTAACCTGTTGTTGGCGATCGGGATTCAGGAAGCTGGCCGTCAAGTGAACAACAAGCTGGTGGTATGGCCGTGGACCGCAAACACAAACGGTACCGGCACGTTCTTTGGCAGCAAACTCGCATTAGAAGCGCATGTGCGCGAGACAGAAGGGCCGCGGCATCCGGTCCACGGATGTGGGATGCATGCAGATTAACCAACGGTGGCATGGCGACCAGTTCTCCTCGCTAGAAGAGGCGACGACGCCAGCGCATAACGTCGATTATGCCGCACGTTTTCTGACCGCGCTATATCACGAGACAGGCGATTGGTGGCAGGCTGCCGGCCGGTACCATTCGTCTAACCCCAGCTACAAAGCTGTTTATCTGCAGAAGTTGCAGCAGAATCAGCGCATCGCTCAGGAATTTCTGACCCGCTTTGCAAGCGATGTTAGTTCGGGCAATAGCATCCCGCAGCAGGTTGCAGTCACCCGCGAGATGCCCGATTTCAACTGGAGCGCCGATCTGAGCGGTGCAAACTCCGGCAAAGCGGGCGGCGCGCTGTCTATCTATTCTACGCAGGCGTTGGCCCCCATCCTGCCCCATTACGCAGAGGTCAACTGAGCGTGGCGACACCAGACACAAATCCGCAGCCCTTCAGCTTTGCCAAGCTTAGCGGTGCCAATCGTGACATCGGGTTCGCCGTGGGGATGGTTCTCATCCTGGCGATGTTGTTTATTCCTTTGCCTCCCTTCTTTCTGGATCTGGGTTTGGCGATTTCCCTCGCGTTGTCCGTTCTGATTCTCATGGTGGCCCTGTGGATCGGTACACCCTTGGAATTTAACTCTTTTCCGACGCTTTTGCTGGTTGTCACGATGCTGCGTCTGGCACTCAACGTATCCTCCACCAGATTAATTTTGAGTGAAGGTCATAACGGACCGGGCGCTGCGGGGAATGTCATCGAGGGATTCTCGCAGTTCATTCTGGGCGGCGACTTCATCATCGGCATTATTGTTTTCACAATTCTGGTGATCATTAACTTTATCGTCATCACTAAGGGCTCTACTCGAATCGCGGAGGTTGCGGCGCGATTCTCGCTGGATGCGATGCCGGGCAAACAAATGGCGATCGATGCCGATCTCGGCGCCGGTGCCATTACGGAGGAGGAGGCGAAACTACGGCGTAAAACGGTCGAGGAAGAAAGCTCGTTCTTCGGGGCGATGGACGGTGCGTCCAAGTTCGTCCGCGGGGATGCTGTTGCTGGGTTGATCATCACGCTGATCAACGTTTTTGGCGGCATTATGATCGGTATGATCAGCCACGGACTGAGCGTGGGCGACGCGATGAGCCGCTATACAGTGCTAACGATCGGTGACGGTTTGGTCACGCAAATCCCTGCGTTGGTCGTGTCTCTTGCCGCTGGTTTGCTGGTGACCAAGGGCGGAACACTGGGTGCGGCGAATGAAGCCGTCTTGGGGCAGCTCAGCAATTTTCCCAAGGCTTTGTATGTCGCGGCGGGGCTGACATTCTGTATCGGTTGGCTGCCCGGCTTTCCATTGATGATCTTTCTCGCGCTCTCTGCCGGGATGGCGGGCTTTGGCTATATCATGCAGAAGTCCTTTGTAGAGCGGGACAAGGCCGAGAAACTCGCCGCCGCGCGCGACGCGGCACCTGTTGAGAGTGCTGAAGACAAGCTGTCGGATATGCTGCGCGTTGATGATGTCCGGCTGGATCTCGGCTCTGGTCTCGTGCCGATGATTACCTCGGTCAATGCGGCGCTGCCGGGTAAGGTAAAAAGCCTGAGGTCGTTGTTTATAAAGGACTTCGGGTTTGTCTTGCCGTTGGTTCGGATCAAGGACGATGCGGAGCTTCCCGCCTATACCTACGCCATTTCCCTGCAAGGGGTGGAGGCCGCGCGTGGGGAAGTGGACCCGATGATGATGATGGTGATCAACCCGTCGGGGCAAGAAATTAGCCTTCCCGGCAAACGCACGCGCGAACCGACCTTCGGGTTGGAAGCGATCTGGGTTGACGAAACGCGCGCATCCGAAGCAGAGCTCAAGGGGATGACTGTCGTTGATCCGGAAAGCGTGATCACCACGCATCTGACCGAGGTGATCAAAGAGCATATGCCCGAGATCCTGACATATGCAGCAACGCAGGAATTGATCGAGGGGCAGGGCAAGGAATATCAGAAACTGCTTTCAAGCGGCTCTGACAGCAGTTCGGCTGTTATGTTGCAGCACGTCTTGCAGGCGCTGCTTGCAGAGCGGGTGTCGATCCGAAATCTGTCGATGATCATCGAAGCGGTCGCAGAGGCAAGCGCCACGTCCAAGAATATCCGCACAGTGATCGAGCACGCCCGTAGCAAACTGGCCAAGCAAATTTGCCAATCCTTGAAGGATTCTCAAGGATATGTGCCCGTCATAAATCTGGGTGGAGATTGGGAGCGCGAGCTTGCGAGTTCGATCTCTAAAGCGAACGGGGAAGAAACCTTCCTGATGTCGCCGTCGCGGGTGCAGGAATTTGTTCTTGCAGTACGCAAGGAAATCCAAAAGTTTTCGAGCGCAGATGAATGGCCGGCCATTTTGGTCAGCCCGCAAGCGCGGCCCTACGTCCGGTCGATCCTCGAACGGGTGAGCCCGATGACCCAAGTGATTTCGCACAACGAAGTCCACCGCAAAGCGTCGCTACGTACTGTTGGCACCGTCGGTTAACCGATCGTGGCAATCGAACCCTTCATTTCGACGCTATTTTTCTCTTTTTTCGTGGTGTTTGCCCGCATTGGCACGGCGCTGATGTTCATGCCCGGGTTTGGGGAGGTGCAGATTCCGGTGCGCCCGCGGCTGTCCCTGGCAGTGCTGATCAGTCTTTCCCTGCTTCCACTGACGCCCATTGCAAGCGCGCTGCCCGACAGCGCGGTGACCGCGGTGTTCCTGCTGGGCGCTGAGGTGCTGATCGGGCTATGGATTGGTCTTTGTGCGCGTATCCTGTTGTCAGCATTGCAGTTCGCGGGGTTCCAGGTCGGGCAGGTGTCTGGTTTGGCAAACGCTTTTGGTCCGTCGTTCGGGTCGTTTGAAGGCGCGACGATGGTGGCGACCTTGCTGCTGATGAGCGCGGTGACCATGATCTTTGTCACAGACACCCATCATCTGATCATCCGCGCATTGCTTGCCAGTTATCAGGTGTTCCCGCCCGGACAGTTCGTGCTCGCCGATCTTGCTGATCAAATACTCCGTGTCGCGAGTGCGAGCCTTTATATCGGGACGGCAATTGCGGCCCCTTTCTTTGTGATGGGTGTGATTTTGAACCTTGGCATGGGGCTGGCAAACCGGATGATGCCACAACTGCCCGTGTTTTTCGTGGCGGCATCGCTGTTGATCGGGGCAGGGCTGCTGATCCTTGCTATCGCCCTGCCGGCCATGCTTGATTACTTTCTAGTGCGATTCCAGGAGTGGATCATGGGCTTTAGGATCTAATCATGGCCGAGAATAGCGACAGCACGGAAAAGACCCTAGAGCCGACCGAAAAGAAGCTTAAGGACGCGCGCAAGAAAGGGGATGTCCCGTCTTCAAAAGAGACGGGGAACATGGTCGTTGTCGTGGCGATGTTGGGGATCGCCGCCTTGGTCTTGCCCTATCAGGCCCCGCAAATCGTCGTCGCGCTGTCGGTTCTGCTGGACCATGCCCCAAATCTAATGGTCGCCACGGGGGAGCCGGGGGTGATCCGGCTGGGACAAATCATGAGCGAATTCTTCTATATGATCGTGGGGGCAGTCCTTCCTATTTTTGGCGTTTTGTTTTTGGGCGGCGCGATTGGCGCTGTGATTCAGGGTGAAACCGTGGTCGCGGCAGAGCGTATCAAACCAAAGCTTTCCAAATTGTCACCGCTGGAGGGGTTGAAGCGTCTTTTTTCGGCCAATGCGCTGGTCGAATTCGCGAAAAGTATCGTAAAAGTCTTGGCAATCGGTGGGCTTGCCGTGTGGTTCACGAATGAAGCGGTGCGGCGCATCTGGACCTCGTCGGGCTTTATCCCCGAGCATCTGCCCGGCTATCTGACCGCCGCTGCTGTTAAGCTGTTGATTGCGGCTGCAATTCTGCTTGTGCCAATCGCGATTGCCGACATCCTGTGGCGTCGTTTTGATTGGCGGCGCAAGCAAAGGATGAGCCAGAAAGACATCAAGGACGAACATAAGGAATCCGAAGGCTCCCCCGAAATCCGGCAGAAACGGGCGCGTCGCCGGCGCGAGCTGTCACAACAGCGTACAATCACTGCTGTGCCTTTGGCGGATGTCATTCTGACCAACCCGACCCATTATTCAATCGCGCTGAAATACGACCCGGCGCAGGATATGGCCCCGGTCTGTATCGCCAAAGGCGCGGATCATCTGGCGCGGCGCATCCGCGAAGTGGCTGCGGAGCACGATATTCCGATGATCGAGAATAAACCGTTAACGCGAATGCTGTATGACGAGATCGACGTCGATCAGGTCATTCCCGTCGCCCACTGGGAAATTGTCGCCGAGATCATCAGCTTCGTCTTTGACCTGCGCAACAATAAAAAGCGGGCGGCACCGCAGGGGTCTACCCTGCGGACCGATCCATATTAACGAAGCTTGATACCTGTAAGATCTTGGTCCGCCGGAAGCTGCGAACGTTCCAGAATGATTTTGGAGACGGCGCGCGCTCGTACAGGCGGGATCTTTGCAAGGATAGGCGCGGCTGTTCTTGGCTTCATGGTACCAAGAATCATAATCGTAGTCTCGATGTCCAGATCATCCATGATACGCGCCGCATCGGTCGGCTTCATATTCGTGTAAAGCTGGATCAGACGATCAAGGTCTTCGGTCTGCGCTGCATCAACGCGGCCCAGCAGATCCTCGATAGAGGTCTTGAGCTCGGTCAGAGATGCTTTCTCGATGTTAAGCCGTTCGCGGGCCAGCGCAAATTCAGCACGTTGGTTTTCCAGCTCTTCCTGCTGCAACCGCACCAATTCGCGCTCTTTTGTGAGCGAGATCAAAACGTCTTCGGGCGCTTCGCAACCGTTTGAAAGTTCGGGCAGGTTGCCCACCAGCGGCGGGGCATCCTGAACCGGTTGCAGGCCCGTTTCCTCTTTGGTTTCAGCGGCAAGAACGACCATCGGCTGCTGCGGCAGCGCACTATCCTTGAACAAGGGCAATTCAGGAAAGGATAGCGCGGCTTTGGCGCAGAGCGTCAGGGCCAGCCCCCCAAGGATAATTTTCCCGTTCAACATACCTGGTCCAAACATCTATCAGCCCTTTGCCGCAGAAGAATTTTCAAAAAACGCGCGCACCATCTCTTTTTTATCCCGTACCACGCGCACGCCATTGCGTTCTGCCGGCGCTTGCTTGCTCGCGCGGCGGCTGGCGAAAGAGGCGGCTGTTTCTTCGGGCGGGGTAGGCGCTTCGACGGGGGTCGGCGCACGTTGCGCGGTTTCGATGCTTTCGCGCATGTGGTGCACAGATTGTTCGGATTTATCGACCGCAGAGGAGAATTGTTCGACCAGCGGTTCAAGCTGTTTCAACGTCGCCGTCAACTTGCGCAATTTCATCGAAACTACGTAGCCATAGCCGATGCTGCCGATCAGCAATACGACGATCAGGCTGTCAATTATCGTTGCCATCATCTTCGTGGTCCTCCAGAATTTCCAGCTTTTCGGTAATTTGCACAGCCACATAGCCGTTGTTGCGTTTGCCCAACGACACGTTGAACATCGGGGTGTCGGCACAGGTCACAGTGGCATCGCGGCCTTCCTCGATGCCGAAATCAATGGTGTCGCCGGGCCGCCATGACATGATTTTTTGGAGCGGGAAGACGTTTTCGGACAGGACGACATCCAGATCGACGTTCGCCCGTTCGATCTGCGCCCCGATCAACCCGCGCCACTGGTCTTGCGACACCATACGGTCGCCGAAGTAGACTTTGCCCAAGTCGGGCAAGATCTGTTCAAGTGCGTCATAGGGGATAACAAGATCAAGGTTTCCGGTATTCCCTGCCAGGGTCAACGACAGCCGTAACCGCGCGCAAAGGCTCGTGTTTTTGGCAATCGCGGCACCTTCGGCCTCGGTTTCGATGCGATCGAGTTCGAGGTTCGCCGCCCCCACAACCGACAAAGACCGCTCAAGCTCGGCAAAGACGGCAGAGGCGAGCCGTTCGCCAAAGCCAAGCTCGATCGCGGTAAAGGGATCGGTGTTGTCGAGATCGACGTTCGTGGCGTTCCCGCCCAGCATCAGTTCAACCGCGGTCATAAGCACCGCTTGATCCATCACCACAAGGATTTCACCGACAAAGGGATGACCTGTGCCAACGGCCAGAAACGTGGGCTTGGGCAGCCCTTCGATCACTTTGCCCATGGGGATATAGTCAAGCGAGGCCAGTGAGGCTTCACACATGGCGCGCATCAGGTCGGGCAGGGCAACCGACAGGTTTTCGACCATGCGATCGCCAATGATGTCGAGCATGGGCAGGCGATCAAAGGTGAAATCCGACATGCGGATGATTTCGTCGATCAGGGTGCTGCCTGCTTCGTCGGGTCGCCGTGCTGTTGTGTCGCTCTCGCTCATCGCCGCCTCCTACTGCACGATCAGGTCTTTGATCAGTATTTCCTGCGGCAGATCGCTGCCCACGGCGGCGCGCGCCCGTTTCAGCAGTTCGGCCTTGACATAAAGAATGCCCGCCATGCCGCGCACGTCGTTTTCGGTCAGCCCCCGCAGGTAGCCGTTGAAAAGATCGCGCATGAAGGGCTGGCGTTCGACCATTAGCTTGTCCGCGCCCGCATCGGGCCGGTAGGCGACCATCAGGTTCACCTTAAGAAACGCCGATGTCGGGGTGCCGTTCTGATCGAAACCTTGGATGTTTGTCAGCATCTCGCCCAGATCAATCAGCCCTGTGCTTGCGGCCTTGGTGTTATCGGCGTGGTCTTCGGCATCACCCTCGTCCTTGGCATGATCGTCTTTACCATGATCTTCCGTGTCGGCGTGATCATCCTTGGTGTCCGTCTGATCGGCTTCTTCGCTTTTATACTCGGGTTCGAAGGCTTCGGTGTCTTTGACGTAGGCCGCACGGGCAAGGAAAAAGCCGCCACCCAAGGATACCACGCACATGAGCGCGGCCGCGATCAGCATTTTACGCGACCCGCGTGGCCGGTCCGCTGCGTCAGCAGAGGCTGCCTGCTTTGCCGCAGCTGGCTTTTTTTTCGCTTTGTCGGCCATGTGGAAACCTTAACTTGGTGTTAATGCCACATTCCCCTTTTAAGGGCAAAAACACAAGGTTAAAAATTGTTTAATACTTGCCTTGAGGCATGAATTGATCAATATATTCACAACAAATCGATGCTGAGGGGCCCCATGCAAGGATTAATCGACAATCTCAAGTCGCTCGGTAAAAACAAGCTCATGATGCTTGGTGGGGCGGGCATTGGTGTGGTGCTGTTGATGATTCTCGGCATTGGTGCCGTGACCCGTCCGGACTACGCGCCGCTCTATTCGAATCTGTCGATCACCTCCGCCAATTCGATCGAGGCGACGCTGGCAAACGCCGGCTTCAACGCGATGGTCTCTGAAGACGGCACCAGCATCTCGGTTCCCCGCGGGGACGCGGTGCGGGCGCGTATGGTTTTGGCGGAGACCGGCATGCCCATTGATGGGGATCCGGGATGGGAGCTGTTCGACGAAAGCAGCGGGCTGGCGATGAACTCCTTCCTGCAGAAGATCAATAAGATGCGCGCGATGGAGGGGGAGCTCGCCCGCTCCATCCAGACGCTTGACGGGATCTCGTCTGCGCGGGTTCATCTGGTGCTGCCCGACCGCGAGCCTTTCTCCCGCGATGCGCCTGCGCCGCGCGCCTCTATCATCCTGCGCCCGGAATCTGGCCGTGCGGTGACCCGCAAGCAGGCCGTGGCGGTCAGCAATCTGGTCGCCTCTGCCGTTGCTGATCTGGATATTTCGCGCGTCACCGTTCTGTCGGCCAGTGGCGAGACGATCCTGGCGGAAGGGCCGGACGGCAGCAGCCAAGGCGGCGTCCAATCCGCCAAAGCAGGCATTGAAGACCGCCTGTCGCAAGAGATCCAGAACATCCTGACAGCGCGGGTCGGCGCGGGGAATGCGCGCGTTCATGTGAACGTCGAATTGACCACGCAGCGCGAAGTCATTGTCGAGCAGACATACGACCCCGACCAGCAGGTCGTGCGGTCGACCGAGACGAAGTCCGAAGACCAGACCGGCACGAAAGAGGCAGGCAACGTTGGTGTGGAAAACAACATCCCTGCGGCTTTGGCTGATGGCAACGGGGCAGGGACATCGACCCGCCGCTCCGAAGCTGACGAGATCGTGCAGTACGAGATCGGCAACACCCGCCGCGAGATCGTGCGCGAAGCCGGCGACGTGCGGCGCATGTCGGTCGCGGTTCTGGTGAATGGGATCTACAACGTTGACGGGTCCGATGTGATCTACGCCGAACGCACGCCGGAAGAGCTCGCGCGGCTTGGGGAACTGGTCAAAACTGCCGTGGGATTCGACACTACCCGCGGGGATAGTGTCTCTGTCGATAGTATGCGGTTCATGGATTATTCGATGGATCTGGGCGATCCGATCGACAAATCTATCGGGGATGAGTTGACCGAGAATGTCGTGTCTATTGTGCGCGGTGTTCTGGCCCTGCTGGTTGTCGGCCTGATCCTCGTCTTTGGCGTGCGGCCCATGCTGCGCAAGTTCAGCGAAGGCGATCAGCTCAACAGTTACGAAGATCCCGCCCTGACCGCAGAAAAGGCCGCCGAACCCGCCGCACTGACAGCGGAAGGCCAGCGCCCCAAGCTGCCTGGCACCACGCCAGCCGTCGCGGATATTGCCGAGGATGACGACCCGCTGACTGTCACGGATGAGGATATCGAAGCTGCTGAAGTGGCTGAATACGTGCGCAAGGAAGGCATTCGCGGGAATCTGCACAAGAAAAAGATCGAGACGATCCAACAGCTTGCAGATGAGAAACCCCAAGAGGTTCTGCGCGTGATCCGGTCATGGCTTCCTGCCGAGGCAGGCGCATGATCGATCTTTTCGCCCGAAATTTTGACAGCGACAATGCGCCCGCGGCGCCCGTCACTACAATCGACGAGGAAGAGCTGAACCTGCGTCTTGCCGAAGCGCGCAAGCAGGGCTTTGATGCCGGGCGCGCCGTCGGGCAGCAAGATGCAAAGTCGGAGTTTGACGCGCAAGAGGATGCACGACTAGAGGCGGAGAGCGCTGAAATCCGTGCGCAGCTTGACGCGCTGATCGCGCAAGATACGAGACAATGCCGTGCAACAGAGACGGATATCGTGGAACTCTTCCTCGGCATCGGCGACCGGCTTGTACCAGAGTTGCTGCAAAACTACGGCGTCGATCTGGCCATTGGCCGCATCCGTGAAAGCGTCGCCCTAAGCCGCAGTACACCGGTTCTGTCCATCACCGCCTGCCCCGAAGTCGCCGCACGGCTGCAGGCCGCGCCGCCGGTTTGGCTACCTGCATCAACAGACGCCGCGTCGATCAAGATTGTCGCGGATAGCGATCTTCCCCGTGGTGCGGCGCGGGTCGTCTGGCAGGGTGGGAAGCTGGAATACGATCTCGAAGAGGCAACCACGGCCGTGCGCAGCGCCTTGCAAACCGCCGCCGTTGAACTGACCGCAACCACAAGGATTGCTGAATAATGCTACATAATGACCAGGATAAAACCCAAGCAGACCTGACCGATAGCAACGCTCAGGATGCAGAAACCAAAGCGCCGGCGGGTCTGGATGGCAAAAGCCTCGATGCGATCTTTGGTGTCAAACTGGACGTCCGTGTCGTTCTGGGGCGCAGCCGTATGCCGATCTCGGAGTTGCTGAACCTGACCAAAGGGTCGGTGATCGAGCTTGACCGCCGCGTGGGTGAACCCGTCGACATCATGATTAACGATCGCATGGTCGCGCGCGGTGATCTGGTGCGCGTGCAGGGGGATTCCCTTGGAGTTGCGCTGCGTGAGATCGTCAAAGACTTCGTCTCAGAAATCTGATGTCCCCCCGTTTGCTGCCCCTGTTTGCACCGCGCGTGATGTGTGGTCTGGCCTTGGTTTTGGCCGGTGTCGTCGCGTCCGCATCGACTGGATGGGCGCAAGAGGCAGACCTTGGCAGCATGGTGCGGGACCTCTCTTCGGCTTTCGGTGACGTAACGCCGGGCACGGACGAGGGGGCCAGCCTGTCGGGCCGTCTGATCCAGCTGTTCGCGATCATTACGGTCCTGAGCGTGGCACCGGGGCTTTTGGTGATGGTCACGAGCTTCACCAGATTTGTCATTGTTTTCTCGATGTTACGGCTTGCGCTTGGGCTGAATCAAACGCCGCCGAACATCGTGTTGAACGCTATGGCGCTATTCATGACCTTCTTTGTGATGCAGCCGGTGTTCGAGGATGCGTGGGAGGGCGGGCTGGTCCCCTTGATGGAAAACGCCATCATCGAAGAGCAAGCCGTACGCAATATATCCGAGCCGTTTTACAACTTCATGTTGGTGAATACGCGCGACAAGGATCTCCAGCTTTTCACTGATATTGCGGATGAAGCGTCACCGCCCTCGGACGGGCCTGCTGCGCTGCCAAGCTGGCGGGTGCTGGTGCCCTCCTTCATGATTTCAGAGCTGCGTCGCGCGTTTACCATCGGCTTCCTGATTTACCTTCCATTTATCGCGATCGACCTGATTGTGGCATCGGTTTTGATGAGCGCAGGCATGATGATGCTGCCGCCCGTGTTGGTTTCGCTGCCCTTCAAGGTCATCTTTTTCGTACTGATCGATGGGTGGTACATGCTGGCTGGATCGCTGATTCAATCCTACGTTTCCGGATAAACCGCCGCGGTCATAAATAGCCATGTCAAACAAGAATAGTTTCGGCTATCCTTGTGCGATAATATCCAGCCTGCGGGAATCGACGATCTCATGAACCAGTTTGTACCCCTTCGCAAACATCGCCACATGTCCGGCGCGCAGAAATCGGCGATCCTTTTCCTGTGTTTGGGCGAGGAGAGGGGCGGCGCGATCATGCAGCAGCTTGATGTTGATGAGATCCGCCAGATCACCACGGCTATCTCGACGATGGGCGAAGTCGACGCTGGTATCGTCGAAGAAATCATCGCGGAATTTGATGAAAAAGTGAATCACAGCGGCAGTGTGGTCGGCTCGATTGATGCTGCGCGCGGGTTGCTGAAAGAATTTCTCCCCGAAGATCGTGTTGCTGAAATTTTGCAGGAAATTGACGGCAAAAAGATCGATAACGTTTGGAAAGACCTGTCGGATCTGGACGAGAAGGAGTTGGTCGCCTTTCTCCAGAAGGAACACAACCAGACGATCGCGGTTATCCTGACACGAATCCGGCCTGACGTCGCAGCGAAGGTATTGCCGCTTTTGGGGGCCGAACGAGCCGCCGATCTGATTGAGCGCATCATGGGCATGGACAAGCTGCCGATCGATACGATTCAGAATATCGAAAACACATTGCGTGAAGATGTGCTCGCCAAGGCCGGAAACAGCGCTGAAGCCCGGATCGAGAGCCAATTGGTGTCGATTTTCAACAAACTCGATGAAGATATGTTGGTTAATCTCACCCGCAACCTGGAAGAGCGCCAGCCTGATAAGCTCCTGTCGATCAAGCAAAAAATGTTTGTTTTCGATGATTTGGTTAAATTCAACGAAATGATGTTGGGGAAAATCATGCGCGAAGTGAGCGGGAATACCCTGCCGATGGCGCTGCGGGGTGCCAAGAAAGAAGTGCGTGAACATTTCCTAGCGTCCCTGCCGTCGCGATCACGTGGAATGCTGCAGGATGAAATGTCTTCAATGGGCCCTGTCCGGTCCAAAGATGTTAAAGGCGCGCAGGCTCAGTTGGTCGAAGCCGCATTGCGTTTGATGTCGGAAGGAGAGGTATCCTTGCCCGAAAATGACGACGATATGATGTCGGATATGCCGAGCTGATCAGCGATACAGGCGCGATGCAGAGAAAGTGACAGCCGTCACATCGATTGTGATTGGCACGAACTGGCCGCCCAGATTGTAGGATTGCAGCAAATCAAGCGCTATTGAATTTGCCCGAAATCCCTGTGGGTTAACTGCATCTGAAATGGCAACATAGCGCGCGATCAACTTCTCACGCTCCGCCGGATCCGCCAGTTTTTCGAGGTCGAATTTATCAGCGAGAAGCGCCTTTTGTTTGTCGAGATCAAGGGCAGACATCTGTTCGGGTAGCGACAAGGCGACCTGGAAGAAATTAGTCAACTTCTCGCTGGCAAGCACCTCGAACCAGTTATTAATACCGCTAAACTTGTCACGAAATTCTAATACCGTGCCCACGGTCTCGTTCTGGGCGTCATTTTCGTTGATGTACTGCCGATTATAGAAGCGCGTCGTCACATCATTCAGGAAATCAGGGTCCGTCAAATCAGGGGTCTGTGGACCTGCCTCTGTCGTGAAGCCAAGGGCCAGATGCATTTCGCGGAAGCGGCTGTCGGTCAGTCGGTTCAGCAGGGATGAAGGTTCGACCGGATCGGATTCCAGCATTTTGCGGATCAGCCCTTTGCCGAAAATCTGGTCTTCCAGGTCAAAGGCCCGCATCACAAAACTGTAGACTTCGAAATCCGCGATCAGCTCTTCCGGGCTGGAGATGTCGCCAATTCTGTCGCGAAACGCTTCTTCCGCGCGTTTGTTGGCGGCAGAATCACGCATCAGATCAAGCTGTTTGTCCCGCGTTGCGTCAATCAGCTTGAGCGCGGTGGAACTGCCTAAACCTGAAATGCTGATCATAGGTTTACCCTATTCCGCTGCCGTTGCTGTGTTCTTTTCCCGGATCATTTTGAACAGTTTTTCTTCATATTCGATCAGGGGGCGCAATGTGCGCATCGCTTTGTAGAAGTCAGTAGAAGACACGTGAGCCGCGGCTTCAAAAATGTGGCCGGCCATCTCGTCGTGGAAAACCGGCGCAAGCGCGCCTAGTTTCCTTTGGATGATCGACACCAATTTTTTGCGGGTCGTTGGCTCAAGCAAAGCGGTCTGGATGAAGAAATAGACCTCTTTTACAGGGGTTCGCTCTTCATCCTCTTTTAGCAGATCGGCTTCACGCACGATGTCAGCCTGATTCTCGATCACAATCATCTGACGGCGATCGGCGTTGCGCACGACACAACCGTTAATCAGGATCCGCTCGTTCGGTTTCAGGGTTAATCGCAGCGCCATAAAGCTTACTCCGCCGCGACTTTTGCAGCCCGTCCGCTCAGACCGTCGATAATACTGCGGTTAATATCAATCAAAGGCTTCACATTTTTAGACCCTGACAGGACCGCTTTGGTGTGGTTTTCCACCCAAAGAGCCAGCGAGATCAGCGCAGCGCGCAAATCGGCCGTCAGCCCGTTATCCTTCTCGGCCAAATCGGCCTTGAACGTGAGCCAAACGCGCTGGTTCTCCCACAGGGTATCGCGCAGGCCATCTGCAAGCATCTGAAGCTTTTGAGATTTTTCCGCAGCACCGTCAAATGCTTCGAATTTGTTTTCAAGTTTGGATGTCACGCTCGCCAAAATCCGACGCTCAATCTGGCGCGGATCTTCGGTGTGCGAGATGGTCCGCTTATACGCGGTTACACTCATTTCACTGCCTTTTTATTCTGCCTCGGTTCAACTATAGGGTGGCAGAGTTAAGGGAGATTTAAAAAATCCTTAATTTCTTGAAAGCAAGGATAATTTTCAGCACTTGTTTTTAAATCATGCTTTGCATGTCACACTGTGGCGGGGTTTTCGGGGGGCCGCAGTGTTAATGAATGTGCTGGCCCGGAGTGACCGCATGCAGCATTTCACGGTGAAAGCTGTGGGCGATATTATCAGCGGAAAGCAAGCCGTCAGGGGCGGTGCCGTCACGCTCGGACTGGGCGAGGGAAACGATGATATGGCCGATGTGGTGTCCAAGTTGAACGGGGCACGTAGGCGTCAGGGTTGGTTGGGCGCAGGGTTCGATCAAAACGATGGCGTCATCTTTCAGATCAAGGCCAAACTCCTGATCTAGAACATCGGCCAAAGAGGCACCGGAAATGATCTCTTCTCCGGCGTAGATCGCGAAAGGGGTCAGATCGGCGTCCTCTACCGCGACGGTGAAACGGGTGATCGGCGACGCCAGCAGTGACGACAGGATGCGGCCCAAGGGCGTGTTGCAAGGATCGGCGCAAAATTCCAGCCGACCGCCCCAGATGTGCCCCATCAAATCAGAACGCATAGTTAAAACTTCCCCAAGTGTCGCGTGTGCAACCCCAAGGTATCTTCCCGACACGGTTTTTTGAATTCCGGATTTGTTAAACTTCGCAAGCTGATCTTGAATTTTAACCACGATCTGCCAAGCGGTTTTGCGCTGACGCTTGCGGTGATTTCGGCAAAATTCCCCCAATAACCCATATTTTTGGGAACCAAATATGGGGCGAAACGTTATCCACAGCACAAGTATTGGTGGGCGGGGCAAAATATGGCTGCATGTTCACCCATATGCGAATTTACAATAAATGTGTTGAGAATGTGCGGCAAGTGTGAGTGCGGAAAGGTGCGATTCTCTCGCCGTGCAGGTACGGGCATCCCTTACGTCGGATCGAAGGCATTCAAGCCGCCCGTGCGCAGCATATACCCGCTGGAACGTACCGTTTCGACGGAAATACGCTCGTCAAATGTGTCCGCAAATTTCTTACGGATTTTCGCGACGTGGACATCAAATTTCCGATCACCATAGCGCCACGGCCGAGATTTTACGGCGAGACTTAGCGCATCGCGGGTCACAATTTGCCCGTCCTGCGCGAATAATACCCGCATGATCTGAGCTTCCGCCGTCGTTAATCCGGCGCGCAGAGCGATATACGCTTCGACATCCCAGCTCACATCGTGAGTTTGTTCAACTGACGGCGTAGGGGTTGGTAGCCGTCGGTTCAGTCGCAAAGACAGTTCGCGCAGATTGCAGGGCCATGTGAGGACATCGATCGCACCCGCTTCAAACGCATCGGCACCCCATACCCCCTTCAGCTCTTGTATTGCGAGCACGACTCCGGGCTGCGCGTGGGTGGTGAGCGTGCTGATCAGCGGGGCCGGGTTGCTGTTCGTTTCGGTCATATCGACGAAAATGGCATTAACGTTTTCATTGTTGTGTAGCCAATCTTCGCAGGCGTCAAAGTCTATACATTCAAAGTCAAATTTTAGGATAACCGTAAATAAATAGTTCAGGGCGTTGCGCACCGAAGGTGACGTAGAGACGAGTAGGATCTTGGTCATTTATCGCGCTGCCCCAATGGGTTGACCGATGGATGTTCGGAAAAGGATAGCATTGCGGCGAGACGCGGAAAGGACACGATGATAACGGCCATATACTAGGAAAGGGAGCGATGAACTGGGTTATCCCTTTGTTGCACGAACCCGTGGGCGAAATCAAAGTCAGAGTTATGCGGCAATAATTGGGCCTGCTTGTCATGAAAAAGCCATACGTTCACTATTCTTTAACCTTCCACGCTATGTATATCCTTGCAGACTGCAGAACGCGTCTGAGAGAACCTCAAGAATAGGCGCTAGAAAATGGCAGACATACTTGAAATTGTTGCGCCAAAGCGGCGTGCGCTCGCGGCGGCCAAACGGCTGGTCCATTTGCGCGACGAGGCGGTGCAGGATGAAAACATGCGCGCGGTGATCCTTCACGCGGCAGAAGTTGTGGCCAAGTCGGGGGTTCTGTCCGCAGTCGCAGAGAGTAGTCAGAAACGGCAAGGTTTTGCCACATCTGACCTGGCGAGCTTGCATCCCGACGGCCACCGGTTGAATTAATCCACCGCAGTTTATCTTGAGTTCATAAGTTGTTGTCCTTTCGCCATTCCTTGCGGCGGGCCAACCTATACTTAAGAGACATTGACAATTTTTGTGAGGTTGGCGGACAATCCTGGTATTCTAGTAGAGTTTCCAAGATTTGTTCACGAGGCTTCATCCCGCACCGACGTAGTAAAGGCGCATACGAAAGTGACAGAGTTTACAGATCCCCCCGTTTCCGAGGCCGCAGTTCGCGTGATTACCGCATTCGCTGGCCGTGAATCCGCAACCGTGCAAGACATTCTGGCGTTGTCGCAGGCGCTTCCCGCCGCGCTTGCCGGGCTCCAGCCCGCAGCCGCCAAGGCCGAAATCAGCAAGGTAGCAGCGCGGTTTACGACTGAAACCGCCATTCCCGCGGTTCCGGTTGCCGAGTCTTTTACCGATGATTCCGTCACCTGCCTGTGCTGCGGCCGATCCTTTACCATGCTCAAGCGTCACCTGCGCGCAGAGCACGGGTTGAGCGAGAGCGAATATCGGATCAAGTTCAATCTTGATGATGATCATCCCCTCGTCGCCCCGAACTATTCTTTGCGCAAGGCGGATTATGCAAAGAAAGCCGGCCTTGGCCGCTATGCCCGCGACGAGGCGGTGCAGGCAAATCTTGGGTCGCAGCTATAAAGTTCAAATGCCTTTCCTTTGCCACCGTTTTGTCCTGCGGAGCACCTAATCCCCCTCGATACATGTCTCTGAGGCAGTCGGTGCAGAAGCACGTCTGCCGAACCGACCCCCGTGGTCGCGAGAATAGAGGCAGGACATATGGCAGCGACGACACAGCCGCGCGTATTTAAAAAAGTAGAAGTTATCGAAGGCGGTGGACATCACGGTGGCGGCTGGAAGGTCGCCTATGCTGATTTCATGACCGCGATGATGGCGTTCTTTCTGCTGATGTGGATTCTCTCGAGCGCGGACGAGCAAAAGCTGCGCGGGATTGCCGAATACTTTACCAATGCGACCCTGCCCGGCGGCAGTGGTGTATTGGACGGGGCGACCTTGGGGCCACCCGGTACATTGACCGCTTCGAATGGGGCGATTGTGGCCCGTGGCAGCGAGCTTGGGAAAATCGACGATCCGGCCTCGGCCAAGTGGGAAATCCGCGACGAAACCGCGACGTCGGTGCCAGATGAGACGCAGATCGGCTCCGAAGACGGTGCCCATGAAAACCCCGCCGCGGCCAATGTTGCCAGCGCGTCGCAAACCGCATCCGATGGGTCAAAATCGGCTGGCGATGCGACCATTGATAATGTGCATGCATTGGACAATGAAAAGTTCAAAAAGCTAGAGCAGGATATCTTGCAAGCGATGCAGGAGAATCCCGACCTTGATCCGCTGAAGAAAAACCTGATTTTCCAGCAAACACCCGAAGGCTTGCAGATCCAGATCATCGATCAGGAAGGGCAACCGATGTTCTATAGTGGGCGCGCCGAAATGCAGGGTGCCACAGATCAGCTGCTCGCGAACTTGGGTAAGTCCTTGGCGCGCCTGCCGAATAAAATCACGCTGTCAGGGCACACCGATGCTGTCCGCTTTGCCAATAGCCAGAAATACGACAACTGGGATCTGTCCTCGGACCGAGCCAACGCCACGCGCCGTGTTTTCGAAGCCTCGGGCGTCGCACGTGATCGTATCATCCGCGTGTCGGGCCTTGCCGATACCGCGCCGCTGGTGCCCGAAAACCCGACCGACGCGTCTAACCGTCGGATCACGGTGTCGGTTCAATATCAGAAGGTCGAGGACTATGCCGGCGATGACGTAGCCCCGACGCAGATTGATGCGGCGACACCACCAGCCGAGACCGGCGAGAAGCTATATAAGGCGTCGATCCCTGCGCCCGTAGCACCACAAAATAGTGGCGAGGTGCAACGGGTCGCACAGAATGTCGAGCCTGTGGCGGCACCTTTGAAGGATGATGTATTCTTGAACCTGCGCAACGCGCTGCGGTGATCAGGCTCTGATCAACTCGCCCAAGGTGGGGGCCCGTCGGCTGGCAAAGATCGGCCGGCGGGATCGTTCGACCGAGCGGCGCAGGAACTCTGGCAGCATGGGGTTTGCTTCTTCATTTACCATCGTGCCGCGCGGTGAAGCGACCACGGGGTCGGCTGTGGGAATATCAAGGCCGAGCATCTTGGCAGGGTCCAGCCCTTCTTCCAGCGCGTAGTTGTAGTTCACGGCGTAATCGACCGCTTCTTCCAGCACCACCGGGTCCGATGCGACCAGCGCCATCAAGCGGCGTTCGTCGGAATATAGGAATTGCTTGGTCTTGAAGCCGTCGACCTCGGGGACAAAGCAGGTGTTTTCGCGGCGCAGCTTCAGCAGCTTGACCAAACGATCCGGCATCAAGTGGCGTTCATCGCGGCGAAACACGATCATGCTGCAGGTCCCAAAGCTGGACAGGCACGCCGCGAGGCAGATGTGATCCGGCCAGCCCGAGAATGCGAATTTCACATCGTCCGCATCAATCAGGACAATCATTGTGGTTTCAACATCCGAGATCACGGCACTCTCCAGCTTATTCTGAGGTTTACCTTAGTCACACCATGGAAAGATAGCAATTGGTCTTGAGCGACAAATTTTTAAACTTGGAAGAACATGAACTGTTCTTGAGATTTCAATGAAAATGCCTAAAGTGCTTGGAAACTTGCAAGTGGAAATCAAATGACGATTATTCTGGGCTTCGTGGTCGTGATGGGCATGGTCTTTGGGGGGTATATGCTCTCTGGCGGGGACATGGGCATCATCACCCATGCGCTACCGTTCGAAGGTATGATGATCGGCGGTGCCGCGCTTGGCTCGTTTATTGCGGCGAATTCCTTTGCCAATATCGCGGGGGCAGGGCGCGCGCTGGTCAAGGCATTCAAGGGGCCCAAGTGGAATTCGGGCGACTATGTGGACCTGCTGAACCTCATGTATACGCTGGCCCGCAAATACCAGCAAAATGGCATGCTCGCGCTGGATGAACATATTGAAAACCCGCAAGAAAGTTCGATCTTTTCGCAGTACCCCAAGCTGCAGAAAGACCACTTTGCCATTGATCTGATCACCGATAGTTTCCGTATGCTGGCGATGCAGTTCGATGATCCGTATCAGGCGGAAGATGTCATTAACCGCAAGCTCAAGAAGCACCACCACGAAGCTTTGGTGGCTCCCCACGGGCTGACCACCGTCTCCGACGCGCTACCCGCCATCGGGATTGTTGCGGCGGTTTTGGGGGTGATCAAGACGATGTCGTCGATCGACAAGCCGCCTGCGGTTCTGGGGGCGATGATCGGCGGCGCGTTGGTCGGGACATTCCTTGGGGTTTTCCTTGCCTATCTTTTCGTCTCTCCGGTCGCCAACCGTCTGCAAGCCATCGAAGAGCAGGACGGCATTTACTACGCCGTGATCCGCGACATCTTTATCGCCATCCTGCATGGCCATTCGCCCGCGATCTGCACCGAGATCGGGCGCGGCAACATTCCCACCAGCCTGCAGCCCAGCTTTTACGAGATGGAAGAGGCCCGCAAACAGATGCCAGAGGCCGCATAACCCATGGCCGGACGCCGTCAGATCGCTGCGCTTAAGCTGATCAACACCATCCGGCAACACGAGCTGGATGCGATCGGGGCACAGCTTTCGGGCCTGCGGGCACAGCAAACATCGCTGACGGAACAAAGTGCGGCGCTGACCCAGCGGGCGATTGCTGAACAGACGGGCAGCACCTTGGAAACCCAAGCCTATTTGCCCGCCTACCTATCCTCGGTTGACCGGCAACAACGTGGCTTGGCGGCGGAGGGGGATGCGCTGTCAGGGCAGATCGACACGCTAGAGGATGCGCTTTTCGCGCAGTTCCGCGCGCTTAAGACCACGCAAACGGTGCTGTCGAAAGTGCAAACCGAGGCGAAAGCCGATGCCGACAGGGCAGAACAGGCCGCACTAGACGACGCGTCGCGCGCGCTGTTTGTATTGCAGCGCCGGTGACGCTTTTTGCCTTAGCGTCCGCTGCTGAATTTTGACACCACACCCAGCGAATTTTTGTTCTCTACATTCCGGATGACCAGCACGCAGACCGGCCAGCCCGATGGCATCAAACCTTGCGAGGTTGGCACCGCCATGACGCTGGCCGACCCGTCGTTGATGGCAAAGGTCAGCACGACATCCGCCTGCGACGTCGCGACTGATTTTGCGAGATCCACAGTATCGTCAAAGGTCACGATGCTTTCGGTTTCAAGCCAGCTGGCAACATCCGGGTGATCGACCGCCGCGATGGTCAGCGGTTGCGCGGGATTGCCGATGGGTTCAGCACAGGTGGCGAACCATGCCCGCAGCTGAGCCACAGCGGTGGATGCGCTGCCCGCCGCGCTGTGATCCGTGTCCGAGGCGGCTTCGATCACACAGACCGCCGCATCCGCAATCGCGCCCGCGCCGATCAACTGCGAGAGCGTGTCGCGTTCGTTCTGGGTGATCCATTTATTCAGCAACGGCGCGCCGACGATTTCGACGCCTGCGGCCAGACGTCCGACGTCGGCTTTGCCAAGCTCGAACTCCGGCCCGTATCCCGCGCGTGTGATCTGTTGCACCAGATGTTCCGCGGCGGTCTTTTTGATGACAGATGGTGTCTTGCGGGCCTGCTGTTCCAATGCGGCAGAAAAGGCCGTTGGTGGGGCGACTTGAACGGGCGTGTCGGGCGCCGGCGCGTCCTCTTGCGCGAGACGGGGGAGGGAGATGATAATTTCTGTCCCCACGTCTTCGCGGCTGAAGAACGTGATCTGCCCCTGATGGTGATCGATGATGACTTTGGCGATGGTCAACCCCAGCCCCGTGCCCCCCTTGGACCGGCTGTCAGAACTGTCGCCTTGGGTGAATTTTTCAAACACCGACGCCTGAGCGGCAGCCTGAATGCCGGTGCCGAAGTCGCGGATCGAAATGCGCAGCTGGTCCCCGACCGCGTGCAGTGCAATCAGGATCTCCCCGCCGTGTTCCGAAAATTTGACTGCGTTGGACAAGAGGTTATCCAGCACCTGCACCAAGCGTTTAGAGTCGCCATAGGTCAGCATTACATCGTCATCGGGGGTATCGACACGGCGCAGCGATACGCCTGCGCGTTCGGCATAAAGCTGGTTCGGCACCAGCGCCGTATTGAGCGTCTCGGACAGGTTCAGCGTCTTCATCCGGAAATCAAGCGTGCCGGTTTCGATTTTCTCCATATCAAGAATACTGTTGATCAGCAGGATCAGCCGGTCACAGCTTGAGGCGGCGATGGTGATCAGCCCCTTCATCTTGTCAGGCAACTGCCCCGTGGCACCTGACAGCACAAGCCCCAAGGCCCCCTTGATCGAGGTCAGCGGCGTGCGCAATTCATGGCTGACGGTGGACAGGAATTCGGTCTTTGCTTTTTCGGCCACCTTGCGCTGCGACACATCGCGGTAAATCGCGATGAAGCGCGGTTCGTCCTGAGCGGGGCAGACATATTCAAGGCTGATGTCGTAGGTGATGCCTGATTTTGCCTCGACCTCCCAGGTGACGCGCCGCTCTGGTCCCTTGATGAGACCGGCGCAGCGTTCGCGCAGACTGTCATAATCCCGTTTGCCAATCAGGTCCGACAGGCTCTTGCCGCGCCAGTCGTCGCTTTCATCATGTCGCATCAGGTGTCGTGCGACCGATGCATTGGCATACATCACCGCATAGGTTTGCGGCTGGAAGACAACGACATGATCCTGCAACAGTTCCAACGTGTTGTTGAACCGCGCCTCTGACACGCCTTCGCGGGTCTTGGTCATATCCGAGGCGACAATCGCGATCTCGCGCAGCTGTTTTTCGCCGTCGGTGATCGGAATAAAGCTACATTGCAGCCAGACCGCCTTGCCGTCGGTTTTATGCAGAACGATGGTGCCTTTCCACGGGGTGCCCGACATCATGGCGGGCAAGACATCGCCCGTCAGCACACCGCAATTGCCGGCATCCATGACATCAACCAACGGCGTGCTGATCAGCGCCTCGCGGGACCGGCCGCTGGCTTGGACAAACTGGTCGTTCACATGAGTGATCGCGCCGTTCTGGTTCAGCATGCAGAAGACGGTATGGGCCTCTACCGCGTTGCGATAAAATTGCTTGGACCGAACCTCCGACTTCAGCACATCCTTGCGGGCATGGGCCTGTCGCGCGTTTTCGCGCAGTTGGAAAATCAGGAACAACAGCGAAAACACGATCAGCAGCAGCGTGCCCAACACCAGCCACTTGTAGGTTGAGGCAATGCGCAAGGCGGAGCGCTGCAGGTAATTCTCGTAGGGGCGCGCGCGCAAAGAGATCAGCAGCTCGTGCACGGATTGATAATTTTGCGGGGGCAGCCAGACGGTGCCACCGGCGGCAATCGCCTCGGGGCTGCCGGTATCCTGGCCCAGCAGGGTGTCGACAAGAATGGTTAACGCCGCCTGCGGCACGCCGGGGATCGTCCCCAGCACCCAATCGGGATACAACATGGTACTGGCCCAGAACGGATAGCCTGGATGATCGACAGGGGACACGGGGCGGAAATCGTTCATATCGATCACGCCGTCGCGGGCCAGCGCTTCGAGCACACCGGCGCGCACGACGCCCACATCCACCAGACCCGCTTGCACGGCATAGACGACCTCGCGTTGGTTCCCGCCCGAGAACAGCGCGCGGGACGCGATATCGTCGATATCCAGCCGGTACTTGCGAAACTCTTGCAGCGCGAGCTTCCAGCCGGTCATTTCGTCGGCCGAAACCCCCATGATGCTGCGACCTGCGATATCCGGGATGGCGCGAATATCGCTGTCAGCGGTGGTAAAGACGACGACGCTGGTTTTATCATAGACCTGTCCCTCCCACATCTGGGCGACAGAGAGCAGCGGGCGGGCGTTGCTTTCGACCTCGGCCACGACAAAGGCCGCGGGATCGACAAGGAAGAAATCCAGCGCGCCCTGCGAGATTTTATTGATCATTGTGGCGTCGGTGTAAGGCGCGATCTTGAAACGGTAGTTCAGTTCTGCGCCCTGTGCGGCGGTGTTCAGCGCGGCGGCCATTGGCAACCAGCTGTCCAGCGCGCGGGTGATCCCTTCGGAGGCGAGAATACCGATGGTGATGTCACGGGGCGCATCCATCGTGTCGACCTGCTGACCAGCCGCCGGTTGTAGTGCACCGATCAGGGCGATAGCGGCACCCAAAAGCGTTCGACGCAGCTTGCCCCATGCCTGTTTCACGATTTTAGCGCCCGCCATATTCTCTTTCTGGTTCATCTCGTCGCTTTGCGGACGCCGGAAAGCATAGTCAAAGCCCGCCTCCTGCTATCAAACATCACAACGTCAAACCACTTGTAAAAGCATCCAAAGCGATCGATTCCATTGCGCCCCCGCGGCATATGCTGCGGAGCATGGCAACTTGGATGTCGTCTGGTGCTGTCCTTTCACTACTGCTCTCACTGCGTTTTTTGCTGCGCCTCGTTGATCGGGCGCTTTTTGCAGTTGCGAAAAGGCTAGGCGGGGCGGGCTTTTTTGGCAATGGTAAACTCCGTTTCTGCCTGCAGGGCAGGGTGAATAGTGCCAGTGCAGCAGCAGATACCTATCCTTTGGGATAGCGCCATAGCCACAAGCTGTTTTGGACTACCCGCCTAGGCCCGCGACGGCCTTGGGATTTAGCGTTAATTTCATCTTAACAGCCACCAAACACAGGCTGAAACAAATCCAAGGTGAAGACGATGGCAAACGCAACATTCCTAGAACTGGCCCAGATCGCCAACAACTCCTCCCTGCGCGAGGCGGTTTTGGGTGCAGTACTTGGCATCCATGTTTCGGGAAACACTTCCGACACCGTCTTGGACATCACGGCCGACAGCACCGCGCTTAAACTCGCAGCGGACCGGATGCGCTGCGCCCGCTATGTCATGCCGACTGATGCGGACCCGACGCAGGCCATCCAGATCAACGCTGGCTTCTCTCATGTGCAGGACGTCTGGGCCACGCCCCAGGCTGCACGTCCCGACCTGACCCAGGAGACAATGACCATCGCCACGCCTGACTTTATCGTGGTACCCTCCGACACGCATATCGTCGTCAATAATTTTGACGTCGCCCGCGGCGATGCGATCACCTTCCTGGGTCAGTTTTCTTCCCGCGCCGATCTGCGCGCTGCCATGTGCCTGACCGGGTCCCGCGATGTGCGCGACGGTGACGTCATCATCACGATGGAAAACGGGGCCCGCGCGGTCTTTGTTGGTGCCGCTGCCCAGGCCGAAGATCTGATCGACGCTGTGTTTGATTTTTCTGCCGAAGGGCAGACAGCCTTCAAACTGGCCGACGCGCTGAACAACGCGACCTCGGCCGAGATCGACGCCTTTGTGACCGCCCTTGGCACCGATGAATTCGACCGCGCCTTTGGTGTCGGCAGCGCTGCGGTGTTGGTTGCAAACCTCGACACCCCTGCCGCGACGCGTCTGTTGAATGTGCTCGAGGCGGAAGAACTGGACGAGCTGTTGCAAAATGTCGGTGCCGGCACACTCAAGCTGCTGCTCGAAGAGCTGACGCTGACGGAACTTGTGAACTTCCTGAGCGGCGTGAACGAGACTGTGGTCGGCGCGATGGCGGACCACATGGGAGCCACAACAATAGATGCCCTTTTGTGGGGCAAAAGCCCGGCAACGAAAGGAGGTATGCGTCAAAGTTAACTGGTTTGCCCTGTCAAAGCGGCATGCCTCGCCGCAGCCAGGGCCCGAGAAAGCACCGTGTTCGACCCGATATGATTTGAAAGGATTTAACGGCAGACGGGCATCGAATGCGGCGCTTTCCCTTTTTCGTGGACCCTCAACGCGCGAATTTTCGCGGGGCAGAGTTCATCAGCTTAATCGATTTTCGGGCCTGCTCCGGCCCTTACTACTTTGCCCTGTGGACCGGCCTAGGTGCCGGCCGGGGGCTTTTTGCGTTTTCGAAGATGTAAGCCGGTGACATCAAACCAACCCGCTGGGGCTTAAAGCCGGACGAGGTGATTGTCCCACATCAGCGGTTTTTCCGGGTTCAACCTGCCAGAGAGGCGCTGAACGATACCGGTACCGCTGGTCACAATAAAATCTTCCGGTGCCGCGGCAACACCGCAGACATCGGTAAGCGCGACACTACGGGTGTATGACGCGGTTGCTGCGTCAAATACCTGCACCAAACCGGCACGGGGCGAGGTGACGGCAATCTCGGACCCGTCGTCCGACAGGGCAATGCTGCCGATATACCCGTGCATATCTTCGGCACCGTCCAGCAAGAGCGGCGTCTCTCCTTGCTGATGCAGCCCGACAAGCGCGGGGGCATCGCCGTCGCCTTGCCATTGCATCCCGAACGCGACACGCCCGTCGGATCCTACGGCCAGATGCCGGATCGAGTTGCGGTGCATGTCATGGGGCAATTCTATCTGCTCTAGAATACGGCGGTCGTTGATGTAGGTGAGGTTGGGCCGCATGGTGGGGATATTCAACTTGGCGCGCCCTGAATCGGGATGCGTATCAATCCCGCCGTTCGCCACGACCAGCGTGTCGCCACCGGGCAGACGTTTGATATCATGGGGGCCGACACCGCCGCTGGCAAATTCATCGACGCGTACATAGCCAAGCGCCACGTCCCAGACACCAATGCGCCCGATGCCGTTGGCATAGTCATTTTCGGTCGTGTAAAGCAGGCTCCCGTCGGCGGAAAAAGCTCCGTGCCCGTAGAAGTGCCGCCCCTCGGGCGCGTGTAGCGTGGCCTTGACCCGGCCCGACATGCAGTCGATCACCAGTGCGAAATTGCCGGGGCGCCGTGCAAAGGCGACAGCTTGCGGCTTGGACGGATGCGCCGCCGCCGCATGGCCGCGACCGGGCAGGGGGATTTCGAACACCAGCTCAAGCGCCGCGTCGATGCCGCAGAGCACAAAGCTGCCATCGCGCAGACCGGCAGCGGCAAGATATGCCGGCCCGCCCGCATCGGCCCAAGTAGGGGCGGGCACCAATCCTGATGCCAGCATCCCTGCAATGAAATGGCGGCGGTTGGTCACGGGATCAATCTCCGTCCAATGCGTTAAAGCCGGAAGCAACGCCCAAATGCGGTCCCAGATCTTGGCGGGCGACATCGCGGATCGCGGCAACAGATTGCTGCAACACCTCTACACGCAGACGGGATTGCGGCTTGGCCGTTCCTGCGAACACAGGGTCGTCCAGGTCGGCAGCGATTGCCAGCGCCTCGTCAAACCGGTCGTCAAAGGCGGCCACCACGGCCAGGTCATCCGCCGCCAACCGCTCCGCCAGATCCTGCAGAGAGGTGAGCGCGACCACGACATTGCGCAAAGACCGCCCCGATCGCCGCGTCTCTGCCCGACTGGGGCGCGGGCGGTCAAAGCTGCCCATGGGGCGTCCGATGCGGGTGTCGGCGGTAAACTCCAGCCCGAGGTTCAGCGCCTTGAAAAGCTCTTGCGCCGCTTCCTCGGTGCTGCGGTAGGGGCCTCCTTCGGCGGGGGTGGCAACGGCCTCGGCATAGCCGAGAGGTCCAGCCGTCCAGAATGGCTTGGGACTGCGTGGCAATATCGGCAGTTACCGTCTGCACCAAGGCGCAGCGATAGCCAGCATCGCCGATCGTGCTGATCTGATCGTCATACAGCAGGAATTCGAGCGCATAGAAACCGCGCCCCGCGATGGAAACATCGGCATAGGCCTGCGGGTCACGGCCCACGGGATCGGCATCCGTGATCAGACCCGCGAGTGTTTTGGGTGTGGCCCCACGGCTGTCCGGCCAGAAGGCCAGCGCAAAGGCGCGGTTGTCGGTCTCGGACGGGCCAAAACGCAGATGGCTCACCGCGATCCACGCGTCAAAGGCATCATGGTAGGCATTGCGCAACGCGGCGTCATCGGGGGCGCAATTCTGCTGGGCAACGGCGGCCAATGCATCCGAACGCTCTACCAGTGTGGTATAGCGGGGCAGGATGTGATGATCGACCACATCGCGCAAAACGGCGGAGCCTACCTCGGCCGCAGCACCCAATGGTGCGCAGAAAAGACCAAGGGCGAGGACCAGTTTTTTCATGTTACAAACTTTCCAGATAGTGGATTAAGGCATCACGGTCTGCGGGTGGCATGTCAATGACCCGGTTCTTGGCGAGCTCGGCCTCTCCGCCATGCCAAAGCACGGCTTCCAGCAGTGACCGCGCGCGCCCGTCGTGCAGGAATTGCGTATGTCCCGATACGGTTTCGGTCATGCCAATCCCCCACAGCGGCGCGGTGCGCCATTCGGTGCCGGTGGCGCGGGCCTCGGGGCGGTGATCGGCCAAGCCTTCGCCCATGTCGTGCAGCAGCATATCGGTATAGGGCCAGATCAGCTGAAAGCTTTGCTCTGGCTGGTCCTTCAGACGATGGGTGACAAAGCTGGGCTGGTGGCAGTCGGCGCAGCCCGTCTCATGGAACACCTGTTTGCCGCGCAGCACCTCGGGGGCGTCCGCGTCACGACGGGCGGGCACGGCAAGGTTGCGGCTGTAGAAGGTGACCAGATCCAGCCCTTCGGCGTCAATCTCGAAGCCGCGCACGTCACCGGCCCCATGAGGCGCGTTTACGCAGGCATCCTGAATGGTCGAACAATCGCCAAACGGATCGCCGAAGATCGGGTTAGAGATGCCGATATCGCCCGCAAAGGCCCCCGCTGATTGTTCGCGGATCGTGGGCATCCCGGCCTTGAGCCCGAAACGGCCCAGCATCGGCATGTTGTATTCCTGCGACCAGACGATATTGGCGCGGCCCGAAATACCGTCACTATCCGCGTCATTCGGGTCTGCCAGCGCCAGAATATCCGCGGCAGGGATCGCTTCGAGAAGCCCAAGCCCGATCATCTGCGGCGTCACACGGGGCGACAGCATCGCGTCGGGGTGCAGCGGACCATAACCAAGATCAGCCGCGGTGTATGTCGGGTGCCGCAAAGACACGACCTGCCCGCCCGACAGGGTCACGGGGACTTCGGTATAATCGATCTGCAAGCGGTAC
Organism: Sulfitobacter sp. R86518; assembly: GCF_042466275.1. Lineage (NCBI taxonomy): Bacteria > Pseudomonadati > Pseudomonadota > Alphaproteobacteria > Rhodobacterales > Roseobacteraceae > Sulfitobacter > Sulfitobacter sp. R86518. The sequence continues at coordinate 128,091 of NZ_JAXHCA010000010.1, forward strand.
TCGGCACGATGCCCCGAGACGGCGAAATCCTGCATTTGCGTGCCGTAGGTGGGTTCGGCGAGCGTGGCCAGATACCCTTCAATCTCTTTGATATTGCCGGCGTCTTCATTGCCCGGAATAGATACGCGCAGAAACATGGAAATCGCGCTGTCGTCGGGGCCCTCGGGCGGGTGGCCGCGTCCGTCCTTGATGTGGCAGCTTTGGCACGACCGCGCGTTGAACAAGGGCCCCAACCCGTCAGAGGCCAGCGTCGACGAAGGCGACGACACCCACAGCTTGCGAAACAGCCCATTGCCCAGCTTGAAGGTCAGCTCGTCCTCGAACGACATATTGCCCGAGGCCTGCGAAAACGCATCGGCGTTCATGCGCGGGCGTACGGTGGCCGCGCCGCCGCTGTTCACCTCGAACGGGCTGGGGGCGTCAAAACTGTCGGGTGGGGCGGTCACATCGGCGATACGGGCCGTCTCATCGGCGGTACGCGGGATGATATCCAGATGGGGTTCATCAAGCGGCCCGGCGTAGACCGGACCGCTCAATAGGGGCAGGGACATCACCAGGGCCTGAGGGATAAAAGACCGGAGGAAATGCATATTCTGCCCTATTTCGATATTAGAAGGGGATCACCAGCGATGCCCCGACAGCGGTAAAGTCATTGCCGTCTACATCGTAGAAGCCGACGCCACCACCCAGCGACATATCATTCTCGAACGTGTAGTCTACACCCACGGTGATCAAATCGTCGTAACCATTCGCGGTGTTGTCGATGCCGGTGTAGCTGGCAGAGTAGGCCCACGGCCCCTGAACGTAAGAACCGCCCAACGTCGCATAGGTGGAATCCTCGCCCGTGCCTGCGAACCCGTCGAAATAGGCCACTTCGGCGATCAGGTCGAAACCGTTGCCAAAGTCATGCGCCATCCCGATGACGGCCCCTTTTTCGTCGGATACATCGCTGTCACCCGCGGTCAGGAAACGCCCGCCAACCCAATAGGTCGTGTCGCCAACTTCTTGCGTGTACTGTAGCGCCACGTTGTTCAGCTTGCCGGTGTTACCCGCGCCGCCGTCCGCGGTGGTGTTGCGGCCGCGTTTTGTCCCCAGCGAGTTGCTGAACGCCGTGTCATCCGCATAGAACAGCGCAAAGGACAGAACCCCGCCGGAGGCGGCGACGGGCATGTCGAATGTCGCACCGATCACTTCGGACAACTCATAATCTTCGGCCAGCGACGTGCCGTAGAAACCGGGGGCTGCGTCCCATGCCACAGCGAAGGTCGGGCTTACTTTACCGACGCTCAGCTCGCCTGCTGCCAGATCAAAGCGCAGGCCAAGTTCGTTCACATAAAGACCCAGATCGTCGAACTGACGGGTTTCGGCCGGGTCTGTGACGCTTTCCAGGGTCACTTCACCAAACAGCGTGATGCTGGTCGCGACACCGGCTTCGAAGGCGAGCGACAGGCTGGCGTAGTTATCGGTCAACTCGCCTGCAGGATCATCGGATGTGACGGTGCTGTCGACGCCGATTTCAAACTCACCGCCCCAGACAAATGCCTGTTCTTGAGCCAAAAGGGGAGTGGCACCGGTCAGCGCCAAAGCGCAACCGGCGAGAGCTAGTTTCTTCATTCTTGTTTACTTTCAGTGGGAGGAGGAACTCATGAAAACGGGGTATTACTCGAACACGGCGCCGGGGCTATCGAGGCTGTCGGAGCCTTCAATCGCCACGTCATCCACGCCCAGGGTGGCGACGACGCGTTCGATGGTCTTGGTCTGTGCGATCAGGGCGTTCACCCCCCCCATGACCAAGGCTTCGCCGCCCTTGTTGCCACGCGCCATCATCTGGTCATAGGACATGCCCGCTTCGGCAGCGGTCTTGATCTGGCCAAGCTTGCGCATGGTGGTCGACAGGTTCAGCTGCATTTCCGCATCCAGATCAGCGTTTTCGGCAGCGACCAGATCGGACAGGGATGGGCCGGTGACCAGCGTGCCGTCGGTACGCGCATAGGCTCCGAGGTACACGTTCTGGATGCCCAGACCGTCGTAATAGTGGCTGTTGTGTGTGTTGTCCGAGAAGCAGTCATGCTCTTCTTCGGGGTCGTTCAGCATCAGACCAAGGCGCATGCGTTCGCCCGCGAGCTCACCGTAAGACAGCGACCCCATGCCGGTCAGCATCGCAGAAATGGCGCCGTCTTCGTTGTCGGTCAGGTTGGTGCGCGCGGCACCGCCTTCGGCCCATTGTGCAACCATATACTCCAGATCGGTCACGATCAGATCGGCAGCAGCCTTGAGGTACTGACCGCGGCGGTCACAATTGTCATTGGTGCAGTCTTCGCCCGTGGCGTAGTCTGTCCAGTCGCGCCCACCGGCCCCGTGTTTCGTGCCGTTCAGATCCTGCCCCCAGAGCAGGAATTCAACCGCGTGGTAGCCCGACGCCACATTGGCTTCGTTCCCGTCGGCTTCGTGCAGGGTTTCGGCAAGGAAGTCGGGGGTGATTGTGCTGGCGTCAACTTCGGTGCCCGACAGTGTAAAGGTCGGGTTCGCGATAACGTTCAACGCGGCGGCAGCGTTTTCATCGGTGGCCCCGCCATAGGAGGCGTCAACATAGTCGATCAGACCTTCGTCTAGCGGCCAGGCGTTCAGCTTGCCTTCCCAGTCGTCAACGATGGGGTTGCCGAAACGGTAGGCTTCGGTCTGCTGGTAGGGGACGCGCGCTGCCAGCCACGCGGTGCGGGCGGCTTGCATCGTGTCGGCGGAGGGTTCTGCGATCAGGGCATCCACGGCGTCGACCAGCGCTTGGGCTGTGATCAGGCTGTCGCCGTAGGCGGCTTCGGCGATGTCGGCGTATGTGTCGATCACCTCGGACTTCTCTACCGCCAAAGCGGGGGAGGCCAAGGTCAATGCAAGCACAGAGGTCATCAAGCTGCGGGTCATACGTTCAGTTCCTTTTGACGGATCGCGCCTGCGGATGCTGTCGACAATTTCGGGTCGACGTGCCGCGCCGGAGGCATGTAAATCATGCGCAATACCTGAACAGTATCGTTGGGAAGGTCAACCCGACAATTTTAGTAAGATAACTTTTTTGCCGCTCACGTTTTTGGCATCGCCCAAAAAATACGCGGTGATCCTAGGGGCTTACTATGTAAGGCGGGCGCCTTGCGGCAAAGTGGGGTCAGAGGCATTCAACCGATCAACGGCAAATCCTGCTGCGGTCTTGTACTGCGCCATATACTCGGCCCGTTCCTGAGGAGGGATCACGTCGTCGATCTGGTCAAAGGCACCGCCACAGCGGTCGTTTACCATGTTCAGCAACCCGAAAGGACCGGCCCCGCGATTGCGCAGGATCAGCTCTGATATCGGTCCGCAATAAGCGTCGTCAAAACTGCGCAGTGCCGCGGGGGTGACCCCGTCTTGCAGGAAGCGCGCGCACAGATGGCGGGCGTCCATGATCGCCTGGCTCGCGCCGTTCGATCCCGTGGGATACATGGCATGGGCCGCGTCGCCGATCAGGGCAACAGGGCCGTCGACCCATGTGGGGATCGGGTCACGGTCGATCATCGGGTTCTCGTAAATCTCTGTCGCGCCGCGCAGAAGGGCGGGGACATCCAGCCAATCGTAAGTCCAGCCGTCAAAGTGATGCGCAAAGTCCGACAGCTCCGCCGGACGGTACCAACCGCTTTTGCGATCCTCGGTCTCGTCCAGCGTGACTTCGGCGATCCAGTTGATGGTGGCATAGCCCTCGGCATCGGGGGCTGAAATCGGATAGATCACCATGCGCTGGCGGTGGTCGCCAAGCCCAACAAACGAAGACCCCGTGCGCACCGGTTTTGCCCGCGAGGTGCCGCGCCACATCAAAGCACCACCCCAGTGGATCGCCGGCTGATCGGGATGCATCTGCGCACGCACGGCGGAATGTATCCCGTCGGCACCGATCAGCAGGGTGCCCTCGGCACGTGTCTGTGACCCGTCGGCACGGGCGATATGCGCGGTCACGCCACCCGCTGGCCCGTGGGTGTATCCGGTGATCTTGGCACCAAGCTGCACGGCCTCGGCACCAGCGCGATCCACCAGCGTTTGATACAACAGCATATGCAGCTGGCCCCGATGCGCGGCATATTGCGGCCAGCGATAGCCTGCGTCGGTGCCGCGCGGCTCTGCGTAAATCTCTTGCCCCTTCTGCCCGACCAGCGCCCATTCCTTTGCGGGTACGCCGATTTCGTCAAGCTGCGCTTGGGTCAACCCCAGGTCAAACAGCTCGCGCACGGCATTGGGCTGGATGTTGATCCCCACACCCAGCGGTTTCAAGCTGCGCACCTGTTCATAAACGGTGCAGCGCAGGCCAAGCTGGTGCAGCGAAAGCGCCAGTACTAGGCCGCCAATACCGCCGCCTGCGATCAGGATATGGGGTTGGGTCATGGTGCATTTCCGCTTTCGACTAGGGGCATTTCGTTGTGCGACGAACGTCCTACATCATGGTGCGGAAATCAATGGGATGTCTGGGAAAGCGGGGCACATCCCGGATCGCCGGAGCGCGAGGCGCTGCAACGGCAAATGGCCCGTGGGGGCGGAAGCGCAAAGGACAGTTTAGGCGGATTCCAACGCGGATTGTTCGGCAATCAACGCTTCGGAGGATTTCAGGAAGTCATCCAGACCAAAGATAATCTCGGTCGGGCAGTTGGCGATCTTGCCCTTGGGGCCATCCAGATGCGCGTCAATTGCAAGCTCGTTGTCGCGCGCCACGGTGCCCAGATCGTCGAACCCCAAAGAACCGGCCGTGCCCGCGATCTGGTGCAGAATGGTACGGGCTTCGGCGAGGTTATCGTTGATATCTTGCAGCGTGCTGCCTTCCCAGGCGGCAAGCGCGTGCTCGGCCAGCGCACGCTGGCGCTGCTCTAGCATATCGAGGAACCGCGCGCGAATACGCTCGATCCCCGGTAACTCCAGCTTCTTGTGCATCACGCTGTTCTCCCCACATTCCAGAAGTCGTTCTGGACCTTCTGGTAGTTGGCTGTCGCTTCTTCGGCAGAGGCATGCGCCTCTGACAGCGCATCCATGACCGAGGAATTTGTCTTCCACATCAACCGCACCGCCTTGCCGGCGCAAATACGTGGGTTGATGTGTTGACCACGGTTATCGAACAATTCGGTTTTTGCCAGCGAAATGTTGATATTATTCGCCAAAAGCTTGGGATCAGGGCGCCAGCCGCTTTCTGTGATGCACACAAACGTGCCGCCGCCTGCATAAGACATGAGGAACTGGCACCCTTCCAGCGTATCCGAAATGATCTCTCCGACATCGCTGAGCATGCTGCAGAATTCAAAGTTCGACATGTTTTCGTGGAAGATTTCGACATCGCGGATGTTGAAGGCAAAACAGATCGACCCGAACAGGTCGCTGCGCGACAACTGCTGCACATAGTTCTCAAGCGCCATGAACTCGATCAGGTTGTTCACATCATGGATCGCCATCGGCTCGTGCAATTGCACGGCGCGTTCGGGCCGACCGTCGTGATGGGTAACCGCCTTGGCCGCGAACACTTTGCTGGTGCGGGTTGCCAACCCGTCAACCGCGCGTTCAACCAGCGACAGCCGCGCCTTAAGCTCGGTCATTTCGAACGGCTTGGTCACATAGTCGGTCGCACCGGCAGAAAAGGCGGCGTCGATATAGGATTTTTCGGACATCGCGGTCAGCATCAGGATCGGCGCGTCCATATATTGCTTCATCGCGCGGATCTGGCTGGCCAGCTGGATACCGTCGGTGACCGGCATCTGAATATCCAGAAGGAAGCTGTCGAACGGGGCGCGGGCGTTGTCCTTGATCGCCTCAAGTGCATCGGCAGCGCATTCGGCAGTGACCAGCGTATGGTCTGTCATGCCTTCAATGAAATGCGACAAAAGCTCTAGGATGATTGGGTCGTCATCTACCGCAAGAATTTTCATTTGTTTGCCTTACTACTTGTCCGTAACAGCTCGGTATGGCTGTTTCTGTTGCTTTCTATCTGATGGCGAAACTTGTCATAATTGGGGCGATCTCGGTTAAATACTTAGGCATTTAGGCTAATTAGATGTTCGTTTGAGCAGTTGAATAGACGAAAGGGACCATTCGATGACGCCGGCGCAGAGCAAGAAAAATAAAGCCGATTCAACGATTTTCGGCACAACGCCAGAGGGTGAAAAGATCGTCCGGCATCAGATCAGCAACGGCGGCACGTCGATTTCCGTTTTGTCGTGGGGGGCAACGATTCAAGAGCTTCGCGTCATGGGGGAATCGCATTCGCTGCTACTGGGCGGGCACGACGTGGCTGCCTATCTTGGCAGCATGCAGTACTTTGGCGCGGTGGTCGGTCCGGTCGCCAATCGCATCGCGGGCGCAGAGATGGAGATTGCGGGCATCCGGCATCAGCTTGATAAAAACGAAGCAGGACGGACCACATTGCACAGTGGCGTTGCGGGATATTCCGGCCGGAACTGGCGCTTTACCAATGTCACCCCCACGCGCTGCCGGCTTGAGCTGCACCACCCCGACGGGTTGGCCGGGATTCCCGGGAATATTGACGCGTCTGTTACATACACGATTGATACTGCTGGACATCTAGAGATCGAGATGACGGGCGCGGCGGATCAGCCGACCTATTTCAATCCCGCCTTTCATGGCTATTGGAACCTGTCGGGATCGGCGGATCTGTCGGATCACCGCCTGATGGTGCCCGCGACCAGCTACCTTGCTGTGGATGACGCTCAACTCCCGTTGGGCGCGCCCGTCTCGGTAGCGGGCAGCGAATTCGACTATCGCCATGCGCGCGCCATCGGGCCGGTGCTGGATCACAACTTTTGCCTTTCCCAAGGCGGGGACCAGATGGTGCTTGCCTGCCGGTTAAGCACTCAACGGCTACAGTTGGATGTGTTGACAGATCAACCTGGGGTGCAGCTCTATAACGGCGCGCATATTGATACAGGTGCGGATCTGGGCGTGGACGGAGGCGCCTATGGGCCACAGGCAGGGCTCGCGATCGAGCCGCAGTTCTGGCCCGATACCCCGCACCACCCCGAGTATCCCGATTGTTTGCTGCTGCCGGAAAAGCCCGTGCGATACCGGTCCCGGTTCGAGCTGCGCCGCATTTGACAGCTTTGCCGTGGTCACCTCACGTTTTTTTGGGGCAGGGTCGAATTGACACTTGGTCCAAGATGTATCAGTGCGCTATATAATAAGGTTAACATATTAAAAGCGGACAAGACATGCGTACCAAGATCAACCCTGACAGCTTTGGTTTCCTTATCAGCGACATCGGCAGGCTCAGCCGTGGCGTGTTCGAGCGCGAGATCGAAGCCGCCGAGCTTCCTGTGACGGCGGCAGAGGCACGGGTGCTGGCGCATATGGCGCGCTGCGGGGCGACGCGGCAGCATATGCTGGCTGAAAGTCTTGGCATGACGCCGATGAGCCTCACGGGGTTTCTGGACCGTCTGGAAGCGGCAGAGCTGATTGCCCGTACCGCAGACCCGAATGACCGCCGCGCCAAGATCGCGTCCCTGACCCCGCGAGCCAATGACATCCTGTCGCAGATCGCACAGGCCGGTGCACGGGTAGAGACGATCATTTCGGAAGGATTGACGCCAGAGCAGTGGCAGACCTTTCGCGCCACGGCCCTGACCCTGCGACAGAACCTGTCAGCCTCACGCGGGGCGACGTGCAAATCCGAGGCTGCCGAATGACAACGCCCATTATGTCAGAACGGCGGGTCAGTCTGATCGGCGCGCTTCTGGTGGCCATCGGACCTGTGTCGATGGCCTTGTATACGCCCGCAATGACAGAGCTGGTGCGCGTCTTTGACACCACGGAATCCGCGATCAAGCTGACGCTGACGCTTTATTTCGGGGGCTTCGCCTGCGCGCAGCTGATCGCGGGGCCGTTGTCGGATGCGCTTGGACGGCGGCCGATCACGATTGCCTTCATGGCGCTTTATTGTGTGGCCAGTGTCGCTGCGACCCTGTCGCCCACGGTAGAGGTTCTGATGGGCGCGCGTTTCCTGCAAGGCATCGGTGCCTCCGCGGGCATCGCGATCTCGCGGGCATTGGTGCGGGATCTGTTCACCGATGACCGGTCGTCGCGGATCATGAACCTGATCGGGATTATTCTAGCTCTTGGTCCGGCGCTGGCCCCGACCATCGGGGGGCTGATGCTGCCGGTGTTTGGTTGGCAGTCGATTTTCTTGCTGATGACCGTGATCGGTTTCCTCGTGATCTGGGTCGCGCTTTTTTCCATGAAAGAAACCGTGACCGCAGACCCCTCGCGCCTGAATTTCAAGGCACTTGGCCGGACCTACAAGGCTTTGCTCAGCAATCCGCAGTTCCTATCCGCCGCTTTGGTGATGGGCGGTGCACTTGGGGCGCTCTATGCGCAGGCGACGTTCCTGCCGTTTATCCTGATGGACGAGGTCGGGCTGACGCCTGCGCAATTCGGGGCGTCGATGTTGGCGCAATCGGGCAGCTTCTTTACCGCGTCCTTGTTGGTGCGTCAGCTGATGGGCCGGTTTTCGGCAGACCGGCTGGTCGGGCCGGGGCTGGTGTTTGTGGCCTTGGGCAGTCTGGGGACGTTAACCCTGCTGCTTTGGCCGCCGAGCTTTCTGCATGTGATGGTGCCGGTCGCGACCTATTCTTTCGGGATTGCCTTTGTGATGCCTGCCATGTCCACCGCGGCACTTGCCCCCTTTGGGCGGGCTGCGGGGGCGGCGGCGTCGATGCTGGGCTTTATCCAGATGGGGTCCGGTTTGTTGGTCGGGTCGCTTGGTGCCTTGCTGGGCAATGCGCTTTTGGCTATGGCAACCCTAATCCCGATGATGGGCGCGGTAGCTTGCGTGTCGTTTCTGGTTTATCGCAAGATCCAGCCTCGGCCCGCAGCCGCTGCACCGGCAGAAACCCGTGCCACCTGCGGGCCCAAGGTGACGGCGCCGTCGCCCGTGTCGGCACCGGAAAAATAGGGCAATTTGTCCGCCCCATCCACAGCACCCCGCGGTGGTGCTTTCGATTTGAACTAAAAGACAGGATCGTCAGAATGTACTCCTTGATCTCCGGGCTGCGCTGCGCCGCCCTTGCAACGGCTATTTGTGTGGTGTCTGTCCCCGCAACGGCGCAGCAGGGCGAACGCCCGCCCGCTGCCGTCACCGTCATGACGATGCAGCCGCAGGATGTGCAGCTTGCCACAACCTTGCCCGGACGCGTTGTCGCTTCTGCCGAGGCAGAGGTACGCCCGCAGGTGGCCGGCATCATCACAGAACGTCTGTTTGCCGAGGGTGAGCCCGTGGCGGAAGGCGATGTGCTGTTTAAAATTGATCCCATCGTTTACGAGGCGGCTGTCGCGCAGGCGCAGGCATCGGTTGCGCAGGCACAGGCGCAAGCCAGCTCTGCCGAGCGTGAAGCCAAGCGGCTCGAGGAACTGTCCTCGCGCAATGTTGCCAGCGATCAGGCGCTGGATGCGGCGGTAGCGGCACGCGACAGCGCGGCGGCTTCGCTTCAGGCGGCGCAGGCGGGGCTGCGCTCTGCCCAGATCGAGCTGGATCACACACAGGTCCGCGCCCGTCTATCGGGCGAGATCGGGCGGTCCCTGACCAGCCCCGGTGCCTTGGTGACCAACAGTCAGGCCAGCCCGCTGGCCGTGATCCGCAACATTGATCCGGTCTATGTCGATGTTACGCAATCAGCGGCCGAGCTGCTGGATTGGCGGCGCGGCAATGCGGAAAAGCGCCTTGGCGATACCCCGCGCGAGGTCAAGCTGACGCTGGCCGATGGCAGTATCTATGACCAGACCGGTACGCTGACCGCCGCCGAACCGGATGTGGACCAGCAAACCGGCGTCGTCGTGCTGCGGATGGCCTTTGACAACCCCGACCGTCTGCTCCTGCCGGGCATGTATGTGCGCGTTGAAATGCCCACGGGGATCGCGAAAGGTGCCTTCCTTGTCCCGCAAGAAGCCGTAAGCCGCGACCGTCGCGGGCAGCCGCTGGCGATGGTGGTGAACGGCGACAACGTCGTCGAACAGCGCCAGTTGACCGTGCTGCAGGACCGCGGATCGGACTGGATCGTGAGCGAGGGGCTATCGGCGGGCGACCGTGTGATCGTGATGGGGCTGCAAAAGGCCGCGCCCGGTGCGACCGTTACTCCGCAAGAGCAAGCCGCCCCAGACGCCAAGTCCGAGGACGCCGCACCGGCACCCGCCGAATAACCAAAAGCCGGAGCGTTTTGCATGGCCCGTTTCTTTATTGACCGCCCCATCTTCGCATGGGTGATTTCGATTTTCATCATGGGTATCGGCGTCTTGTCGATCCTCAACCTACCCGTGGCGCAATACCCGCAGATCGCGCCGCCCTCTGTGGCTGTGCGCGCGTCCTATCCCGGTGCCTCGGCGCAGACGGTGGCCAATACGGTGACGCAGGTGATCGAACAGCAGATGACCGGTCTGGACGGGCTGCGCTATATCTCGTCTTCGTCCACCAGCGAAGGCGGGGCGAGCATTACGCTGACGTTCGAGACCGGCACAGATGTCGATATCGCGCAGGTGCAGGTGCAGAACAAACTGTCACAAGCCTCTGCCTTGTTGCCGGAACCGGTGCAGCGGCAGGGGATCACGGTGCAAAAATCCTCTGCCGGCTTCTTGATGGTGATCGGGCTGATTGGCGAGAACGGGAAGTATGACGCCACCGACCTTGGCGATTACATGCAATCCAATCTGGTGAACGAGATCAGCCGCGTCGAAGGCGTGGGCAGCGTACAAGTGTTCGGGGCGCAATACGCGATGCGCATCTGGCTTGATCCGGTGAAGCTCGCCGCGTTTGAATTGACCCCGTCCGACATCGTGGCAGCGGTTTCGGCCGAGAACGCGCAGATTTCAGCGGGATCCTTTGGCAGCCGTCCTGCCGTCGAAGGGCAGGCGCTGAACGCCACGATCACCGCGCAATCCCTGCTGACCAGCCCCGAGGATTTCCGCCAGATCGTATTGCGCGCGGAAACCGACGGCGGGCTGGTGCTGCTGAATGATGTCGCGCGGGTCGAGATCGGGTCGGAAAGCTATGCCACGATCTCGCGCTACAACCGCAATGCGGCGACCGGCATGGCGGTCAGCCTTGCCCCCGGTGCCAACGCGCTGGATACAGCCGCCGCTGTCGAACAGCGGATCGAGGAACTGTCGGCGTTCTTCCCCGAAGGCGTGAGCTATGTCGTGCCCTTCGATACGACGCCCTTCGTGAAAATCTCTATCGAAGAGGTGATCAAGACCCTGATCGAGGCGATCGTGCTGGTCTTTATCGTGATGTATCTGTTCTTGCAGAACATCCGCGCCACCTTGATCCCGACGCTGGCGGTGCCGGTCGTCTTGCTGGGCACCTTTGGCGTGCTCGCGGCCTTTGGCTTTTCGATCAACACGCTGACGATGCTGGGCATGGTGCTGGCGATTGGCCTGCTCGTCGATGACGCGATTGTGGTCGTCGAGAACGTCGAACGGATCATGGAGCAGGAACACATTGGCCCGCTTGAGGCGACGCGCAAGTCGATGGACCAGATCACCGGCGCCCTGATCGGGATCGCGGTGGTTCTGTCGGCGGTATTTGTGCCGATGGCGTTTTTCCCCGGCTCGACGGGGGTGATCTATAAGCAGTTCTCGATCACCATCATCTCGGCGATGACGCTGTCGGTGGTGGTCGCGTTGACCCTGACGCCCGCGCTTTGTGCGTCCCTGCTCAAGCAGGGTAGCCACGAGAAGCGGCGCGGGTTCTTTGGCCTGTTCAACCGCGGTTTTGACAAGACGCTTGGTGGGTATACCGGCACGGTGGGCTGGCTCGTGCGGCGACCGCTGCGGGTCGGGCTGGTCTATCTGGCGATCATCGCGGCGATGGTGTTCTTGTTCATGCGCACGCCTGCAGGCTTCCTGCCGGCCGAGGATCAGGGCACGCTGTTCACGCTGGTGCAGGCCCCCACGGGCGCGACGGCGGAACGCACGCTCGAGGTCATCAAACAGGTCGAGAACTACTATCTGGAAAACGAGGGCGACGTCGTTGAATCCGTCTTCGGCGTGGTGGGCTTCAGCTTTGCGGGCCAAGGGCAGAACCTTGGTCTGGTCTTCGTACGACTGCAAGACTGGGAGCAACGCACAGAGGCAGCGCAAAGCGTGCAGGCGGTGGCGGGGCGGGCCTTTGGTGCCTTCAGCCAGATACAGGACGCGATGGTCTTCCCCATCGTGCCGCCCTCGGTCAGCCAGCTTGGCAACGTGTCGGGCTTTGATTTCTACCTGCAAGGCCGCGGCGGTCAAAGCCACGAACAGCTGCTGGAGGCACGTAACCAGCTTTTGGGGATGGCGGCGCAAAGCCCGCTGATCGCCTCTGCCCGCCCCAGCGGGTTGGAAGATGCGGCGCAGTTCAATCTGGATATCGACTGGCGCCGCGCCGGTGCGATGGGGGTCAGTGCCACGGATGTGGGCAACCTGCTGACCGTCGCGTGGGCGGGTCGCTATGTGAACGACTTTGTCGATGAGGGGCGGATCAAACGGGTCTATGTGCAGGGCGAGGCCGCTGCCCGCGCGACCCCGTCGGATCTTGAGAAATGGCGCGTGCGTAATGACAGCGGGGGGCTGGTGCCCTTCTCTAACTTTGCCGAAGGAAGCTGGGCGTACGGGCCGCAGGGGGTGAACCGCTATAACGGTATCCCCGCGATGCAGATCCAGGGTTCCCCCGCCGAAGGGGTCAGCACAGGCGAGGCAATTGCAGAGCTTGAACGTCTGGTCACCCAGTTGCCCCCCGGCTTCCAGATCGCCTGGACTGGTTTGTCCTTGGAGGAACAGGAATCCGGCAACCAGGCCCCCTTGCTGTACGGTCTGTCCCTGGCGGCGATCTTCTTGGCGCTGGCGGCGCTTTATGAAAGCTGGTCGATCCCCTTTGCCGTGATGCTCGCCATGCCAATCGGCATTTTGGGGACCTTGACCGGCGCCTATCTGGGCGGGTTCGAAAACGGGGTGTTCTTTCAGGTCGGGCTGCTGACTGTGGTGGGTCTGACGGGGAAAAACGCGATCTTGATTGTCGAGTTTGCCCGCGACAGACGGCAAGAGGGCGAAAGCATCTTTGACGCCGCTGTCGACGCCGCGCGGCAACGGTTCCGCCCTATCATCATGACCTCTATGGCGTTCTCGCTTGGGGTATTGCCGCTGGTGCTCAGCACCGGTGCGGGCTCCGGTGGACGTACGGCGATTGGGGCCGGTGTGCTGGCCGGTACGATTGCCGCAACTGTTCTGGGGGTTCTTTTCGTGCCGTATTTCTTTGCGATGGTGGCGCGTTTCACCGGCAAGGATCCCGTCAAGGACACCACCGGCTAGGCACCACCTTGCTTTGATGAAGTCAGGACGGAGGCAACGGCGCGTCGCCTCCGTCTTTTGCGTTGGGGCACATTGACGCGCTGCTATTGCGGGCTAGTTCCCTCTGCGAGGGAAGCCCGAACATTCCACGCCAGCAGCCAACATCCAATAGGAGGAGCCAGCATGATAAATTTTACCCTGAACGGCAAAGAGGTGAGCGTCGACGCGCCCGATGACACGCCCCTCTTGTGGGTGCTGCGCGACGACCTGCGGCTGACCGGCACGAAATTCGGCTGTGGTATCGCGCAATGCGGTGCCTGCACGGTCGAGCTGAACGGCATGACCCGCCGCAGCTGCGTCACCCCGCTTTCTATGGTTGAAGGCTCCTATGTGACCACCATCGAAGGTGTCGACGGGCCAGAGGCCAAAGCGGTCCAAGCAGCATGGGAGGCGATCGACGTGCCCCAATGCGGCTGGTGCCAATCCGGTCAGGTGATGAGCGCCACGGCCCTGCTGCGCGAGATCCCGAACCCCACGGACGAGGATATCGACAATGCCATGGCCGGCAACATCTGCCGCTGCGCTACCTATGTCCGTATCCGCGAGGCGATCAAGAACGCCGCCAAAGAGCTGGAGGGGTAAGCCATGACCAATCTTAATCTTTCTCGCCGCGGTTTTCTGTCTACCGTTTCTGCCGGACTGGTGATCGGCGTTGTTCTACCCGAAAAATCGCGCGCCCAGTCCGGTGCCGCGACCGCCTTTGATCCGGCAGCCGATCCGGCCACATTCGCGCCGAACGCCTTTGTTCGTGTCGCCCCCGATGACACGGTGACGGTGCTGATCAAACATATCGAATTCGGGCAAGGGCCGAACACCGGCCTTGCGACCCTCGTGGCCGAGGAACTGGACGCCGACTGGTCGCAGATGCGTGCCGAAAGCGCGCCTGCCAATGACGAACTTTATGCCAACACGCTGTTCGGGTTGCAGGGCACAGGCGGGTCCACCGCGATGGCGAACAGCTATATGCAGATGCGCAAGGCCGGCGCCGCCGCCCGCGCGATGCTGGTTGATGCCGCCGCCGCCGAATGGGGCGTGCCCGCGTCCGAGATCACGATCTCGAAAGGGCGGATATCCCACCCCAACGGGACCGAGGCAGGCTTTGGTGCCTTCGCTGAAAAAGCCGCAACCATGACCGCCCCCGCCGAGCCCAAGCTGAAAGAGGCCAAGGATTTTACCCTGATCGGCACCGATGTTCCCAAGCTGGACACCCATGCCAAGACAACCGGTCAGGCCGAATACACGATGGATGTCTACCGCGAGGGGATGGAAACGGTCGTCGTGGCGCACCCCGATAAGATGGGTGCCGTTGTCGCCAGCTTTGATGATACCGACGCGCTGAAGGTGCCGGGTGTCATAGCGGCACGTGAGATCCCGCAAGGGGTCGCGGTTTATGCCAAGACCACCGGTGCCGCGCTCAAAGGGCGCGAGGCATTGCAGGTGACATGGGACGACAGCAAAGCCGAAACTCGGTCGAGCGCGCAGATCTATGCGGATTTCTCGCGTGCCGCTGCCGAAGGCGGTCGCGCCGCGGAAGAGGTTGGCGATGCCATGGCGGGGATCGACGGGGCCGCGCAGGTGATCGAGGCAGAGTTCCACTTTCCCTATCTTGCCCATGCCGCGCTTGAACCGCTTGATGCCGTGCTCGAGGTCACGGACGGCAAGGCGGAGCTTTGGATGGGCTCGCAATTCCCGTCGCTCGACAAGCCAACGCTGGCCGCCACCTTGGGGATCGATCCATCGGAGGTGCAGATCAACGTGATGTTCGCGGGCGGCAGCTTTGGCCGCCGCGCGCAGCCCACGGCCCATGTTGCCGCCGAAGTCGCCGAGATCGCGAAAGCCGCGGGCGGGAACGGGTCCTGGAAACTGCTCTGGACGCGCGAGGACGACATGATCGGCGGCTATTATCGCCCGCTAACCGTGCATAAGATGAAGGGCGGTCTGGACGCGAACGGCAATATCGTCGGGTGGCATGACGTGGTGGTGAACCAATCCATCATGGCCGGTGGTCCGATGGAAGGCATGATGAAAGACGGCATGGACCCCACGTCCTACGAGGGGGCCACCAAGATGCCCTACGACCTGCCCGCGCTGAAGGTGGACTGGGTCCGGCAGGATAGCCCCGTTTCCGTGCTCTGGTGGCGGTCGGTCGGCCATTCGCATACGGGTTACGCGACCGAGGTGTTTCTGGATCAACTGCTTGAGGCAGGGGGCAAAGACCCCGTTCAGGGGCGTCTGGACCTGATGAAAGGCGACGCAGGTCGCGACCGTGGCGTGTTGGAGAAAGTGGCCGCGCTGGCCGGTTGGGACGGCACCAAGGTGAAGGGGGATCGTGCCTACGGCGTTGCTGTGCACGAAAGCTTTAACACCTATGTGGCCCAGATCGTCGAAGTCTCGGATCAGAGCGGCTTCCCCAAGGTGCACAAAATCTGGTGCGCCGTTGACTGTGGCGTCGCCGTGAACCCCAATGTCATCCGCGCCCAGATCGAAGGCGGGGCGGGTTATGGTCTGGGATCGGTGCTGTTTGACGAGGTCACCCTTGGCGAAGGCGGCACCATCATGGAACGCAACTTTGACACCTACCGCATGCTGCGCATCAACGAGATGCCCGAGGTAGAGGTCGCTATCGTGCAAAGCGACAACGACCCCACCGGTATCGGCGAACCCGGCTTGCCGCCTGTCGGTCCGGCCGTTGCAAACGCGTGGCGTGCCCTGACGGGGCAAGCTGTCACCAAACTGCCCTTTACCAAATCTGTAGGAGTGTAAGTCATGAAAAATACGCTGAACATCATGGCCATCACTGCGCTGATGGCGGGCCCTGTCATGGCAGAGACCGTCAACGGTCTGCGCACGGTTGACGAATTTGACGCGATCGAGGGGGAGGCAGAACGCTCCACCGCGCTTTTCGAGGAAATGATGGTGGTGATCGGGCATCCACGTTGCCTGAATTGCCACCCCGTCGATAACTCTCCACGCCAAGGGATGGATATGCAGATGCACGAACCCCCCGTGGTACGCGGAGAGGCGGACTTTGGCGCGCCCGGTATGCGCTGCAACACCTGTCATGGCGAACAGAACTTTACCTTTGCCGCAGGGGGCGGGTCGATCCCGGGGCATACCCCTTGGCAACTGGCCCCGATTGAAATGGGCTGGATCGGCAAATCCGCTGCCGAAATCTGTGCCCAGATCAAGGACGAGGAACGCAATGGCGGTAAGACGCTGGAAGAGCTGCACGAGCACAACGCCGAAGACGGTCTGGTCGGCTGGGGGTGGCATCCGGGCGAGGGCCGCGAGCCCGCACCCGGCAGTCAGGAGATTTTTGGCGAGCTGACCAAGGCCTGGATCGAGACGGGTGCCGCCTGTCCCGCGGGATAACCGAGGTGACGAAATAGCAAAGGGCCGCGCAGGGATGCGCGGCCCTTTGTCTTTGCGCTGGTGTGGGGGGTTAGTCTTTGAACACCGCCAGCCCCAACCATTCGGCGACCATCGCGGGTGTCTCGACGCCTTCGATCTCGATCGTTAGCAGGTTCTCGCGCAGCATATCGGTAGCGTTGCGCGCCGTGACCTTTTGCAGCGTGAACCGCCCGCGCAGCCGCGACCCCGCCTTGACCGGGGTCAGGAACCGCAGCTTGTTCATGCCATAGTTAATGCCCATCACCTGTCCGGGCATCATGTTAAAGCAATCATAGGCAAAGCGGCTCGCCAGCGACAAGGTCAGGAACCCATGCGCAATCGTTCCGCCAAAGGGCGTTTCCGCAGCGGCGCGTTCAGGGTCGATGTGAATCCACTGCATGTCGTGGGTGGTTTTGGCAAATTGGTCGATCATCTCTTGATCCACCGTGATCCAGTCAGAGACCCCGACCTCGGTCCCGATCAGCGTTTCACTATGGGCAAGTGCCTCTTTCAATGCAGACATGTGATACTCCTTCAGGATGGGTCCGCGGCAACACGCACCATGCGCTTGCCCTTGTTCTCACCGGCCAGCAGGCCGATCAGCGCCTGTGGCGCGTTTTCCAATCCGTCGACGATGTCCTCGGTCACCTTGATCTGTCCCGCGTCGACCCAAGTCTGCAACGCGCGCAGCGCCTTGGCGTCGTTCTGGGTCCAGTCCATCACGATAAAGCCTTCCATCCGCAGACGTTTGACCACGACCAGACCGGGCAGGTTGCGCGGCCCGGTGGGGGTTTCGGTGTCATATTGGCTGACAGCACCACAGCAGACGATGCGGCCCTTTTCGTTCATCGCGAACAACGCGGCCTCGAGCACGGTGCCGCCGACGTTGTCGAAATAGACATCCACCCCGTCGGGGCAGGCAGCACGCAGGGCTTTGGACATGCCGGGGGCGCGGTAGTCGATGCAGGCGTCAAAGCCCAATTCCTCCGTCACCCATTTGCATTTCTCCGCTCCGCCCGCGATGCCCACGACCCGACAGCCAAGCGCCTTGGCGATCTGGCCGACATAGCCACCGACCGACCCTGCGGCTGCCGACACCAGCACGGTTTCACCCGCAACCGGTTGCCCGACAGAGATCAGCCCGTGATAGGCGGTTTTGCCCGCGATGCCGTAGACGGACATCAGGTTCGACAGCTGCGGCACCTTTGGCAGCTTCTCGCATTTGCGCGCATCGGCGACGACAAAGTTCGACCACGTTGCTTCTGACGCGACGATATCGCCAACGGCCAGACGGTCGCTATTGCTCTCGACGACCTCGCAGATGGCATAGGTCGGCATGGCGTCTCCGGCGTTGACCGCCGCGCGGTAGGTCGCGCCTTTCATCCATGACCGGTTGGCCGCGTCGATGGACATCAGGATCACCTTGAGCAGCACCTGACCGTCGCCTGCCACGGGCATATCCGCGGTGGTCTGTTTGAAATGCGCAGGCGTCAGCGAATCGCTGGGCAGCTCTGCGATGACAATCTGTGTGTTGGTCATTTTGAACGTCCTATCTGCTTATTGAACATCCAACACCACTTTGCCCTGCACCTTACGGTCCTGCATCAGGTTGAGAGCGTCGGCGGCTTTTTCCAGCGGATAGCGGGCAGAGATGCGCGGCTTGATCTGGCCACCCGCATACATACGGAACAGATCGGCCATGTTTTCGGCATGTACCTTGGGTTCGCGTGCCGTATGCGCGCCCCAGAAAACACCCATGATCTGCGAGCCCTTAAGCAGCGTCAGGTTCAACGGGATCTTGGGGATACCGGCAGGGAAGCCCACGACCAGATAGCGGCCTTTCCACGCCAGCGCGCGTACGGCGGGTTCGGCATAGGCGCCGCCCACGGCGTCATAAACCACATCGACACCCTCACCGCCCGACAGCTTCTTGATCTCGTCCGAGAAGGCTTTCTGCGTCGCACGGTCATCCATGTCGCGGCTGTAGATGATCGTCTCGTCCGCGCCCAGATCACGGCAGAACTGCGCCTTGTCTTCCGACGATACGGCAGCGATCACACGGGCACCGGCGGCTTTCGCCAGTTCGATCGCAGCCACGCCAACACCGCCCGCAGCGCCCATGATCAGCAAGGATTCGCCGGGCTGGATTTCGGCGCGGTTTTTCAGCGCGTGATGGGAGGTGCCATAGGTCAGCACCAGACATGACGCTTCGTCATATGGCATCGCATCGGGGATCTTCAGCACCCGTTCCGCGTCCACAATGATGTCTGTCGCAAAGCCGCCAAAGCCGGTCATCGCCAGCACCCGGTCGCCCACAGCAACGTTGGAAACGCCCTCTCCCACGGCGTCCACATCGCCTGAAACCTCGCCACCCGGCGCGAAGGGGCGGGGCGGCTTCATCTGGTAAAGATCCTTGATAATCAAGGTGTCAGGGAAGTTCAGCCCCGCTGCGCGGATGCGAATACGCACCTGACCTTTCTTCGGTTCAGGCTGTGGCATCTCTGTCAGTTCCAGCGTTTCGGGTCCGCCGGGGGCAGTGCTAAGCATGGCTTTCATCGGGTCATTCCTCCTCTAGATTTGCAAAGCAATAGGCGCGTTCAGAAACTGTCTTGTCAATCGAATTTCGAAATGCAATTTTGCAGTGCGGAATTGGAGTTCGCAAAACGAGGGGGGAGAAAAGATGCAGTCCGAACAGGAACTGGAGGGTTTCCGCGCGGAGCTGCGCGATTGGCTGGAGGCAAACTGCCCGGCCGAAATGCGCGGCGGTGAGCCGAGTGAAGCATCGATATGCTGGGGTGGCAAGAATTTTGAGTTCGAATCCGACGCGCAGCGCGTCTGGATGGAGCGCGCCGCGTCCAAGGGCTATACCGTGCCTACATGGCCCGTCGAATACGGCGGGGCGGGGATGAACCGCGCGCAGGAAAAGATATTCAAAGAAGAGATGGACCGGATCGAGGCGCGCAACCCGTTGCAAAGCTTTGGCATCTGGATGCTTGGGCCCGCCTTGCTGCACTTTGGCACGCATGAACAGAAACTGCATTATTTGCCCCCGATCGCCCGCGGTGAAATCCGCTGGTGTCAGGGCTATTCCGAGCCGGGGGCCGGGTCGGATCTGGCCAGTGTCCAGACCAAAGGCGAGGACAAGGGCGATCATTGGCTGGTAAATGGTCAGAAAATCTGGACCTCCTACGCCGATAAAGCCGACTGGATTTTCGCGCTGATCCGTACGGATCGTGACGCGCCCAAGCACAAAGGTATCTCCTTTCTGCTGATCGATATGGAAGACGCAGGCGTCGAGACCCGCCCGATCAAGCTGATCTCTGGCGCGTCGGTCTTCTGCGAGACGTTCTTTACCAATGTGAAGGTGCCCAAGGACCGGATCGTCGGCGAAGAGAACCGCGGTTGGGACGTGGCGAAATACCTGCTGACCCACGAGCGCGAGATGATCTCGGGCGGGGGGCAGGGCCTGTCGGGCGGTCGTGCGCTTGGGGCGGTGCTGAATAAATCTCTGGCCGAGGGGCAAGAGATGGACACCGTGCTGCGCGCCGATGCGATGCGCTGCGAGGTGGACGCGCTTGCCATTGGCCTCACGCTGGAACGCTACAAGGATCAGGCCGAGGCCGGCACTGGCGCGGGGGATGCCTCGGCGATGCTGAAATACATGGGCACAGAGCTGAACATGCAGCGCCACGAATTGCTGATGGCCGCGGGTGGCAGCGACGCGCTGGAATGGGACGGGCCTTTAGGCAACCGTCCCGCGGACTGGCTGCGGACTAAGGCCAATTCAATCGAAGGCGGCACGAGCGAGGTGATGCTGAGCATTATCTCCCGCCGCGTGCTTGGGCTTCCGGGGTAAGATCATGGTAAAACTAGTATTAACTGAAGACGAAACCATGCTGGCCAACTCGGCGCGCGGTTTTATTGATAAATCCGCCCCCGTCAAAGCGTTCCGTGACTTGCGCGATGCCGGGCAGACCCATGACGCGAAGATGTGGAAAGAGATGGCCGCGATGGGATGGGCCGGTGTGCTGGTCCCTGAAAGTGCGGGTGGCGTTGATATGGGCCATGCTGCTGCGGGTATTCTGGCGCAGGAGATGGGCAAGACGCTGGCCGTCAGCCCGTTCCTTTCGACGGCGGTGATCGCGGCGACAGCCCTGCGCCACGTCAGCGATGCGCGCGCCGAGGCCGCGCTGGCCAAGATTGCCAGCGGCGACGCGACCTATGCCTTAGCGGTGGATGAGACATCGAAGTTCAACCCCGATGCGACGGCAATGACCGCCACGGCGGAAGGCAATGGTTTTCGCCTGACGGGCAAGAAGACCTTTGTCGTCGATGGTGCTTTGGCGGACCGTTTGCTGGTGCTGGCCAAGACAGACAACGGGCTGACCCTGTTCGACATTCCCGCGGACCGCGCAGGCATCACACGCAACGCGCAGAACATGATCGACGCACGCGATTCCGCGCGGATCGATTTTGATAACGTCGAAGCGACGGGCGATGATGTGTTGGGTCAGGTCGATGACGCCATGACCGTGCTGAAACCCGCGATCGAGGCAGGGCAGGCCGCCCTCGCCGCCGAGATGGCAGGCGTTGCTGCGGGCGCCTTTGGCATGACCGTGGGCTACCTGAAAGAACGCAAGCAGTTCGGCACGTTGATCGGCACCTTCCAGGCCTTGCAACACCGCGCCGCCCATCTGTGGTGCGAGACGGAAGTCACCGCCTCTGCCGTGTTGCACGCGGGGCGCAAGCTGGACGAAGACCCCGACAATGCGACAATGGCCGTGTCGCTCGCCAAGGCCCGTGCGACATCGACCGCCAAGCTGGCGGTGATCGAAGGAGTGCAAATGCATGGCGGGATCGGCATGACGGACGCTTTCGACATCGGTTTTTACATGAAGCGCGCCCGTGTGGGTGCCGAATGGCTCGGGGACTACGGCTATCACGCTGCCCAGGTTGCCAAGCACAAAGGATTCTAAGGCATGGATATTCAAACACTTTTCGGCCTAGAGGGTAAAACCGCGCTGGTCACAGGCGGGGCGACCGGGATTGGCCGTATGGCCGCCGAGGCGCTGGTGCGTGCCGGCGCCCGCGTGTTGATCGCCAGCCGTAAGGGCGAGGCCTGCGAGGCCGTGGCGAAAGAACTGAATGCGCTCGGGGCCTCTGGCTCTGCCGAGGGGTTCGCAGGCGATGTCGGCACCGAGGAAGGTGTCGATGCAATGGTCGCTGCCGTGAAGGACCGCACCGAGAGCCTTGATATCCTGATGAACAACGCGGGCATCACCTGGGGCGCGCCTTTGGGTGATTTCCCGTTCAAGGCCTGGGGCAAGGTCATGGACGTGAACGTCGCGGGACTGTTCGATCTGACGCAAAAACTGCTGCCGCTGCTCAAGGCAAACGCGACGATCGACGATCCGGCACGGGTGGTGAACGTCGGATCGGTGATGGGCGAACGCGAGATGGGCGATGGCGCCTACAGCTACTCTGCCTCGAAGGCCGCGGTGATCCACCTGAGCAAGATCCTCGCCAAGGAACTGGCAGGTGACGCGATCACCGTGAACGCCTTGGCCCCCGGACCCTTCGTGTCGCGGATGACCGCCTTTGCGACCCACGACGAGGATATGCGCAACAAGGTGGGCGAAGACGTCCCCCTGCGCCGCGTCGGAACCGATACGGATATCGCGGGCTGCATGTTGTTCCTTTGCGGCAAGGGCGGTGCCTATATCACCGGCGCGATCGTCCCCGTCAGCGGCGGCATCAACGTGATGAGCGGGCCGAACATCTTTGAACAAGCACTGCACTAAGGGGCGATGATGGATATTCGTTTTGACAACCGCGTCGCTATTGTCACCGGCGCGGGCACGGGCCTAGGGCGCAGCCATGCGCTTGGCCTCGCGGCACGCGGCGCAAAGGTTATGGTCAATGATCTGGGCGTGACAACCGACGGGCAAGGGTCTTCGTCGGCGGCTGCCGAAGCCGTCGCGCAGGAAATCCGCGACGCGGGCGGCGAGGCGATGGCGCATGGCTGTGATGTCTCGGACGAGGCCGGTGTCAAGGATATGGTCGCGCAGGTCATGGACGCCTGGGGCCGTATCGACATTCTGGTGAACAACGCAGGCATCCTGCGGGACAAGACGTTTTCCAAGATGGAGATGTCTGATTTCCGCAAGGTCGTCGACGTGCATCTGATCGGGTCTGCGAATGTGACCCATGCTTGCTGGCCGATCATGCGCGAACAGAAATACGGGCGCATTGTGCTGACATCCTCGGCCTCGGGGCTGTATGGCAACTTTGGTCAATCCAACTACGGTGCGGCCAAAGCGGCGATGGTGGGGCTGATGAACGTGCTGCATCTGGAAGGCGCGCGTGACAATATCCGCGTCAACACGCTGGCCCCCACAGCGGCCACGCGGATGACCGCCGATCTGCTGCCCGAACAGGCCCAAGCCCTGCTGGCCCCCGAAACGATCACCCCCGGCCTGCTGTACCTCGTCAGCGAGGACGGCCCCAGCCGTGTGATCCTTGGGGCAGGGGCGGGCGGCTTTGCCCAGACCCGAATTTACGAAACGGAAGGCGTGACCTTGACCGGCGACGAGAATACCCCTGAAGGTGTCGCATCCGCTTTCGACAAAATCACCGACGCAGGCGGCCAGCAAGAGCTGACCGATGCCTTTAGTCAAACGAAGAAATACGCGCTCAATGCAGCCAAGGCCCAAGGTCTTGATCTGGATTGGGGCTAACAGACGAACTTTCAAAGGGAGATCACCATGCGTGACGCAGTAATCGTATCCACCGCCCGTACCCCGATCGGCAAAGCCTATCGCGGTGCGTTCAACGCCACCACACCACAGGCGCTTGCCGCCCACGCCATCGAGAACGCCGTGAAGCGCGCGGGTCTTGACGGGTCGGAAATCTCTGACTGTGTCATCGGTTCCGCCTTGCAGCAGGGACATCAGGCGGGCAACATCGCGCGTCAGGCCGCCATCCGCGCAGGCCTGCCCGTGACCGTTGCAGGCATGTCGCTGGACCGTCAGTGTGCATCCGGCATGATGGCAATCGCCACCGCGGCCAAGCAGGTGATCACCGACGGGATGGACATTGTCATCGGCGGCGGTGTCGACAGCATCTCCCTCGTGCAAACGCCAGAGATGCGCGTCAGCGCCGACCCATGGCTCAAGCAGAACAAGCCCGAAATCTACATGACCATGCTGGAAACAGCCGAAAACGTGGCAGAGCGCTATAACGTGAGCCGCGAAGCGCAGGACGAATACGCGGCGCGCAGCCAAGAGCTGACGCACCAAGCGCAACAGGCCGGCCGCTTTGACGACGAAATCGTCGCGATGACCACCACGATGATGGTTCAGGACAAAGAGACCAAAGAGATTTCCAAGCACGAAGTCACTTTGGAAAAAGACGAGGGCAACCGCCCCGGCACCACGGCGGAAAGCCTTGCCGGTCTGAAGCCCGTGTTCAAAGACGGCATCCACCTGCCCGAAGGCAAGTTCATCACCGCGGGCAACGCCTCGCAGCTGTCCGATGGTGCCTCTGCCGCCGTGGTCATGGAAGCGAAAGAAGCCGAACGTCGCGGTCTTCAGCCACTGGGTCGCTACGTTGGCGTGATGGCCGCAGGCTGCGAGCCCGATGAGATGGGTATCGGCCCGATCTATGCCGTGCCAAAGCTGCTGGAAGCGCACGGGCTCAAGATCGAAGACATCGGTCTGTGGGAACTGAACGAAGCCTTTGCCTGTCAGGTGATCGCATCGCGCGACAAGCTGGGCATCCCGGACGAGCTGTTGAACGTCGACGGCGGCGCGATCTCTATCGGTCACCCCTACGGCATGTCCGGCGCGCGCATGGTTGGCCACGCGCTGATCGAAGGCAAGCGTCGCGGTGCCAAATACGTTGTCTGCACCATGTGTGTTGGCGGCGGCATGGGGGCTGCTGGCCTCTTTGAGGTTCTGTAAACCATCATGGGAGAGCTACTGGTCATCCGCCACGGTCAGGCGTCTTTTGGGGCTGACAACTATGACAAGTTGTCGGACCTCGGGCACCGGCAATCCGAGGCCGTCGGCCAGTTGCTCCGCGATACCGGATGGGTGCCGGACCGGACAATCACCGGCACCCTGACCCGTCAGAAAGAAACGCTTGCCTCGATGGGATTCGAGGCAGGCGACACCCACCCCGGCCTGAATGAGTATGATTTTCAGAACCTGCTGGACGCGCGCTATAAAGGGGCGGTTCCGGAACTGGTCAAGGGCGACCGCAAGGTGCATTTCCGTACCCTGCGCGAAACCGTCTTTCAGTGGCAGGCAGACGAGATCGAAGGCCCCGCCGAGACATGGGCCAATTTCACCGACCGCGTGGAAGCCGCCCGTCTGATCGCCTGTGCCGAAGGGGCGGAGCGCGTGCTTGCCGTAAGCTCCGGTGGGGTGATCGGGCAGCTGACGGCGGCGTCTCTCGGCGCACCGCATAAAATGATGATGACCTTGAACCTGCAGATCAAGAACACATCCATCACCAAATTCGTCTTCACCAAATCCGCGTTTTTCCTTCATGAATTCAACGCGACCCCGCATCTGATGTCAGCCGAGACCGCTGACATGCTGACCTATAGTTAAGGAACGGTAGCCATGAGCACAGACACCCAGACACTCGATATTCCGATGGTCAGCGCCTATCTGGAAAAACACCTTGAGGGCTTTGAAGGCCCGCTTGAGGTCTCCAAGTTCCAGGCTGGTCAGTCCAACCCGACGTTCCTGCTGAAAACCCCGTCGCGTAACTATGTGCTGCGTCGCAAACCGCCGGGGGTTCTGTTGAAATCCGCACACGCGGTTGATCGTGAGTTCCGCGTGCAAAAGGCGTTGCAGGATACCGATGTGCCCGTGTCGAAAATGCACCTGCTGTGCGAAGACGACGATGTGATCGGGTCGGCGTTCTACATCATGGATCATATCGACGGGCGCAACTTCATGGACCCGCGCATGCCCGACATGGACAAGGCAGGCCGCGCTGGCGTGATTGACGAGATGAACCGCGTGCTTGCCGCCCTGCACGAGGTGGACATCGACGCGGTGGGTCTGTCGGATTACGGCCCCCCCGGTAACTATTATGAACGTCAGGTCGCCCGCTGGACCAAGCAATACCGCGCGTCCGAAACCGAAGACCTGCCCGCGATGAACAAGCTGATCGAAAAGCTGACCGCCAGCATCCCTGCGGATGACGGGCAGCGCACGCTGGTGCATGGTGATTACCGTATCGACAATATGATGTTCGAGAAAGACGGCACCAAATGTCTGGCCATTCTGGACTGGGAACTGTCGACCATTGGCCACCCATACGCTGACCTTGCGGCCGTTATCATGCAGTGGCAGATGCCCGCGGGCACCGAAGGGCGCGGCTTTGGCGGTGTGGACCGCGCAGCGCTTGGCGTGCCGAGTGATGCCGAATTCATCGCCAAATACTGCGAACGCCGCGGGCTGGACGGGATCGACAACTTTGGCTTCTACCTCGCCTTTTGCTTCTTCCGCATGGCCGGGATCATTCAGGGCGTATTGAAACGCGCGCTGGACGGCAATGCCTCCAACCCCGAGCGGGCGATGAAGGTCGGGGCCTATGTCCCTGTGTTTGCGGAAAACGGGCTTAAAGCGCTGGAAGGCAAGTAAGATGGCCTCCAACGAGTTCGCGACAGATCCGGCAGAGACGAAGGACAGAAACTTTGTCACGGCGCTTGCCCGCGGGCTGGATGTGTTGCGCTGCTTTCGGGAAAACGAAACAGCCCTGACCAACACGGATTTCTCCGAACGGACAGGGCTGCCCAAGGCGACGGTGTCGCGCTTGACCCATACGCTGGTGGAACTGGACTATCTTGTCGCCGATGCCCGCACCGGCACCTATCGGCTGGGCGCAGGGGTGCTGCAGCTTGGCTTTGGCGTGCTGTCGAGTATGGAGATCGGCGACCGCGCGCAGGAAGAGATGCGCAAGCTGCGCGACGGGCCCAATTCCTACGTCACCATCGCGATCGGAGAGGTCCACCGGCTGGACGTTGTCTATATCGCGACCAAACGCTCGCGCGAAGATGTCGCGTTGCAAATTCGCGTCGGGTCACGGCTGCCGCTGTTTGATTCCGCCATTGGTCGCGCAATCCTGACCGGCATGTCCGACGAAAGCCGCGACCGCGCGTTCCGCTATGCTGCAGCCGAAGGACCCGAGTTCGAAACCCGCGCGCGCGACAGCTATGCCGCAGCGATGACAGAGTTTGCAGATAAGGGATTTTGTTCAAGCTATGGCGATTGGCGTCCTGATGTGAACGGCATCGCGGTGCCCGTGTTTTCGCCCAACGGATCGCAGGTTTACGGGCTGAATGTGGGCGGTCCCGCTTTCCACGTGAAGAAACGGCAGCTTGAAACGACCTATGCACAGCTTTTGTCAGCAGCGGCGCAAGCCATCAGCATCCGGTTTTAGGGTGTGGACCCGCGGGGCGGGAGAATCAACTTGGCCGGTCGTATAGATTTCAACCACCGCGGCCAGCAGCTTCGTTCCAGTGGCTGGAATTGGCAAATCTGCGGTGCCATGACAATTGTCAGGATCGCACCCGCCGCCGCAAATTTTTTTTGAATAGTGTTCAGCGGACATCTGTCAGGCACCGCGTAAAAACTGATCAGCCGTCACAATCTTGTGCAATTCATTAATACATTTATTTTCAAATGCTTATTTCTGACCCTGCGTCAAAAAACGGCAGCGGGCAAAATTTCACGCAGGTGATTTTGTCCGCACCGTCACGCAATATATGGCATAACCGACGGTGCAGGCTCGCAACTTATGAATAGAGGCGCTTGACAATAAATCGCATTATGCAAGGCTCTTCCCAAGGTCTGGCAATCCAAAAAACGCATTAAAAGCGCCGGGCCGTCCTTGGGAGGATTAAAATGAAAAATATCGCTAAGTACGGCGCGGTTTCCGCGCTTTCTTTGGTCATTGGCGCGAGCGCAGCCTTTGCCGAAAACATCAAGATCGCGTTCATTGACCCGCTCTCCGGTCCATTCGCAAGCACTGGCACCAATGGCCTGCATCAGTTCGAATTCGCGGCTGATTACATGGTAAACGACAAAGGCGGTCTGCTGGACGGCCAAAAAATGGAAGTGCTGCCTTTTGATAACAAGGTCAGCCCCAAAGAATCCCTTATTCAGCTTCAGGTCGCGATTGACCAAGGCGCGCGCTACGTCGTTCAGGGGAACTCCTCTGGCGTTGCGAACGCATTGACCGAAGCCATCGACAAGCACAACCGCCGCAACCCCGACAGCCGTGTTCTGTTCCTGAACTATGCCGCTGTGGACCCTGCGCTGACCAACGACAAATGCAACTTCTGGCATTTCCGTTTCGACGCCAACTCTGACATCAAGATGGACGCGCTGACCGATGTGATCGTTCAGGACAAGGACATCAAGAAAGTCTACATCATCGGGCAGGACTATTCCTTTGGTAAGGCTGTGTCTGCCGCCGCCAATGAAATGCTGGGCGCGAAAGGTGACGGCATCGAGGTCGTCGGTGACGAACTGCACCCCATCGGCAAGGTGAAAGACTTTACCCCCTACGCGCGCAAGGTTGTATCCTCTGGTGCGGATGCCGTGATTACCGGGAACTGGGGCGCTGACATGCTGGGCATCGGCAAGGCGATCATCGACAACGGGTTCGAAGGGCCGATCTATACCTATTACGCTGCGGGTTCCGGCATCACGGCCGCCTTTGGTGAAAGCGGTAAAGACAAGATCCGCCTGATTTCGCAAGGTAGCATCAACCCGATCGCCACCGAAGAAGCGCGCGACACCTACAACGCCTTCCTTGAGAAGTATCCAGACGGCAACATCGACCAAAGCCGTATCTTCAACACCATCGGTATGCTGGCCCAGGCCATCACCGAAGCGGGCTCCGCCACAGATGTGGTCGCGGTGGCCAGCAAACTGGAAGGCATGGAATACGACAGCATGTGGGGTGGTAAACTGTTCATGCGTCCCCAAGATCACCAGATCATTCAGGACATGCATGTCGGCGTCCACACAAACGACAACCTGGACTTTGACTATGACCAATCCGGGTATGGTGTCGTGACTGAATCGACCGTCGAAATGGCGTCGATGGACAGCCCGACAACCTGCGAGATGAAGCGCCCCGAATAAGGCGATTTCTCTCGGGTCCGCCTGCGCTGGCGGGCGGGCCCCTCTTGCACCTTGCCACCATACTACTGGAGGGGCCTCATGGACCTCATTCTCGTCAACCTCATCGACGGGCTGGTTACTGGATTGCTGTTGTTCATGCTCTCCGCCGGTCTGACCCTAATTTTCTCGATGATGGGTGTTTTGAACTTCGCTCACGCCAGCTTTTACATGCTTGGTGCCTATTTCGCCTACCAGATCAGTCTTGCGCTCGGCTTCTGGATGGGGCTGCTGATCGCGCCGCTCGTCGTGGGTGTGATGGGGGCAGGGGTTGAACGCTATGGCCTGCGCCGGGTTCACCAATACGGACACGTGCCCGAACTGATCTTTACCTTTGGTCTGGCGCTGTTGATCGAAGAACTGGTGCAATTCATCTGGGGCAAGAACCAACTGCCCTACGCCATTCCTGACGCGTTGAACTTTACCGCGTTTGCGATCTCGGGGAATTCGATCCCCGCTTATAAGATATTCATGATCTTCATCTCGATCAGCATCTTTATCGGGCTGCTTTACGTGCTGACCAAGACCCGCGTCGGCATGATCATTCAGGCCGCGCTGAGCTATCCGCGCACGGTCGAAGCCTTGGGCCACAATGTGCCGCTGATCTTTATGGGGGTGTTCGGGGTCGGCACGGCGCTGGCCGGCGTAGCCGGTGTGATTGCGGGACCGGTGCTTGGCACCTTCCCCGGTATGGCCTTTGTGCTGGGGTCGATCGTGTTCGTGACCATCGTGATCGGTGGCCTCGGGTCGCTGTGGGGGGCGCTGATCGCGTCGCTATTGATTGGCTGGATCACCACTTTCGCCAAATCCTACAACATCGAGATGGAGAATATCCTGACCGGCCTTGGCATCTCTAAACCCGAGAGCCTGGATGACAGCATATTCCGCGATTTCTGGAGCCTCACCAGCCCGCAGATCGCCGACATCTTGCCCTATATCCTGATGGTGCTGATCCTCATCTTCCGCCCGGCAGGTCTTTTCGGAAAGCGCAGCTCATGACAGTTTCAGATCCAAGAACCGACATTCCCAAAGGCGCCCGCCCGAAAGAGCAGATCACCACGGACCCTTCCAAACCCGCGCAGCGTATGCGGTCAGGGTCGCTGGTGCTGACATTGGCCCCCTGGGTCATTGCCTCTGTCGTGCTGGCCATCCTGCCGATGGTGTTTACCAATAATTCGGCACTGACGATCATGAACCAGATGTCGATCACGATCGTCTTCGCGCTGGCCTATAACATGCTGCTCGGGCAGGGGGGTATGCTGTCCTTTGGCCACGCGGTCTATGCCGGTGTGGGGGGCTTTGCCTGTATGCACATCATGAACATGTCCGATTTCTTCTCGACCATTCCACTGGTGATCCTGCCGGTTTTTGGTGGTCTCTTCGGCATGGGTCTGGCCATGATCGTCGGCGCGTTTTCGACCCGTAACGCGGGCACGGTATTCGCCATGATCTCGCTGGGTGTGGGCGAATTGATCGCGGCCTGTTCCGTCATCATCGTCGCGTTCTTTGGCGGCGAAGAAGGCATCAGCGGCGACCGGACCTACGCGCAGCCCTTCTTTGGCGTCGAATTCCTGCAACAGATCGAGGTCTATTACCTGACCGCTGGCTGGGTCGTGATCTCTGCCGCGCTGATGTACCTCTGGAGCCGCACCCCCGTGGGACGCATGGCAAACGCCGTGCGCGACAATCCCGAACGGGCAGAGTTTCTGGGCTATTCCTCGCGGTGGGTCCGCTTCTACAGCTTTGTCGCCTCTGGCTTCTTTGCGGGTGTGTCCGGTGGGCTTTTCGCGATCAACTACGAAATCCTGACCGAGGAAAACCTCAACACCGCCTCGTCAGGGATCATCCTGCTGGTGACCTTCCTTGGCGGCGTCGGGTTCTTCTTTGGGCCGATCATCGGGGCCATCGCCTTTACCCTGCTGCAAACCGTTCTGAGCCTGTCGACAGAGCTTTGGGCCTTTTATGCGGGCGTCCTGTTCCTATCCACGGTGATGTTCTTCCCCGGTGGTCTGGCGGGTCTGCTGATGATGCATGTGCCTGTGTTCAAGCTGGGCAAGGCATCGACGTTGATCATGCCCTATCTCAAGACGCTGCTGCCAGCGGCAATCGGTTTGATGGGGCTGGCCGCGCTGGTCGAGATGACGTTCCACTATCGTCATGGGGCCACGGGTGACAATGAAATGACCGTCTTCTGGACCACCTTTGACAGCCACACGCTGATGCCGTGGCTGGTGGCGGGCGCGGTCGCGCTGATCGGTCTGGGCATCGCCAGGGCCACAGCACCCGCGTTGAAAGACGCCTGGAACGAAGCAAACACAGCAGGAGGCGCGTCATGAGCACACCCGCACTTGAACTGACTGGCCTCAAGAAAAGCTTTGGCAAGGCCGAGATCATCCGCGGCATCGACCTGAGCATCGGCAAGGCGGAACGTCACGCCGTGATCGGGCCGAACGGCGCGGGCAAATCGACGCTGTTCAACCTGATCACCGCACGGTTTGCGCCTTCGGCTGGAACGGTAAAGCTGCACGGAGAGGATCTGGCCGGGCTTGAACCCTTCCAGATCAACCGCAAGGGGCTTAGCCGCTCGTTCCAGATCACCAACATCTTTCCGGCGATGAGCGTGTTTGAAAACGTGCGCTGTGCGCTCTTGTGGTCGCAGGGCTATAAATACAGCTTCTGGAATCTGGTGAACCGGTCCCGTGAACTGACCGAGGGCGCGGACCGCATCCTTGACCAGATCAACCTGCTGGAACGGCGCAACCTGCCCGCGGGTACCCTGTCTTACGCCGAACAGCGCGCGCTTGAAATCGGGATCACCATCGCGGGCGGTGCCGATGTCATCATGCTGGACGAACCGACGGCGGGGATGAGCAACACGGAAACCGACTATATCACCGACCTGATCCTCAAGGTGACCGCGGGCAAGACGCTGATCATGGTGGAACATGATATGAGCGTGGTCTTCGGTCTCGCCGACCGGATTTCGGTGCTGGTCTATGGCGAAATCATCGCCACCGGAAAACCCGAAGACGTGCGTGCAGACGCCCGCGTACAAGAAGCCTATCTGGGCGCCGCATTGGAGGCAGAACACTAATGATGCTCGAAGTCACGGATATGCACGCCTTCTACGGCAAGTCCCACATCCTTCAGGGGGTGAACCTGAACGTCAAAGAAGGCGAGATCGTCGCGCTTCTGGGGCGCAACGGGGTGGGGCGGTCTACCACCTGCAAGGCCATCATGGGCGAGGTCGAACCGAAAGGATCGGTCAAGTTTCAGGGGCAGGAGATCAGCGGCAAGAAAGCCTTCCAGATCGCCAATATGGGGATCGGCTATGTGCCAGAGAACCGCGATATCTTTCCCGGTCTCACCACGCGGCAGAACCTGACGCTGGGTCTGAAGCCGGGCCAGAAGGATGGCGCGGGCCGTTGGTCGATGCAGTCGATGTTCGACATGTTCGAAAACCTTGACCGCCGCGCCGACGTCGAAGCCTCGGTACTGTCGGGGGGGAGCAGCAGATGTTGACCATGTGTCGCACGCTGATGGGCGACCCCGATCTGGTCATGATCGACGAACCCACCGAAGGTCTGTCCCCGCAGATGGTGCAGAAGGTCGCCGAGGTGCTCAAAGAGATCGCCAACCGCGGGATCTCTACCCTGCTGGTGGAACAGAAACTGTCGATCGCGATGGACATCGCGGATCGGGTCTATGTTATGGGGCATGGTCAGGTGGTCTATGAGGGCACGCCGGCTGAATTGCGCCAGCGTGATGACGTGCGCAAGGAATGGCTTGAGGTCTGATGACCTAACCCGGACCATTACCAGTAAATCATCTATTGAAATCGTCGCGTTCCGCGGCCTCATCCTCCTGAGGCGCGGTCGCGGCTCGGGAGGAAAGTTTTTTGGCGTTCGACACAAATAAGCTGGGCCGCATCGGGGATTGGATGCAGACCTATGTGGACCGCAAACGGTTTGCCGGGTGTTCGGTGCTGGTGGCGCAGGGCGGGCAAGAGGTCTACTTTGATGCCAAGGGCCAGCGCGACACGGATACCGGCCAGCCGTTCACACGCGACACGATCGCCCGCATCTATTCGATGACCAAACCCGTCACCTCGGTCGGCATCATGATGTTGGCGGAACGCGGGCTGTTCCACCTTGATGCGCCGGTGTCCGATTTCATCCCCGCTTTCGCCGATATGCGCTGCCTGATCGACGGCGCGACAGCGGCGGATCAGACCGAACCCTGCCAGACGCCGACACTGCACCAGCTGCTGACCCATACCTCGGGGCTGAGCTATCCGTTCAACCCCGGCATCACGGCAAAGGCAATGGACAAGGCCGACATCCTGTTCCGCGCCGATCAGGGATCGCTGGCTGAGATGACCGACCGCGTGGCCGCATTACCGCTGGCGTTTCACCCCGGCACCCGTTGGGAATACTCCGTGGGCATCGACGTGCTTGGCCGCGTGATAGAGGTCGTTTCGGGCAAGTCGTTAGAGGCGTTTCTGGTTGATGAAATCCTTGGCCCCCTTGGCATGGACGAAACGCGGTTTTCCGTGCCCGCAGGTGGCATTGACCGCTTTGCCTCGCTTTACACACCGCTGGCGGGCAGCGCCTATGGCATGAACGCGGCCAAACCAGATACGCCCATGCTGCGCTGCGTGGACAAGCCCGACACCTCCCCCTTCCTGAACGCCGAGATGCATTCTGGCGGCGGCGGGCTGGTGGGCACCATTGATGATTACCTCAAGTTCACCGAGATGCTGCGCACCGGTGGGGCGGGGCTGATTTCGCCCAAGACGCTCGACTTTATGATGCGCAACCATCTGCCCGGCGACATCGCGTCGATGGGGCCCGCGAGCTTTGCTGAACAACCGATGGAAGGAATGGGCTTTGGCCTTGGCGGTGCCGTGGTGCTGAACCCCGGTCGCGTCCGCGTTCCCAGCAGCCCAGGTGATTTCAGCTGGGGCGGCATGGCCTCTACCTTCTTCTGGATTGATCCGGTGCTGGATCTGTCTGTCGTATTCTTCACGCAGCTTGCGCCGTCCAGCTCGTACCCCGCGCGCCCCCAACTCAAGGCCCTCATCCACGGAGCGATGACATGAACGATATCCTTTGGACCCCGACAAAAGAGCGCGCCGATGCCTCGACCATGGCGGAAATTGAACGGTTCCTGAAAGACCAACGCGGGCTGACGTTCGACGACTATAACGCCATGTGGGAGTGGAGCGTGACCGACCTTGACGGATTCTGGTCCGCGATCTGGGACTATTTCGACGTACAGGCCAGCGCGCCCTACACGACCGTGATGGCAAAGCGTCAGATGCCCGGTGCCGAATGGTGCCCCGGCGCGATGCTGAACTACACCGACCAGATCATGAAGCATGTGGACAGCCAGCCTGACGGCGATGCGCTGATCGTGCAATCCGAAACCTTTGGCCGCAAACGTCTGTCGTGGTCCGAGCTGCGCGCACAAGTGGCAAGCGTCGCCGCGCATCTGCGGGATATGGGCGTGACCAAAGGCGACCGCGTTGTTGCCGTGCTGCCCAATACCGAAACCGCGATGATCGCCTTTCTGGCCACCGCGAGCATCGGCGCGATCTGGTCGCTTTGCGCCCCCGATATGGGGCATGTCGCTATTCTGGACCGGTTCAAGCAGATCGAACCCAAGGTGCTGATCGCGCAAGACGGCTATGTCCACGCGGGCAAAACCGTGGACCGTCGCGAGATCCTCGCAGGGCTAGAGGCGGCGCTGCCCAGTCTGGTGCAATGCGTCACGGTGCCTTTTGTCGGGGATCTGCCCAAGGGGCATATGGCGTGGGACAGTCTGCTGGACCGCGACGCACCCTATGAAAGCACGCAAGTCCCCTTCGATCATCCGCTGTGGATCGTCTATTCCTCCGGCACCACCGGCAACCCCAAGCCGATCGTGCACGGGCATGGCGGGATCATTCTGGAATCCGCAAAACAATCGCTACACCATGATCTTCGGCGCGGCGGACGCTATTGCTGGCTGACATCTTCGGGCTGGATCATGTGGAACTCGCAATTCACCGCACTGGGGCAGGGCACCACGGTCGCGATGTTCGACGGGGCGCCGAATTACCCTGAC
Organism: Sulfitobacter sp. R86518; assembly: GCF_042466275.1. NCBI lineage: Bacteria > Pseudomonadati > Pseudomonadota > Alphaproteobacteria > Rhodobacterales > Roseobacteraceae > Sulfitobacter > Sulfitobacter sp. R86518. The sequence continues at coordinate 163,169 of NZ_JAXHCA010000010.1, forward strand.
ATGGGCGTGATCTGGCGCTTTGTCGCGGATGAAAAGCTTGATTTCTTTGGCGCGGGCGCGGCCTTCTTTAGTGGTTGCATGAAGGCAGGGCTGACCCCACGCGACGAGGTTGACCTTTCCGCGCTGCGCTCGCTCGGCTCGACCGGATCACCGCTGAGCTCTGATGCCTATGACTGGATATACACACAGGTGAAAGAGGACGTCTGGCTGGCGCCTATCTCGGGCGGGACCGATCTGGCGGGGGCCTTTGTGCTGGGCCATCCCGGCATGCCCGTGCGCGCTGGTGAAATGCAGTGCCGCGCGCTTGGCAACGCGGTGCGTGCCTTCGACGAGGGTGGCAATGACCTGACCGGCGTGGTGGGCGAATTGGTCTGTACCGAGCCGCTGCCGTCGATGCCGCTGTTCTTCTGGGGCGACGATGATGGCAGCCGCCTGCACGACAGCTATTTCGACACCTATCCCGGCATCTGGCGCCACGGCGACTGGATCGAGATCAACGAACACGGCGGGTCGGTGATTTATGGCCGCTCTGACGCCACGATCAACCGCAAGGGTCTGCGCCTTGGCAGTGCGGAAATCTATCAGGCCGTCGAAGGGCTGGACGAGGTGATGGACAGCCTTGTTGTCGACCTCGAATTTCTGGGGCGCGAAAGCTTTATGCCGCTGTTTGTGGTGCCGGCCCAAGGCGTCGCCTTTGATGACGCCTTCAAGGACAAGATCAACGCGGCAATTCGCAAGAACGTCTCGGCCCGGTTCATTCCGAACGAGATCATCGAGGTCGCCGAGATCCCCCGCACCCTATCTGGCAAAAAGCTTGAGGTTCCTGTGAAAAAGCTATTGCTTGGTCAGGATCCGGAAAAGGTGGTGAACAGGGATTCAATGGCCAATCCGGACAGCTTTGATTTTTATGTCGCCTACGCCAATGCGCGTGCGACCCAGAAGGACTGAACCCAGATGACCGATGTGGCCCGCCAACTCCTTGAATTGCTGGATATCGAACAGCTTGAGATCGACTTGTTCCGCGGCATCGGGTCGGGCGGGGAAACCACCACGCGCATCTTTGGCGGCCATGTTATCGCACAGGCGCTGATGGCCGCCTATCGCACGGTGCCGGACCGGATGTGCCATTCGCTGCATGCCTATTTCATCCGTCCCGGTGACCCGTCGATCCCGGTGATCTATCAGGTTGACCGCGCCCGCGACGGGGGCAGCTTTACCACGCGGCGGGTCGTCGCGATCCAGCATGGCAAGCAGATCTTCAACCTCTCGGCGTCGTTTCACGTGCAGGAAGAGGGCTGGGACTACCAGCACAAGATGCCTGACGTGAAAGGACCGGAACACTGGCTTGACCGCCCCGACCTGCGCGAACCCTATATCGAAAAAATCTCGCCTAAACACCGCGACGATTTCCTGCGCGAACGCCCTATCGAGATCCGCGAGGTTGACCCGCGCGATCTGTTCGAACCGGAAAAGACCTCGGACAAGAACTATCTTTGGTTCCGGATGGAGGCGGCAAAGGGGCAGTCCCCGATCATGCAGCACTGCCTGCTCGCCTATGCGTCCGATATGAACCTGCTCGGCTCGTCGCTGCGGCCCCACGGGCTGACGTGGTTCCAGGGGCAGGTCATGACCGCCAGCCTTGACCACGCCATGTGGTTTCACGCGCCGATCGATTTCTCTGACTGGCATCTGTACGAACTCGACGCCCCCTTCACCGGTGGCGCGCGCGGGTTCAATCGCGGGCTGATCTACAATCAGAACGGCCAACTTGCCGCGACAACGGCGCAAGAAGGGCTGATGCGCCCCTATAAAAAGAAAGAAGCTGCTTCATGACACAGACGGGGGGCCGCTATCCGGGTTGGCGACCGGGGATCGAACTGCGGGACGACTGGCTGGGACTGGTCCCCGAGACCGCAATCGACCCGCACCGCGAGATTGTGGACCCCCACCACCACCTCTGGCGTCACGGCACGCCCGACGCCCCCGCCGTCTACGAGATGGACGCGCTTTGGCGCGACACCGGCGCCGGACATAACGTGGTACAGACGGTCTATATCGAATGTCGGTCCTATTGGGATCGCGACGCGCCCGCGCATCTGCAATCGGTGGGCGAGACCCGCACCGTGGCGCAGATGGCGGCGCAGGTGCCGCGCGGTCAGGCGCAGATCGCGGGCATCATCGCGCAGACCGAACTGGTGCTGCCCCCCGACCAGCTGCATGCCGCGCTCGACGCGCATGAGGCCGCAGGGAACGGGCTGTTCAAGGGTATACGAAACTCCGGCGCGCGCGATGCGGAACCGCAGCATCTGGCGATCCCCGGACGCGGGGTCGAAAACCAATACGGCGATCCTGATTTCATCCGCGGTGCCGCGATCCTGGGGGAGCGGGGGCTGACGCTGGACAGCTGGCATTACCACCATCAACACCAAGAGTTTCTGGACCTTGCCCGCGCGGTGCCACAGACCACGCTGATCCTTGACCACTTCGGCACACCCTTGGGCGTTGGACGGTTCAAAGGCAAACGCGACGATATCTTTGCCGCGTGGAAAGACCATATGTCTGAGTTGGCGGAATGCCCCAATGTGATGGCCAAGCTGGGCGGGCTTTGCATGCCCGACAATGGGTATGGCTACATGCATCGCGACCTGCCACCGTCCTCGGACGAGATCGTAGAGACGCAGGGCAAATGGTACGCGCATATGCTGGATGTCTTCGGCTCCGAACGCTGCATGTTCGAAAGCAACTTTCCCGTGGATCGCACGGCGGTCAGCTATGTGGTGATCTGGAACGCGTTCAAGAAGATGTCAGCGCATCTGGATGACGCGGCGCAAGCGGCGCTTTTCTCTGGCACTGCGCGGCGCGTCTATAGGCTGCCGCCCGCGTGACGCGGACGGCAGGTTTTTACTTTAGGCGAATTTGAAAAAGCACAGTTTGTTGCCATCAAGGTCGCGGACATAGGCCCCGTAGAACCGGTCCGGCACCCTTTGCCCCGGCGCGCCCTCGTCTGTCGCACCAAGCGAGATCGCCTTGGCGTAGATCTCGTCCACTTCCTCTTTGCTGTCAGCGGTAAAAGCGACCATCACCCCGTTGCCGGGGGTGGGGGCCTCTTTGTTGTAGGGTTCGCAGACAGAGATCATGGGCGTGCCGCCGCCGGTGCCGATCATGGCGATCCGGCCGCTGTCAATCAGCACCTTGGCACCCTTGCTTTCGAACAGGTCGCAATAGAACTGCTTGGCCCGCGCCATGTCGCTGGTGCCCACCGTGGTATAGCCGATCACGATACATTCCCCTGCGGGTTTCTGCGGTCGCCATACATCCGGTGCAGCTTGCGCATACCCCCGATCCAGCGATCGTAATTCTCGGTTTTCTTGCGCATATACTCCAGCACTTGCGGGTGGGGCAGCACAAGGAACGTCTCGTTGCGGATGGTTTCCAGACAGGCTTCGGCCACGGGTTCCGCTTCCAGCAGACCGTCGAGCGCGGCGACAGAATCCTCGTGACCGCGGGTCATCTCGCTGCGGACAGCCTGAGGGCAGAGCACCGACACCTTGATCCCGTCATCACCATGGGACATCGCCAGCCATTCGGCCACAGCAACAGCCGCGTGTTTGGTCACGCCGTAAGGCGCGCATCCGACCTGATTCAGCAGTCCTGCCGCCGACGCGGTGTTCAGCAGATAGCCGCCCCCGCGTTCGGTCATGCGCGGCACCAGATGACGGGCCGCCCAGATGTGGGCCATCACATTGATGTCCCAGATGCGCTGCCAGTCTTCGTTCGGCACTTCCATGCCGCCCGCGATCAATATGCCCGCGTTAGAGCAGAACAGATCAATCGGGCCGATGTCGTTTTCCACGGCATCGATCATATCCGCGATCTCTTGCTCGACACCGACATTCACACCGAAAGCCACGCCGTCGATCTCATCGGCAACCGCCTGCGCGCCCTCTTTGTTAAGGTCGACACAGACGACTTTCTTGGCCCCTTCCGCGGCAAAGCGGATGGCCATCGCCTTGCCGATGCCGCTTGCGGCGCCGGTGATGACGATGATTTTATCCTTCAGTTCCATAGCAGCCCCTTACGTCCACATGTTCGACCCGCCACAAACGGTCAGCGCCTGACCGGTCATGTAGCGGCTTGCATCAGAGGCGAGGAACACGGCGAGCCCCGCGAAATCCTTTGCCTCGCCAAGACGGCGCAGCGGGATCTCGTTCTTGATGCGTTTCTCGACATCGGGATTGTCCCACAGCTCGCGCGCGAATTCGGTTTTCACCAGACCCGGACAGATTGCGTTGAACCGCAGACCCTTGGGCCCGAATTCAGCGGCAAGGTTGCGCACAAGGCCGATCAGCGCCAGCTTGGACATGCCATAGGTGCCCAGCATGACCGACGGTTTGAACGCCCCGATGGACGAGGTGAACGCCATCGACCCGGCGCCTTTCTCGATCATATCGGGGGCCACCATCTGTGCCAGCCAAAGATTGGACAGCACATTGGCGTTCATCGTCTTTTCATAGGCATCATCTGGGATCTCGGACGTGGGCCCATAGTAGGGGTTCACGCCCGCGTTGCCGATCACGATGTCGATCTTGCCTGCCAGCTTGTGGGTCTCGTCCACCAGCGCTTGCAGTTGCTCTTTATAACCAACGTTGCAGGCGACGCCGAACGCTTTTCCCTTGCCAAGCGCGTTGATCTCGGCGGCGGCGGCGTCCAGCTGGTCTTGCTTGCGGGCCGAGATGACGACTGTCGCGCCATGCTCGGCCAGACCCTTGGCCATCGCCAGCCCCATGCCCTTGGAGGCGCCGGTCAACAGCGCCACCTTTCCGGTCAGATCGAATAGGGTCATACGCCACCTCGCGTACGGCCTGTGGCGATCTCTTCACGGGCGCGCGATGTCCGCAGGTTGGATTCCTGATAATCCTTGACCTCGGCGCGGGCGATCACGTGGTGGTGGACCTCATCAGGGCCATCCGCATAGCGCAGCGTGCGCTGCGACGTGTACATGCCCGACAGCGGCGACCACTGCGAAATACCTGTCGCACCATGCACCTGCATCGCCTGATCGATGATGTTGCAGACTTTTTCCGGCACCATCGCCTTGATCATGCTGACCCAGATGCGAGCCTCTTTGTTGCCCAGAACGTCCATCGCCTTGGCGGCTTTCAGAACCATCAGGCGCATGGCTTCAATCTCGATCTTGGCGCGAGAGATCGTTTCCATGTTCTTGCCCAGATCGATGATCTTCTTGCCAAAGGCTTCACGGCTCAGCCCGCGTTCGATCATCAGGTCCAGCGCCTTTTCCGCTGCCCCGATGGAGCGCATGCAGTGGTGGATACGGCCTGGCCCAAGACGCACTTGGGAGATTTCAAAGCCTTTGCCTTCGCCCCAGAGGATGTTTTCCTCGGGCACGCGCACATTGGTGAACTTGATATGCATGTGACCATGCGGCGCGTCGTCGTGACCAAAGACATGCATCGGGCCGACAATTTCAACACCGGGGGTGTCGATCGGCACGAGGATCTGCGACTGCTGGCGGAAGGGTTCGGCATCTGGCGACGTCTTGACCATGGTAATCATGATCTTGCAGCGCGGATCACCGGCACCGGAGATATAGTATTTCTCGCCGTTGATGACCCATTCACCGTTTTCCAGCACGGCAGAGGTAGAGATATTCTTGGCATCCGAGGACGCCATATCGGGTTCGGTCATCGCGAAGGCCGACCGGATTTCACCGGCAAGCAACGGCTTGAGCCACTTTTCTTTCTGTTCCGCTGTCCCGATCCGTTCCAGCACTTCCATGTTGCCGGTGTCGGGCGCGGAACAGTTCAGCGATTCAGAGGCCAGCGGGCTTTTGCCAAGCTCGGCCGCGATATAGGCGTAATCGAGGTTCGACAGACCTTCACCGGTTTCGGCATTGGGCAAAAAGAAATTCCACAGCCCATTTTCACGAGCCTTTTTCTTGGCGGTTTCCAGCAGCTCCAACTGGCCGGGCGCGTGTGACCAGCGGTCGGCACGACCTTCGCCAAGGCGGAAATATTCGTCGGTGATCGGATCGACATTTTCGCGGATGTGTTTGATGACGGCGGCCAACAGCGGCTTGGCCTTCTCGGACATCTCGAGATTATTCATTCCGGCCATAGCTTCGTTATGTGACATAGAGTGCCTCCTGGCAGTTGGTTCGATTATTTATTGACCCAGTTGGGTTTGCGTTTTTCGACAAAGGCGTTCACGCCTTCCTTGAAATCTTCGGTTTTGCTGAGGTCCGCGATCACCTCGCGTGAATAGGCGATGCTGTCCTGCATCCCGTCGCGCTTGTACATGTCGTTCAGGACGCGTTTCGTGGCCTTGACCGCCGACGGCGACACGGCGCACAGCTCTTCGGCCTTTTCCATCGCTTTCGCCATCAGCTGGTCGGCAGGATAGACCGCGTTAACGCAGCCCATCGACAGCGCCTCATCGGCCATGATGGTGCGGCCGGTGAACATCATCTCTTGCGCGGCAAGACGCCCGATATAGCGCGACAGGCGCTGCACGCCGGAAGCCGCGGCGAAGAACCCTACCTTGACCTCGGGCAGGGCGAATTTCGCCTGATCGGAGGCGAGGATAATGTCGCATGACAGCGCGGTTTCAAATCCGCCGCCCATGGCGAAACCGTTGACGGCTGCGACGATGGGCTTTTCCAGATCGAAACGCGAGGACAGACCGGCGAAGCCGCTGGCGGGCATTGTCGCCTTTGACCCGCCCGCAGCAGTGGCTTTCAGGTCGTTCCCCGCGGAGAACGCCTTGTCCCCCGCGCCGGTCAGAACCGCGACCCAAAGATCCTGATCCGCTGCAAAAGCGTCCCAGCAATCGGCCATTTCATTATGCATGTCGACGTGCACGGCATTGTACACCTCGGGGCGGTTCATGGTCACAACAAGGATGTGACCCTTCTTTTCGGTGGTGATATATTTATAGCTCATACCTTCAGCCCTCCGGTGTCGATTTCAGTGAATTTCCCGCCATTCTTGGCCAGGTCGCGCAGCAACTCGGCGGGCGCGAATTCGGGGTCTTCGGCACCCAGCTTTTCCATCACGTCCAGCACGGCCTGCGCACCGACCATATCGCCATAGAACATCGGGCCGCCCTTATCGGCGGGCCAGCCATAGCCGTTCAGCCAGACCACATCGATGTCAGAAGGGGCGCTGCGCCTTGTTTTCCTCAAGGATTTTGACCGCTTCGTTGATCATCGGGTAGATGCAGATCTCGATGATCTCTTCCTGCGACATCTGGTTGGCTTCGGCACCGGTGATGTCCTTGATCACACCGGCGACCACATCCGACGGGATCGGGCGGCGGGATTCATCATAGTCGTAGAAACCCGCTTGGGTCTTCTGGCCGCGACGGTCCATTTCACACAGCGCATCGCGGATCGGGTTTTCGGTCTTGGCCCCTTTGGACCAGCCGATATCCAGACCGGCCAGATCGGACATCTGGAACGGCCCCATCTTGAAGCCAAAGGCGTTCAGCGCGGCGTCCACATCCCACGGCATCAAGCCCTGTTGCAGCAGCTTGTTGGCCTGTTTCTGGCGTGCGAACAAAATACGGTTACCGACAAAACCGGGGCAAACGCCGACAAGCACAGCGATTTTGTTGATCTTAGCCGCCAGATCCATCGAGGTCGCGACCACATCATCAGCAGTATGTTTCGCACGCACAATTTCGAGCAGTTTCATCACGTTGGCGGGCGAGAAAAAGTGCAGCCCGATCACGTCTTCGGGGCGCTTGGTCATCGCCGCGATTTCGTCGATGTTCAAGGCCGAGGTGTTCGTCGCAAGGATCGCGCCCGGTTTCATCACGCGGTCCAGCTCGGTGAAAATCTTGCGCTTCAGCTCCATGTCTTCGAACACGGCTTCGATCACCAGATCACAATCAGCCAAGGCCGCCAGTTCCAGCTTGCCGTCAAAGCGATCCATCCGCGCTTCGACTTCTTCTTGCGGGAAACGACCCTTATCGGCGCTGCGCTGGTAGTTGCCGCGCACGACCTTCAACCCGCGGTCCAGCGCCTCTTGCGTGGTCTCGACGATGGTGACGGGGATGCCCGCGGTGGCAAAGTTCATCGCGATGCCGCCGCCCATCGTACCCGCGCCGATGATGCCTACGGATTTGATCTCGCGCTGTTTGGTGTTGGCGGGCAGGTCCGGGACCTCCCATGCGGCTTTGCCGGCAGCACCGATATAGGCACCAATTTCTGCGTCGGTTGGGGTGTTCATAGTCTTCCTTTCTTCCGGCCCGGTTGGTGGGCCTTATGTGTCCAGACAGGCCGCGCGGATCGCACGGCGGTCAATCTTGTCGGTGGCACCACGGGTCAAAGGACCGTCCTGGCACCACAGTTTTTCGGGTATCTTGAATTTGGCCAGCCGCCCGTCGAGGTGCGCCGCCATATCGGCTTGCGTCAAAGGCTTGCCATCGCGGGTCTGCACAGAGGCCCCGACCACTTCGCCCAAGCGCGGGTCCGGCACGGAAAACGCGCAAGCTTCGATCACATCGGGATGCGTGTGCAGCGCGCCCTCGACATCCAGACACGCGATGTTTTCGCCGCCCCGGATGATGATGTTCTTCTTGCGATCAAGGATGGTGATATAGCCTTCGGCGTCGATCACACCCAGATCACCGGTGCGCAGCCAGCCGTCTTGCATCGTCTCTTCGGTGGCTTCCGGCTTGTTGAGGTAGCAGCGCATATTGGCCGGGCTTTTGACGGTAATCTCGCCCAATTCGCCCTGCGGGACATCGTTGCCCTTGTCGTCCAGAAAGCGGATGTCTTGCAGCGGCGGATGCAGCTTGCCTGCGGCGTCGGGGCGTTGGTTGTATTCCTCGCCCACCATGCCGATGCCAAGCGCGTTCGTCTCGGTCATGCCCCAACCCGTCGCGATATCGGCGGCGGGGAACTGGTTTTTCAACTGCGCGACCTGCGCCGCAGGGCGTTTCGCCCCGCCTGCGCCAAGCCAGGTGAGCGTCGGCAGGGTTTCCCCCATACGCTTTGCGGCTTCCAGCAGGTCGGCAGATTGCGTCGGCACGCCGAGAAAACGGGTCACGCCTTCGCGGTTGATCACGCGCACCGCTTCTTCGGCGTCCCACTTGTGTAACAAGGAAATCTTGGCACCGGCGGGCAGGCTAAGCAGAAACAGCGGATGCGTCGCGGTGACGTGGAACAGCGGCGTGACGATCAACCCCGACGGGCGCGGCGCGGGCGGTGCGCCGGGTTCAGGGGGGGTAACCAGCGGCGCGGCGACGGCCTGTAACAGCCAGCTGAACACCGCGCTAAGCGCGCCACGGTGGGTCTGCACCACCCCTTTCGGCTTGCCCGTCGTGCCAGAGGAATACATCACCGCAAAGTCATCGTCCGTGTCCAGATCGACCCCTTCGGGCGGCGTTTCGGCCATGCCCTGCATCAGCGCCGACAGCTTGTGCGGGCCCATTTCTTCGGCATCGCGCACGCCGATGAGACGCAGGCCCAGATCATCCTCGAGCGGTTTCATCCGTTCAAAACGGGGGCCATCGGCAAAGACCGTCTTGGCCCCGCTGTCTTGCAACGCATAGTCAAGCTCTTCGGTGGTCCACCACGCATTGACGAACACCACCACAGCACCCGCCGACGCGACCGCCAGCGTGAGCATCAGCAGTTCAGGATAGTTGCGCATCGCGATGCCGACACGGTCGCCGGTCTTGATCCCCAGCCTGTCGCGCAGCCCGTTGGCAATGCGGTTCACATCGGCGGTGAAAGCATCATAGGTCCAGCGTTCATCCTGATAGACCAGAAACTCCGCCGCACCATTGCCCTGGATTTCGCGGCTCGCCTGGATCAGACCGCCCAGGGTTTTCGGGATATTCTTGAATGTTTTATAGGTGACGCCACGAATATTACTTTCGGTTACTTCGAACGTCGGGTTCGTTGAAACCACGTGGCGAATGGCTTCTTCGGGGGTCATTGCGGTCATATGCACCCGCCCGCAGACAGCATAGATACAGATAGTGTGGCCATTTCGTCCTCCCTTATCGAGCGTGTTGCCGGACACTCCTCCACGATTGTCCGCGACTCTGATTTCTGCAGCCTAAGCGCTAAAATTCAAACTGCCAATACCGCATGATGGAACGATGTTCCGCAAGCTGACGTTTGACAGGATTTTACGCGCACCAAGGCCCTCCGCACCTGCGGCCCCATATCTCGGCGAAAATTGACCATGAATATAAAGGTAAGGAAAGCCCTACTTTCTCCGAAACCGGGGAAAGCGGCCAATGGCACCTGCGATGTCATTGAAACATCGCGTCACTTGAGGCGCGGCAGATCCCCCGCCGCTGCCGCTTATGTCGGCGTTCAGGCGCCGACGGTGCCGCAAATCAGCTCGGGGAGCCGAGTGGCAGGGGGCGTATTCCGGCTGCGCAGGCTACGTACAACGCCATCAATCACCGTCATGCCAACACCGGGCAGATTACCCAGTTGCACAGATTCAAGCATATTTTTGCCGGGCGCATGCTGTGCCTGATCCATCAGGACGAAATCCGCGCATTTGCCGACCTCGATCAATCCGGTGTCCAGCTTGCGTTGCCGTGCGGTGTTGCCGTTGGCAAAGCAAAAGGCGATCTCGGCAGGTACATCGCCAAGCGACGACAGCATCGCAACCATGCGCATGATCCCCAAAGGCTGCACGCCGGACCCAGCCGGACCATCGGTGCCCAGGATCAACTGATCAAGCTTGCCCAACTCGCGTGCTGTGTTCAGCGTCAGCAAGGCGGCGCGTTCGTTCCCGTTATGCACGATCTCAAGCGCGGCCTTGCAGCCTTCGCACAGGCAGATGATCTGATCGTCGGGCAGGGCAGAGTGCCCGCCGTTGATATGCCCGACCACATCCGTTCCGGTTTCAAGCACCATATCCGCATCGATCAACCCTGATCCGGGGATCGACGGGCCGCCGGTGTGGATCGTGCTTTGCATGCCGTATTTGCGTGCCCATCCGACCATCTGCGCGGCGGTCTTGCCGTCCTTGACCGTGCCCAGTCCGACCTCGCCCAGCAGGGTCACGCCGGCCTTGGCCATCTCGGCAAAGTCTTCTTCGACCATGCCCTGTTCGATCACCGGCGCGCCCGCGTGAACCTTGACGCCCGAGGGGCGGAAGTTTTCGTACCAACGCTGCGACGCGATCGCCATCGCCTTGAGACCGACGATATCCTTCGGGCGGCCCGGCATATGCACTTCGCCGGCAGAAATCAGTGTGGTCACCCCGCCGTGCAGCGTTGAATCGATCCACCCCAACTGCTGCTGGCGCGGGGTATAGTCGCCCACCACCGGGTGTACATGGCTGTCGATCAACCCCGGTGCCAGCGTCGCGCCATGGGCGTCGACTTCTGTCGTGGCCCCGTCGCAATCCACATCCTTGGCATAGCCCCATTCCGTGATCTTACCGTCCATCGCGATCAGGCAATCCCCGTCGGCAATGGGGTCTTCCATCTTTCCGGTCAGGATCATCCCGATGTTCCGGATCACGAGTTTTGCAGAGGTGTCTGACATGGGGCACGCCTTTCAAGCAGCATCAGTTTCATTTGAACGCTAACAGAAAAATACGACCGATCAAGATGAAACACTTGACAGATAATCATTCGCATACAAACAATAATACATCCGCAGCCGATAAGGACTCTCCATGGACGCCGCTTCTCTCTCTCGCCCCAGCTTTCCGATCCCCGCAGGTGTCTTTGCCGAAACGGTGACGGAGGTGCAGCATTATACCGACAGCCTGTTCCGCTTCCGCATCACCCGCGACCCGTCCTTCCGCTTCCGGTCGGGAGAGTTCGTGATGATCGGGCTGCCCAATGCCGAAAAGCCGGTGTTTCGTGCCTATTCCATCGCGTCGCCGTCGTGGGACGAGGGGGTCGAGTTCTATTCTATCAAGGTGCCGGACGGGCCGCTGACGCAGCACCTGCAAAAGCTTAAGGTCGGTGATACCGTGCTGATGCGCCGCAAGCCGACGGGGACGTTGGTGAATGACGCCTTGCTGCCCGGAAAACGGCTGTGGATGTTCGCCACAGGCACCGGTATTGCGCCTTTCGCGTCGGTCATCCGTGACCCCGAGACGTATGAGAAGTTCGATGATCTGATCCTGTGCCACACCTGTCGCACCGCCAAAGAGCTGACCTATGGCCGTGATCTGGTCGCCAGCCTCAAGGCCGATCCGCTGGTGGGTGAATTGGCGCAAAGGCTGATCCTATACGACACGCTGACCCGCGCGCCGTGGCCGCGCGAAGGGCGGCAAACAGACCTGATGGCGTCGGGCAAGATGTTCCGCGATTTGGACGTGCCGCCGATCTCTCCTGATCGCGACCGTGCGATGATCTGCGGGTCGATGGCCATGTTGAACGACACCAAGGCCGCGCTCGAATCCTTTGGGCTGGTGGAGGGGGCAAATAATCGCCCTGCCAGTTTTGTGGTCGAAAAAGCCTTTGTCGGCTGACGACATGCGAATTGATTTGACACGAAGGCACCCGACGCACTTCTATTCGTATACCAACAAGTTTTATGCCCGCAGCAAAAGGTGACCGGATGAGCTACCTGACCGCGACGACATTGGATCAAGCGTTAACCACATTGGCCGCGGGGCCGGTGTCGATCATCGCGGGGGGGACCGATTGGTTCCCCGCACGCGGCGACCGCCCGGTGACGGGCGACCTGTTGGATATCACCCGCTTGCCAGAGCTGCGCGGCATCAGCCAAACAGACCAAGGCTGGCGTATCGGGGCGGCCACCACATGGACAGACATCATCCGCGCTGATCTGCCCGCCGCTTTCGACGGGCTCAAGCTGGCGGCCCGCGAAGTCGGGTCGATCCAGATCCAGAATACAGGCACCATCGCGGGGAATCTGTGCAACGCTTCTCCTGCCGCCGACGGGGTGCCGCCGCTGCTGACACTGAATGCCGAGCTGGAGCTTTGCAGCGCAAACGGGTCGCGCGCGCTGCCCTTGTCGCAGTTCCTGCAAGGCGTGCGCCAGACCGACCGCGCCCAGAACGAGCTTGTCACCGCCATCCACATCCCCGCGCCCCCGGCTGATAGTCATAGCAGCTTTGTCAAACTCGGTGCGCGGAAGTATCTGGTGATCTCGATCTGCATGGTCGCGGTACTCGCAGAGGTCGAGAGCGGCAGGCTCACCGATATCCGCATCGCCATCGGTGCCGCATCCCCTGTCGCGCAGCGTCTGACCGCGCTTGAGGATCAGCTTCGCGGTAGCGCCCTTGGCGATGTAGAAAACCGCATAACTGCTGATCTGGTGCAATCGCTAAGCCCCATTACGGATGCGCGCGCCAGCGCAGACTACCGCCTTGCCGCCAGCGTCACTTTGGTCCGCCGCGCTGTGATGCGCGCCTTGAAAGGGGCCCTGTGATGGATAAACCGACCACGACAGAAGTGACCTCTTTCACCCTGAACGGGAGTATCGCGCAGGTTGAACCGCTGCCCGGTGAACGCTTGTCTTACGCGCTGCGCGAGCGGCTGGACCGCAAGGATGTAAAGATCGGCTGCAACGCGGGCGATTGCGGGGCCTGCTCTGTGCTGGTCGATGGCGCGCCGGTCTGCGCCTGCCTGATGCCCGTGCAGCAGGCGGTGGGGCGGCAGGTGGAGACGCTGGCGGGGCTGGTGAAAACCGACCA
>NZ_JAXHCA010000011.1:0-48280 GCF_042466275.1 Sulfitobacter sp. R86518
GGGGCTGATGGGGTCGAGGCGCAGGTGCGCAAATACGAGGCGGATGTGCTGGACGCTTATGACCGCGCGATCGAGCCTTATGCCGCGGGGGATGCGGAATTGCAGTTCCTGACGCAGCAGTATGAGGCGCTGAGCGAAAAGCTGGGCGGGCTGACACCTGACCGCGCGGCGGCGTGATTTTGGTGAGCAGGCGTAAGGTCTGCGCAATTTGAAACAACTTGTGGCAGCCTGATGCGGATCGGGCTGCCATTTCCTATGGGGTCGCCCGGCCTGAAGATGGAGTAGCATGGCGATGATATCAGCGATCCTTGGCATCTGTTTATTGCTAGTCGTGACGGCAGATGTCGTCATGTCGACGCTGGGGGTGGGGGCCAATGGTCCGCTCGCCCCAAGGGTGGCGCGGGGGACGTTTTGCCTTATCCGTTGTTTGCCGAAACAGAATTGGGTGCATCGTGTTTGCGGCCCGCTTGTGGTGGTCAGCATCGGGGCGGCGTGGATTATCCTGATGTGCCTGAGCTGGACGTTGATCTTGTCGGGTCAGGCGGGGTCGGTGGTTTCGCAAAGCTCGGGCGTACCGGCGGGTGTGCTGGAAAAGGCGATCTATGCCGGGCATTTGTTGTCGACCCTAGGCGGTGGCACATATGAGAGCAGCGGGGCGCTTTGGGGCGTGGTGGCGACGTTGATCGGCGTGTCGGGGATGGTGGTGCTGACCCTATCGGTCAGTTTCGTCTACTCCACGACCCAAGCAGTCTCTACCGGGCGAGCTATTCTCGCGCTGTCAGATGTGCATACACCGGGGACAGCGCAGTTCAGCCAGATCCTGCTGCCGCAATTCGCGACGCTGGTGGCGCAGATCAAGGCCATTCCCTATGCGCTCTATTTCAGCACGGTGCGCGAGGAACGGCGCTTGCCGCAGAAGCTGGCGCAGCTGAGAGCGCACCCGGAGATGTCGGCGCAGGACCGTCGCAACCTTGATATTCTGCTGCGCGAGCTGCCGGGGTTAGAGCATGTGCCGGAGGATCAGTTCGACGAGACATTCCAGGAGTGGGCCAAGAGCTATACCCTGCGCCCCGAAGAGGGGTAAGCGGGCCTATATCCCGCCGTGGTCGGATTTCAGATCTTCACCCTGCTGGTGGATCACCATTTTTTCCGCGGGATAGGGTCTAATAAGGCGGAATGCGTCCTCTGCCGGAGCGGTCAGCCATGCCTCGTAGTCCTCAGGGGCCAGGATCGCGGGCATCCGGTCAGGGTGGGTGTCCTTCACCAGCTCATTCGGGGTGGTCGTGATCATCGAGGATGTGGTGAGCTCGCGATATTCTGTTCCGTAGTTGCCCGCAAAGCTGCGCCAGATCCCGGCGAGGGCGAAGGGCGGGCGCTTTGTGTCGCCGCCCACGCCAAACCAGACATAGGTCGCCGGATTGCGCCCCTTCGCCTCGCAGAAGCTGGAGGCGGGGATCAGGCAGCGGCGTTCGGTAAAGCTGGCCTTCCAGAAGGGAGAGCTGCGCAGTTTGTCATCCCGCGCGTTGTTCACCGCCTTGGGCTGGATCGGCTTGCCGGTTTTCTTGGAGGTTTGCGGCAGCACGAACCCCCAATGCGTATTGCGCAGCACGCGGTTGCCACCCTCATCCAGCGCCACGACGGGCGCCGTGCCCTTAGGGAAGATCGCGGTCAGCGGCTGCGCATTGCCAAGCTGGTCGTTTTCGGCGCGCACCTTGAACAGCTGCCGCATGAGGGTCGGGGCGAGGGTATTGGCGTAGAGGTTG
This sequence comes from Sulfitobacter sp. R86518, assembly GCF_042466275.1. Classification (NCBI taxonomy): domain Bacteria; kingdom Pseudomonadati; phylum Pseudomonadota; class Alphaproteobacteria; order Rhodobacterales; family Roseobacteraceae; genus Sulfitobacter; species Sulfitobacter sp. R86518. Next base: position 1,764 of record NZ_JAXHCA010000011.1, read on the forward strand.
CACATCTTCGGCGCTCCGTTTCCGGCTGTGAGGGGTTCGGGCTTTCAACCCATACCACAAATTATGCAGGACATTCCCGTAAGGCGATCTAGTTCAACCTTAGGGACACGCAAGTTTACGGCATTAGAGACGAACAATAAGCCATAGGAATGGAGAGAGCATGACCGACCCCACGTCAGAAAACGGCGAGATAGAGACTGATTTCGAGGTCGGTCAGGACAATATCGATGGCAGCCTTGGCCCTATCGGCTTTGACATTCACAACCCCGTTTTCGTGATCTCGGGCATCACCTCGGTGGTTTTTGTGCTGCTGACGATGATCTTTCCTGATCAAGCGGGAGCTGTCTTTCTCGCGGTGCGTGATTTCGCTACCACCAAGCTCGACTGGATGTTCATGATTATCGTGAATTTCTTTGTGATCTTCTGCATCGTGCTGATCTTTCTGCCCATGTCCAAGGTGCGTTTGGGGGGCGAGGATGCGGTGCCAGAATATTCCTACCCCGCGTGGTTCGCGATGCTGTTTGCCGCCGGTATGGGGATCGGGCTGCTGTTCTTTGGCGTGCTCGAACCTGTCTATCACATGAACGTGTCGGGCCCGCTTGGGGTGCCGTCGCCCATTGCCGCTGACGGGTCGATCATTGCCGAGAATGTAGAGGCTGCCCGTGCGATGGGGCTGGCCGCGACCTTCTATCACTGGGGGCTGCACGGTTGGGCGGTTTACGCGATCATGGCGCTGGCCTTGGCGCTGTTCACCTATAACAAGGGCCTGCCGTTCTCGATCCGGTCCTGTTTCTACCCAATCCTGGGCGAACGGGTTTGGGGCTGGTCCGGCCATATCATCGACATTCTGGCGGTCTTTGCGACGCTGTTTGGCTTGGCAACTTCGCTGGGTCTCGGGGCGCAGCAGGCCAATGCGGGCTTCAACTTTGCCTTCGGGCTCGAGATTTCGACGAATGTGCAGGTGATCATTATCATTCTGGTCACGGCCGTCGCCCTTGTCTCGGTCTGGCGCGGGTTGGACGGCGGGGTAAAGGTACTGTCCGAGGTCAATATGGGCGTCGCGATCCTGTTCTTCCTCTTCGTGCTTTTTGCAGGGCCGACGCTGATCGGGCTAAGCGGTTTCTGGACGGGCCTGATCGCCTACACGCAAGAGCTGATCCCGCTGTCGAACCCCTTTGGCCGCACAGATGACTCCTACCGCGAGGGGTGGACGGCGTTCTATTGGGCCTGGTGGGTGTCCTGGGCGCCTTTCGTCGGCATGTTCATCGCGCGTGTCTCCAAAGGGCGCACGGTGCGGGAGTTTATCGTCTGCGTTCTGCTGATCCCGTCGTTGATCATCTTTGTCTGGATGGGGGTCTTTGGCGGCATCGCCATCGACCAGATCCTGACCTCCCCCGAGACGTCGCTGGTCAAGGCAAACGTCATCGACAGCTATTCGCCGGAGCTGAGCCTTTTTGGCATGTTGAACGAGCTGCCGTTCACCAAGACCGCATCCACCATCGCGATCGTGCTGGCGCTGGTGTTCTTTGTGACATCCTCGGATTCCGGATCGCTGGTGGTGGATACGATCACCGCAGGCGGCAAGATCGACGCGCCGGTGCCGCAGCGGATCTTCTGGTGTGTGGTCGAAGGGCTGATCGCCATCGTGCTGCTGATCGGCGGCGGTTTGTCGGCGCTGCAAGCAGGGGTCACGGCCACCGGCGTGCCATTCAGCATCCTGATGCTGGTGATGTGCTACACGATCTACAAAGGTCTGCGCAGCGAACCGCGGGCGTAAGATAGGCCACCGGCGCGCTTGAAGGGGCGCGCCGGTTTGCCGATTACCCCGCGTCGATATCATCCAGCGCGACGGCCCCCGCATTACCTTCCGTCACAAACACGTTCCGCGCCAATGGGAATTGGTGAGAGCGGCTTTCGAGGAAATGCATCAGGTAGCCGGCGGTGTTGGGGAAGATCATGAGGTCGCCTGCTTTGACCCCTTGGGGGAAGGCCATTTTGCGGCGCGTCAGCCATTCGCTTTCGGTGCAATAGGTGCCGGCGAGGTAGCCTTCGATCGCCTCTTTGCGCGGACCGGGGGCGAGGACCATCAGCGGGTCGAGCGCGAATTCGGCAAAGCCGGATCGGGATTGGGTGCGGTTCATTTGCACGCCGATCACGGGGGTGCCGGCGCTGTCGCGCTTGCAAAAGGCAACACGGGCGAGGGTCATGCCGCAGCCGTCCAGCAGAGACCGACCCGGCTCGCAACGCAGGGAAATATGGGCATCCCTCAGATGTGCGGCCACGGTTTGACCGTCGGCCATGTGGTCGAGGATGCGGCGCATCCAGTCTTCTTGCACCAGCGTTTGCGCGACGGGGTAACTGTCGACCTTACCCTCACCGCCCGCTTTGCGTCCGAGCCCGTCGTTATGTTGGGTGATGGGGGTGCGGTCACCGGCGAGGGCGAGGTCAAGCTCGGCCAGCCATACCTCCCACTCCGCCGCGTCATCGAGGTAGTTCATCGGGATGCCGCCGCCGATGTCGAGGAAGAAAGGCGCGGTGCTGTCGCCCTTGATCTTGTGGATCAGGGGGAGCGTTTGCAGGATCGCGGCGATGCGATCCTCGGCGCTATAGCCGTTGAGGTGGAAATGCAGCCCGTCGAGGCGGAGCGTTTCCGACGCGGCGATGCGCGCGGCGAGGGTAGGAATTTGCGTCAGCGGAAAGCCGAAACGCGAATAGAGTTTGGTGCCGTCACGCTCGAACCCGTTGAGGCGCAGACCGACAGAGACGGGCTTGGTCGCGCCTTCGGCCACGTCCTCCAACAGCTCCAGCTCATCCTCATTATCAAGGATCACAGTCACGCCGCCACCCACACAAAGGGTCATCAGCGCACGGTCCTTGACGGCCGCGGTGCAAACGATCCGATCGCCCGGCAGCCCCTGTTCAAGGCATTGTTCCACCTCTGCATGGCTGGCCGTATCGATGCCGATGCCCATATCGCGCGCGGCCTGCACATAGCTGAGACATTTATTCGCCTTGCGCGCAAACATGGGCAGGAAGGGCAGGCCATAGTCGGTCACACAATCGGTCAGCTGCGCGATATTGCGGCGGAAGGGATCGACCGACTGGATGTTGAGCGGCGCGCCAAAGCGGTCGGTCAACGCGTCGAGACGGTGGCGATCCTGCAGCAGTTCTGCCATCCAGTTTTCCAGCCGCGGGCGCAGGGGCACGACGCCGTGGCAGGGGCTGAAGATCGATTGGGGGATGGTCATAGGGAAGGCTCCAGCGCGTTGGATTGGCGGGCGCTTTGCACGACGGCGGCTGCCCATTTTTCGGGAAGATCATGGAGGGACCGCGACAACGTATCATTGCCAAGCACGCAGCCTTCGGTGGCGCGGCCGATGACGGAGAGGCCCTTGGCGATGCCGTCGCGTGTCAGGGCGTGGGCGTTTTTATCGACCCTAACACTGCCCATTGTGCCGATACTGAGGTGCCCGTCGCGCAAAAGTCCGTCGAGCGGGGCGGCAAGCTCGGCACCGCCAGCGGGCGGGATCGTGGCGTTGATCGTGACATCTGCCATGGCCTCGCCCGACATATGGTCAAAGCTGACGGTGCCCGCCTGTTCCAGCGTGATCAGCTTGCCGATATTCTGCGCGGGCGGGCCGAAGGCGAGCCGCTCCATCTCTGCCGCGATCTGGCGGAAGTGGTGGGCATCGTCGGGGGTTATCTCGCAATGGCTAATCCAGTTGATGAGCTGCGGATAGCAGCGGCGCCAGACCTCGGCCAGGGCCCAAGCGCTGTCTTGCGCGCGGCGCCCCATGGCGATGTCATAGCCGATGCGCAGGTCTTGGCGGATTTCATCGGGGGTGAAGGTGGTGTTGGTCCGGTGGGTGAAGAAGTCGGCGCTGGTGCCGGAGGGGTTGCCCAGAACCTGATCGGAAAATGACAAAAACGCGGGCCAAATGTGGTGGGTGAAGGTGGCGTTAGGGGTGCGCAGGATGTGCGAAAGCTCGGCGCGTCGTTCGTCCCAGAAGGCGTCGTCTTGCGGTTGGGTGAACAGTGCGGCCTCGACCTTGGCACGCATCGGGCGACCACTGCGGCTGAAGGGGGCGATGTGGCGTGGCTCCGCTCCCGAGGGGGTATAGGTATAGCCGGTGGCGGAGAGGGCGAAGGCCCCGCCGCGCCCTTCGGTCAGCGCGAGCATCGTATCGATAAAAGTGAGCGCGAAGCCTCTGCAGCGCACGGTAGATTTGGGCGGCACAGCGGTCTGGGTCAGACGCTGATCAATAGGGAAGGGGGAGGGGATATGGTCGTGCGTGGTGGTCTCGCTGTGGCGAAACCCGTCTTGGTGACCGGTGGTGATCAGGACATAATCAACGGTGACGTTTTGTGGAGAGATGTGCCAGCGATCCCCGTTACGGTTCACCACCTTGACGGGTGTTTTACGCCGGATTAGTCTCACATTCGACGGGGCTTGTGCGACGACACGCTCGAAGCTCCAGAAAAGATACCGCCCCACATGCGCACGTGGCACATAGTCGCCAGCATCGACGGGCTTCGGGCTTTTAGCCGCCCATTCCAGAAACGACGGCCCGCGCCCGCCCGTCCAAGCGTTGATCAGACCAGCGGGGAAGTTCATCAGCAGCACCTCCGGCTGGCGCGGATTATAGATCGGCCCCGCCCCGGGATGCGCCGAGGGTTCGAAAATATGGACGGTAAACCGGTGCTGCGGTCTGCGCCGCGCCGCCTCGCACAGGCTATCCAGCGCGTAGAGCCCCTTGGGCCCGCAGCCGACGATGGCAATCTCTGTGTCGCTCATGAATCCGCAGGGGCCAATCCTGCCAATGCGGTCACATCCGCCTCGCAAATTCCCAGCTCCCGCTCGACCCATTCGGGATCGAAGACGGTGCCCAAGTAGCGCGAGCCAGAGTTGTGGATGATCGCCGCGACGGTCAGACCGGCGAGCGCGTCCTGCATCCCGCGCACCGCCTCAAGCACACCACCGCCGGAACCGCCGACTAGCAGACCTTCGCGCGCAACGGCGCGGCGGCAGCCGGCAACGCAGGTCACATCGGAGACACGAACGAGGTCATCAAACTCCTGCCCCTTGGCCAGCTCGGGAATACGACCCGCGCCCATGCCCGAGATTTTACGCGGGCCTGCGGTGCCGTTGAACAGCGTGCTGCCCATGGCATCTACCGCGACGACCTTGGTTTTGCGCCCCATCCGGCGCAGATAGTCGCGACACCCTCGCGCGGTGCCGGTGCTGGAACACGCGACGAAAAGCACATCGATCTGCCCGCCAAGCGCTGCGTCGATCTCGGCGATGGTGCCGAGTTCGTGGGACTCTGGGTTGTCGAGATTTGCATATTGGTTGGGCCAAAAACGGCGGGAGTCTTCTTCCAAAAGCTTGGCGACCCGATCCAGACGCGCGGCGAGGAAATCACCGTCAGGCGCGTGATCCACCAACTCGATCTGGCCGCCCAAAGCGCGGATAATCGCTACGTTCTGGGACTGCGCATTGGGGTCGACAACGCAGATGAATTGCAGCCCATGCACCGCACAAGCCTGCGCCAGCCCGATGCCCATGTTGCCGGAGGAGGATTTAACCACCGTATCGCCAGCCTTGAGCCGACCGTCCGCCAAAGCGCGTTCGATCATGTGCCGCGCGGGCCGGTCCTTGGCGCTGCCACCGGGGTTCAGCGCCTCGACTTTAGCGACCAAGTTAACATCCTCGCGGTCGAGATAGCGGGGCAGGCGCACCATCGGCGTCTGGCCGATGAGGTCGAGCACATTGTCCGCGATCCGCGTCGTTGCAAAAGGCGTCGCCGTGTGGGAGTGGGTCTTTACCTGAGTACGAATATTCATCTGCGCAGCCTTTCGGGAAGCCAAGTCTCTCCGGCGGCGCAGGACCGCGCCGTCGCGGATCGTGTTGCGTCTCTTTCACTTCGTTGTTGAGCCCTCAGGTGGAGGGAAACGGGGTTGCGAGGAAGAGAACGATGGTCGAAATTGCTATTTAAAATTGAACCTCGTGGGCGGGATAAAGTTCCGTCTTGTGTGTAACTGAGATGGAATTGGGAGGCCGGAGGTTATGTGGGCTCGGGGCGTGGGGCGACAATATGTGTCTCTAACGCTTGGTATAGCGTCATTCTTCGTGGTAAGCAGCAATTAGGGCAACGTTGCCCCACCCGCCGCCGCTTCAACATTCTCAGCAATGCGCCGCAGAGGGTGGCGGGTCACGCCAGCCCAAGGCTGAGCCTGCAGTCCCACACCATATCCCCACGCCGCCGCACGCCGCCGCACGCTCCGCCTGAGCGGGAGAGAGCGTGGTCGTCCCCGCATAATCCTGATTGCCATCCCGGATATCGGACGGCGCGGGCACCGTATCCACATCCAGAAACGCGGCTAAACGCGCCAAGGCTGCGGTAGGGTCAGCCACGAGATCTTCGTATCGGATGGTGATCACGGCATGCAGGTAATCGAGATCGCGCCTTACGATGTCATAGGCGTCCAGCCAGTGATCCATCATCGCCGCGGGGGCCATGTCGACCCATTTGGAGGTGGCCGCGGCAACCGCCTCTGGATGGCGGGTCACGACGACGAATTGCGACAGAGGGAAGAGCTGCTGATACAGCCGCATCCGCGTCAGGTTTACGGGCGACTTTTCGACCCGCCATGGGGCATCGTTGAAATAGGGTGCCCAATCCCGCTCCAACCGCATTTGTGTCTCTAACCTGTCGAAATGCGATCCTTCGATATGGTGCTGCGCGGGGTCGGTGGCGAAATGCATGGGCACGCCATGCCGCGCGGTGTGGGGGATGGCACCCTGCAGGTAGACGCCCTCATTCTCCGGCACTGGGGCGGCGTTGATCGCGCTGACACCGGGTAAATCGCCGATCAGCCGCGCCACGAGGCTGGTGCCGGAGCGGTGTAACCCGCCGACGAAGATATAGCGATGTGGTGTCATGGAGGCCCCTTTGTCTTGCGAAAATCAGGTAGGCTGTGGGGGAGGGGTGGCAAGGGACGCTATAGCAGCAGGGGCAACGGTGAAGTCGAAGATAGGCGGGACCACGATGATTGAGTTTGGTGAAAATTTGCGGAAGTGTAACGTATAAGTATCATTACGTCGCATTATGTAATATAAATATTACAAATTATTCTGGATACTGATGCCTAAACCAACACGCCCATATTCGCCAACCGCCCGAAAGGCTGCAGAGCTTTTGGGACTGATGATCCGCGCCGCGCGGTTGGAGCGGAACATGACCGCGCAAGAATTGGCGGAACGGGCAGGGGTCTCTCGCCCGCTGCTGTCACGGGTGGAGAAAGGCGATATGACCGTATCCCTTGGTGCCGTTTTCGAAATCGCCACTATCCTGGGTGTTTCGCTTTTCGAGGAGGACAACGAACGCCTAACCGCGCGGCTTGCCACCGAACGGCGGACAAATGCCCTGTTGCGTCAGCGCGCCTTCCAAGCCAGCCGCAGGAAGGTAGACAATGACTTCTGACCTGCTGAAACCGAACAATACTCTCTATGTCTGGATCTTGCCACCCATCTGCGGACAGTGAGCGTCACGCCAAGCGCGGATCTGCAAGAGTTATTCGCGCGTATGTGCTTCAACATTCTCGTCGGTAATACCGATGATTACGCCCGCAACCACGCTGGATTCTGGACGGGGGGACAGCTTCAATTGACGCCCGGCTACGACATCGACCCACGCCCGCGGGCATCATATGAAGCCAATCAGGCCATGGCGGTACGGGGGACAGATCACCGCGCGAACCTTTCTTTGGCACTGGATGCGGCCGGTAGTTTTTGGGTTGGATCAGGGGCGAGCAGAAAGGGTCATTCTCGGTCAGGTCGAGGCGATCCGCGATCTGTTTGACGAGATGGCCCGAGACGTGGATTTGACGCCGGCAGATTATACCGCGTTATGGGAACGGGCGTTTTTGCGTGAGTTCGCATTTGATGGGCTTACAGGTAGCTTGGCCTCGTTGCGGGATGTTAGAAAAGGCCCTTGAGGCAGTATTCTAATTTCGTTTCGCAAACTAAGCCGCCACCACCTATCGTGAAATATGGCTGCGCTTAGTTTTGGTAAACAAATCGCAATTCCTACGGGAACCATAAGGTAACTTTACTGTTATCTTTGCGAGGCTCGCGTTTTTGCAGCTCTGAATAAAGCAAAATTTTTGGAGGCTGATATGCGCATCATGCATATTTCGCTGGGCGGATGTCTATCCGCTCCGCCCGTTAAGTACGGCATGACGGAAGATACCGGTGGGCATATCGCATATGTTCTTGGCGCTGCGATGGCGCAAGCAAAACTCCCTGGGGTTGAAGACGTTACGATTGTGACGCGGCTGTTTGATGCGCCGGAGTTGGGGGCTGTTTTTGCGCAGGCCGAGGAAAGGATTGCGCCCAAGTGTCGGGTGGTGCGTCTGGCGTCGGATCGGGCTGAGTATTTGGAAAAGGGTGATTTGGTGGGGGAGCTTCCTTCGCTGCAAAACGCTTTGTTAGAGACGCTTGAAGACATGGGCGCGGCGCGGCCGGATGTGATCCATGCGCATTTTGCGGATGCGGCGGAGCTGGCGCTGGCGGTGCGGGAGAGGTTCGGGATTCCGGTGCTGTATACCGCGCATTCGCTGGGGGCGGAGAAGTTGGGGCCGGGGGAAGTGCCTTCGGCCGAGTTAAGGGCGCGGATTGCGCGGGAGACGCGTGCGCTGGCAGAGGCGGATGCGATTATTGCCTCGTCCCGTGATGAGGTTGAGCGGCAAATTCCGAAGTTGGTGCCGGCTGCGGAAGGGCGCGCGCATCGGATTGGACCGGGGGTTTGCTTAGAGGCGCAGGGCGATGCGGCGCGGGCGCGGGAGATGCTGGGTGGGTTTCTGCGGGATGTGAGCAAACCCATCATCCTCGCCATTGCGCGGCCCATTCGGAAGAAGAACCTACGGCGGTTGGTCGATGCCTATGCGTCTGATCCCACGCTGCAAGACCGCGCGAACCTTGTGGTTATCGCGGGGCTACGGGACGGCTTGGGGCAGGGGTGCAGCGAGCGTGATTCGGTGATTGCGGATCTGTTTGACGGGGTCGACCGCCATGACCTCTGGGGCAAAGTGGCGTTGCCGCGGCAACACTCCGCGCAGGATATCAGCGACCTTTATGCACTGGCGGCGGAAGGCGGCGTGTTCTGCAACCCGGCGTTTCACGAACCCTTTGGGCTGACCCTGATCGAGGCCGCACAGGCGGGTGTGCCTTTGGTGGCAACACAGTCGGGCGGGCCGTCGGATATTCTGCCGGAGCTTGGTTTTGGCGCTTTGATCGACCCCTATGACACGGCGAGCCTGGCGCGCGGGCTGCGTGACGTGCTGACGGCGCCAGAGCGGGAACTGGCAGCGCGACGGGCGCAGCGTATTGCGCGGCAAACCTACCACTGGAAGGCTTGGGCGAAGCGGACGCAAGCGGTGATCGAAGGGGTGGTGCGGAGGCCGCAGATTCAAACCGTCGCTGTTCAGCAACATGAGCACCTGCTCGCCTGCGACATCGACAATACGCTGACCGGGTGTCGCAATGGCGCACGTGCTTTTGCCCAGTGGCTCGGGCGCGAGGGGGAGCGTTATGCTTTTACCGTCGCCACCGGACGCTCCATCGCCGAGGCGCAGCGGGTGCTGGCGGAATGGGATTTGCCCACGCCGGATACGATCATCAGCTCTACGGGCACAGAGATTTGGCGTCGTTCAGGTAGTGGGTTTACCCTATGTGAGGATTACGCGGCGCTGGTTACGCAGGATTGGGACGCGCAAGCGGCGCGCGCTGCGTTACAAGGTTTGGGCATGAGGTTTCAGCCGGTCTATGACCAGCGTCGTTGGAAGGTCAGCCTGTTCGGTGCCATCAGCGATGTGCCTGCGATCGAGGCGCGGTTGCATCAGGCAGGGGTCTTGGCCCGCATCATTCCGTCCCATGAGAAATTCATCGACATCATCCCCGTGCAGGCCGGCAAAGCTGCCGCGATCCGGTTCGAGGCGGCGCGACGTGGGATGTCGGACGACCGCGTGATCGTGGCGGGGGATAGCGGCAATGATCTGGATATGCTTTCGCGCTTCGAGAACGCTGTGCTGCCTGCAAATGCGCTGGCGGAGCTGGATGGGCTGGCCTCGGTCTATCGGTCTTCGCTCAAGCACGCCATGGGGGTTTTGGATGGGGTGCAATATTACCGCACACCGCAGCCGATGCTGATGGCGGGCGAATAATCATGCGTGATTTTCCTGACGTTCCCCTGCGGCCCTTCGGCTATTTCGTGCATCACCAAGGGCGGGGCCATGCGGAACGCTGCGCCGCCGTTGTTAACGCGCTGCCCGAGGCGCGGCCGGTGCGGATTTTCTGTGCGCGCGACGATATTTTCCCGACTTTGCGTGACAACGTGACGGTGCAAAAGCTGCCCTCTCTGTTTGAAGCACGGGGGGATGAGCCGCATGGCGCCGCTTTGCTCGATACACCCGACACGACCCATTGCGCGCCGGTCGGCTGGTCCGGCATTCGCGAGGCGATGGCCGCGATGGCGCAATTCTTTGCCGCTGAGGCACCGGAGCTGATGATTGTCGATGTCTCGGCCGAGGTGGCGCAGCTGGCGCGGCTCTGTTCGGTACCGCATGTCAAAATACTGCAACATGGCGACCGCAGCGATGCCGGGCATCGTGCCGCTTATGACGGTGCCGCGGGCTTGCTCGCCCCGTTCCATGCGGATTTGGCGCAGGAGAGCTGGCGCGGTTGGGCGGAGAAAATCCACTACGCTCCGGGGCTGGGGGTGAATGTGTCGCTGCCCAAGCCCGAAGACGCCCGCACAACGATGAAGCTGGGCAAACGCCCCATGGCGCTGGTGGTCTGTGGCGGGGGCGGCAACGGGATATCCGAGGCCGCTTTGGGCGTCGCCGCGCGTAGCTATCCGCAGATGGACTGGGTCACTATTGGCGAGGTGCAGCGTGATTGGCATGCGACGCTGCCGCCGAACCTGATGCATAAAGGCTGGGTCGACAACGCGCCCGATTATATCGCAGCGGCGGATCTGATGATCTCGTCCACCGGCAATACGACCTGCGCCCAAGTGCTCACCGCCGCGAAGCCTTGGATCGTGGTGCCGGAGTGGCGCTATTTCGACGAACAAGTGGAGAAAGCCCGCGCCTTGGGCCAAGCCGGTGCCGCACTGCATTTGCCGCATATGCCGAGCTCTGCCCATGCTTGGCGAGCCGCGATTGAGCAAGCGCAGAGCCAGCATGATCCTGTGCGGCAACGTGCCTTGGCTGGCGGCAGTGCCGCGGCGATCCGCACCGCGCAGTGGCTTGGCAATCTGGCGGATCGCCTATGGGACCGCCCCAAAATTTCAACAGCTTTAAAGGAGGTTCACCATGCGTGACGTATCCGTTCTGACCATCGCCCGCGGCCGCGAGGCGCATTTGCACAATGTTATCCGTGGCCTGGCCGCACAAACCGTGCCCCCGCGCGAGCTGGTGATCGCCGCCATGCAGGATGAGCTATACGACGGGATGCCCGACGCGCCCTTTCCCATCCATCAAATCCAGGTCACCCGCCCCGATGGGGAGCTTCCCCTCGCCGCCGCGCGCAATGCGGTGGCAGGCAAGGCAAGCGGCGCCGTTTTGGCTTTTGTCGATGTCGATTGCATCCCGCATCCCGCGCTTGTCGCCGATGTAGCAGAAGCATGCCACGAGGGCCGCGGGCTGGTGATGGGCGAGGTCGCCTACCTCCCCAAAGGGGCGACGGAAGCTGGCCTCGATTTCGATCATTTCGACAAGATCGGCGTCAAACACTCCGACCGGCAGGGACCTCCGGCGGAGGGCCTGCGCTATTGCGAGGATTACCGTTGTTTCTGGTCGCTCAACTTCGCCATGCACCGCGCCGATTGGGCGCGTAGCGGCGGGTTCGACGAAGGCTATTTCGGCTATGGTGGCGAAGATACAGACTTTGGTCGTGTGCTCGACGCGCGCGGGATCGACATCTGGTGGATGAAGGGGGCCAAGGTCTATCACCAATATCACGACCACTGCATGCCGCCGATCCACCATGTGGAGGCCGTGGTGCGCAATGCCGAGTATTTCGCCACCCGCTGGGGGCATCGCACCATGGGCCATTGGCTGCATGCCTTCCATCTCATGGGTCTGATCGACAATAGCGACGATGCGCTGACCATTCTGCGCGCACCTAATGAGACGGATTTTGAGATGTGCCGCCAGACCGGCGATATGCCCTACGCCAACAGCCGCCGGGTGATGGACAAGCTATTGCGCGATCTGGACACCGAGGAAGAGCGCCGCGCCGCTGCCCAAGCGGGCGAGGACCGCATCTCTGCCATCGCGGCGGAGTGACACCATGAAGATCGCCGTCATCGGACATGTGCGTTTCCCCATCGCACGCCCTTTCATGGGCGGGATGGAGGCCCACTGCTGGCACCTCTGTCGCGGCCTGCGGGCGCGGGGTCATGACGTGACCCTTTTCGCCGCCGGTGACAGCGACTGGGGCGGTAAGGTCGAGCCGGTTGTGGACGTTCACTATAATCGCGCGTTCCCTTGGCACAAATGGCACGGCACGCCGGAGCTGACCGGACATCTGGATGCCGCGTTCGAACGCCTCCTCCCGCGCCTGGCCGAGGGTGGTTTCGACGTGGTGCATAACAACTCCCTGCACCGCTTCCCCCCGCGCTTCGCCGCGCGGCACCGGATCCCGATGGTGACCTCCCTACACGTGCCGCCGTTCGATGTATTGAAACGTGCCGTCGCCGATGGCGGGGCGCCGTGGTCTCTGTTCACCACCTGTTCGCAGCGGCAATTGGGAGCGTGGTTTGATGAGGCAGACGCTCCCTTCGCCCGCGTTGTACCGAATGGCATTGATCTTGCGGACTGGCCTTTCCGTCCAGAGGGCGATGGCACCGCAGTGTGGATGGGCCGCATCACGCCGACCAAGGGAACGCATCTGGCCGCTCAGGCGGCTAAGATTGCTGGCCTACCGCTGAGGATTTACGGCACGATTGAGGATCAGGGCTATTTCGACACCGAAATTGCACCGCTATTAGGTGGGGGTGTGCAATACGGAGGTCACCTGCAAGGCGCTGACCTGACCGATGCCATCGCCCGCGCCTCTGTCCTGCTGTTCACCCCGCTATGGGATGAACCTTTCGGTCTGGCGGCGATTGAGGCAATGGCGTGTGGTCTGCCGATTGCAGCGGTTGAGAATGGCGCAATCCGAGAGGTGGCGGGCGACGTGGCGCGTTATGCTGGCGCGGATGCTGGGGAGTTGGCCGAGGCGTTGAGGGAGGCGATCGGCATTTCCCGGAGCGCTGCGCGGATGCGGGTAGAGCGGTTGTTTACTCTGGAGCATATGCTGGCGGCGTATGAGGGGTTGTATGGCCGAGCAGTTGAAAGTGTAGATCACGGGTTTGAGGTGCCTTTGTTCGAGGCTTTTAAGTTGCCATGTGTTGGGCATACTCTGTCTTAGGGCGGCTTAGCATTCAAAATGGCTCGGTGGATTCCACCGATAATGCGTCCTAGAAACACAACTACCCCCAGCAAGACCTACTTGACCGCGGTCAAGAAGCAGCGTGAGAGGCAAATACGTCTGAGTATGAACGTCTTTTTACAAACCTGCTTGTGCTGGGAACGCACCTCACCTTTGACATCGCAGCGTTGAGAGCGAATTGCGCCCATTTCGGACATCCTCAAGACTACAAAACAAACGTCAGCTCAGCGAGGAACCTTATAGTAAAGCTTCTAACCTGTACTTATTGGTGATCCCGCCTTCGCTGCCGTTTTATTATTATTACATAATCCTAATTATCAGATACAGTTTCTGTAGCCGGTGCGCGCTACTTTGAAGTGCGACTCCTATTAAAAAACAATGAGTTACCTAATAGGAGGAATATCGCATGGGAACCGTTTACACGCAACTGAGCATGCAAGAACGTCGTAGAATTGAAGACTGGTGGCTCGCAAAGGTCCCTGTCGCTGAGATGGCGCGTGTTCTACAGCGTCATAAGTCGACGATCTTTCGCGAGATCAAACGCAATTTCTGGGCGGATGACTCTTTGCCCAAGAAATACGCCGGGTACTTCGGGATGGCCGCACACCAACGCACGCAGCGACGGCGATCTACGCAACGCAAACTGATCCGGCATCCGGAACTGTGTCAGAGCATCGTGTCCCGGCTGAAGAATGGCTGGACGCCCGAGCAGATCGGTAACCGAATGATCTATGAAGGTGCAAAGCTGCGTGCCTGCCAAGAGACGATCTACCGCTACATCTATTCTAAAGAAGGCATGGCGCAGGAGTTGTGGTGGTACCTGCCTCTGCACCGAAAGAACCGGACGCCGCGCCGTGCGCGCAAGCGTCAGCCGTCAAAGTTTGATCGTGATGTCAGCATCTTGTTCCGGCCTGATGACGTTGCCCACCGCCGTCAGTTCGGCCACTGGGAAGGTGACTTAATGCTGTTCGAACAGAAGCTTGGGCAGACGAATGTGACGTCGCTTGTTGAACGGGTTAGCCGGTTCACTGTGATATTAAAGAATCCAAATAAACGCACCAAGCCGGTGATGGGCAAGATCATGAAAGCCATCAAGGATCTGCCCCTGATCGCACGCCGGTCGATTACTTTTGACCGTGGCACCGAGTTCGTCAGCTGGCCGCATCTACAAGCCGAGATTGGGACACAAACCTGGTTCTGTGATCCCTCCTCTCCGTGGCAAAAAGGAACAGTCGAGAACACTAATCGACGCGCTCGACGATGGCTGCCCCGTAAGCGGGACATCAGGGCGATGACAGATCATGACATCAAACAAATCTGCGACCAGCTCAACAATACGCCCCGCAAATGCTTGGGATGGAAAACACCCGCAGAAGTCTTTCGTGAAAAGATGATGGAAGAGCTGGGCCAACACCCCTACCCTCAAAGGCAATAGGAGTCGCGGTTCAGTTATCGCTCACATGGCGGAGAAGCGTGCTACAGAAAATCCCCACAATTTGCGGGCGCATAGAGCTGGTAAGGGCTAGGCCTCACCGGTCGAAAATTAAATCAAGTGGCCCGCGCGCATTGCTTTCAGCACGCAGATCGAGGTGGCAGGGTCGAGCAGCAACCCATTCCATCCCGCCTCGGCGTGAAGCCAGTTATCGAAGTTCACGAGATCATGGTCGGTCATCTTTGACAGGTCAGTATCCTTTGCTGCCTTCTGTACGTGAAATGCGGTACCGGTGGCATTCAACTCTGCAGGCGGCAGCGCACGGCGGCCGGTAATGATTGTGTCTGGCAGGATAAGCGGGACCAGGCAATCGAAGGGATTGACGGCGGAGGTAGCTTCTGAGCGCGCGGGGAACAGCATCTTCAGCTCATGGCAGGCTTTGTCAAAATCCTTGAAGGTGCCAAGGGCTACGACTTCGCGGCCGTGAACTTTGCGGAAACAACCGTCTGGCATCGGGAGATTTCTTTCGAGCCAGAGGGGTGTATCGCAGACAGCCGCGGCGTCAAATTCGGCGAAGCTGTCAATTGCGTTGGCAGGGAGAGAGGCACGGATGCTAATGAGATAGTACATGTGAGTATCCTAAGGTTTGCCGCAGGAAAGGGTTGAAAGGTGACCGGCGAAAGAGCCCCGCCGGTCATCGGAATTAGGGCAGAAGATCCGGCTGAATGGCGTAAACCCGTGTGCCGTTGGGGTAGTCCGGCAAGCGCTGTTTGCGCTTGAGACGCGTGCCCTCACCGGGAATGAGCGCGCCGTGTTTACGGGCGATCCGGGCGACGAGTTCGCCGTCGCGGCCATCACAGATTTCGGAATGCCACGCTTCGGAAGTCACGTAGTAGACCGTGCGGGGAACACCGTCCTTGTCCGGGATCGTAGTGCGATAACCGCAGCGGGCGTAAACGGGGCGTTCTTCAAGACGATCGGGCACATCTTCATTGTGCCCTTCATTGATCGGCTCAAACCGGCTCCGGCCGCTGAGTTCGAAAAACCGCTTGAGGATGCGGATCGCGTCTCGCTCATCTTCCGACGCACTGGAGCCCCGTGCTTCGCGCCATGCCACAAAGCAGGTCTTGACCGCGTCGATGGCTGCCCCATCCGCCCATGGCACCACACCGAACTTGGTCGCGAGCACACCAGCTGCGGCGACCACCCCAAAGTGTTTGGCGACGCGACGAACCTGAGGGTCATCATCCGTGGCAACTACGTCGTCAAGGAACCCATTGATGACCTCACGAGCAGTTGCAAGGGGGGGCTCAGGATCCCTGACGAGATGTTCGACAAAGGTCGGTCCGGCATGGCCGTAAGATTCTTTGGAAAGCTGCACGATCTGCTCGGCCAACGCCGCCTCGCTCGAACAGCCATGCAAGGTTTCATAGCTGCGGCCAGAGCCGTCTGAGATCTCAATAGGAATATCGACAGCGCGAGTGGCCAGTCCGCCGAGCAACCGCCCCTTCGCTCCGAGCTTTCCGGCCTGCATATGTTGACTCACGGTCACTTCACCGGAGGACAAGACTAAGGTCTTCCAGCGCGCGGAGGCCCGCGCCTGTCCGTTCTTGTCGGCACGGGCTTTTCCGACCTCGTTTGCGAGCATATAGATGACCTGCGCCAATTCGTCGGGCGAAATCTGACCCAGTTCATCGAGCGCCAGCAGGATATCGTTATGCTGAGTTGCAACGCCCTCAAGTCCGTTCGACGTCGAGAGCCAGGAACGCAAAGATTTCTTATCGCCATCACCCCACACCGAAGCTGCCAGCGACAGCAATGTCGTCTTGCCGCGTGATGACAGTCCGAAAATATGGAATATCGCGCTCTCTTCCTTTAATGGCTTCAAGAGCACGGCAGCGAAAGCAACGCAAATTGCCATAGTTGCACGGGAGTTACCTGCAGCCAGACTCGCGAGCTGCTGCCAGTTTTTGGGGTCGCCGCTGCGGCTCACGGGGGGCGACTGGTCACCCGAATTAGGGATTATCCAACGTTGAGACCCTAGCGGCTGTTCGACCCTGTCCGGCAAGCAAAAGCTGTCTCCCGACCACCCCAGCTGCGAGACGACTTCGGCGATGTTATTAGTATCTGTGTGGCCGATAACTTCGAAGAGCGCCTGTCGACCACCGCGTGTATGCGGGATGGTAACACCCTCGGCTGCAAGAAGCGTGAAAAGTTCGCGACCCTCCCCGACCAGACTTGTAGCTGGCACGACGACCAGCTTCCATTTCCCGAGTGGTGTCAGCAGTACGATCAGATAACCCCATCCGGTGCCTTCCGGCCCGGTACGGGTGCGACTGAGGACGGCAAGGGGAGAACTGACGAACTCGACAACAGGGTTGCCGCGGCCATTGAGCTCGTGCTTACGCAGGCCTGAGCGGTCCATCGCAAAGCCATGCGGCAGAGTAAGCTCAACGTTCCATTCGCGATTGATCAAGGCGAGGATATCTGACCCATTCGAAACCTCCTCTGCCTCTTCATGCAGTTCTTCTACGTTGATCGGTTCATCGGACGAATGGCTGGTGTCAATCACCGCCGCCGGCGCAGTACCCTTCAACATCGGAACTTCCCGCAGCATCTCGGGGTCGCCCAAGATCAGCGCATGTAGCCTTGCGGACGTTAGGCCTGCATCGATTGCATCGGCAATGTCGTAGCCCGCCGGAATGTCACCCGAAACCGCCGACCCGAGTCGCGCAATGTCGAGGGTGCGAATGCGCTCTGCCCCCAGATCCTGCAGTTTGGTGACCAGCCTATTGCAAGCATCGCGACCGGGCGCGTCGTGGTCGGGACAAATGAGGATATTGCGGCCGGAAAGCGGGGCGAGATCGGTCATGTCGAGAGCGTTGCATCCGCCCATCCACGTAACGGCCACGCAGTTCGGGAAGGCTTCTACGGCTGCATCGGCGCATTTCTCGCCTTCAACGATAAGAACTGCGTCATCCGGCCGATCCAAGAGGGTCTTCAAGCGATACAGAGGCCGATCTTTCGGCAGACCGCGCCATGTCCAGACGTGCCCCCGCTCAGCCTCGTTCCACAGCGTGAGATTCATGAACTTCTTGGCGCGCTTCCCGCTCTCCATCGGCAGATTGATGCGGATTGCGAGCCCCACAATACCGCCTTGGGCGTCCGTGTACGTATAGGCACCAGCAAAGCCGCGCTTGTCCGAAAAGTCCGGGATTGCCGTATCAGCCGGAATCGGCATCACCCGCGTGGCACCCTCGAAGAGTGTTTTGCAGATCGGCAGCTGGTTCATTTTGGTCATATCATTCATGCTGCAACCCCCATTTCTTCCGCCAGCTTGCGCGCTGCTTCGATCTGGCTCAGGCCGTTAAGATAGGCATAGAGACTGACCGCATCGCCACCACGGTCCTGCGTTGCAAAATCAGCCCAGCGGCCAGTAATCACATTGATTGAAAAGGAGCCGATGTGGCGGTCTTCGCGTGTGGGATTAAGTGCGAGATATTCGGCGCCACGACGGCGGCCGCCCGGCAGCCAGGCGGCGCAGAGCGCCTCCAGCTGGGGCAACACGGTGGCATTGACCTTCGTGAAGATGCAGGTGTCCTTGTGCGATTTGCTCTTGGGATTTGAGTTCGTCTGCCGCATTGGCAAAACTCCTCTGTTCGCAAACTCTTGCCTGCGTGAGTTGAATATGAGACCCTGCGGATATGAAACGGTGTCGGGGTAGTTTTGATGTGGCGTCAGCTACCCCGTCGCTCCGTCAGCGTCGGTGTACCTTTAATATTCGCGTTGATTGCGAAAACGCATAGACCCAAATACCGGATCTGATGCGGGTTTATGTGGATAACTGATTTAAACTACTGATATTGCATGTGGTTTTCGCCAGTCAGCGTTCCCACGTTCCCAGTTCCCAACGATAACAAAGAACGCGCAATTCGCAGTTTGTCATAATCTTTTTGAGTTATTGGTATGTTGTACCGTAGTTGAGGGCTATCCCCCCCGGGGAACCGGGAACATGGGAACAACCCCAACTACATTACATCAGCATTGGTGCATCGAGGGCTGCCTGAAGCTGGACGGAAAGTCGCCGAAGCCATCGCAATGAGCGGCCGCGCTTAACTGCTTTGGTCGCCAACTCGACAACCTGAGGATCGACCTCTTCCCCCAGCACCCGGCGGACGAGGGCGCTTAGGTGCGCGCCCTGCGGCATATCACATGTCAACACGCGGGATCTATCAAGCATCGGCTGTGGGAGGTGCGAAATATCGTTTACACAAATGATCCAAGAGATGTGGCTCAGGTTTACCGGGGCTTCCAAATAGGGCGACTGATAGGCCTCCGATGTTGTCGGCTCGAGCATTGGCAAAAGAGCGTCCGCCGCATCTCCGCCGTTCGTACTGATGCCGCGCTTGTCCAGTTCGTCGAGCACAACGACAGGGTTAGCGATCCCATGATCTGCGATATGTTGGATGGGCCGGCCTGGGCCCGAAGTGCTCCACATATAATCGGCACCGGCGATGGCAAAGCTACTGGTCGCACCGGTCATGTCCACGCGTAGAGGGACACATCCTGACAATTTACCAATGCGTTCGGCCAGATGCGTTTTACCACATCCCGGTGGTCCGCTGAGCACTACTGGCAAAAGGCCGAAGCTGCCCGACTGCTCAACACGCGCGATCGCCGCGCGCCAAAGGTAAGTCAGAGCCGGCGCGAGCCATGGGCTTTCTGCGTAGAGGTCTGCGAATAACTCGTCACAAGCGTGGCGCGTCGTAGGCCCGGCAATCTTTTTTGGCTCAGCCAGCACCTTTCGCAACGCAGCCCGAGAGCGCGCCTTCTCGTGCGTTGCCGTAGTCTGTGCTGGGCCGGTAAAATCGTGGATTCGTACGAGCTTTGGGGCCGATGTAGTTTCGGAGCCGGAGGCGGCTTCGTCCTTTGTAAAAAGCGTTTCGTGTAATGCGCTGCGGTGGCGGCGCACGGCTTCCCGGAATTTCACATGAGGATTTGACGATTTATTCGATGCCTCCCGCGCCGAATGCAATGCACGGGCGGCCTGTGCAAATGACCACTCCCGGGTCACAATGTCGAGATACTCAGCATATTTGGCGGGATCTCCATTGTAGAACATGAGCGCAAGCCGCGTTGCGACCTCATGCCAGCAGCGCAGTTCCACCTCACGGCGATGCGTCCATGCCAGACGCATCATCTGCGGTGTCAGGGCAAGCTCGCCGCGCAGTGTCTCCGGCGAGGCGGTAACTCGCGACCACCCGAAGAGCCAATGGATACCGTACTGCTTAACCTCGCGCGCAGTCATTGGAACAGTTCCAGCAGGGATGAAACCAGTGTGGCCAATGTGGTCCAAACGAAAGTGAGGGCTTCGATGACAGAATAGGTGGATGTGAGGGTATTCAGGCGCGACTTTGCTGTCGCAAGCTTGATCGTGGAACGCATAGGGGGAGCACCTTGTCGAAGGGAAGGACGCGCCGAATGCCGAAAAAAGATTGGGGTTAGGCAAGGCGCACGTTGAACGGCCTCCGCAAAAGCGGAGGGGTCAACGTATCGAGAAGGTGCCAATAAGCCATGTCATGAGATCAATATGGTCGTCGGTAACTCGATGGTCAAGTTACCGACGGTGCCATTGAAATCTTAGAGGTGGTCCCTGTATTCAATCGGCAACACAATATCTTGATAGATTTAGGTATCTAAACTGGGACGTCCTTGCCTCATCAATGTTGCGCTGACGACTTAGAATGAAATAGCCAGTTCATTGGATTTGGACGGGATGGCAGGGGGACTAATGGATATATTCAGGTGACCTTCGAGTGTGTTGGTAAGTTAGTTGAGTACTTCCACCGAAATTTCTTCTGTTATTCAGCCAATAATAATTTCTTTATCGCATCCCCTAAAAATCGGAAAAGTTACGACAGAAACTCACCTCCAATTGGAACAACAAGGAAAATGCACGTGGCTGTAAGCTCACTTCTCAAAATCGAGCAAACCCCGCTCCCAGGCATCGTCGTGATCACCCCCGCCCGCTTCGGAGATCACCGTGGGTTCTTCTCGGAAAGCTATAGCGCCAAGGCCTTGGCTGAACACGGTATCACCACACAATTCGTGCAAGACAACCATTCACTATCAATGACCCAAGGTACCATCCGCGGGCTGCATTTCCAGGCCCCGCCGCACGCGCAGGACAAGCTGGTGCACTGCGGGCGTGGCGTTCTTTTTGACGTGGCGGTTGATATCCGTAAGGGGTCGCCGACTTACGGGCAGTGGTTCGGGGTCGAGCTGAGCTTCGAGAACGGTAAACAGTTACTGGTGCCTGCGGGCTTCGCGCATGGGTTTGTGACACGCGCGCCCGAGACTGAAATTATCTACAAATGTTCGGATTATTATGCGCAGGAGACCGAGGGGGCCGTCGCTTGGGATGA
Source organism: Sulfitobacter sp. R86518 (assembly GCF_042466275.1). Classification (NCBI taxonomy): domain Bacteria; kingdom Pseudomonadati; phylum Pseudomonadota; class Alphaproteobacteria; order Rhodobacterales; family Roseobacteraceae; genus Sulfitobacter; species Sulfitobacter sp. R86518. The sequence goes on from NZ_JAXHCA010000011.1 coordinate 23,119, forward strand.
TCCTCAGGTCGGAATTGATTGGGGTTTGGGAGATATTCTTCCGGTTTTGTCGGATAAGGACGCAAATGCGCCCTCTTTGGCTGATCTTAACAGTCCATTCACGTTTGAGGGCGTATAGATGAAGCTATTGGTGACAGGCGGCGCGGGTTTCATCGGCTCGGCAGTGGTGCGGTTGGCCATTGAGCAAGGACACAGTGCGGTGAACCTTGATGCGCTGACCTATGCGGCGTGCCTTGAGAATGTGGCGAGCGTGGCGGACAGCTCGCTTTATGCGTTCGAGCAGGCGGATATTTGTGATCGGGAGGCGCTGGATAGGATCTTCGAAGCACATCAGCCCGACGCGGTGATGCATCTCGCGGCCGAAAGCCATGTTGATCGATCCATCGACGGGCCGGGGTCGTTTATTCAGACCAATGTCACTGGCACCTATACGCTGTTGGAGGCCGCACGTGCCTATTGGCAAGGGGCCGGCAAGCCCGATGGCTTCCGCTTTCACCATATCTCTACTGATGAAGTCTATGGGTCCCTCGGTCCTACGGGGCAGTTCACCGAAGATACGCCTTATGACCCGCGCAGCCCCTACTCCGCCTCGAAAGCCGCCAGCGATCATCTGGTGCGCGCTTGGGGCGAGACCTATGGCTTGCCGATAGTGCTAACAAATTGCAGTAATAATTACGGACCTTACCACTTCCCCGAAAAACTAGTGCCTGTGGTCATCCTCAAAGCGCTCGCTGGCGAGCCAATTCCGGTCTACGGAGATGGAGCCAATGTGCGTGACTGGCTGTTTGTCGAAGACCACGCCGATGCGTTGTTAACCGTGCTGACCAAAGGCGCATTGGGTCGCAGCTATAACATCGGGGGCGAAAACGAGGTCAGCAATCTTGAGCTGGTGAAGATGATCTGCGCCCTGCTGGATGATCGACACCCCGAAAGCGCGCCCCATGCCGATCTGATCACCTTCGTCGCCGACCGCCCCGGCCATGATCAACGCTATGCTATTGATCCAACTCGTATCCGGACAGAGCTTGGCTGGCGGCCATCGGTTACGGTCGAAGAAGGGCTGGCGCGCACTGTGAATTGGTATCTTGAAAATAAGGATTGGTGGCGCGCGTTGCAAAACCGTCAGGGCGTTGGCGAACGACTGGGCAAGGCATGAAGATCCTCGTCTTCGGGCACAGTGGTCAGGTCGCCACGGAACTGCGCGCGCTGGACGGCGATGACGTCCAGATCACCGCCCTCGCCCGCGCCGATGCGGACTTAACCGACCCCGCGGCCTGCGCCGCCGCGATCAATGTTCATGCACCTGACGCCGTGATCAACGCCGCCGCTTATACCGGCGTGGATAAGGCCGAAAGCGATGCCGAAACAGCGCAGATTATCAACGCCGATGCCCCTGCCGCTATGGCCCGCGCCTGCGCCGCGCGCGATATTCCTTTCGTTTCTATCTCCACCGATTATGTGTTCTCCGGCGCGGGCAACACACCTTGGGCGCCCGCCGACCCGACCGACCCGCAAAGCGTCTATGGCCGCACCAAGCGTGATGGAGAGGTCGCAATTATAAAGGCGGGCGGGCGCTACGCCGTGTTGCGCACCTCTTGGATCGTGTCGGCCGATGGCAATAACTTTGTTAAAACTATGTTGCGTCTCGGAGCCGAACGCGAGGCATTAACCATCGTCGCCGACCAGATCGGCGGCCCTACCGGCGCTGCAGAGATCGCACAGGCCTGTATAACAATCGCCAAAACCCTCGTTACAGAGCCTGAAAAATCCGGAATCCACCATTTCTCAGGCGCACCCGATACCAGCTGGGCTGATTTCGCTCGCGCGATTTTCGACGCCGCCAAGATCCCCTGCGCTGTCACTGATATCCCATCGGCCGACTACCCTACCCCCGCGAAACGCCCGCTGAACTCTCGGCTGGACTGCACAACGACCGAGGCCGCCTTTGGCATTTCCCGCCCCGATTGGCGCGAGAGCCTCACCCATATTTTGACCCAACTTGATTTCCCCAAGGACTGATTTCCCATGACCCAGACGCCCAAACGCAAAGGTATTATCCTCGCCGGCGGCTCCGGCACGCGGCTTTATCCGATCACGATCGCCGTGTCGAAACAGCTGCTGCCGATCTATGACAAGCCGATGATTTACTATCCGTTAAGCGTGCTGATGTTGGGTGGTATCCGAGAGATTTTAATCATCACCACGCCTCAAGACGCTGACCAATTCAAGCGGGCTTTGGGCGACGGCAGCCAATGGGGCATTTCACTGAGCTACGTTACGCAGCCAAGCCCTGATGGATTGGCTCAAGCTTACATCTTGGCGGAAGAGTTTCTCAACGGAGCGCCGTCTGCGATGGTGCTGGGAGACAACATCTTCTTTGGCCATGGGTTGCCCGAGATCCTCGCCCAAGCCGACGCCCAAACCACCGGAGGCACTGTCTTCGGCTATCGCGTCTCTGACCCTGAACGCTACGGTGTGGTGGATTTCGACGAGAACGGCCAAGCGCGGCAGATCATCGAGAAGCCGGAAGTGCCCCCGTCGAACTATGCGGTCACGGGGCTGTATTTTTTGGATAGCACGGCAAGCGAGCGCGCTAAGACGGTCAAGCCATCAGCACGTGGCGAGCTGGAGATCACAACGCTGCTTGAGACCTATTTGCATGATGGTTCGCTGAATGTGCAGCGTATGGGGCGAGGGTATGCTTGGCTTGATACGGGGACGCATGGGAGTCTGCTGGATGCTGGGAACTTTGTGCGGACGCTTGAAACACGGCAGGGGCTGCAGACGGGAAGCCCTGAAGAAATCGCATTTGACCAAGGGTGGATCAGCACCGCGGCATTGGAAGAACAAGCCAAACTATTTGAAAAAAACGAATACGGTGTCTATCTGAGTAACCTAAATCGTTCGTTGAGATAGCCATAGATCCCAAAATGTTTCGCTCGCGAAACAAATTCTTTTTATCGAATTGGACCCTCCCGTGAGAAAAGTCTTCATCACCGGCACCGCCGGCTTCATCGGTTTTCACCTTGCACAACTTCTGCTGGATGAAGGGTTCCGCGTCCATGGGTTTGACGGCATGACGGATTACTATGACGTTAAGCTGAAGCAGCGCCGGCACCAGATGCTGCTACAGAACCCGCATTTCTCAATGACCGAGGGGATGCTTGAAGATGACGCGCTGATCACGCAGATCACCGACGACTTCGCGCCCAACGTCATCGTCCACCTCGCGGGTCAGGCTGGTGTTCGTTACTCGCTAGAGAACCCACGCGCCTATCTCGACAGCAACCTTGTCGGGACATTCAACGTGATGGAGGCGGCGCGGCGTTTGAAGGTTGAACATCTGCTAATGGCCTCCACCTCCTCGGTCTACGGGGCGAACGAAGACATGCCGTTTGCCGAAACGGACAAGGCCGATACCGCCCTCACCTTCTACGCCGCGACGAAGAAAGCGAATGAGGCAATGGCGCATTCATATGCGCATCTGTGGGATCTGCCGACAACGATGTTCCGCTTCTTCACGGTCTACGGTCCCTACGGGCGCCCGGATCTGGCGCTGTTCAAATTCGTCGACGCGATCCTCGATGGGCGCCCCATCGACATCTACAACCACGGAGACATGTACCGCGACTTTACCTATGTCACCGATCTGGTCCGCGGCATCCGTCTGTTGATCGATACGCCTCCTGTCCGCCCCGATAACCGCGAGGTGCCCGAAGGCGATAGCCTGTCTCCCGTGGCACCCTACCGCATCGTGAATATCGGCAATTCTGACAAAGTGCGCCTGCTTGATTTTGTGGACGCGATCGAGGAAGAGCTTGGTCAAAAGGCCATACGTAACTACATGCCCATGCAGATGGGCGATGTGCCCGCGACTTGGGCAAATGCGGAACTGCTAAAGACCCTTACGGGTTACAAACCACAGACCGATATCAAGGATGGTATTCGGGAATTTGTAGCTTGGTTCCGCGACTATTACGCCAAGTAGTTTTTGGACGAGGAGTTTGCGATGCCGACCTTGAATTATGCCCCCATTGCCGTGATCGGCTTGGGGTATGTTGGCCTGCCTTTGGCGGTCGAATTTGGTAAGAAGCGCAAAGTCGTCGGCTTTGACATCAACACCGCCCGCATCGCCGAACTGCAGACTGGTAAGGACAATACACTTGAGGTGGATGCTGCAGAGATGGCCGAGGCCGCTCATCTGTTGTTTACTGACCAGCTTGATGATCTTGCCGAGTGTACCACATTTATCGTGACCGTCCCGACGCCAATCGACGAGCACAAGCGCCCTGATCTCACCCCCCTACTCAAAGCATCCGAGACGATCGGAAAGGTTCTGAAACGCGGCGACATCGTGATTTATGAATCTACAGTCTATCCCGGTGCGACCGAAGAAGATTGTGTGCCGGTGTTGGAGAAAATCTCCGGTCTGACCTTCAACCAAGATTTCTTCGCCGGCTATTCACCCGAACGGATAAACCCCGCGGACAAAACCCACCGTCTGCCCCACATTGTCAAAGTTACCTCCGGATCCACGCCTGAAATCGCCGACAAGGTCGATGCGCTCTATGCATCGATCATCACTGCTGGCACGCACAAAGCGCCGTCCATCAAGGTCGCAGAAGCAGCGAAGGTCATCGAGAACACCCAACGTGACGTGAACATCGCGCTAGTGAATGAGCTCGCCCTGATCTTCAACAAGCTCGACATCGACACCCAAGATGTTCTCGATGCTGCCGGCACCAAATGGAATTTCCTCCCCTTCCGCCCAGGCCTCGTCGGCGGTCACTGCATCGGCGTGGACCCATACTACCTGACCCAAAAAGCCCAATCGGTCGGCTACCACCCCGAAGTCGTCCTCGCCGGGCGCCGCATCAACGACGGCATGGGTTGCTACGTCGTTGGTCGTACCGTCCGCGAAATGATCGCCCGCGATATCCCGGTAAAAGGCTCGCGGGCGTTGGTTATGGGGTTAGCATTCAAGGAGAACTGTCCAGACCTACGGAATACGCGCGTGATTGATATTGTCTGTGAGCTTAAGAGCTATGGAATCGACGTGGATGTGTATGATCCGTGGGTGGATGCCGCGGAGGCTAAGCGCGAGTATGGGGTGGAGATGACCGAAACGCCTGAGGTTCAGGGGTATGACGCGTTAGTTGTGGCCGTGGCGCATGAGGTGTTTGAGGGGAATGGTGGCCTCTTAAGTTATGGTAGGCCACAGGCTGTCGTGTTCGACGTAAAAGGGATATTGCCGCGAAATGCTGAAATTTTGAGGCTGTAAGCAATATTGGTATCGTTACACAAATCGGGCTGAGGTTGGGCTTCCCCTTACCTCAGCCCGATTTAGCCTACGGGGACGGTACGGGGTATGCCGAGAACTGTGAAGCCGTTTAGGATCGCAGCACGAATTTGGATCTCCGCAACTTGCCGGTCGAAGTCACGTGCCGAGAGGCGCTGACCGAGCAACTTCACACAAAGCATCTTTGTTTCGACGCAGCTGCGGCGGTGGTACCCGGTCACCTGTCGCCGCAATGCGCGACTCAGATATTTTGAATAGCCCCTAGATTTGTAGACGCTTTCTTCCCTAACTTTGAGGCAAGGAGGCCGTTATGGGGAAGCCAAATTTCAGTGAATATTTCAAGCGCGATGCAGCCCATCTGTTGATTTTCACTCAGAAGTAACCCGGTGGGGGTGCGAACGAAAAGTTGGACTATCTTGGAGATAGTCCATGTACCGCTACGAAGAACGACTGCGCACGGTTAAGCTTTATATCAAGCTCGGCAAGCGCGCGCAGGCCACCATCCGTGAGTTGGGGTATCCAACGAAGAACGCTCTTAAAGGGTGGCATCGAGAATACCAACGTCTGCAGGATTTTCCGATACGATCGGTGCCGCGCCCGGCTAAATTCTCAGTGGTGCAAAAGCAGGTGGCGTTAGAGCATTATGCAAGCCATGGACGCTGCGTGCTTTAGGCTATCCATGCCGAACTACGATGACGGCTTGGGTGCGCGAGGCTTTTCCTGAGACGAAGCCAGTCTCTAACACGGCATATGGCCCTGGCAATTACTCTGACGCCGTGAAGCAGGCTACTGTGGTCGGGCTATATAGTCGTCAAGAAAGTGCCCAGGCCCTGGCCGAAAAGTTCGGAGTTAGTCGGCCGACGCTCTATGCTTGGAAAATTCAGATCCTTGGCCCGGAGGCTCCTGCCATGATGAAACGCAAGAAGAGTGCCCTTCCCCCAGAACTCGAAGAATTGGCGCGTCAGCGTGAAGCCCTGGAGCGCGACATCCGCGAGCTTCAGATTGAGCATGATCTGCTCAAGACTGCGAGTGAAATGATAAAAAAGGAACTTGGCGGCGATTTGCGGAGCCTGAGCAATCGGGAAAAGACCATGCTCATCGTCGCCCTAAAAATCCGGTATAAGACACCAGCGCTGTTGGCTCGGCTCGGTCTCGCGCGCAGCTCTTACTTTTACCACCGCGCTCGCATGAAACTGGAAGATAAGTATCTCCCCATTCGACAGGCAATGAAGGAGGCTTTCGAACGCAACCATCGCTGCTACGGCTACCGTCGCCTCAAAGCATATATGACGCGGGACTCCATCTTGATCTCGGAAAAAGTGGTGCGGCGCCTGATGAAACAGGAAGCTCTGATCGTCCCAAAGCCGAAGCGGCGGCGTTACAGCTCATATCTGGGAGAGTTCAGCCCTGCGCCGGAAAATATCATCAACCGGGAATTCCAGGCAGCAGCGCCAAATGAGAAATGGCTAACCTATATTACAGAGTTCCACATCCGAGCAGGTAAAGTCTATCTTTCCCCGATCATTGATTGCTTCGACGGCCTCGTCATAAGTTGGACCATAGGGACCAGACCGGATGCCGACCTCGTAAATACCATGCTTGATGCAGCGGTAGAGACCATCGCTGACAGCGAAGCGCGGCCCATCGTCCACAGCGATCGTGGGGGCCACTATCGCTGGCCTGGCTGGCTGGAACGTATTGACGCAGCGAAGCTCGTTCGCTCGATGTCACGAAAGGCGAGCTCGCAGGACAATGCCGCATGTGAAGGCTTCTTCGGACGCCTGAAGACTGAGTTCTTCTATCCTCGCGATTGGCGAGCCTTCACCGTGGCCCAGTTTATTGACGAGGTTCACGCCTACATCCATTGGTATAACGAAACGCGCATCAAGATGTCCCTTGGTGGCAGAAGCCCAATCGAGTACCGTAAAAGCCTCGGCCTTATGCCTTAAAAACAGTCCAAGTTTTTGTCCGCACCCCCACCGGGTCAGTTCTCAGTGACAATCAACAAACAGGCTTACATAGCAGCATCGCGGTAGGTTTGCTGACGCCCCCTTCGACCAGACCCGAACGCTTCCTACGTCATCCCTGGATCAAACCAGATGGATAGCGATCCTCGTTGTTTGAGTAAAAAATTGAACTCCGCCCAGTTCCGGGTCTTGTACTTCGTCGGTGTCCAACTGCTCATAGCGGCCTGCTACTATACTGTATTCATACAGTGAATCCAACAGAGCGCGATTTGTGCAGCAAAGCCATAAGGGAACGGAAAATTTTTTTGAGTCAATAATAAAAGAAACGAAAAATTATTTTTATAGAATATGCTGCAATCTCTAACGAGAGCGCCTGAAAACAGTTTTAAACATCAATATAGCATCAAAACAAAAGTTTTGATGATCTTGGTATATTAGGTCCAATTTTGCTTTTCTTGGAATGCAAACACGGCAATACACATCATCCGTTTCTTCTAAACTAGAACATTTTCCCAGAACATATTCTTCGTACCGATGGAAGTGAATCGAAGCCATTCCGGAAATGCCAGGGCGGTTCTTTAAGACTTTTTTGTATAGCACTGGATAGCGCTCAACGTATTGACGCAATGGAGGTCGAGGACCTATAAAGCTAATATCGCCTTTAAGCACATTCCATAGCTGAGGTATCTCGTCAACTCTTGTGCGACGCAGAACAGCGCCAGTCCGAGTGATACGGCCAGCTTTATCACCCCCGGACACTCCATCATTCACATCTGAAGGGCGCATCGTTCTGAATTTGATCAATTTGAATCCTTCAGTAGGGGTCTTCATTCTTTCAGAGAGATAAAAAACTGGGGCCCCATCAACTAAAAGAATTACCAAGTAAACGCATATCATTACTGGGATCAAGATAAAACACAAAGCAACACAAACGAATAGATCCATTATCCTTTTAGAAGGTTTCATGTACTAAAGTCTCTTTCCATTGTGCGACCATGGTATTGGGTTCGCTATCCCGCCGATCAAAACAATATACTTTTGATAAGGCACTGCAATCTAAGGTTATAGATCTGTTAGTTCCGTTACATACGTCACGAGACTTCCATGGCTTGCCTGATGCCGCAGCTATGTCAATCATGCTAACAGGGGTAGGCGAAGCAATGTTAAGGGTTTCTGGCAGCCTTCCCGAATATAAACATAGAGAGTGTATGACCGAAGCCATAGTCCTTGGCCCAATATAAGACCTTATAGCACCTCCTCCAGTAGGGAAAACGTCCAGATATAGAACGTTTTCCATTGTGCTACTCAGAATATTGCTTGACAACGCATCAGCTCCGACAACATTCCCTATACGCAAGCAACATATTTCTAAACCTTTGGACCTCCAAATATCGCACTCTCTTTCCATTTCAAGTTTTGATATTCCGTATGGATTTTGGGGAATGCATTTAGAGGTTTCAGTAAATGGAATTGCTTTGTATGATCCGTAAACGGCGGATGACGAAGCAACCAAAATCTTTTTAATCTTTAATCTATTGGCAGCAGACAAGCATGAGACAATAATATCTTTGTTTAGAGAATACTCATTATTTGAGTTAGGGGTTGCTCCGGCCAGAATCACCATCACATCAAAATTACCAAATTTGTCAACAAATTTTGATAATTCCAAATGTCCATCCAGAGGGCTCCACTTGACAGAATTGCCAGGATGACTTCGCCGGTGTTGCTCTACAAGAGTAACCAATGGTGAAAAATCATTCCAAAAATGGACAACCAATTTTCCTAGCTTACCAGAGGCACCGACGAGTAACACTCGTATGGGTTTAGCCTCTGGAATAAACATCTTCATACCTTATTATGTCGTCTTCTCCGAGATAACTGCCGGTTTGTATTTCAATGAGAACCATGGGAAACTTTCCGGGGTTCTCCAAGCGATGCACTGCGCCCAAGGGAATGTAAACGGATTCGTTTTCGGACAAAAGCTTAACTGTGGAATCGATTGTGACTTTTGCGGTGCCTTCGACAACAATCCAATGCTCAGATCTGTGGTGATGGCTCTGAAGGCTTAAAGATTCATTTGGATTAACTACAATACGTTTAACTTGGAAACGCGCCCCAACGACTAAACTCTCGTACCACCCCCAAGGCCTATAGTCGCGAGGAAGCTGGGTAGCTTGAGGCACATTCTTACTTCTAAGTAACTTAACAGCTGTACTGACATTTTGACTCATGGACTTATCTGCAACTAAGACAGCATCTCCCATAGCCACAACGATAGTATCTTTTAAACCTATACCAACGACCTGCAAACTATCGGTTTCAGATCTTAAAAGCGTACCCTCGCAATCAATTTGTGTAATGTTACCCGAAAACCCGTTTCCATGACTATCGGATTTGGAGTTGTTCAAAACTGATGCCCAGTCGCCAAGATCAGACCAGCCGCCATCAAATGGCACAACTTGCAAATTTTGAGACTTTTCCATTACGGCATAGTCGATGGAGATACTATCCACATTGGTCCAGATCTCAGGGTTAATTCGTGTAAAGCCTAAATCATCTACAGAACTCTGAAAAGCCTGACGCACCAATTCAAGCATTTTTGGTTGATGTTCAGTAAATGCCAGTATTATAGATTTCGCGCTGAACAAAAAAATACCTGAATTCCATAGGAAATTTCCAGAAGCTACCATTTTTTCAGCAATTTCAAAATCTGGCTTTTCTACGAACCTAACCAACGCCATCGATAGGTTCGACTTAAGCTCTAAAGACGAGTCGACTTCGAGATAGCCATATCCCGTTTCTGGTCTATCTGGCTCTACTCCGAATGTAACCAACCGCCCTTCCTCAGCTTTGGAAGCGCCCTGGTACACAGCATTGTGAAAAGTTTCTAAATCAGAAATCAGGTGGTCTGAAGGCGCTACGAGCATCAGTGCATCAGGGTCGCTCTCTGAGAGCTTTAATGCTGCAAGCAAAATCGCCGGCGCGGTATTTTTTCCTTCAGGCTCTAGTAATATTGCTTGAGCTGCTGATTCAATCTGGGCGAGTTGTTCAGATACAATAAATCGGTATGGCTCGCTAGTTACTACAACAGGTGCTGTAAATCTACCTCCACTGAGCCGGCGTACGGCAGATTGAAAAAGGCTTTCTGTTTCCAAAACTTTTGCAAATTGCTTAGGGTACAATTCACGGGATAAAGGCCACAGACGGGTGCCTGAACCCCCGCACAGCAAGACAGGGTGAATTGGAGCTGACATCAAATTTTCCATTTAAATAGAGGGCCGAGCAAAACTTGGTGATATGAGTACCACAGGTATCAACGAGAGACCAACCCCTTTCCATCTAGTTTATGTAAACTCCACATCAATGCCGGAACGATTACGATAAGTTCCAGTCGAAACATAGAGTTAAAGATAAAGTATGCGAGTAAAACAACACTACTAGGGGCAAAGGAAATCTTGAAAAGGATAAAGATGGCAAGAACGAAAAAAAGAACTCCAAAAACACCAAAGTAAAACAAAAGGCTATTAAGGAAAAAATGAAGATGAAAATACATACCACTAGAGTGTTCTGAATCGGAGAATGCGCTCTCGCTATATATCGCAAAATTGGGATAGGCAGCGAAATCAGTATAACCCACGAAGCCGCGTCCGAAAACTATGTTAAAAAAACTCGTTTGGCTTCCGTCAATTAAATTGAAGAAAGTGGAAAGACGTACACTAGCAGAATCACCAATACCGACATTATCGTTCAGTAAATTCATAAAAAAGCTAGCTTTATGCATATAAAAATTTACAAAATCTACTGGTAGATATGAAAGGACAAAGACAACACAAGAGACGAGCAGAAAAGCGGGAAATAGAACTGACTTTGATGGGCGAAAGAAGAACAAGAGAAGACTTAATGAAAATAATGCAAGTTCTGTTCTTGATGCACTAGCATGAAGTAGCAGGATGACAATCCAAAAACCTACTGCTAAATTTCCCTTAAGCGAAAAATCATTCATCTTACTGGATCGAGAAAGAAAATAGGCTGAGATAAATACTCCAGTATAGGTATATATACCAGGGTCCTTCGTAGCGTACCAATATATGACACCTAGTCGCAGAATAGCTCCAGCAACAGCGGCGTACGCAACGGCGCAAATCACCGAAGAATAAACATCAAATCTCCGTATTTCTGATATTATAACCCCGCAACAGAATATAAATATTACCAACTTAATCGGTGCTTTATTTACCCCACCCAATCCTCCATGCTCGATAGTGAAGACGACACTCGAAAAAAATAGAAGAGCTAGAAAAAACGCTGAGGACAAGGCGAACTCGGGTATAACCCGAATTTTCTTTTCACTTATCCAATAGCTTAGAATTCTAATCGCGAAGGCCACCAACCAAAGATCAGGCAAAAAATCAGAATTTATTGGAGTCACGAAATATGCGCTTCTATCCAAAAAAACGGTTTTTTCCAATCCGGAGAATACAATAAGAGATGGGATTACAATTGACCAAAATGTATGCCTGCTAGAAGAAAGTAAAGCTAACGTCAGTGCAATCGGTAAATTCAAGAATTCCAACTTTGCAAGTGACGCAAATCCAAAAAGAAGCACGGGGAGAAATGCCCAATGGTGAGTATTGAATAACTTCAACGACATGCTAATGAAAATGTCTCGCAAAACTTATCGTAGCCCTCGTGCCATTCTGCTACAGTTCCAATATAACTACTACGCTTACCGTCGCTAAAACTGGCAACTTCATTGTCTAGGGATTTTAAGTCAAATAATGCACTTCTAGCAGATATGCTATTAGCAAATTCTGTATGTTTTTCATCATATGAGACCATTCTAACAGGAACCCCATAGCTAGCTGCAACAATCGCTGGGTGCAGCCGCGTAGATATTACATAAGAAGCACTGCCAATGATGGAAACAGAGTTTTCAACTTTTTTCCATCCAGATAAGTATCTTGTGCCATATTCCTTTGCCAGAAATTGTGAAATTTTTTCATCTTCAATGCTAGATGCAAATAACGTAATATTTGGTCGTTCAAGAATTGGAACTTTTTCTATTAAGTTACGATATAATGAAACATTGGTATGGTGCCCATGTGGAGCGAAAACTGGACCAACAGGCTGTTGGTCAGAGAGGGGGTAAATGAGGCTAGAAAAAATAGCCGGGTCAACTAGAGCCACCGCGTCCAATCCGTAGGAAAGCAACCTATCTTTACTTTCTATCGACCTAGTGTAGATTTTTGTGTTCTTTAGTAAATCAATCCACTGCTTGGAGAGTGCCCCAGGTATAACCCCCGCACAGAACACGATGGATGGTCTTCTCCGAAGTTTTTCAAATGTCTTCAGGTATATCTGTCCTCCAATGATTGTTCCTCCGCCTAGAACTACTTGTCCACGCAGTTTCCAAGGCAATTTTACAGCATCCAAGATCGGAGCCGCTTTGTCGTCTTCGGTAACATGTTTATAAATATCGAAGAGAAGATCATCGCCGAAGTTTTTTCTACCTATATATCCCACGTATATGTTTCGACGTTGCGTTGTCGCTAATCTAAAAAAGTTGAACTTATTACTCAGTGTCATGATATAAAGGCTCAATTTTTCCCCCGATAGTATAGATTGTTATTTTTTAAGATAGTGAGTGGTGAATGATCGGAGCGGTTAGGGCGAACTAAACTGAAAGGAGGTATCTTACCGCCAACAATAGATCCTGCGCCAACTACGCTTCCTTCTCCAATTTCACTTCCTGGTAAGATTATTGTTCGCAGACCTATCCACGCGCCTTTACCTATTTTTACAGGGCGTAGATCATTATCAGGGCCATAGGGAATCATCTCATGCTTGAAATCATGATTGTAGCTCCAGATGCAGACGTGCGGACCAATTATAACGTAATCATCAAGATATATTCCACCTAGAGCATCGAAGTGACAAGCTGGTCCGATGTAACAGGATTTTCCGAAATGAAAATTTTCAGCGTTATCGCACCGAAAACGGACATCGAATTCTTCACCTTTAAAGATATTCTTGTATTTCATATCAAAAAAAGTGCGTGAGAATTTTTTCTTTATCAACCTGAGGGTCTGGATCATCCAGTGGCCCCCCTATGGCATAGATCCAAAATTTTTAATTCTGCATCATTATTCCATTGGTTAACCCATTGTTCGCAAACTACCGCCTCAGGCGCGATATAATTACTTAGGTTTTGTAAAAGTTCTGCCTCATCTTCTCCAACAATACTAAAAGGAGCATCTTCATATGCCTTAAGTGCGTCATGCTTGATCCAGCATACTGGCTTTGAAAACAATAGTGCGTCGCTTATGCTACCGAGAGCTGTCAATTTATACTTATTACTTCGCGGGCAGATATATAGAGCATCGATATTCTCTAGTTCTTTACCCATCCACTCGAAAGAATAATGCGTCTCCAATACCTTTTCTCTCGCAACTGATGGCTTTACGTAGCTAGGGCCACGCCGTCCTATAAAGTGAATATCCAAATCTGAATTTTTCGCTAAACGGTCCGCTTGCTCTAAATCTTTTGTATCGCCCCGAAGCAGGCCAATTATAGCTAAAGACTTGATGGGTCCATCGGAATCAAAATCATTCGTTTCAATTTTGTGCGGCAGCGGGTGTTCAATTGAATTTATATTTAAAGATGATATTTTTTCATTATGTAAACTGTCAATTATGTGCTCCCCCAATACAATAGCTTTCAAATTCTTCGGAAAACCCAAAAGCTTAAAAGCTAGATACGAGCATTTTTTCATTATTCCGCTTGGCTTCACCACACCTTCTAGCTCACTGTGTAAAACAATAGACCATCGCTCACTACCTTTTTTGAACACCCTCTCGAACAGTGACAAAACCAAAATTTGCGAGCCCGTGGCGCCCATGATAAGCATATTTTTATTTCGCTGCCGAAATAGTTCATTTAAGAAAATGAATTCCCTTCGTACCCTCCAAAATTTACCACGTTTTACTCGCCTCCCTCCAAAACTGCATTTCAAATTTCGACATACTTCGTCCATATGGGAGGCTTCTACTATAACCTCGATTTTGAAAACTTTTGAGAGAGACCTCAACCAAAAGGAATTGATTGGTACGTGAGACGCAGAATACGAAAGCAAGTCCAACGCTATAATAGTTTCTGTTTGATCCATGTTAGTTGATTTCATTCGAAACTTACACCCCATATTTCTTCATAGCATACAGCATCATTAATAACCTGGGAAGCAAATACAAAGCTGTTATAAACATCCCCATCGAGACTACACCAAAGAAAAGAATGTATAAAAATATAATCAGTGAAGGCAGCACCCCTAAGACCGAGAAGATAAAAAGAGGCAAAAAATTTCCTCTACTCGAATCAATAGAAATTTTTTCTCGGTATGGAACCAAGGCAAACGATATGAAAACAGAACACAATATTATGTGTATATTTTCGACAATCACTAGATTCCCGTATATATCACCATATAGATACAAAAGTAGACAGTAGAATATGGAGAGTGCGGTTAGCAAGATTGTGGAGTATATTTTATTTAAAAATACCCCCTCTCCCCTCAATAGCGCTGTGTTTCCAAAGACTCTGACAAAAACCGCTAGCGGTATAATTAAGGTATTGAGTATAAATACCTCGCTGATAAAGGTGGGGTTAGAGTATAAGGTTGAAATCTGAACATCAATTCGTTGACTAACGAAAGCCAATACGACTGATATAACTGGCAAATGCGATTTTTCAGCTCGTTGAGGAATGCCTGGAATAGAGATTTCGACAAGCACCCAAATAACAACCGCTAGTGCGGCGATCGCTGGCCCATATAAGTCCGCAAAGACAATAACAGCATAGACGACAATATTCAAGGGTAGGATATAATTCAGTTTTCGGTTCGCCAAGAAGGCCGCATTTAACATAGACATACATGTTATAGCTAGAGTTACAACAATAACACTATTTATCATAGACTTTTGTTCAACATTGGACAGGGCAACAAATACCCCCCCCGCCACCATAGGCAGTATAAGTTTATCAACAATTTTACCTACAATTTGGTGGTCGTAGCCAGATTGAATGAGATAGTTACGACCGAAAACCAAAAATGTTGAGCACATTTCTGAGATAGCCAATATCGTAATAATATCTACACCTCGCGGATGTATTGGCACAATAAGGAACGCAAAAGCCACACGAGCTATTGGCGCAGATAGTTGTACTACGAGGAGGCGGTAAAAATCATATTTCAAAAACTTCTTCCATTATTAATTTTTATCTGTTTTCGTTGACCATTTTAGTTTCTTGATTTGCACTGCCCCAAACCATTTCACCCCAACCGAAACAAACCTGATCGTTTGATGAATTACTATCATTCTAGGTAATATTACTTTCATCAATCGCATGAGGAGCTACACTATTTCAATTTCGTTGAAATCAGACTTCCTTTATTTTTTGTGAAATTCCGCTCACCGCATAACGGGAGAAAATGTATATTCGCTTCAAAAGCGATATTTTTTCAAAGTCTCTATACAAGATCCAAGTGTACGATGCTGCTCTGATTTTGTTTGCCGACAATGAGCTATCGTATTGCCTGTACTCTGCCAATACCATTTGGCAATTATGTGCATAACTCGTTTCTTTTAGAATCTTCAACCATAGCCCGTAGTCTTGCCTCATTCTAATATCCGGCATAAATATAGTGCCTAATTCTTCACGATCATATATAGCCGTCAAACATCCAATGATGTTTCCAAGAAGAAGCGTTTCATAATCAACTTTTCCCTTAAATTTTCTTTCTCCGATAACTTCAGAATCTTCGTTAATAACTCGGTAATCCGAGAAGCAAAAAGTTACTTCGTTTTCCCTCATATATAACACTTGTGAACTTAACTTATTTGGCAGCCATATATCATCTGCGTCGAGAAAAGATATGTATTTCCCATTTGCTTTGTTTATGCCGGCATTACGTGCTACCGCCGAGCCCCCATTTTTCGAAAGTCGTACAACTTTAATCCTACTATCATTCTTGGATACCTGCTCCGCAATTTCAGCACTTTTATCTGTTGAACAATCGTCTACTACAATCAACTCCCAATTTGAATAATCTTGTTGAATTACTGAAGATATTGCACTCTCCATAAATTTACTCGAGTTAAATAGTGGCATTACTATGGAGACCAAGTTGTTTTCTATCATCAGTTTCGATCCATTTTTAACTGATAGGGTGTGTTAGAATTATGTGCGTCAGTTTAAGCGTCGTTAGCAGTGCTTTTTGCATGAGGATCCTCGCGTACATTGTATCCTTCTACCTTTTTCGCAATTAGCCGTCGCAATCGAATGCTATCTGCTTCTATGATCGATACTTGTAATTCACGCAACATCGAGGCTACCTCTATCTGACTAAGCATCCCCTCGTGCGCACGAAGAATCTTGACGTGCGGTGTGGGCAGGAGACTGCCATCATCAATCAGCAGCTCTTCGTATAATTTCTCACCTGGCCGCAGACCTGTCACTTTGATCTCGATGTCCCCGTCACCCGTCTCAGGATCCTTAACCTTCCGGCCAGAGAGCGTGATCATCCGGCGGGCGATATCGATGATCTTCTGTGGCTCCCCCATGTCTAGCACGAACACGTCGCTACCTTTAGCATAGGCACCAGCCAGCAAGACCAAACGTGCCGCTTCGGGAATCGTCATAAAGAAACGAGTGACATCTTTGTGGGTTACCGTCACCGGCCCACCGCGGGCGATCTGTTTTTGGAACAGTGGTAGAACCGAACCAGAGGACCCCAGTACGTTGCCGAAGCGCACCATGGCGAACTTTGTGGCAGCGTTTCGCGTCTGGACATCCTGCACCACCAACTCGGCCATCCGTTTGGTGGCTCCCATGATATTTGTCGGCCGTACGGCTTTGTCGGTGGAGACAAGAATGAAGCGCTCAAGTTTAGCTTCAGCAGCTGCTTCGGCGACGACTTGGGTGCCGAGCACATTGTTACGTGCGCCTTCTAGCTCATTTTCCTCGACCAGCGGCACGTGTTTATAAGCGGCGGCGTGGAGGACAATCTCCACCCCCTCCTCAGCGATCACACCGGCGACGCGCGCCTTGTCGGTGACCGACCCAAGACGGCTGACAATAGGGATCCCGATGGCCTTCGCCTCGGGCTGCAGCTCCTGATCAATCGAGTACAGCTGGAACTCACCTTGTTCGAACAAGACAATCCGCGCCGGGTTACAGTTCAGCAGCTGCCGACACAGCTCGGACCCAATGGAGCCCCCTGCCCCGGTCACCATCACGACGCGGCCAGCGTATGTTTTCGCGATTTCCGGCGTATCGAGATCAACCTTATCTCGGCCCAAAAGCTGATCCGGCGCGACGGTGCGCAGGCTATCAGCGAGCCCCTTGCCAGACATCAGGTCCACATAGGACGGCAGCACCTGCACCTCGACCTCATAAACGCTGAGCTTGGAGATCAACTCGTCTCTACGTTTCTTGGCCATTGATGGTACGGCAAGCAGAATTTGTTCGATATCGCGGGCTTTGATCAGCTTCCCGAGTTTAGCGGGATCATGGACAGGCAGCCCGGCGACCATGAGACCGTGCAAGTTCGGGTTGTCGTCGATAAAGAATACGGGCCGCGCTTCGCTAGCCTGCCTCAGTGCGGCTGCCAATTGGATACCCGCGGCCCCTGCCCCGTAGATCGCGACGGGTTTACGGTTGCCACCGCGCTCTGACAACCAGCGTAGCAGGTTTAGGCCCACCACACGCGCTGCGACGGCGAAGATACAGAAGAACAACCCCAAAAGAAGTGGTACGGACCGCGGTGCCGATAGCTTTAACCAATAGCTTAACATCACTGCACTGAAGGCGATCAACAGCGAAGCTACGCCAATGTTTGACATGGAATGTGTATCGAAAGCGTTAAGCTTGATGCGATGCAGCCGCAGTGCCCAGATGATACCAACGCCCCACATCGAGATAACTGGGAAAAGCACCCAACTGTCTGCTATCGGCATCCAGGGAGTGCCCGTCCCGTATCGGAATGCATAGGCGCAATAGAGAGCAAGGGGGACGAGCATGCTGTCGACGGCCAGAAAAATGGCCCGCTTCTTCGCCCTCGAGAGGTCGTGAATACTATTCATGTGCATAACGGTAATTTTCTTTGAATGTAAAAAACGTCGTATGTAATGCGGAGAAGCTATCAAATTATTGCGGTTTTCCGAAAGCGTTTTTGACCTTACACCCTACTATGGCGGAAACATATATCACCCATATGCGCTGTGCTCAAAATCTAGCAGATTCATCGTTAGGCAAGGCTATATACAGCCGCACGTAAAAAGGGAATATCCGCATAACTTTAGGTCATGGGGATGCTGGCACGAAAGCGCTCCATCCATATGTGGGCATTATCCCGCCTCGCTCTTCTCAGCCTGCATCTTCACGAATCCCACAAACGCGGCATCTGCTGCGCGTAGCTTGGGCCGTCCGGAAGCCGCCCAAAAGGCTCGCCAGTCGGCCTCCAGCGCATAGACATCAGCACCTGGCAAAATTGCCCGCGCAGCTTCGATCGCCTGTTCTGACAAGGGTGGCGCTTCGGGGCCGTCTTCGATCAGGGTACGGCGGGTGAAGCGGATCATATCGCCCGCCTCTTCCTCCATCTCGTAATCCGGTAAGTGGTTCGCTTGGATCATATCGCGCAGCATCTTGCGAAAGACCCGGCGCGGGGACGCAGAGCCGGATTTTTTCAACAGCAGCTCAACCGAGATCCGCCAGGCCGGTTGGCGTCCACAGTGCTTGCGTGCGATCTCATAGACCCGTCTCTCCAGCGGCTTGCGCAGACGGAAATAATCGCGGCTTAGCGTGAGCACCGATTTTGACAGCACTGCGCGGTAAAGCCATTCCGACAGGGTGACCTTGACACTCACCATCCGGCCGCCACGGGCACGGCGCACGATCTCCCAATTCTCGATCAGGCCAAAGCCACTGGTTACCTCCATTCCCCCTGTCTCCAGATTGGTGGTGATGCGGGTCCCCGCCAACCGCTCGAAAGCTTCGCGTAGCCGACGGTAGGCATCGCCAGAGGTTTCGCGGTTCGTCGCGACCAGCATATCGTAGGCACGCAGCGTCAATGTACGCCCCACGGCGCGGCCAGTATTCAGCGCGGCCATTAGCTGGCTGATACAAAAGATCAGGATGTCTTTATCATGGATGGTCGCAAGCCCGCGCATGCTTGGTACGACGGTGATATCGGTTCCGTTATGGGTATAGTTCAAAATGCGTCGATCCGGCTTGGTCGAGAGCGAGAAGATCGGATGCTCCATCGTTGCAAGGTCGTCTTTAGGGATCGCATCAAAGATATCGCAGGCAAAGAAATCCGCCTGATGCCGGTCGGGCAACAGGCCCTCTGCGGGCGCGGGGTTTGACATTTTCTGTCCTTTGCCTGTCGACAGCCTCCGCCTCTTACGTGCGAATTTCTGCCGTGATCACTGCTCGATGTTCCCTTTTTGGGAATTGTGGTTTTAGTGACACCACCCTAAAAGTTATCCACATTGCTTGTCCATCACTCACCCCTGCCCTCGGTCATTTTGATCGGGGGATCAGAGTTGCTTTATCGGGGGTTCAGAGTCAGTCTTTCGGGGGTTCAGAGTCACGCCGTATGCAAGCGCTATCCAAAAGCCTTTGATAAAAAGGGATAAATAGATTTCACACAGAACCCTTAACTTGATAATAACACATTATAACACTGGGTTGGATTTGCATCACATCTAGATTTTCAAACCAAACACCCAGCTGAACCCCCAGTATTTGCTGAGAAAAACTTCAAAAAGTACGGTTTTTCTTCCATGTGACGCGTTTTCTGCTACATAGATGGAAACGCAATACATAAGCGAATTTCCGATGAGTGAGCCCCTGCCCCCGTACTTCAATATTGACCCCGATCAAGCCATGGCCGATCTGGGCCCACCGACCTCGTCGCAAGACTTTCATGCCATCGCCGAGGCCTGCTCTCGAGGGCGCCAAGATCTTGCTGGCCGGGGGATGGATGAAGCGGGTCAAAAGCGCCTGCGCCTGTTCTCGACATGGGAGATCACCAAATATCTGATCCCCGTGGCCCAAGCCCATTTTCGCCGCGTGCTGCGCAACAACCCGGACCTACCCCAAGGCACATCCGAAACCGCTGGCGGTGCCAAATGGTTCACCCTCGACGAGGTCCTGCGTCTGCGCGCACATTTCGGATCTGAAGGATCCAAATCGAAAGAATACCGTCCGTACCGCCCCAAGGGCCTGCCCGCAAAAATCGTATCAGTCGCGAATTTCAAAGGTGGCGTGGGCAAGACCTCTACCGCCGCTCACCTGGCGATGTCAGCCGCGCTGGATGGCTACAAAGTGTTGGTTATTGACCTCGACAGCCAGGGTTCCATGACGTCGATTTTTGGGGGCCGGATCGAAGATGAATGGGGCACAGTTTTCCCGGTGATCGCCCGCCACTATGCCGAGGCCGCCCAAGCCGAAAACCGCGCCAAAGCCGACCGGGGTGAGGCGCCCACGCCGCTGGATGATACCCTGTCAGAAGCGCTCAAAATGAGCACCGGTGATTTGATTCGCCCGACCCATTGGCCCAACATCGACCTGATTGGCGCCCAACTCAATTTGTACTGGGCGGAGTTCCAGATCCCTGTCTGGCGTATGGCGACCCGGGGCTGGAAGCTCTGGGATGCATTAACCGACCGGCTCGAAGCCGACGGCGTTCTAGACGACTACGACGTGATTTTCGTCGATACCCCCCCTGCCCTTGGGTATCTCACCATCAACGGTCTGGCTGCTGCTGACATCCTGTTGGTCCCCCTTGGCGCCTCGTTTCTTGAATTCGATAGTACCGGGCGGTTCTTTGATATGTTGCATTCCACCTTCAGCTCTATCGAAGAGGGCGAGAACATGGCCGCCCGCGCTTTGGGGCGTGAGGGGCTGCAATTCGAGTGGGACGCAGTGCGTGCTGTCATCACCCGTTATGACGGCGCGCAACAGGCAGAGCTTGCAGCACTGATACAGGCGTATCTGGGACAAACTCTGTCGCCACACCGGCAGGATTTTACTGCTCTGATCGGGCAAGCCGGCGAAAGCGTAAACGGTATCTACGAGGCGGATTACCGTGACTTCAATCGCGAGACCTACGCCCGCGGGCGCCAGACATTCGATTCAACCTATGCTGCTTTCAAGCGCCTGCTGATTGGTGCCTGGCATCGCGATGCGAAAGCCGCGGACGCAGAAGCAGCATCTGGTTAACTTTACTGCCCTCAGCATTGTACCGCTCAAGAGAGAGGATAAGACATGGCAAAACGTAAAAGACTAACCCCGCCTCGGGGCGATTACCTCGCTGTGGAACCTGTGACAGATACAGGCTCTACGCCTATATTAGAGACAAAAGCGCTGTTTCCTACCTACCCTCAGGGTGTGGCACCAAAGATGCGCTCTTCGAGCCCGCCGATCGCCCATGTCGCTGGAGATGCAGCCACCAGTGCGGCCTTGGCAGAAGTTACAGCCGAATTGCACTCCGCCCGTGCTGAAGGCCGCATGGTGCAGTCATTGCCCCTGGATCAGATCGAAAGCAGTTACCTTGTCCGAGACCGGCTTGTTGCTGACGACGAAGACATGGCAGCGCTAAGAGCCTCGCTGTCAGTGCGTGGGCAGCAAACGCCAATCGAAGTGGTCGCAACAGAACGTGGCGGCTACGGCCTCATTTCCGGTTGGCGTCGTCTGACAGCCCTCACGCAACTCTACCAAGAAACTGACGATGCGCGTTTTAGCACTGTCCTTGCTCTCGTCCGCCGCCCCGTCGACGCTGCCGATGCCTATGTCGCAATGGTCGAAGAAAACGAAATTCGCGTTGGCCTCTCGTATTTCGAGCGCGCCCGCATCATTGCGCGTTCAGTTGAAGAGGGGGTGTATGTAGATACAAAATCGGCTCTAAACGGTCTGTTCGGCAATGGTAGCCGAGCCAAACGCTCCAAGATCAAAAGCTTTCTTCCCGTGGTCGAGCAACTCGGTCCGTATCTCTCTTACCCCGCTGCGATCGGGGAACGCTTGGGGTTAGCTTTGTCCCAGAAGCTGCAGGCAGATGAGGCGTTTAAGTCGGATGTTGTTGAGGCTTTGAGTGGGCTGGGAAGTGCCGCTACGCTTGAAGCAGAACAAGATATCTTGGCAGCCGCTCTCGAGGCACCAAAGACACCCAAAGTTGTAAAGCAAGCGAGAAGCAAGAGGGAGGAGCTTTCGCCCGGACTCTGGCTGGAGCGCTCTGCTAAAACCATCACGATTGGTGGAGCAGAACTCACACCCGAAGTCGAAAAGCGTATCCGCGCAGCACTAAAACACTAAATGTTTCGCGCGCGAAACATTTAAGGCAATAAAGCCGAAATAATTGACACAGTGGGCTATTTATCTCAGGTGATACACACATTGATTTAGAAAGTTTGTTTTATGAAAATTGCTATGATCGGTACCGGATACGTTGGGTTGGTGTCTGGTGTTTGCTTCTCTGACTTTGGACATGATGTTGTCTGTGTCGACAAAGATCCGAAGAAGGTCGAGCAACTCAAGAACGGTGTAGCCCCGATTTATGAGCCTGGTCTTGAAGACCTCATGGCCAAGAACGTCAACGCGGGTCGTCTTTCTTTCACGGGCAATTTGGCCGAGGCGGTCGACGGGGCTGACGCTGTCTTTATTGCGGTAGGGACTCCGACGCGCCGCGGGGACGGTCACGCGGATTTGACCTACGTCATGGCTGCAGCAGAAGAGATTGCGACCGCGATGACAGGCTACGCTGTGGTCGTCACTAAATCGACGGTGCCAGTGGGCACCAACCGTCAGGTCAAACAGGTTGTTTCTAAAGCGAACCCGAAGGCAGACTTCGACGTCGCATCCAACCCCGAGTTTTTGCGGGAAGGCGCTGCAATCGACGATTTCATGCGTCCTGATCGTGTTGTCGTGGGTGTGCAGAATGAACGGGCGGCAGAGGTGATGAATGAAATTTATCGTCCTCTCTACCTTCGTGAGTTCCCGATCATGGCAACCGATCTGGAAAGCGCTGAGATGATCAAATATGCGGCCAATGCTTTCTTGGCTACCAAGATTACCTTCATCAATGAGATCGCTGCCTTGTGCGAAAAGACCGGTGCCGACGTTAAAATGGTGTCAAAGGGTATGGGCCTTGATGGCCGTATTGGCGATAAATTTCTTCATGCAGGTCCTGGGTATGGAGGCAGCTGTTTTCCCAAGGATACCCAAGCTTTGGCTCGCATGGGGCAAGACCACGCAACACCAATGCAACTGACTGAAACCGTGATCAAGGTGAATGATCAGGTGAAGCGCCGCATGATCGATAAGATCATTGACCTGTGCGGGGGCTCGGTAAATGGCAAAGTGATCACTGTGCTGGGCGTCACTTTCAAGCCAAACACAGATGACATGCGCGACTCCCCCAGCCTGACAATAGTCCCATGGCTGGTCGGGAACGGTGCCAAGGTCCGCGTCGTAGACCCCCAAGGTAAGCGTGAAGGGGAGGGGCTGTTGCCAGGCGTCGCTTGGAATGAGGATGTATATAAAGCAACCCAGAACGCTGACGCGGTAGTAATCCTGACCGAATGGAACGAATTCCGCGCTTTAGATCTAAAGCGGATGGCTAAACGTATGATGACGCCCGTCATGGCCGACCTGCGTAACATCTATACGCCAAAGGATGTGAAGCAGGCAGGATTTACGGCCTATGTCTCGATCGGTCGGGAGGGCTTTGGTGCTTGAAGTGCCGAGAAGTACACATCGCAAAAGGCTTGCTTAGTCGTTCTGCTATCCTTCGCCTCGAATGTTTCGCGCGCGAAACGTTCGAGGCGTTGAGTGGAGAAATATTCAGATTTGTGCCTAATTGCACCAAAGTGGGCAGTCTATTCTTACTGAGGCCTTTAGGAATAGCTGGTTACTTGGTACGTTTTGACACGCTGTGATCTGTTAAAAGGTTATTGTCTCTGTGTAATGTAAATTGTCAGCTGACAATTACATTCGGTTTCATCTAAGTATATCGCGCCAGATAATGGGTGGTCTCTGTTTCTCCTTTCAATCATGTAGGGGAAGGCCCTTTTTGCGATCCTTATCAAACACAGTGTCTTATGCAGGTCGTTAGGCGCTGCCACGCGAGCCACGGTCTGCATGGGATATTATCATCAATGCGGTTTGCAGTTCTGTGGCAGACGAGTGTTACTAACAGTTGCTTGTAGTGTCGCGCGACGCAATCCGATCACGGTTGATGTCGCCGCGCGAAACGGCGCGGCTTATGGGGTTGCGTGACAGCTATGTGCTGCCCGAAAAAGCGTTGGAGGCGTATCAGCTGACCGGCGACGGGGTTGCCGTGCCGGTGGTGCGTTACCTTGCGAAATGGTTGTTGGAGCCGATAGTTGGGGGCGGAAGCCCCTGGAAACATGGGGCTGTTTCTGCGCCCTTCCCTGCACAGTTAAAAATCCCCCAGTTCCGTTAAAACTCACCGGAACCAAAGCCCGCAACGCGTGTTATCTCTTCGGAAATAATAATCACGATATCAACGCTTTACCGGTCTCTTCAGCACTGGTGAAGCTTCCCATTAATCATAGCTAAAGGTGTGAGTATGCAGACCAAGAATGACGCGATGAGTGAGCTTTGGCGGGTGCTGAGCGGGACGCAGGCGGCCTATGAGACGGCGCTGGATGACCTCGACGATGGCGCGGGTAAGGATCTGGTGAGCGAGATCACCGCCATGCGTAAGGACAATATTGTTCAGGTTGAGAAATACCTTTCGGACGCGGGCATTGACACGAGCGCGCTCAAAGAACCGGATCGGGTCTATTCCGCGCTGGATTGGACCTCGGCCGGGATCGAG